>JBEKPF010000004.1:0-109365 GCA_049521035.1 Occallatibacter sp. | reverse complement strand
GGCTGGCAAAACAATGAAATGCAAACCCTCACACCTGTCTAATCAGGACAGTTCAGAGCTGGCGAGGGTTGCCCTTTGTATGCCAGTCGTGAACGATGGTGTCGATGCATTATTCCTGGTTGGATTGGCATGGACGAGGCTCGCGGCTCTTCAAAATCCCGAATCTGGATTCTCATGTTCCGCAAATGTCTTCAATTCCGAAACTCATTCCGATGCTCCACCTAGCTCCATGCGAATGAGATCTGATCTTCGTAGATGGCGTTTGGGCCAAACGGGAAAACGAATCGCGACGTCCAGCGACGGTTGCTGCCTGATTCAATCGTCTCTGAACGAAGAAGGGCGACGATTCTAGCAAAATCGTGATACGAATGAAATCGGTTCTTCAGGTAAGAAAAGTCGCGTGCGGACCTGCCCCCTTCGAGAACTCCATATAGAGCCGCTGAAGGCTCTCATCGAATCGGCCGATGGCCTTATCCTCGGTGACACCGCGGTAGCATTGGAGTCGCTCGATGTGTGTGCAGGCTGCGGCGGCAACAGAGACGGCCAATTGCGTTTTGCCTGATCCTGCCGGCCCTTCGAGCAGCAGCGGTTTCTGCAGCTTGGCCGCGAGAAAGACCACCTGGGTCATTGTCGGGTCGATGAAGTAGCCTGTGGCTGCAAGTTTGCCGGCTAGATCGGTGATCGAATCAAACATCTCCTTCTCCTCGCAGTCAGCCGCAGGGCTTCCCTTAATGCTGGAACAGAATGAGATGGTCTTGAAATTCGGTCAAGTCCGGATTCAGGACCGGGGGGAGGGCACGGTCCGGCGCACATTTGACCGATACGGGAATTTAACCCACGATTTCCTCACCTCGCCGGAGCATGCAGGCCCGGACACCACGCAGATGGAGGAAAGAGGCTATAGGAGATCCCTTTTCATGCCGGAGTTCGACACTCTGCTTACTGGCGAGGAGGTCGCCCGCAATCTCTCGGTCAGCAAGGACCTGAACCAGGATCACTGGTCGCGGGTACGGAATGGTCAGAAAAAGCAGCGCGGTCTTCCGCAGATGCTGTTCTGCGAGAACGGCAGCGAGGTTACATGGCTTCTGTTCGGGAGACTAGTTCGTAGCGCAAGTTCGGTAAGGATTTTCAAAACCGGAGAGGGCGCGGCTATAACGATGGCCGCGCCCTCTAATTACTGTAGCCGGAACTTGTTTGAATTGGTGCGGGAGAAGGGACTCGAACCCCCACGGATTTCTCCGCTTGGACCTAAACCAAGTGCGTCTGCCATTTCGCCACTCCCGCTAAGCTGCCCTTTGCGGACCTCGTCTGGATGAACGACCCCTGCCGATTCCCTTATCCAGGCGAGACACCGCTTCGTGCTTATGATCTGCCGCTAGATGAGCATAGCGCATCGTCATCTGAAACGTCCGATGGCCGAGGAGTTCACCAACGGTGCGGAGATCGACGCCGTTCATGACCAGTCTACTGGCAAAAGTGTGCCTGTTGCAATGCCAGGTATAATCCGGAAGCTTTGTTGCTTCGAGAACACGATCGAACCAATCTCGTTGGCTTCTCAACTGCCCTCCGGCGGAATTGAGGAAGACCCAAGGCAGCTGAGACCGATTCTTGTAGAGCGAGGTTACTGCGGCGAAAGCGGTCTCATTGAGAGGAACGTGTCGAATATCGCCGTTCTTGGTCTTGGGTAACGTCAAAATCCGCCGTTCGAAATCTATATCCTTCCATTGCATCCGAAACTGCTCCCCCGCTCGGATTCCAGTGTGAACGCTAACGCGAAACGCGGGAACGTGCTCCGGATAGTGCTCGTTGATGTATTGAAGGAGAGACTTCTCCTCGCTATCGGAGAGAAAGCGAATGCGCCCGTTATTCTCCGTCTTCTTCTTGATTTTGGAGGCCGGGTTGAAAGCAATTTTCTCGTTCTCGACTCCGACTCGGAAGACGATGGAAATGGAAGTCTGCCAGCGATTGAAGCTGGCAGGAGACCATTCTCTCTCATCAGCGAGGTCCAACAGAAAACGCACAATCTCCTGCTTGCTGATACTCTCCGCTGGCCGGTCGCCGAAGTGCTCGCGGAAGACCTCGAACTTGAGTCCGTGGTTATACGTCGTTTCAGCGCCGTTCTCCGCCCGGCTGATTTCGAGCGCATCATCGAGCAGTTCTTTGAATGGGACCGCTCCCTTGCGAAGGTTCTCTGGAAGCTTTTTCCCCTGGAGCTTTTCTGTTTTCCGCTTGGCGAGGAGCGTGATCGCGTCGGATCGGCGTCCAACCTTTTCTCGACGACGATTTCCGTTGATGTCGAAGTACTGGATATAAAAGATTCCCGAGTCCGGGGGCATTTCAAAGATGCCGCGGAGTTTTTTCTCATTGCGTGCCATACCGTTGTTCCTCATGTCGAACTTTGCCGCTGGTTCGAATGCGTTCCGGGTGGTCCGCGCGAGCGAAGCGCTTGATGTCGCCGGCGGGAATGAGGATTTTTCTGCCGATCCTGCGCGTGGTCACCTTTCCTTCCGCGATCAGGTAGTCAACGGATCGAATGCTGATGCTCAGCGCGGCGGCCGCATCTTCGCGCGAGTAGAGAAGCTTCTCAATCTGGTTATCCATAACCCCTCGCTCCAACAACAGGAATCGGACCCGTCTGGCCGGTCTGGCGTCCGGGTTCCGGAGCTTCCTCCGGAATGTCCCGGTAGTTATAGGGCGATTCCCGAATTCGGTCAATTCCGGGCCGGCACGATAGCGTCTTGGAACTCGATTCGAGGGGTTATAGATTGTTTGAGAGGCCTGCACCTGCTCTTCGGCGAGGACGCTTCAGCGGTCGTCACCCTCCCGAGGGACTTTGCTGACCAAGTCTGAGCTTCGCCACGAGGCGCTTGTTCGTCTTCCAGTCCAGCCGCCTGCATGCGCGGCAGCGAACGAGAAGATGATTGCCTCGGCGTTCGACTACAGCATTGCCGGCGTCGATCAGATGGCCCTTCGGACAGATGCGGCGAGCGAACTTGATCTCATTGAAGCTCTGTTCGACCTTCACGTGAGCGGGATTGCAGCACGGGCTTCCGATGCATTTATCGGACGGGAGAGTATGTTTGAGCCGAGTGCCTGCGGGGAGCGGACCGACGAAGACCTCGAAGTAGACTCTTGGAGCCTTTCTCTCCTTGCCGGAGAGGAAGACCCTTCCGTAGCCGTTCGCGTCGCAGGCTCCGGTGTACTCCCAGCATCCGGTCTTGGGATGAATGCGGACGCGGGCGCGCAATGCGTCTTGGGTGAGGTCTGTGGGGCTTATCGTACTATCGCGTACCATCCACCACTCGACCCCTTCCGAGTGGCAGTTTTGGTGGCAGTTGGGTTTGGAATCGGGTGCGCTCGGGTGCGTTTCGGTGCGAGGCATGATTTTCTCCTAAAACAACCATTTTGTGTGGTTTAGGAGAGTCCGTGCGCCTCGGTGCAGGGCAGTGCGAAAGACCGAAATTGCCGTCCTAAGGCTAGTGTGTTTGCCATTTCACCACTTCCGCACATCGCAAGCCGGCGTCCAAGCCATGGCCACCTTCTCAGGACGCCCAGACCAACACCAGATACCACAAGTCTAGAGGCAAACGCATCCCGCTTGCAACGCCCTTCAAAACTCGTGATGATCGTCCACCAGCGTAGCAATCGTCTGCGGCGCATTCATCGTCAACGTATCGCCCGCTGTGGGTGCATTGGCCGCCTCAGTCTGCGCGCGCAATTTCGCCACCGCCAGCCAGTTATCCTTGTGCGGCTGATCCGCAATCCACGGCGGCAGCGGCATGCAAAGATAATCGCTCAGCGCCTCGGCGTACTCCTCGTAGAGAGCGCGCATGTCCGTCAGCCTCTCGTACGACGCGCCGTCGCGGCACACGCTCACACCACTTTGGCAGAGCATCGCGTATAGCTTTTCATAGCGCTCCGGAGGAAGCCTGTCAGGTGCATTCCTCACCGGCGCAAGATTGAAAATCTGCGACAAATCAACCAGCGCATGCCGCGCCATCGCAAAGGTTAACTGCGCCTGGCGCGCCTCGTGTCCCCGCACTCCGGCAATCAGCAATGCTGAAGTGTCCAGCACTGAAGTCAATGCGCTGATCCAGCTCTGATTCGTATGCTGCGACCGAAAATAGCAAAGTAGCGGATAGGAAATGTGACTCTCCAGCAATTCCGCCGACCAGCGTTCCCACTCCACCAGCAGCAGCGAGAGCGCTTGCTCCGCGCCTTCATACGAGTGGCGGCGCATCAGTTCTGCAGCCGTCGGCGGCGATCCAGCCCGCGCATCCAGCAGAGATATGCTCACCTCGCGCCGTGAAAATGCGCCGTACAGAACCGGGAAATAGCCCATCACAACAGCCAGCAGCCCGAACCCCGTCCCCGCTTCCAAAATCACAATGCCACGCACGAATCCGATGTGGGGCACAACATCTCCCAGCCCCAGCGTAAACAGGGTGGTTCCGCTCACGTACACATCCGACAGAAAACCCGCTCGTTGAGCAGGGTCATTGAACGGACTACCCAGCGAGTAATAGATCAGCGCGAAACCGATCACCATCGCGCCCGCCCAAGTTGCCAGCAGAAAAATCAGCGACATCGGCCCGTAGTAGCTGAACGCGGTCTCCCGCTTCCGCGCATTGCAAAAACGCTTCGTCAGAAAGACCCACGGTGTCCATGTGGCTATATAAAAAATCCGCGTAAGCCGAAAGCGGCCCGTGGCGCGGCGCGGCAAAATGATCGTCTGGAATGCGTCCAGCAGAACGGCAAACAGACAAACAACGCCGACTATCAAAGCAACTGTTCGCATCGACCCTCCTGCCCCCAGAGCCAGCCCAAGTAGCGCTCCCGCGCTTCCCTTCGCTCTCTCGATTCACTGTATTCTAACTGGCGGCGACCTTCGCATTAGCCTTTCCGATAGCGTATCCTTGGGTCGCGGTAAATTGTCCGCAACCCAACCGGCATGCTAGAGCTTATCCATGAATAAAGTGTTCCCGAGCTGCGAGGCCGCTGTCGCTGACATATCAGACGGCTCCATCATCATGTTAGGCGGCTTCGGCCTCTGCGGCATTCCAGAAAACCTGATTGCAGCATTGGTGGCCAGAGGCGTTCGCAATCTGCGTACCATCAGCAACAACATGGGTGTCGACGGATTCGGAATGGGCCTCATGCTTGAAGCAGGAATGATTGCTTCGCACACCGGCAGTTACGTCGGCGAAAACAAGCTGCTTGAAGAAAAGGTAATCGCAGGCACCCTCGATCTAACCCTTGTGCCACAAGGAACTCTTGCCGAACGCATTCGCGCCGGAGGCGCAGGTATCCCCGCATTTTACACTCCCGCCGGCGTCGGAACGGTCGTGGCCGAAGGCAAGGAAGTCCGCGAATTCGATGGTCGCAGCTATATCATGGAGCGGGCTCTGAAAGCCGACTATGCGCTCATCAAGGCCTGGCGCGGAGACCGATTGGGAAACCTCGTCTATCGCAAGACAGCGCGCAACTTTAATCCCATGATGGCTGCGGCGGCTCGCTGCACCATCGCGGAAGTCGAGGAACTCGTCGAGCCCGGCGAGTTGGATGCAAACCAAGTAGTGACGCCCGGCATCTATGTCCACCGCATCGTGCTTGGCACAAAATATGAAAAGCGCATTGAGCGCCGCACCACGCGCGGAGTAACAGCATGAGCGACCCACGTAACAACGCCATCGATCCTCGCGAACGCATCGCCCGTCGCGCGGCAAAGGAATTGCGAGACGGTTACTACGTCAACCTTGGCATTGGTATCCCCACCATGGTCGCTAACTACGTGGCCGATGGAATCGAAGTAACTCTGCAATCGGAAAATGGAATGCTGGGCGTAGGGCCTTACCCGCTGTCCGGACAGGAAGATGCCGATCTTATCAACGCCGGCAAGGAAACCATTTCCGAGTTACCTGGCTCCACTTACTTTTCCAGCGCAGATTCCTTCGCCATGATTCGCGGCGGCCACATCAACCTCACCATTCTCGGCGCCCTTGAAGTCGATCGCTCAGGTAGTCTTGCCAATTGGAAGGTGCCCGGGAAAATGGTCAAGGGCATGGGCGGCGCCATGGATCTGGTTGCAGGAGCGCGCCGCGTCGTCGTAGCCATGGAACATGCAACAAAGACTGGCGCGCCCAAGATACTCGATGCCTGCACACTGCCGCTCACCGGCTCAAGAGTCGTGAACACAATCATCACGGAATTAGCCGTAATTGAGATAACCCCAGAGGGTCCTATGCTGACAGAAATTGCGCCCGATGCGACCGTCGAAGAAGTCCAGCGCCTCACCGGCACAAAGCTCCTGATACGCGAGCCGATTCACATCATGCAATAAGCGTCCTGCACGCCCGTAGTTCAGCATTGACACGGTTCAGGCAAATCAGTCTCAGGCCCTCGTACCGGTCAGCCGTGTCGAAAGTTCCGCATCCTGCTGTATACCGAGAAATACCGGTGCAATATGCCGTGCGTAAAGATTCTCCGTCACGTTCTTCGCGATCACTGCCTCATTCGCTTCCAGCAGATCCAAATAGCGTCCGCCCATCTTGGCGGCCACCTTGAAACCAACGTGCAGTAACTGCCTGAGGCTTGGGTTATAAGCGGGTGACGATTGATCGTGGCGCAGCGCGGAAGTGAATTGCGCTGAGGACCACCGGTCAACCTCTAGTGGCGACGGCAACTTGATCCTGTCGATATCGATCACCGTCGCGTACGGTGCGCAGAGTTCGTCAGCATGCGCGAAAGCTTCGGCGTAGATCTCTTTCGCCAGTGCCAGGCCGTCTCCTCCTGCCTCGGCCAGGCCGATCAGTTCCTCAAGCCAGTTAGTCCCCGCTGTCTTCAAATGCACTCCGGTTGAGAACTTCTTCATCGCGGCATGGATCGCAGGATAAATTGAGAACTTATCGCTACCCGAGTGCACACTTAGCTTGAGGTTCGATGGCAGTCCATAACTCGCAATCGCGAGTTGGATAGCGGCCATATCCAGTTCCATCTCGCTCGCAAACTGGCGGGGATCGCCCACATAGTCCACACCCTTGTTGAAGCGCCCGCTGAATTTTGGGGCGATGGTCTGAACAGGAATTCCCTCGTCGGAAATCGCAGCCAGTATGATCAACAGCTCCGCCGGACTTTGCGCCGCGTCCGTCTCGTCCATTGAAACTTCGGCAATGAATCCGCTTTTGCCCTTTGCGGCTTCAATCTTGCGATAGATCTTGCCCGCCTCTTGCACAGCAAAAAGAAATTTAGCCGCAGTCCGCTCCAGCAGATCGGGTGTAATCTGGATGCTCTTGCCTGCGCCCTCCAGCCTGATGGTCCCCAGCAGCTCGGAGTGTCGCTTCACGAATGCGTCGATCGAAGACGCTTCTGCAGGCCGGCCAATCGAATCGGCCACGTCGAGGGTGAAAAAATCACAGAAATTCAGGAAGCGATCAACCGTGGAAAGGTTGATATGGTCGGCGTCGCAGAAATAGGGCAACTTCCATCCCAGTTCCTTCACTGCGGTATCAGCCGCGGCGCGGACTGAAGACGGCTCAGAGCCGATGATCGCATGCTCTCGATTGGACTTGTTCCAAACCGGGATTACCTCAATGCCTGCCTTGCCGGCCAGGATGCATGCCTCTAATTGAGCTTTGGCCTGGTGCGCAAATCGGTCGCCCACGCCAATCGAGAATTCGCCGAGTTTCATCATGTTGGTTTCCTGTTCCCTGACCCTTTTATGAGGTCAGACCACTATAACAGATTAACAGCCATTTAGTCAGCTTCCAATGCGGCCGAACTGCTCTCTTCGCGGTGCCAGTTCCTCTCGTAACTCTCCCCGCCGCACCGGCTTAACCTTGACTCGCTATGCGGCGTTCAGTCGTTCAAAATTAGTTTCCGCTCACACAAATATGCAGCAAGGATGGGCTTGTCGGTGCTAACCTCAGTGTGCGGAACAACTCTGCAAATCTCATGTAGCGGATACTGCCCTCATGAAATCTGAAATTCTTGATAGTCAGCGAACCCAGCAAGTGGTCAATCACATTCGGGCAAAAATTGAAGACGGCACACTGCAGCCCGGAGACAAAATTCCGCCCGAGCGCGAGTTTGCCAAGTCGTTGAATATCAGCCGTGCCAGCCTCCGGACAGGTATCGGTTATCTGGCAGCCCTCGGCGTCATGAAAGTACGCCATGGCGTGGGTACTTTCGTCGCGGACGGGCCCGCCGAGTTTGGAAAAGCTTCGCTCGGTTTGCTCGGCGCGCTTCACGGATTCAAATCCTGGCAAATGTTTGAGGCCCGCAAACTGTTGGAGACAAACTTGGCGGCGCTCGCCGCCGAGCGCGGAACAGAAGAGCATCTGACCCAGCTCGCCGAAGAAGTGACTGAGATGTACGCAACCGCCGACGATCCGGCCCAATATCTGATCCATGATGTGCGCTTTCACAGGACCATCGCTCAGGCTTCGGGCAATCCCATCCTCGCCGCCCTCATGGAAACGGTGACGACCGCGCTTTACGATGAGCGGCGCAAGACCGCCGAGCGCGCCAAGGACCGAAGGCCATCCCTTGAGGCGCACCGCGATATTTATCGCGCCATCCGCGATGGAAATCCCATAGAAGCCCGACGCGCCATGGAACGCCATCTGCATTCCGCGGAGAGCGAGCTTGCTGCTGAACAGGCCGCGCGCGAACGCGGCAATGTGCGTCCCGTTCGGCCAAAGAAAAAAACCGCGTAGTTGTGTGCGATATTCCTTCATCGCAACCTCAAGAAAGCTACTCCTTGACCTTGATCACCAGAGAGCTGTACGCGGTTCCCGGTGCAATCACCAACTGGTGCGGCACGCCAGCCGGAACATGAACAACGTCCCCGACCGAAATGGTCTGGGACACGCCGTCCTTGATGCTGGCACCGTGCGTTTCGCCATCGGCTCCGGTCTGACCACCCACCACCGTACCGCCCGTAATCAGCGTCGCTGAGCCTTCCGTTACCACCATCACATCGTCGAAATGCGCATGAATTTCCGCGCCGCCGCTCGCAGTTCTCGCCGACAGCTTGATCGCATGTGTGCCGTAGTCTCCAAGTGTCGACCCGCTGCTCCCTTTGGCCTTGGCCTGCTCCACTAGCTGTGCCAGCTGTCCGTGAACATCAGCTCCCGTAAAAACCTGCGCCTTGCCCGCCGACTGCGCCAGCGTGGGAACAGAGAAGACCATAAGTCCAATTGCGATTGCCAGTTTCATTTCGACCTCATCGAATACAGAGTGTAATCTGCCGCTCCTCGTTTTATCCTCAGCTGCGGCGCTTCCCGTTTATGCCGGTTTCTAATTCACAAACACAATCCGATTGCCGTCCGGGTCCACAATCGAGACCATCGCCTTATGTTTCTCAACCGGGATTTGCAGTGCCTTCAGTTGCCCGGCAACACGTCGAAGATCAGGCGTCGCGAGGAACAACTGAAAGACCGATCTCTGCGTGTGCTGGATGATTTCCACCATCTGTCCTGACTGCCCCGGAATCTTGAGCCACGTCCCTCCCGGCTCCACTTCAGCATCCGTCTTAAACGCCAGTTTCTCCGCATAGAAAGTCTTCGCGGCAACCGAGTCCTGCATCTCGATTCCCACCGCCACAATCTTCTCCGCGATACGATGCGCTCCCAGGTGCTTGCCCCGGTCGTTTGTGTGTTTTGAACCGGGCATGTACTGCGTGTATTCAATGTTCTGTTCTTCCGGCCCAGTCATCGTAAACAGCAAGTTTCCCGCACCGGCGCGTCTCACCGCATTCGGCTTCAGACCCTCTGCCAGGTAATACCGGTTCAGCCCTTCCAAATCGTCGGCTTCGAAGCAAACATGCATGAACCCAATCACCTGTGTTGGATCTCGCTGCGGATAAAGCTCAAGGAATTGTCGATCGTTGATCTTGATGAACGATTGCGTGGGCGTCCCACCCTGATCCATTGCAAACGCTTCTTCAAAGCCAAGCTTCTCGTAAAAGTCGCGCGACTTCGCTAGGTCGGAAACGCGGATCGCCGCGTGCGCAATACCCGCCAGTTCCGGCCCCTGTGTTTCCGGCGCCTGCCTTGTTGCCTCAGCAGCGCATTGGAAATCCGCCGCAGCCAGCAGGACCATCCATACCAGGCAGAGAAACCCAGCCTTCAATGTCCGCGCGATGCACCCGTCGTCGCGTGTCCCGTCGATCCAACTTCTGCGCGGAATTGCCACTGAATTACTCCTACTTGCAATCCTAGCCGCCGGGACTGCAAGCCCATCCAGGGGTTCAAAAGAGAGGCGTCCGTTCCAATATCGAAAAAGTGTACCATACGGATGATTGGACGAGATATCATCGTGTTTTCGTAAGTTCCTCTGCTGCGGATGACGGAATGAAAAAGTTCAAAGAGGTTCATCACCATGACCTACCAAATGCTCCTGGCTCTCACCGTGGCACCTCTTCTGTTGCAAGCGTCACCAGCCTCCGCTCAGCAGTCATGGCAACAACTCCAGAACCCCACCGCCGCTGAAGTCGCAGCGCAATGGAACTCCCCTCCGCCAGAATACGGTCCGGAGCCATACTACGGCTTGAATGGTCCCGTCAGCATCCCGCAGATCCAGCGCGACCTGGACACCCTACATTCCCTTGGCTTCCAGGCAGTAACGATCCAGGCTGGCTATAACATGCCTTTCGCCTACATGTCTTCGGAGTACCTTGCCTTCTTCCGCAAGTTTGTAGAAGAAGCCGAGCAGCGCAACATGCGCGTGTGGATCGTTGACGATGCCGGATATCCCAGCGGCTTCGCAGGCGGCAAATTCACCTCGGAGAAACCGGAGTTGCGCATGCAAGCGCTTGAGGTCGCGCAGAAGATTCCAGTTGCGGGCGGCGCGGTCATCCATCAGCAACTGCCTCCTGGCACAGTCTCCGCAGCCGCAGTCAATCAGGATGGCACAGCAATTTCCTTGCCTCTCCACGGCAACATGTTGGACTGGACTGCGCCAGCCGGAAAGTGGACGATGCTGCTAGTCGATCACGAGTTCCGCACCTCGCCCACCCGATCTGACACCAACACCCAGCGCGTCAAAGACACCTCGCAGTCCCTCGAAGACTACCTCGACCCCGCCGCAACTGCACAATATCTGCGCTTCACGCACGAACTATACAAGCAGGCAGTCGGCGATGAATTCGGCAAGACCATCATGGGCTTCCGCGGTGACGAGCCCGACTACTCCATCAGCGGACTGCCCTGGACACCTGCATTCTTCGATCGCTTTCGTCAGATCAAGGGCTACGATGTGCAGCCCTATGTCGCCCTCTTCACCCAAACCCCTTCGCGCCGCGACCCAGGCATTCCCATCCATCTCACACCTGAGCAAATCCGTATCAAGGGCGATTACTACGATGTCTTCTCGCAGTTGTTCGCATCTGGCTTCTTCAAGCCTCAGGGCGACTGGTGCGCGGACAATCACCTCGAGTACCAGGTTCACCTCAACCATGAAGAACTCGAGATGGAACTCACACACAGTGAGGGTACGTTCTTCCGTGACATGCGCGCCGTTCAGGTCCCCGGCATCGACGCCATCTGGCATCAGATTTGGAAAGACACAATCTCGGACTATCCCCGCCTCGCAAGTTCCGCCGCGCATGTCTACGGCAAGCCGCGCTCCTTCACTGAGAGCTTCGCCGCATATCGCCCCGCTCCCGACGTCGATATGGCCCGCTACATACTGAATGAGCAGTTTGTGCGCGGGGTCAATCTCATCGAGACCATGTATTTCCCCGCCACCTCCGACGGCCCCAAGCCGCCGCCTTCGTACATGGGCCAGTCCGGTTTCCCTGACTTACTCACTTACACACGCCGTCTGAGTTACATCATGTCCATGGGTCGCCCGGATTCCACCGTCGCGCTATTCCTTCCGTCCAGCTCCATGTGGCTCGGCAACGATATATCCGACACGCAGTTTGTCTCTGTCGAGCGTCTTCTCAGTGAGCACCAGATCGACTTCGATATCGTCGACGAAGATGCGCTCGCACGTGATCTCAAAGCTCTCAAAGGTAGCTTCGAATCGCTCAGCGGAAATCAATATCGCACCGTCATCCTGCCTGCGCCGTTCGTGATGTCCAGCGAAGCGCTAACCCGTCTCAAGACATTCGTGCAAGGTGGCGGCAAGGTTCTCTTTCTCGGTGGCACTCCCAAGCTGATCTCTGGCCGCACCATCCGCGATGCCTCACCCGCCACTCCGGCAGACTTCGCATGGGCGACCGTAGTAGACGCGCAGTTGCCCCCCACTCCTGTCCCGCCCGCCAATCCGCCTACCGAACCACCTGCGCCACAAGCAGTCCCTGGCGAGATTCTCGCAGCGCTCAAGGCAGCCGTCGTCGCACCCACCATTTCACCTGAAGAACCATACTCAGCCTTGCGCGTGATGAAGCGCCGTTGGAAGGACGCCGACGTCTACCTCTTCTTCAATGAGGGGCCGAATATGTGGGATCACGGCGTCGAATTGACGAGCCATGGCACCGTGGCGGAAACGTGGAACCCGCAAACCGGAACCATAACTCCGCTGCGAATCATCCGCATGGGCGACAACCTAGGCGTGCCCTTACCCTTGGCACCCTATGAAACCCGCGTCGTCGTCATCCGCCAATAAAGCGAAGAAAGCCGCGCAGCGGCTCGCGAACTCAGAGTACCTTGCCGTCAACAACGCTCAGCGCCGCATCCGCTGCCGCCCGGCTCCACCCAATCCGCAGATCCTTCACCCCACGCAGCGCAAAGACCCCCTCCGCATTGCGGGGCGCAGTAACAGCAAAGAAATCCGCGCGTTCCACATCAGCCAAATAAAATGCAGGCCGCGCGTCCGGAGTCTCATTCGCAATCTCCACGTGGCTCATTTCCAAATTCTTCATATGGCGAAGAAAGAATCCCGTTGCGGGCATCGGACCAAATCGTCCCGGATCCGGATAGCCGTTTTCAAGTTCCGGCGGTTGAACCTTCCCATCCTCCGCTGTCCCACCTCCAGTTGTCTCGATGTAAATATTGGAGAGCTTTACGTCTTCAATCAAATAACCCGGAATCCCGGTAAGAATGGAACTCTGCCGCGGCGCGTTGAAGCACGAAAGATTACTGATCAGGATGCGCCTCATCGTACCCACCTTCGTGCTTTCCTTTGGGCCCCGCAATCGCGCTCCAAGTCGCATGAACAGAGGCCCGGAAACAAGATCGCGCATCGTCGTATTGGTGATGGTCATGTCCTCCAGCAGCGCGCCATCCATCGATTCAAGCGCGTATCCATTGCACCCTTCAAATACGCAATTGGAGATTGTCACGTTGATGAATCCGCCATTCGATTCCGTGCCACACTTGATGCGCCCCGTCCGCGGTACATGCAACTCCGGCGCAAACTTCTTGAAGGTCCCATCCAGCACCGAGCCCAGCTCGTAATATCCGGTTACCCAGCAATTAGTAATCGTCAGATTTCGTGTAGGTCGCGCATAACCCAGCGCATAACTCGATTTGGGGCAAATGCCATCATCCCATGGCGAGTTCACCGTGCAGTTTGAAACGCGTACATTCTGGCAGCAGTCAATATCCATCCCATCGCGATCGGTATCGATCTTGAGATTGTCGATGGTCAGATTATCCACGCCCGTCAGCAGAAGGCAAAAGTGTCCGCCCTTCAGCATCGAAAAATCCCGCAGCAATACATTGCGGCAATTCTTCAGCGCAATCGCCTTGTTGCCCACCCCCGCCTGCTCCGCGGTGTAGATGGGATAGTTACCGCGTTGTGTGCGGTTAGCTCCAAAGCTAAGTCCTCTGCCGTAAATCAATCCCGGCCCGGTAATACTTACGTCATGAATGTCTTCGCCCCACAGCAAGGAGTTATGCCAGTGGTTATGCCCGTAATCCTGATAAGCATCCCACGCTGTATTCGGCTCTGCAGCATCGTACACCCCTCCGTTGTATCCGGTCTGCTGCCCCGCACGCGGCGACTCGGCCGCAAGAATCGTACTGCCCTGTTCCAGGTGGAGATGCACCTGGCTCTTCAGCCGAATCGAAAAACAGAGATACGTGCCCGAAGGAATCAACACCAACCCACCGCCCGCCGCAGCCGCTGCATCAATCGTGCGATTCACCGCATCGGTATCCAGCGTCTTGCCATCTCCTGTCGCTCCATACTTGCGCACATCAAAGACGCCCAGCGCCGGCGCAGCAGAAGTCGCGCCCTCCTGAGCAGACCCTGCAAGCGAGACCGTCGGAATCACAGCTGCCGCCATGCCGAAACTGCCTGTGCGCAGAAAATCACGGCGCAGGTTGCTGAACGTTGTCATCAGAAGATCCTCCTGGATCCATAGTGCGAATAGTAGCCTCTACTGAAAAGCCGCAGCAGGTCAAACGCAGATAAACCTAGTCGAGATGAAACACCTCTTCAAGCGGGAACATACTATCATCCGCTGCGCCATTCGTGATTGATTCAAAGAACGGCGCCATCTCCGCCTGCCATCGCGCGTTGACCGGATGGCTCTTCATCGCCGCGCAGCATTTCTCAAAATCTTCTGCCTCCAGATAACCCACCAGCATTCCGTCAGCGTGGAGAAACAGCGAGTAGTTCCGCCATCCCGTTTCACGCAGCGCATCCACCATCTCCGGCCAGACATGGGCATGGCGCGCTTTGTATTCGTCCACCTTCTCTGCACGAACCTTCAACAGAAAGCAGATCCGCATTCTCTCTCCCAACGCTTGGCGCCTTCCCCATCCCCCTAATCGTCACACCGCACAACACGGGATCGGGACTTCGACACTCTAGCCGTCCACAAGATACCTGATCAGGCATGTTTCTGGATAGAATTGCGTTTTCTATCGAAATCATTCTAATATCGGTTCCTGATCTGGAGCTTAATTTCATGACCCTTTTCAGGCGGCCTTTTCTCCTTGCGGCCCTCGTGCTCGTATGGCTTGCCACATTCCTCGCATCAGCCCAAGCGCCCGTCCGCACCGTCGACGATTTCAACGCGGAATGGAAGTTCCTCCAGCGCGATCAGCCCAATGCCGAACAGGCCACCTTTGACGATTCCTCCTGGAGCACCGTCACCGTGCCCCACGACTGGAGCATCGCCGGTACTGTCGATCCAGCCAATCCATCCGGCCCTGCCGGTGGATTCTTCCCCACCGGAATCGCCTGGTACCGCAAATCATTTCATCTGTCCGCCAAGGATGCTCATCGCCGCGTCTACATCGTCTTCGACGGAGTTATGGCCAACAGCGATGTATGGATCAACGGCTTCCATCTCGGTCAGCGCCCCAACGGCTATGTGAGTTTTTTCTACAACCTCACCGGCCATCTGCAGTTCGGTCCCAAAGCGGTCAACGTGATCGCCGTCCGCTGTGACACCTCCAGGCAGCCCGCCTCCCGCTGGTATGAAGGCGGCGGCATTTACCGTCCTGTTCGACTCGTCTTGACGCACGACGTACATATCGATCCGTGGAGCACCTTCGTCACCACACCCGTGGCGACCGGCGACAGCGCCATGGTCCATTTTGAAAGTTCGGTGGTCAACGAATCCAACACAACAAAGCAAGCATCGCTCGACGTTTACATCATTGCACCCGATGGCACTGCCGCAGGACGATTCGTCATACCAGGACAGTCCGTCGCTCCCGGCGGTGAGGCTCACTTCAGCGGCGAGTGCCCGATTGCACACCCGCAACTCTGGGACATAGATCATCCCTCGCTCTATCGCACGCTCGTTAGCGTGCGCTCCAGTTCCGACCTCGCAAAAACCGATCCTATAGTGGACGACGAACAGCTCCAATTCGGCATTCGCGAGTTTCACTTCGATGCATCCACCGGCTTCTGGCTCAATGGGCGCAACTTCAAGCTCAAGGGCGTCGCCATTCACAGCGATGGCGGCGCGGTCGGAATTGCCGTACCCAATTCTGTCTGGGAGCGCCGCCTCATCGCCCTGCGCTCCCTCGGTGTCAACGCCATCCGCACAGCTCACAATCCCCCTTCGCCGCAGTTCCTCGACCTCTGCGATCGCATGGGCATCCTCGTAATGGAAGAGATGTTCGATTGCTGGACGGTCGGCAAGAATCCCTACGACTACCACCTCAACTTCGATCAGTGGTCCTCCATCGACACGCGCGATACCGTTCGTCGCGACCGAAATCATCCCAGCATTATTCTCTGGTCTGCCGGCAACGAGATCCACGACACACCCCACGCCGAACTCGCCCATAGCATTCTCGCCCGCCTGCTCGCCGTCTTTCATGAGAACGACCCATCACGGCCCGTCACCCAGGCTCTCTTCCGTCCCAACGTCAGCCATGACTACGACAACGGCCTCGCTGACATGCTCGATGTCGTTGGCCAGAATTATCGTGTCAATGAGATCCTCGCCGCCCACGCACAAAACCCGTCGCGCAAAATCCTTGGGACTGAAAACATTCACGACCGTGCTTCCTGGCTTGCTCTGCGCGACAATCCACCCTACTCCGGCCAGTTTCTCTGGTCTGGTATCGACTATCTCGGCGAAGCTGGAAATTGGCCCAACATCAGTCGTCCCACTGGCCTGCTCGATCGCACTGCCCTGCCCTATCCGCGCGCATTGGAACGCCAAAGCTGGTGGGCCTCAGCGCCCACCGTTCATATCGCGCGCCGCGTCGCTCCCACTGAGAGAGCAGCCACAGATCCCGGTTACGAATCCGTGCAACACGATCTGCAGGAACCATTGCTCCTCGATTGGACGCCCCACAACACCGCGCCCCACTCCGAATCCGTCGAAGTCTATACCAACTGCGACGAAGTCGACTTGCTTCTGAACGGCCAATCCCTAGGACGTCAATCGCTCCACGCGGACGCCAGCCCGCTCAAGTGGGATGTGCCTTATGCTCCGGGTTCCTTGCGTGCCGTGTCCTATATCCAGGGCAAACAGGTTGCTGAGGACGAGCTCCGCACCGCAGGAAAGCCAGCCCGCATAGTTTTCTCGCCAGAGCACACAACACTCTCTCCAACCGCCGGCGATGTAGTTACCATCGTCGCAATCGCTGTAGACGATGCCGGCGTCCGCGTGCCCGACGCTTCCCCTGAAATCCAATTCTCCATTTCGGGCCCCGCGCAAATTGTCGCCACTGACAACGGCAGCAACACTGACCACGAATCTTTCCTCCTTCCTCAACACCATCTCTACGCTGGCCGCCTCGTTGTCCTCGTCCGCGCCACTGCATCTGCGGGAACCATCCGCCTCCATGCTTCAGGCGCCGGACTCGCAGACGCCGACGTGCAGCTCACTGCCGTTCCCCTACCCCCACCGGCCTACGTCCGAGCTTTCTAGAACAGGAATTTCTACGCTCCTTGAAGTGGCCCCCCGCCCTATCCGGATAAAATCACCGCTGCACTCCTACTCTCTGGCCTGTTCCCCTCTACGCCCCGCAACCTCCAACCCTGCTCGCAGCCCTTTCCATGCAGGTCCGACCGCGAAGTTGCTCCCTCAGCCATCCACCCGCTCTGCCGTTCGCTCCCAGCCCTTCCGTGCGCCAAATAAAAAATAAGTTTTCTATTGACATGCGTTCATTCAATCCCTTACGTTTTTGCGGTGGTCGGACCATGAACTTAAACCACGCTTAAAACCCCGGACAATTCAGTTCCAAATTCCGGAGGCTCCCCGAGAGGTCTTATGAAAACGAAACTGATTACATGTAAACTCGCCCAACAGTCCACGAGGAATAGAAGCTGGGCTGTGGCAGCGAAGGTCCTGCTGGCGTCAACCATTTGTCTGGCTTTGGCAGCCATTCCGGCTGCGGCGCAAACCGCCGGAGACGCCGCCATCACCGGCATCGTCACCGACCCGACAGGCGCCGTCATACCCTCTGCCACCGTGACAGCGGTCAACCATGCCACGGGCGTTCAGACTGCGCGCCGCACCTCCTCGGCCGGCGTCTACGAGATCAGCCCGCTCATCATCGGCACCTACACGGTCACCGTTACCGCCGCCGGATTCGACACCATAGCGCAGCAAGGCATCGTCCTTAATGAAAACCAGATCTTTGGCTTCAATCCCGTCCTGAAGGTCGGCAATCAGAAAGAGACAATCACGGTAACCGCGGCGCCGCCTGCCCTGGACACTGCGAACGCGGTCCTCGGTGGCACCATCGCCACTGAAGAATTCATGGCCCTGCCCATCCTGGTTGCCGGCAACCAGCAGCGCGATGTTACCCAGTTCTCCAACTATCTCCCCGGCGCGCAGGCAGGCGCTCGGTCGTCGCTCTTCTCTGGCACGGCAAGCCGCGTTGAAGAAGTCTACCTGGACGGAATTCCACTCACCACCATCAGCCAGATCGGTGATAATCGCCCGATTTTCAATCTCGTTCCCTCTGAAGCCATCGGCGAAATCGGCGCTCTTACCAGCGGTCAATCCGTCGAGTACCAAGGCGCGGGTTCAGTCAACTACAGCATGAGGACTGGTGGTAACCAGTATCACGGCACTGTCGCCGATTTCGTACGTAATACCGCCTTTGACACCTGGGGCTTCACCGCAATCGCGGCCACTGAAAAGAAGGCGGTCAACGGAGTCGTCACCACCGTTCCCGTCGGAAAGCCTGTCGATCATCAGAACGAGTTCACCTTCGCCGTCGGCGGCCCCATCTCCATTCCCAAGCTCTTCAGCGGACACGACAAGCTTTTCTTCTTCGGAGCGTACGACAAGGTTCACACGCGGTCCGCGCCGGCCTACGCAACAGCCACCATTCCAACCACCCAAATGCAGTCCGGCGACTTTTCGCAGTTGCTTGCTTCCAATGGCGGCCCTGGCTATGCAATCTACGATCCCACATCCCTGAGCGCCTGCACCGCCAATAGCACCAACGGCCCTTGCCGCTATCAATATGGCTACGGCCCCGGCATCGGTGCTGGACCTGCGGGTAATCCAGTCACCACTGGCGCGCCCATCAACGTAATTCCTGCTGGGGAAATCTCCCCCATCTCGCAGACCATGGAATCGTTCCTGCCGACTCCCACTACTTCCGGAATCCAGAACAACTATCTCGGCGGAATTCCCTCGGGCTATGACAATTGGCTTTACTCTGGTCGCATCGACTACACCATCTCGCCCAAACAAACCCTGTCGGCCACGGTCACAGGCGGCAATCGCCATGCCGTTCCGTATACCTCTGGTTCCGCGATTCTCCCGCTTCCCTATCTTGGGAGTACAGCCTCCATCGTCGCCGGGCACTGGGCGGATTTCTCACACACCTACACCATCAAGCCCAACTTGGTGAACCAGTTTAAATATGGGTTTAGCAACTTTGGCGGTCCGCCTATTCAAAACATCACTGAGGGAATCAAGCAATACGAAGCGGCCAACATGGGAATCAACTTCTCAGGAGTTCCCGCCAACGGCCAGGCTGTCACCGAGTTCCCCACCCAGGTCTTTGCCGGCAGTAACGCCCAATCAGAATGGGGAGAAGGCGGATCGGGTGTCACCGCAACCACCGTCTCTGAAACGTACACTGCCGTCGACAATCTGCTATGGGTCAAAGGCAAGCATGCCATGACCTTTGGCGCCCAGTTCCAGTGGCTCGAAGAAAATGCGTCCTCCTACGACGGGCCCACATCCTCACTCACCCTCAACTGGAATCCCAATGAAACCGCGGGAATCAGCGGCTCTTCCTATACCGGCAGCACCGGTTATTCCTATGCCAGCTTCCTGCTCGGAGCCGTCAGCAGCACTGGAATCACCCTGCAGCCTTTCTCCGTTCTAGGCGGCCGCTATCGTCCCATCGCACCCTATGTTGCCGATGACTACAAGATCACTTCGAAGCTGACACTCAATCTTGGCCTGCGCTGGGATTACACCCCCAGCTACAACGAGGTTCAGAACCGCTTCTCGTTCCTCAACCCCAACCTCACCAACCCTGTCACAGGCAATCAAGGCGCACTGCAGTTCGCTGGAAGCAATGGCGGCTCGGGAGTCAGTTGCAATTGCTCCTCGCCGGTCAACAACTACAAAAAGAACTGGGGCCCGCGCGTTGGCTTTGCTTATGAGCTCAACCCCAAGACCACTCTCCGTGGCGCTTACTCCGTCGTCTACTCGCATGCCGGTGGGACAGGCGGCGCTGGCGGCGCATACGCCGGCCCATCGCAGCTTGGATTCACCAGTTCGCCTGCCTACAATGACTCCGCTGCTGGCGCCTCCGCCGGTCCAGCCTTCTATCTCAACACCAGCACCGGATTCTCCGCTTTAGGCCTCGCCAACAACAACTTTGGCGGTGCGGGTTACACCGTCCCCGCGATCACCGCTCCTGGTGCTGTCAGTCAAACGCTCAACGTCGGTAATTACGTCAACAGTTCCGGCTCCTTCGTCCAGGCCGGAGGAGCACCGGGCTTCCCTGACTTGTATCTTTCCGGCCGCGCTCCTGAATTCAACTTCTACAACTTCGGTGTGCAGCGTGTCATCGCCAAAGACATTGTGGCCACCGTGAACTATGCGGGTTCCTCAAGCCACTTCCTCGCCGGCGCAAGCAACATGCGCGGCCTCCAGTCTGGCCAGATCAATCCCGCGTGGTACGTAATGGGTCAATATGGTGAGGCCAACGGGATGGGCAATCTGCTTACCGCCCCCGCCACGCCGGCAAACCTCGCCAAGGCGAATACCGCTGCAGCCGCTGTCGGGCTGCCCGCCATCAACCTGCCCTACGCTGGATTCGGCCAGGCTGCGGCTACTTCTGGAGGCGCCGGCAAAGCCACCATCGCGCAGTCGCTCCTTTGGATGCCGCAATTCTCTGGTACCACGGACACCTGGGGAAACATCGCCAACGTCAGCTACAACTCCATGCAACTCTCGATTGAAAAGAGAATGTCGAACGGCTTGCAGCTCAACCTCAACTACACCTATTCCAAGCAATTGGACGACACGGGCACCATGCGCAGTGGCTACGCCATTCCTTCCAGCGTCATCCTCAGTGGAAAATCGTGGCCGGTCAATCGCATCGATCGCTCCTGGAGCACCAATAGCGTTCCGCAAGCACTGGCCATCTACGGTGTCTATCACATTCCATCCGCTCACGAGAATGCCTGGGTCCGTTCTGTAGCTGGCGGATGGACGCTCTCGGGTCTCGGCACCTACTACTCAGGTACGCCGCTGCTTGTCACCGCATCTTCCTGCAACAGCACCTTTGAACCCAACACCGGAACGTGCATGCCCGACCTCAACCCCGCATATCCCAGCCAGAGTGTTCGTCAAAACGGCTCCTGGGGCAAAGGCATCACCGCCACAACCTTCTCGTCGATCTCCTATATCAAGGGCTATATCGGCAACGCTACGCAGGGATATGGCAACACCTCCCCAACCGGGAATGGTACCAATGTCCCTTGCGCCCAGGCTGTCGGCCCATTCTGCAACTCGGGTAATTTCATGATCGGCGACGCTCCCCGCGCCAGGGCTTTCGGACTGCGCAATCCCGGCACACCCAACCTTAACCTCGGCTTGCGGCGCACCTTCGACCTGCGCCCGGAACGGCTCAAGTTTGTCTTCGCAGCCGATTGCCAGAACGTAGCCAACAAGGTAACTTTCAGCGGCATCAACGTCAGCGCTGATAGTTCCACCTTCGGCACGGTCAGCTCAGCCACCAACAACGGCGGCAGCCGCGACTTCCAGTTCTCCGGTCGCCTGAATTTCTAGAGATTGGACCACTTGATTTCGTTTGTCTCCTAACCCGGGACCGCCATGCATAGAACATCATGCCTGCGATCCCGGTTTTTTATTTAGAATTGCCCACTGAGGATATTCCATGTCACTTCGCAGAAAGATGTTGATGCTTGCCGTCGCAGCGGCTATTTCCGTTCCTGGAGTGCAATCGATCATTGCCCAGCATCAACCCTCGCCAAAAGAACAAGCCAACATCGACATGAACGCAACGCGCCACTTCGGCGATGCGCCAGACAACCCCGGCCCGCTCGCCACTGATCTCTCCTACTCCACCAAGCCCGCCGACGTGGCCAAAGCCATGCGTAAGGTCGCCGATTGGCAGCTCAAAACATCGCAGCAATACTTCGACCGCATCTGGACCTGGAGCGCCCTCTACACCGGCTTCATGGCCGCTTCCGACTCGCTCGACGACCCAAAGTATCGCGACGCCATGATGGCCATGGGCCAGAAGTTCGACTGGCAACTTCGCTCCCATCTTCCCAACGCCGACGATCAGAGTGTCGCCCAGACTTACCTTGAGCTCTATCTCCTCAAGAAAGATCCGGCCATGATTAAGCCCACGCAAACTGAGCTGGATGCCATCCTCGCCGCGCCGCGCACTTCCACCGTCCCTGGCAAGGAAATCGCCTGGTGGTGGTGCGACGCGCTCTTCATGGCTCCTCCCGTCTGGGCGCGTATGTACGCCGCCACCGGAGATCACAAGTATATCGACTACCTCGATGAGGAATGGGCCAAGACGTCAGATCGTCTCTACGATCCCGCCGAGCATCTCTACTTCCGCGATTCCACCTATCTCACCCGCACCGAGACAAACGGCAAGAAGATGTTCTGGTCCCGCGGTAATGGGTGGGTCATGGCCGGCATCATTCGCACCCTCCAGTACCTGCCCAAGGACGATCCAGCCCGCGCAAAATACATTGCCCAGTTCAAAGAAATGGCCACCAGGGTCGCGGAAATCCAATCGCCCGATGGCCTTTGGAGAGCCGGCCTGCTCGATCCCGCTGACTACGATCTCCCTGAAAACTCCGGCTCTGCGTTCTTCGCGTATGCGCTGGCCGCAGGCGTCAATCAAGGCTTGCTCAATAAGAAGACTTACCGTCCAGTCATCGACAAGGCCTGGGCCGGTCTGCTTCATCATGTCTACGCCGACGGAAGGCTAGGTTGCATCCAGCAGACCGGCGCCGAACCTCAGCCCTTCAAAGCCTCCGCAAGTTACACCTATGGTGTAGGCGCATTTCTTCTCGCCGGCAGCGAAATCCGCAAACTGCACCGCTAAGTCTCTGATCGTGTGATTCTGTATCAGCTCCGTGCCCCATTCATGCGGTGTATTTGTTTTGCCGCATGAGTGGGAAAGCAGGAATCAAATCGTCAGAATCCTCAAAAGGTACAGATCTCATTTACCCGAGTCCGGCGCCACCGCCAGCCCCTTCGCCGACAGATACGCTCCCAGCGGATTTCCCTTCAAAGCCTTCAACCCCGCAATCACGCACTCCGCATTCAACTCCGCACCCGCCCTGCTCGTGTGCGTATGTGGATCGGCAAACAGCGGTTCCACCTGCGCCTCGCCCAGCGCATCATAACGCCGCGCAATAATCTCGTTCAGGTCCACAAACGCGACATTCTCCGCTTCGGCAACCTGCCGCGCCCATCCGCCATAGTTATCGGCATTCCGCACCACTTTCCCGTCCCCCCAAATTTTCCGTGGAATCGGCGAGCACACAATCGGCACCGCTCCCTTCGCCAAAGTATCCGCGACATACTTCTTCATGTACCAACCGTACGTATGCACCACCTCGTGCTTCTTCGTGATCGGGTTATCGATCTCCCTGCTCTCATCGCCGACGCCCGGCAGCGTACCGCGCGCCCGGCTCGTATCGTCCAACGGCCCTGGGTCGTTGTGTCCAAATTGGAAAATAACAAAGTCGCCCGGCTTCAACATCGCCAGCAACTCGTCCCACCGCCCCTCGGTAATATACGTGCGGCTGCTGCGCCCGCCAATCGCACGATTGGCCACATTGATCTTGCTCGCGTCAAAGTAATCCACCAGCGGCTCGCCCCATCCCCACTGTCCGCCGCCGCCGTCGCCCTTCCCGTTCCGCACCGTCGAATCTCCCACAAGGTAGAAAGTCGGCAAGTTCGGATTCTTCGCCGTCGGCAGCGGCGGCCGAACCGTCGCACCCGGGTCCGTAACTTGCCCTGTCGCAGGCACGCTCGCTTGCCCCGACGCCTGACCTCCATTCGTCTGAGCTGGCTTCGCCTCCGACGGCGCCGCCTGCGGTGAAGCTGGCGTCTGGGCCCATGCTCCATCGCAAGAAAGCCCCGCCATCACTAGAATCAAAGTCGCAGTAAAGTTCGTCATCCGCACTTCTCTTCCCAGCATCAGTAATCTCCACATGAATTAGATTTACTTAGGTTCGCCGTACGGAACATCCTTCACATCCCGGAAACTCGAATCCGTAAACGCGGGCTTGCTCCCATCGGCCGTCTTGATGTTGTTGTCGGTCAGTGTCCAGTTCTTCGCGTTCGCAATTGTGCCCGCCGTAGCCGCCTCAATGTCGAGATGATCCAGTCGGAAGGTATCCAGCGTGGCATTTGGATAGGCGGCCACGTTGAACGCACTCTTCGCGCCCGTCGCATTGATATTCCAGATATGAACGTCGCTGAAGTGCGGCAGTCCTTGCGCGTCCGGCACCTTCGTCGTCAGAGCAACCCAGTAAGGAGGAATATCTGTCATCCCTGCCGGCACCGTAGCGTAGCTATAACTGGGATTCCAATTCATCGTAATGTGAATCGGTATCGCAACCCCCTCAAGCGTTAAGTCGTGAATGCGAATGTCCTTTGCAAATCCTCCACGCGTATGTGCCGACTTGAACAACACGCCCGAAGGCACCCCACTCAGCGCGGTGATGTTATACGCTTCGATATTACGAAATCCCCCTGAAGTCTCGCTGCCAATCGTGATAGCCGCCGCACCACGCCGCACAATCGAGTCACGAATTACAATGTCCTCCGTCGGCCGATTCACGCGCAACCCATCCGAGTCGCGCCCAGCCTTCAGGCACAGCGCATCATCGTTCACATCAATGTCCGCATGCTCCACCAGCACCTTGCGCGACGAATCAATGTCGATTCCGTCCGTACTCGGCCCCTTCCCGCCTTCGTTATTGCGGATCGTAACTCCATCAACGTGCACATCGTGCGAGTAGAGAATCTGCACCGTCCAGAAACCTGACCGCTTGAGCAGAATCCCTCCGCCCAGCAGAACATCCGACGAATTTTGAATCAGCATCAATCGCGGTCTTCGCGCGTCGTAGTCGGAAGCCCAGCGCAATCCCTTCGGCTCATACGTGGCACGCAGATCCCAATACGACTTCCACCAGATCGGCCCATCCCCGTCGATCGCTCCTTTCCCCGTAATGGTCACGTTGTGTTGGTCGCGCACGTTGATCAGCGCCGCCGGCCATGTCATCTCGATCCCCGCAATCCGCGTCGGCAGAATCGGATAGTCATCCAGCTTCTCCGATCCAATAAGAGTCACACCCTCATCCACGTTGAGAGTTACACCCGATTTAAGAAACAGCGAGCCGGTCAGGTAGATCCCTGGCTTCAGTGTCACGGTGCCACCATCCACAGCCGCCGCGTCAATCGCCCTTTGGATCGCCGCCGTTTCGAGGGCACTGCCGTCTCCCTTCGCCCCATAGTCATTGGCCGAAAACGTCCTCGGCAACGCGAAACCTGCGCACGTCCCTAACAAGAAAACCGATAGCCCGCTGCCAATCCATCGAATCGCCGCCTTCATTTGTTCCTCTCCGCAACAAGATGAATAGGGCCAAACAACCCGGAAGGAATTGGTTGCAAGTTATCCATATCCTGCGGATCGAATCGTCTTCCATACTTGGCTCTCAATGCCGTGTAATCGCGTGGCGGCCGCCCCGCCAGCAAATTGATCGCCGTGTTATACACGCGCACCTCAATCTGGTTCTCGCCTTCATGAACAAACCTCGAAATGTCGATCCGGTACGGAGGATGCCAGAGAGCCCCAGCTCGTTTCCCGTTGACAAACACAATCGCCGCCTCGCGAATCGGTGGATCCAGCAAGGCAAGCATCCCGTTTGCGTCAGGCCGCCGTTTATCTTCGAAGGGTTCTCCCGTCCCGAAATCGAGGAACATCCCTTCGCCAACCGCCGGCAAATGACTGAGGGAGAAGCTTCGCGAATAGACCGCCTCGCCTGAGTAATATTGCCTGCCTGCGAGTTCCGTCCAGGATGCCAGCTTGTCGAGCGCCTTCGTCGCAGCCGCGTCCGCAAAACGAATCTTCCATCCACCGCTGAGGTCCGCTTCTTCTTCTTCGCTTGTATCAGAAGACCCTGTATTCTTTGCACCAGCCGTCGTCTCAGGATGATCCTTCAGCACAAACACTCGAGATTCGTAAGGAGCCAGTACAAGCTGAATCCGTGCCCCATCCCGTCGCGCATCTGCACTGATAACCCTCGCACTATCCGGGTCCCATGCCTCAATCGAAGGATACGTAGACCTGAATTGCACACTCGCTTCGACACGTCGATTGCCCGTATTCGCCACAAAATAAATATCGCTATCCGGAAGTTTCCGATGAATGAATCCAAGCCCCTCTGTCTCTCCCGTTGCATCCAGGTCCGGAGCCAGCGCCTGGTGCAGCGCATTGCCAAGCGCCTCAATCGAGTCCACAAAGATCCCAAGATGGTTGCTTCCTTTGAAGAGTCGGTCAGATATAACAGCAATCTCGGCTGAGTCCTTTTCCTCCATCACCCCCGGCCCCAGCGATGCCGTCTTCTCCAGTGCAATCACTTTACCCGTAGCCGTATAACCCTCGATCTTCTTGTAAGTCGACAGCGGAATCCGATCCGTCGGCGGAATGATCAGCACCGGATATGGAATCGTATCTAGCCGGTCTATCGTAGCTGCGTCAATGTAATCGACGTTGTATCCCGCATCCAGAGTCGTCCCCATCAGCGCCGGCGAAATCCGCTTCTTCATTTCATCCGTCACCGAAACATGGCCCGGCGTAAAGGCAGCCTGTGCATCGTCCTCCGGCAAAAGAATCGCGATATCGTTCGCCGGCTTGCCCTGCCGCAGCAGCCAACTTACACGCTGCAGGTACTTCGTAATATCCGGCATCACCGGAAACCACGGGTTATGCGAGTTGAACACGGCTGCCGCATACAGCGACCACCCAGGCTCCCCCGCTCCCGGCGGTGAATAAGGATAACCATGCCCGACAAACTGATTCACGCCCAGAAGAAACATGCGGTCAGCTTCCGCCTTCATGTCCAGTGGCGTCGCGCGAAACGCAGGCGAGCGCAGCCATGTCCACGTCTCGGCAGAAGTCACGTTGCGCCCATAAAGATGACTTGCCGAGCTAGCCCAGCGCGTAAACGAAAATGACCGCCACTGCGGCCCTTCGCCTTCTGGCAAGTTCGGCACCGCCTCGTCCGCCAAGGTAACCGCTGGCTCCCCATAAGTCTGCGACCGGAACCTCGTTCCATGCTCTTTGGCGAACTGCGTCAGTGGCGTCAGGTAGTTCTCACGGATAAGATCAGAAAGCGTCAGTCCCCAATCGCGCCGTACCGCCTCCGCTTCTGGAGTGCCGCCAGCCCACAACTCCGGTAGATGCGGAATCAGATCGTAACCGCGCCGTTTCTGAAATTCGGCCGGCAAGTCAGCAGTCCAATCGGCCCCATACACCTCCAGCGAATCGGAAAACACCGAGTACGGCGGCTTGTCACCGAACGCATGCATCAGTGGTGTGGCCACGTCTGTCAGGTGCTCATCAATGGCTGCCCTAGAGAAATGGTCCAGCACATAGCCCTCAGCCCCAGCCGCCGGTCGCTTCACCTTTTGTAGCGTGTGGCTCGCAATAAAATAGAGCGCTGTTTGCGCGCCCTCGTCTGATGCAACAGAGCCGGTAGTTAAATCGATGCGCTTTGCAGAAGCAGGATCGAACTCCTTCGCCGTACCCGAAACCGCAAACGCTGCGACGAAGCTTTCTCCCTCAGCAAGCACAGGCGGAGTAACTGTAGATCCCGTTATCGGAACCGTCGCGACTTTCAACCGCCCCGCAGCCAGAGCGAGCGTTGTCTTGGGTCCTCCGTAGGGCCAGCCGCTCCCGAGGGTGATATCTACGCGCAGGCTAAGCGATCTTGCAGTCCGGTTAGCATAACTCACATCGTCAAGAAACTCCGGTGATAGATACTGCAGGTTCTTGATGCCCTTTGCTTCATCGTCGAGCATTAAAGGATAGACGGGCTGTATCTCCACGCCGCCGATGCCCACGCTCTGCATCGTCTCCAGTTCTTTCTTGAGTTCCGGCTTTGTCACCGCGGGACCAAACCACCACCAGCGCATCATAGGCCGTGCATCATCCGGCGGATTCAGAAATCCCTCCCGCAAATCCTGCGCAACTCCCCGATCGCAAACCATCGCCAACATACACAGCAGCACCAAGTCTATTAGACGAGGGATTGTAAACACTCTGTGGTCCTCTGCGGATCTGCACAGTCGATAGTACAAAATGGTTTTCCTTTCAGCCTGTCTCAGATGAAACCTCTCTGCGACGGCGAAGACAGAACATCCTGTCGAGCCATAACTAACGCTAAGTCTGCGGAACCTTCATCACATTTTCAGTCTTGGGTGGAATAGGTGTCGCCGGCAGGTCAAAGTTTGCCAGCGGGTCTGGTCGAGCCGGGTCAAACTCCGGAACGTCTTTGGTCAGCAGCTTGCGAATCGGAAGTTTCGCGTCCTGTATACCCTGCACTACGCATCGCGCCAACTCATAGGCCCCGTACTTGTTGAAGTGTGTATCGTCACTAATCGCCTCGGTCTGATTCGGAAACGAGTTCGCCGGATAATGCATGAACGCCTTCATCGATCCATCCGGTCCCAGAGCCTCAAACAGGGTCTTGCTCATCGCGTTCAAGTCAATCAACGCCACGTGCTGCGCCGCAGCCACCTCGCGCACAGCATCAGGATAACCCGCGAGGGAATTAGTAATCTTCCCATCGGCATCAAACGTGCGCCGGTTCATGCTCGTCACCAGCACGGGCGTTGCCCCTTTCGCGCGAGTCCTCTCGATAGCCTCTGCCATCGCCCTCTTATAGTCCTCGACCGACACCGCATTCGGCTTCATGTCATTGTGCCCGAACTGCATAAACAAATAGTCCCCCTGCTGAAGGAGAGACCATATCTTGGCGAATCGCTGCTCGCTTCCAAAGCTCTTGATTGTCTCTCCGGACTCCGCATGATTCGCGATCACAACCCCAGGACGAAAAAAACGTGGAAACATCTGGCCCCATGCGGCCCACGGCTCCACATCCTGGTCCACAACCGTCGAGTCTCCCGCAAGGTAAACCGTCGTTTCTTTGATCGGCTCAATCGCAATCGAACGGAAGCTTGGATGTTCGCCGTTGAATTCAAGAGTGAGTTTGGTATCCCAGTCCAGGTTGCCCACTTCGCGCGGCTTCAGCTTCACATGTTGATTTGCATCCCCGGCAATTTCCGGAACACGCACATTGGTATCGAAGCTGCGCGTGACGGAGCCTCTGGCCTCGACCGCAACCTTCTCGAGCATCAGTCTCCTGGCTTCCGCCCATACGGTCGTCCTTGAAGCCTCGTCCGATCCCAGAACCACCGTAACTCGATAGCTCCCTTCCGGCACTGTTGCTGAAAAGAAGAATGGCCTGTCGCTGGAGCAGGATCCCTTGCTAACTTCGGGAATCGTGTTCAAATCGAACCCCGGCGTCGACCCACTAGACACCGAGCTTGCAGTCAGCGCCGTTACACCAGACCGCACATCCCCGCAATCAAACTTCTGCGCGTGCCCCGCAAGAGCGATGACGGCAATCAGAAGCACAACAAGCCGATTCATAATCTGCTCCGTCAAGAAGCGCAATAGTCGCGCTCAGAAATCTTCAGTGTGTAGGCGTCGGGGTCGCGGGGTTAAAATGGCTCGCCAATTCCGGCGTAGAATGGACATCGGAAGCAGCAGGGCTATCTGCCTTTGCCACCTCAACACCGAATACATAACTATGCCCGAACATGTTACTCGTGAATATCACCAGCTTCTTATCTGGAGAGAAGCGCACGTTAGGCTCAAGCCGGTAGTTATGATGCGCCATGTTAACCAGGTGTTCGGAGTGGAAGACTCCCGGTTGCCAGAAGTCTGCGTCGTTGATCGCGCCTTCCATCACGTTCAGCATCTGCGGATGGAACAGCTCAATCCATTCGCCGTCGGGTGCCTTCGCCACCTGCCCCGGATCACCGCCGTCACCCGTAAAGAGCGTTTCTCCCTGAGTCAGGTTGAAGTGAATTGACCACTCGTTGCGCTGCATATGATAAGCAGTGCGCTTATGCGTCTGCAGGTTATAACCTGCAAGAAAGAAGTCTTCGCCCTTCGGATACTGCCAGTCATACCAGATAGTCTGTCCATCCAGTCCCCAGAACTCGTGGCCTGCAATCTCCATCGCCATGTTTCGCTTGTGGATGAGTATGTTGTGCGTGCCATCCGTGTGAATCATCCAGATGCGGTCCACTTTCTGCCACGGTCCTTCATGGCAATACATAAGCAGCGTCGGATCCACAGGCGAAAACAGCATGTGTCCAATCCAGTCCGTGGAATGTAGTAGCGTTGCCACCTTCCCCGTCTTCAAGTCGATCGTGTACAGCACCACGGGGATGCGCGCAGCCAGGCGCCTCTCCATCATCTCCCCTTTGCCCTCCGGCTGAACCAGGTTTCCTGCCTGCGCCGCCGGCGCTGTGCCCGGAGCGCTCGCTGCCGCAGGCCGATTGCGCCCGTACTCCTGCTCGGGCGGCATTTCATTTTCGTCATAGGTACCCACGCCCAACGTCTCGTCAGCATTGATCGTGGCAACGCTCGCACGCGGCGGAAGTGCAACCAATTTTGTAACTTCACCCGTATATACATCGGCCTTGTAAATTACGCTCTGCTTGGCATCCGGATCAAACTTGCTAAAGAAGACCGAATTAGTCTTTCGCCCCACCACAATGGCGTGCACCCCAAACCGAAAACTGGCCCGAGGGTCGGAGCCCGCATCCGCCGGGCGAGGCGGGTTCGGCACCACAAGTCGCGTCTTCAGGCTCGCAAGGTCCAGCGCGTGTATGCCGTCCGGTGCTGTGTACACCATCTGCTTACCATCCGGCGTATAGGCGTTCACATTGAAATAGAAACCTGAAGATCCAGCCTCATCCGTCAGCCGAATTACTCGATGACCGGTGTCTTTGTCCACCCACGAAACCGGCAGATTCTGGGCCTGTGCCAGCGGCAACGAGATGCAAAACGCAGCAATAGAGAGAACGCTTCGAAGCATGGAAACCGGGACACTCCTTTGATTGAGGATCGAAGTGGCGATCCCGGCTCATTCGAGACGTGCACCGCCACAAACCACCGCGCACCAATTTATACATCCCGGCGAGTCAAACAGGCAACTTATTTTTCTATTGGAACTTACGACCCTTAAATAACCCTTAAGGGCGCGCCCGCGCAATCGATTAAGTGCCTCCCGCAGTCCTGTTTTTTTGATCTGCTAATGCTATCCCTGCGCTCGTCCTTCAACCCTCGCGCCGGTTCTCCAGCATGGCCAGCACCCCTGCCACATAGCCCAGCGTGTGCGCCATCCCCGCATGCCACGGAGCCGAGCAGCTCATCTGTGGAGCGTGATCCGGAATCACAGCCCCATCAAACTCATTCCGGTCGAGTATCTCCAGAATTCGTGTCATATCCACATCTCCCTCGTCGATAAACGTCTCGCGATAATGTGGAACCTTGCCCCTCACATTGCGCAAGTGGATATACGCGATCTTGCCCTGTTTGCTATATTGGTCCACCGCATCATAGATATCACCATCCGTCATCTCCGCCAGCGTACCAACGCACAGTTCCAGTCCATTGCTCTTGCTCGGCACCGCGTCAATTACCCGTTGATACATCGCCGGCTGATACACAAGCCGTGGCTGCCGCCGCATCGTGGGCATCGGCGGATCGTCAGGATGCAATGCCAACCGTACTCCAGCCCGTTCCGCCACCGGGATAACTTCGCCCAGAAAAGCTTCCAGTCTCCGCCATAACTCATCGTGTGTAATGGAGGGCAAATAACCCTTCGCCGCGTCCTGGTCGTAGACCATGTTCCACACGGTACCATTGGGAACCGGCACCTCATCCACCGGCCCATCCATACCAACGGTAACCGCACCTCCGCGCCCCCACGGGCCAGATACGCGTCCACATACGCCGGCAATGCTGAAGTTATATCCCAGCACTGGAATGCCCGCCTCACCCATCCGCCGCACCGTCGTCTTCACATACTCCATCTGTTCCGCGCGCTTGGATCCATCTAGCAGCACATCGTGCCAAATTGCCGGGTCTAGATTCTCAATCGCAGCAAGATGCAATCCCGCGTCCTCAATCCCTCTGCGAATCGAGATCATCTCTTCGGTGGTCCATAACTTCCCCGGATCCCCGGCCACTCCCCAAAGCTCGTACTTGCTTCCCGTCGGCTGGTTGTTTCTCGGGTTCGCAGCACCTTCGCGAAAGTAATCCACCAAGTGAATCACCACGTCACTGCAGCCGGCCTGCCGCGCAAAGTCGTAGTAATCCCTCGATAACATGTGCCGGTAAAGTCCCAGTCCGAGTTTCATCGATCTCAATCTCCCCCATAACTCACGCAGAAGACCCGCGACAGCCTCTTCCACTCCCGCTCGCGCACAGAACGTGGTGCCCGGCTCGCATCCAGGCATTCGCCTCCGAACTCAGTCGAGCGTGCAGTCCGGGCCTCAATTTATGATTTTATGCTTTCGAAGCGCAGTGGTTTCGCCTACGAGGTCCGGTCAGATTCGGCAGGGATCGAAGGCGACTCGCGGTTCGGCCTCGTACCCTCCAATCGCCACTCATCGACCAATTGCTGATCGATAAGCTCCGCTTCGTAACCCCCTGGATTTACTCGTTGGCTCGGGGTAATCTACGTCAAATCGTGCAGGCGGGTTTCGCACGACCATCGCATGAAGCCCATTCGTGACAATCTCGCGCATTCCCTGCGGTGGCTATTCGACCCGCAGGCCGGTCCACGCGACAGGCTTCTCCCGCGCTGGATCTTCCTGCGCACATTGTCTGCCATCTATTTCTCCGCCTTCTTCTCACTGCTCTTCCAGATCGAAGGCCTGAACGGACCGCACGGAATTCTCCCAGTCGACCGCTTTCTAATCGCTGTGCGTGGCGCCATGGGGTCGCTCAGCATTTGGTACGCACCCACACTTTTTTGGCTCTCATCCGGATCGCTCATGATGAAGTCGGTAGTCTGGTTCGGACTCATCGCCTCGCTCGCAGCTCTTTGCAATCTATGGCCGCGGCTCAGCCTTTTTGTCTGCTTCGTGTGCTTCCTCTCATTTGTCTCCACAGCCCAAGCATTTTCAAGCTACCAGTCTGACAGCATGCTGCTTGAGGCAGGCTTCCTTGCCCTGTTCTTTGCGCCGCGCGGCGTCCTTCCGGGCCTGGGAGTCGGACGTCCGACTTCGCGGGCCAGCCTCTTTCTTCTCTTGTGGGAATGGTTCCGAATCTATTTTGAATCCGGTATCGTGAAGCTGCTCAGCGGCGAAACACAATGGCGCGATTTCACGGCGATGGACGAATATTACCAGAACGGTCCCCTTCCCACGTGGATCGGTTGGTACGTCGAACATCTCCCGCACCAGTTTCATGCTGCGACAGTAGCAGTAACATTGGGGATGGAGCTCGCAATCGTCTGGATGCTCTTCCTCCCCAGGCGCGCACGTTTCATCTGTTTCTGCATCGTCACGCCGTGGCAGATCGGTGTCATTCTCACCGCAAACTATGCGTTCCTGAATTACATGGTGCTCGCGCTCGGCTTCCTCTTGCTTGATGATCGCACTTTGCGCCGTCTGCTGCCTGCGCGGTCGCGCACCGCATTGCCGGAACCGGCACCTCAGCATGAAGCGCGCCAAGCTGAATCCCCGCCTTCAGTCATTGAACTCTCAGCGGAACAAATGCAAGTTCCTCCGCGGATAGCTCGCGCTCCAGTTGGATACATCCGCACAATCGTCGTTTGCGTCTCCGCACTAATGCTCACATGGATTGCCTACGCAACCGCGGTGGAAATGATTCAAATGCCTTGGCCCGATCTGCCCCTACTGTCCGCTCCGGTCAGGGCATTGGATCCGTTTCGCATCGCCAATCAATACGGGCTCTTCGCCATAATGACCCGCGCGCGGTACGAGATCGAATTCCAGGGCTCGAACGATGGCCAGAGTTGGACGCCCTATCTTTTCCGCAACAAACCACAGGCACTCAACGAAGCCCCGCGGATCTATGCTCCCTACCAGCCACGATTCGAATGGAATCTCTGGTTCGCATCGCTCGAGGGCTGGCGGCAAAACGATCTCGTGCCTCTCACCGAAGAGCGGCTCCTCGACAACGATGCCGATGTGCTCCGCTTGTTCCGCGGGAATCCCTATCCGCAGAAGCCTCGCTATGTACGTGCCGTCTTGTGGCAATACTGGTTTACGTCGATGGAAGAAAAACGCCGCACCGGCAACTGGTGGAAGCGCAGTCTGCTCGGACTCTACGCGCCTGAGATCACGCGTCTCTCCGACGGCAAATTCGTAGTTGTGGATTGGCCCGACCAAGCGGAGCCGCATGATTAAGGCTATCTGGCGCCGGTTTTGGCACGGCAACGGCAAGAATTTCGAGCGAACCTCTCGCCATTGAAAGCCCAAAGCCTCGGTCTTCAGCAAGTCACATTTCATCTGCGCATTGGCACTTGTCAGGCACACGGTCTGTGATGACTCAGTGTCTTCGTGCTCCCTTTTTATCACTGCGATTGGCGAATCCAATCAAGCCGCGGAAGAATCTCAGTTGTGTCAGGAAGGAACGAGGATGGCTATTGCATTGACGACAATCTGCGTCGCGATTTTGATCGCCACTTATCTGTTGAACCAAGCTGGATGTCGGCGTGCAATGGAGCGACACACCATCACGCCCGACGAGCTGCATGCTTTGTTGGCCTCAGAAAGTGATGTGCTCGTCTTTGACGTTCGTCAGCCTCTCGACGTGCTTGGTGATTCTGTGATCATCCCAGGAGCAAAGCGGGTTGACCCACAAAAGCTCCTTGATGACCCCTCGCTTATCCCGGCAAGAGAGCAAGTGATCGTCTACTGCACGTGCCCGAGCGAGAAGACGAGCCGCGCTGTTTTGCATCGGGCTCTCGCAATGGGGTACTCGCAAATCAAATTCTTGAAGGGTGGCCTCGATGCTTGGAGAGCAAATGGCTATTCCGTTGAACCGTACAACGAACCTTTCCGTCTTGCCCCGAATCAGAACAAGCATTTGGGAGTCGCAAGTTGACGTATCGTTCTTTAAGTTGAACTGCTCATCTGGTCCGACAGTGCCTTCCTATTTCTAGGCTGTCATGAGCACTGTGACGTTTCTTCGGGATAAACCAGCACTCCCTTTCTAACCTTCAGAAACGGCGTTAGAAGATGTCTCGTAGCGACGGTTCTGCTCATAATATCCCGCACCATCCATCCCCTCTTCGTCAATGCATCTCCAATAAGCGATCGGTGGCAGCGCCATGGCACCGCCTCAGCGCACATAATCGCAGTCTCTCGCGCACTCGCGATTTTGATCAGCGATTCCAATCCTTCTGAAAACTCCGCGGTTGCCATATAATCCGCGTAACCTCGGAATGAAGCATTGCGCCATCCCATATTAGGGGAGTCATTTCTTGCAGGCCGCAGCCCGCCAAGTTCCTTCATGTGTTTGTAGCCTACCTGACTCTCTTGCAAAGATTGCTCCAGCACGTCGGCGTTGAATTGCGGGTTGTGCCGCGACTTGGGTATCGATCGGACATCGACGATACCCTTCACGCCATGTGCACGCAATAACTCCACAAACTCATCAATCGATCGCGTTGAATGGCCGATCGTGAAGATACAAGGTCTCTTCATATCTTCACCCCTTCTCTGCGCGGGGGATAACATCTAGCCACCAACATCCGCAACCATCTCGGGCGCTCGGCCCTTGCCACGTTGGATGTCAACCATGGTCGCTAAGTTGATACTTAATCCGCAGGATGTCGGCAATGCGTTCCCTAATCCGAATGCGGAGAACCAACTGGAGGGTATTCAGCCAAGTGATTTGGCGGCGCGCATTCACTCATGCTCAATATGTTCTAAGCATCTGCATTTCGCGGATCGTCGCCCGGGTCCACATAGTCAAGCCCCAACGGCCCAATGGCCGTCACCTGGGTTACGTATTCGCCCGATTTCGCCCAGTGAAAGTGGGACGTGTCACCAGGAAGAACGACGACGGTGCCCGGTGGATAAGCCCCCAGCTTGTTCTCATCAAAGTGATCACCCAACCCAATGTAGAAGACCCCGGAAATCACCGTGTATATCCGATCTTCCGGATGCCTGTGTGGCATCAACTTTACCCCACGCGGCACTCGAACTCTCACGACATAAGGCCCCGGCTTGGATGGACTGCCAACAATGGTCGCAAGGCGCACCTGGGGTGGAAACGCCGCAAACGGCTTCCATTCGATCTCCTCTGACAAAATGGACTTGAAAACATCTTGGCCTTCGTAATGCTGATGACCGCGCACGTGGCCGAGCTCCTCTGCAACAGGCTGCTTCGATGCCATAGATATCTCGCCCTCCCTCAGCCGATTAGTCCGGTCGTGCAGTTGGTTGAGTCGTGAGCAGTGACTTACCTATCACCACAGTTGCAATTAGGCCGGAACTAAAGAGGGAAAGCAATTGGACGATGGTATGGGCGACACCTTGGTATGACATTGCGCGAATCGGAGCCACGTATCGCGAGCACTCTTTTGCGCAATAGAAAAGCCCACCAGCTCGGCAGGCTTGAGCAGTTCTTGTCTTTGGTAGCGCTAACGGGAATCGAACCCGTGTTTTAAGATTGAGAATCTCACGTCCTAACCCCTAGACGATAGCGCCACATACTTATGGGGGATGTGGCCGTCGCCAGCCACTTACTTACTCTAACAAATATCCAACCCAATGATCCAGCCCAGTATTCCAGCCCGATTCCAAAGCCTTTGCGGTACCTGCACAGCACTCAGATCCCCAGCTTCTTTACCTCGTCGTTGTAATACTTGCGGTAGAGAATCTCCCACTCCTGCGAGCCTTCCAGAATGATCTTCCGCTGATTCGCAATCTTCAACCGCGCCGCCGTATCGATTCCAGCTTCCTGCGTCAGCAGCGCTTCCAGAGCCTTCCGTGCCTCCTGGCGAATCGTATTGCGATCCTCCAAGAATCCCACTTCCTCGATTTCGGCCAGCGTATCGGCCACTGTGTGGGCCAACTTGTTCAGCTTGTCGCGGCTTATCCTCATAACACCGCCTTGTACTTCTTCGCCAGCTCGGTCTTCACCTTCTTGAACATCTCGGCATATTGCGCGCCGGACTTCCGCATCTCCTCCGAGTACGCTTCCAGAATCACGCGTACCTCGTCGTTGATCCGGTCCTCAAGCGAGATTTCTTCAATCAGTCCATCCGCAACTTTGCCTTCCACCGACTTCAAGTTGCTGGTGGTGATCATCTTGGCATCGATGAGGTGCTTGACCGTGCGGCGGGCCAGATACCCTATGTAATCGCGGGAAAAAATCATTGGCTAAGCTTCAGGATACCCCATTAGCCCGCCCCATGTACACCAACCGTCGATTATCGCCTGTGCCCGGCCTGACCTGCGCCTGCAGCAAATTATTGGTTCAATCCGCCTCATGCTGACTGCCTTGGCTTCGCGAACCGTCATGCCAACGGCGCCGGTCGGGTGGCCGTGTCAGCCAGGCCGATTACATCCTCAGGAGAATTCTTCTTCTGTTCTTTAATCAGGTTGTCACCGTGTCATCGGCCAGTTGTGTGGTACCCTTCCCACATTCCTCTTTCGAGACACGCTCCGGATGCCTGCGATCTCTTACGCAATGCCTCCGGAGTTTGCTATGTGCCGTCGTTTATTTACGAAGCAATAAACAATGGCGAGCCGGACCCACCTACTCAGGAGCACGCACTCATGATCCTTACGCCATCGTCCCTCATTTCCGCAATTCCCGCCATTACCTCCCGCGACCTCTCCAGAAGCCCGCGGAATCGGAGCAAGCTGACTGTGCTGACTGCTTTTCTCTGCTGCTGTCTGCTGATGGCACTAGCCACGTCTGCCAGTTCCCAGACCATGGAATCAAACCAATGGGTCTGGCGCAGCGGATACAGTACGCTAGCCCCGCTGGGTTATAACTATGCGTCTTGGGCAGGGATCTACGGTGCGTTGGGTATCGGCGCCGCGGGAAACAATCCCGGAGGACGCGCGACCGCGAGTAGTTTGACGGACCAACACGGCAACCTATGGCTGTTTGGCGGGACCGGAGCCGATTCTACTGGAACCGAATCCTATCTCAACGACCTTTGGCAGTTCTCTCCTTCCACCGGTTTATGGACATGGATGACCGGAAGCAGCACTGTACCAGGCAACCTTAAGCCCCGACCTGGCGTCTACGGTACTTTGGGAGTCGCTGCTCCCGGAAATACTCCCGGCGGGCGAACAGGCGCCATCATGTGGGTCGACCACAACGGCAACTTCTGGCTCTTCGGAGGCTATGGCACCGATTCGGTTGGGGGGGCATTAAACGAGCTGAACGATTTCTGGGAGTATAGCCCCACCACGAACGAATGGACCTGGATGGGCGGTTTGAGCACTTTTGAAACGCCCTCAAACCTTCTCGGCGTGTACGGAACATTGGGTGTTCCCGCCGCGGGCAACTACCCGGGAGCCCGGTACCTTTCCGCCAACTGGACCGACACCAACGGCAACCTGTGGCTCTTTGGAGGCTACGGCGACAGTGCGTACCTAAGCCCTGGGGGTGAACTAAACGACTTGTGGGAGTTTAATCCATCCACGCTGCAGTGGACATGGATGGCCGGCAGCATGGGAAGGAATACTCTCGGAGTCTATGGTGCCAAGGGAGTGCCTTCCGCCGCCAACGAGCCGGGAGGCCGGCATGAAAGCGTTCAGTGGATCGACAGCAATGGCAGTTTCTGGCTGTTCGGCGGTGTTGGCTTCGATTCAGTTACCCCAAGCGAAGATGGAGCGCTGAACGACCTTTGGGAGTTCAGCCCTTCCACCCTCGAATGGACCTGGGTGGGCGGCAATAGCGTCGATAGCAGTACAGGGGGCTATGCCGGGGTCTACGGCTCTATTGGCATCCCTGCAGCAACCAACATGCCGGGAAGTCGCTATTCATCGGTTGGCTGGACGGATTCCAGCGGCAACCTGTGGCTCTTTGGAGGCAGCGGGTTCGATTCAGTTGACTTTAATGGCGAACTCAATGACCTCTGGGAATACTCTCCCGTCTCGAACGAATGGAGTTGGATGAGCGGCAGCACAGTCGCCCACTCCGGCGACTATAACTGTTATGACAATGGATCGATTTGCGGCCAGGTAGGAATATTCGGAACATTGGACTTTCCGGCAGCGGCAAATACGCCGGGAGGCAACACGGGACCATCGGGCTGGGTCGACAGCACCGGGAATTTCTGGCTCTTTGGAGGGGCGGCCTTCGACTCTGCAGGGCATTTCGGCGATCAGAACGTTTTGTGGGAATATATGATGCCTCAGGCCCAGCAGGCAGCCACGCCGGCCTTTAGCGTTGCGGCCGGAACCTACACCGCTGCACAAACCGTTACCATCAGTGATACCACGGCTGGCGCAGCCATTTATTTCACCACCGACGGCTCAACGCCCACCAAAGACTCAACCCTTTATACGGGGCCCGTTTCGATAGCATCGAGCGAGACTTTACAGGCAATCGCCACAGCTGCCGGTTATTCAAGCAGCCCTGTTAGCGCCGTCTCCTACACAATTGTCCAATCCCCTGCTATCACATGGCCGGCCCCGCCTCCCATCTCTTACGGCACCCCGTTGAGCGCCACCCAACTCAACGCTACTTCCACGGTGGCTGGAACTTTCAGCTATACTCCCGCAGCCGGAACAGTACTCCCGGCCGGCCAGCAAACCCTGACAACAACCTTCACACCAACTGATACGACTGACTTCACAACAGCGACATCAACCGTCACGCTTACCGTGAACCAAGCTGCGCCTTCCATAACATGGACCACTCCCGCCTCAATCACCTATGGCGCACTTCTCGGTCCAACGCAATTAAATGCCACATCGACCACAGCCGGGACTTTCACGTATTCGCCCGCAACCGGAACGGTACTGACCGCTGGCCCCCAAACGCTAACGGCGACTTTTACGCCAACCGATGCAACCGACTACACGACAGCCACATCGACCGTCACCCTCACCGTGACCCAGGCCACGCCTTCCGTAGTCTGGGCCACGCCCACGCCAATCACCTACGGCACGCCACTCAGCGCAACCCAGCTCAACGCTACCTCGACGGTTGCCGGAACCTTCACCTATTCTCCGGCAATTGGCACTTCGCTCACAGCCGGAACCCAAACTCTGACAGCAACCTTCACCCCGACTGACACCACCGACTACACGACTGCTTCCGCCAGCGTCACGCTGACGGTGAACAAGACGACGCCCGCCCTCACGTGGTCCACGCCCGCGCCAATCACCTATGGCACGCCTCTTAGCGCGACTCAGCTCGATGCGACTGCGACTGTTGCCGGAGCCTTCAGCTATTCACCAGCAGCGGGAACGGTCCTTAGCGCCGGGCAGCAAACGCTCACCACAGTATTCACGCCCACCGATATTACGGACTACACAACAGCCACGACCAGTGTGACGCTTACCGTCAACAAGGTGGCTTCATCCATCACATGGGGGCCACCCGTCGCGATCACCTACGGCACTCCTCTCAGTCCAACGCAATTGAATGCCAGTTCAACAGTCGCCGGAAGCTTCACCTACTCACCCGCTGCAGGAACAGTGCTCACTGCCGGCCTGCAATCACTCACCGCGACCTTCACTCCAACCGACACCACCGACTACACAACATCCACGGCAAGCGTAACGCTGACGGTGAACAAAGTGACACCGACGATCGCGTGGACTGCGCCAGCAGCCATCACCTATGGCACGCCATTGACTGCATCTCAACTGAACGCCACATCCACCGTAGCCGGCACCTTCGCCTACTCCCCGGCAGCCGGAACCATCCTTAACGCCGGTACACAGACACTGTCGGTAACCTTCACCCCAACCGACACCACCGACTACGCGACCGCCAGCGACAGCGCCTCTCTCACCGTGAACAAGGCCGCACTCACCGTCACCTGGGCCACACCCGCAGCAATCCCCTACGGAACAGCCCTGAGCGCAACGCAACTGGATGCCACCTCAAACGCAACCGGAACCTACAGCTATTCACCCGCTGTCGGAACGGTGCTCTCGGTTGGCAACCCTACACTCTCAGTCACCTTCACCCCGTCCAACGCTGCTAACTACACCACCACAACCGCAACCCACACGGTTACTCTCACCGTGATTAAGGCTACGCCCACCATCACCTGGGCCACACCTGCGGCCATATCATACGGAACAAAGCTGAGTGGAATACAGTTGGATGCCAGCGCATCGATCGCGGGAACCTTCAAGTATTCACCCGCGTCGGGAACGGTGCTAAGCGCCGGAACGCAGACGCTGGTCGTCACGTTCACTCCACACAACACAACGGATTACACAACGGCCACCACATCCGTCGTGCTCATTGTGAACAAGTCCACCCCAGCCATCACCTGGGCTACACCCAATTCCATCAAATATGGCACGCCGCTGAGCGGAACACAGCTGGATGCCACATCGAAGGTTGCCGGCACGTTCACTTATTCGCCAGCGGCCGGAACAGTGCTTGCCGTCGGAAACCATACCATCACAGCAACATTCACACCAACCGATACGACGGATTACACCACAACAACGGCGTCCGTCTCGTTAAACGTAAACAGGTAAGCAAAAAGCCCGTCCACCGTCTCTTCCACAACACTAGAATCAGGCCCGGCAATCGCGCCGGCCTGATTCTAGTGCCTTTTCTCACCCATCATCCCCGATGCGGGCAGCTCTTCGTATTCACGCACTCCTCAGCCAGCCGCAGTCGTTCCACCGGTCGCCCGCCCACCAGGTGCTCCTCCACAATCTCCGCCGCATCCTCAGGCTGCACATGGCCGTACCACACCCCTTCCGGATAAACCACCACCGTCGGACCATGTTCACACTGATCCAGGCACCCCGATTTATTAATGCGCACTTTCCCGCCCAACCCCGCGGCCTTAGCCAGTTGATTCAGCTGCGTATGCAACTCGCTCTTTCCATCCGCACTGCACGACGGCCGCGGCGCATCCACTGGCCGCACATTGTGGCAAACAAACACATGACGTTCAAACCCAGGCAAATGTATTCCTCCTCACAGCGATTAACTCCAGCTTACCGTGTCCGCCTTAGCTCTCAGTCCATCTGTCCCTGGTCTCCATTCCCTGGTCTCACAACTTTCCACAATCTCGCCCCTTGACCCGTCCCGGTCTGCGAAAATAGAAGCTTGACTATGAGCACGGATAATCTTCTATCGCTGAAAGACGACATGGTGGCCTTCATTGAAGGTCACGGAATGCACCGCCTCCCTGGTTACGTCACTGAGGACATACCCTCCATTGTCTGGGAGGGCAGCGGCAACCCCGACGCATGGAAAGACTTTGTCGAGATGGCCAAGCACGTCGGCGCTCCCTTCGTCACCTTCAGTGAAATGTCCCTCGAACGCGAAGAGCTTGATGCCCTCGTCGAAGAAGCCGGCGAAATGAACTTCCCTGATGAAGAAGCCACTGAACTCGTCGAAGCGCAATGGCTCCGCAAATACGCCGGCATGGTCGGTTACATCCAGCTTGGCTTTGTCTATCAGGGACTCGTCTTCCTGCACGAAACCACAACTGAGTGGTATGAACGCTACCAGGCGCTGCTCGAGGATATCGAAAGTTTCCAGGACATCGTCATCGACGACGCCCATGGTGACCACGAGGACGAGTAAGCTTCTGTGGCCAGCCCACTCACTCCGGCAAGTCCCGCACGCAATCCGGTCACTTCGCATGCCCAACCCATCCAGTCCACCTTTCCGCGGCCAGCGCAACGTTGGCTCGTAGCCGAGCCGCATCGCGAAGAAGCAGAGCACCTCGCCACTGAGGCTCGCTTGCCTCTGGTCCTTGCGGAATTGCTCTTCGCCCGCGGCATCTCCACCGCAGCTCAGGCGCATGCCTTCCTCAACCCAGAGCCAGCCCTCCTTCACGATCCATTCCTCATGCTCGGCATGGCAGCCGCCGCAGATCGACTTGAGTCGGCGATCGCAAACCACGAGCCCGTCCTTCTCTACGGCGACTACGACGTAGACGGCACCACCGCCGTAGTCCTGCTCAAGACCACCATTGAAATGCTGGGCGGCGAAGCTCGGTTTCACGTGCCTCACCGTCTCCGCGAGGGCTATGGTCTCCAATCCAGTGTGATTGAATCGGCATACGCAGAAGGCGTGCGCCTCGTCATCACCGTCGACACCGGCATGCGCGCCTTTGCCGAAGCAGAAACCGCGCGCCGTCTCGGACTCGACCTCATCATCACCGATCACCATCTATGTCAGGCTGACGATGCAGTCCCTCACGCTCTCGCCATTCTCAATCCCAATCAGCCCGGCTGCACCTATCCTGAAAAATCCCTCTGCGGCGCAGCCATCGCGCTCAAACTCGCCCAGGCAATTCTTTCCCGTCGCGATCCCGCTCGCTTGCGCGACAAGATCCTTCCCAGCTTCCTCAAGATGGCCGCCATCGCCACCATTGCTGACGCCGTCCCTCTTAAAGGCGAGAACCGCGTCATCGCCGCTCTCGGCCTGCGTGAACTGCGCTCGCCCGTGGGCGCCGGCCTCCGAGCCCTCTTCGCCGTCGCCGCCCTCGATCCCGCAGCCAAACAGCTCACCGGCTTCGATGTAGCTTTTCGCATCGCACCACGTATCAACGCCGCTGGCCGCATGGACATTGCCTCTGAGGTCATCGAGCTCTTCTGCACTCGCGATCACGCGCGCGCCACTGTTCTCGCCTCCAAGCTTGAACGCCTCAACCGAGAGCGCCGTGATGCAGAGGCCGCCGCCCTCACCGCAATCGAGATTCGTCTAGCCACCAGTGCTGAACTCGCCGGCAACAATCTCCTCATCATCGATGGCGACGGCTGGCATCGCGGCGTCATCGGTATTCTCGCGTCACGCGTCGTCGAGCGCACCGCGAAGCCCGCCATCGTCGTCAGCGTTGAAGACGGCATCGCTCACGGCTCCGGCCGCTCCGTCGATGGCTTCCAACTCCTCAACGCCATCGAGAGCTGCGCCGATCTCTTCACTCGCTTCGGAGGCCATGCCTTCGCCATCGGATTCGCCATGCCCGCCGAGGCTCTTCCTGAACTCAAGCGCCGCCTGCGTCTTTATGCACTGGAACATCTAGCCACTCGTCAACCTGAGCACCTGCTCAACATTCACGCCGAACTGCCCCTCGATCGCATCACCCCGGTCCTCGCCGGCTGGCTGCGCAAGCTTGAACCCCTCGGCCACGGGAATCCCGAGCCCATCTTCGTAGCCCGCAAGGCCCGTCTCCTCGCCCGCCCCCGCATCATGAAGGAACGCCACATCCGCCTCGAGCTGTCGCAAACTCAAGCGCCCACTCCAGCCCAGGAGCAGCCACTTTCCGCATCCAACTCAGTCACACGCGCCGTAGGTTGGAACCTCGCCGCCCGCGCCGCCGAACTCGCCCTGGCAGAAGGCTCCCTCATCGACATCGCGTATCGCGTCCGCGAAAACAGCCACCCCGAATACGGCGGCCTTGAAGTGGACATCTGCGGCATCGAGCCATCCACCCCCTGACGCAACAAGGCCCACAGTATCCCGTGGGCCTTGTGCAATCTGACCTTATGTCGCAGACGGCTCTGTTACTTGTGATGCCCGCTGGGGTTTCCCTTCGGCGCCGATCCACCACCGCCGCCCCTGGGAGCTGCCGCCGCGTGCGACGCCGCAGCAGGATGCGATGCGGCCGTATTCGTATGCGATGCCATCGTGTTCGTGTGCGATTGAGTCACGGTGTGCGACTCGGTCGTCCGCGTTGTCGTTGAATGCGTCGTCTCGTTGCCATGCGACGTCATCGCGTGCGTCTCATTTCCATGCGACGCTCCCATTGGCCTTGCCACAGCCAGGTTATTCGGGTGTCCACCGTTGTTCTTGACATACGAAGTCCTGTCCGCTCGCGCAGCCTCTATATGATGCTGCTGCACGTCGCTCGGCCCCCGATGCTGATCATGCTCTGCCACCCGTTCCTCGGGACTCGGCTCGTGACGAATGCCGCCCGGGCCGCCGCTGAACGCCACATGGCTGTCCCTTGCCACGAACCCGCGCTCTACAACCGCGTGGTCTACGTAGACCCGGCTGCCCCATGCGCCGCCAATGCCCACATGCATCACAGCCGTGTTGTAGGAAAAGAATCCGCCCCGCCAAATGCCGCCGGCAAATCCAATTCCGCCGTATCCGAATCCATAATTCACGCCGCCGTAGTAGCCGATGTGCGGCCCCCAGTAGCCGTCATGAAAAATGTACCGTCCGCCGCCCCAGCCCCAATATCCCGGAGTCCACAATGCGCCAACATAAGGTGCAGGTACCCACGCGCCCGGAACCCAGTAGTAGCCGTCGTCCCCATATGCCCAATAGCCGGGCGTCCACATCATGCCCGGTTCCGGGCACACTGGCTGAACATAAACCGGCAGCGCCGGCGGAGCAATCCCGACGCTGATAAACACTCCCGCATATGAACTTGCGGGAATCGCAAAAAGGATAGCTGCCAACAGCAGCAAACGGGCAGAGCGCAGAAGTCGCATGAAAATCCTCCACATACCTTTGGTTTGACTGACGCGATAATCGAGTCTCGCATCGGTCTATGTGAGTTCCAACCCCAACCTTAGCCAGAAGTTGCACAACAAGGACAACTCAGTCAATGCTGGCTTCCCTGTTCCCTGTTCCCTGCCTGTCTCACGGCCGTATGCTCAACCCAACCCCAACCACGTGCCGCGCCTCAAGATTCACTGGCACCGGTACAACCGGCGGATACGGTGGCGGCAGCCCTGTCGGCACCTCGGTCGTCCCAATGTTGTTCGCCACCTGCCCCACACCGATATCGAATGCAAAATGCGGATGCTCTTTCTGCGTCACCCTCACCGCGTAGTCCAGCGTGGTCGGCAAATGAGCACGTCCACCCACCAGAATCGCCCCCAGGTTCACGCTTGTCGGAGGCTCCTGCGTAAACCCGGCCGCCGGCACAATCGCCGTCTTGAACGGCCCTGGCAGCGGAATCCCCAATCCACCAAACAGCCTCCCGCCGAATCGTGTCGACTGCCCGCCAATTCCGTAGATCGAAGCATTCGTAGCCTTCCACCCCACGTTCACCAGAAATGGCACCGGCGGATGCAGCCACGTCTTGGTAGCTGCCACGTAAACATCGCCATTGGTATAGGTCTTTGGAACCCCGGTCAGCGCCTGATTCAGCGCGCCACTCACAAACTGGTCGCCCGTGCGCACCACAAAGCCGCCCGCAAACCCTGGCGTCCAAGGCCCGAACTGCCCATCCTTGATCGCCACCACTTTACCGTTAAAGATGTTCATCCCGGCGTAGTGCCAAAGGTTGCTGAAGCTTGTGCTGTCGCCCGTCCAGTGCACGCTCCGCGTGTAGCCCACCTCGGCCCGGTTCGCAAAACCCTCGGCAACCGAGAAGGTATGAATATCGCCAATCACCTTGTTAGCGTCCACAAAGTGATAACCCACCGCCGGATGCGAAAAGAATGATCCCTTCTCGCCATACACCACGTAAGCAGTCGGCGTAATGAACCCGCCCGTCTGTCCTTCCAGCGTAAGATTCTGTGCGTTGAGCCTGCCGCCGGCCAGCGTCGTGGCTGCAAACAGGCCGCATATCGATAGCTTTAGTAGGTTGGGGGATCTCACAGTCGTTCTGCTCCAGTGGAGTGGTCCGCCGCAGCGGGCCTGCCTCCGGTCACGTTCGAAAATCACTCTGTTGTAACATACCCGCCGTAGCCTCGTCTGCTCCCGGTACCCCGGTGATAAACTCACCCCATGCCGCGCGGTCTCTTCATCACCCTCGAAGGTCTGGACGGTTCCGGCAAGACCACCCAAATCAAGCGTTTGGCCTCCTGGTTAAAGGATCGGGTGGTCGCAGATTCACCTCAGGGGGCCCAGGTCTCGAATTTGAGACCTGGGATGGATAAGGCACAGGCCGTAGTCTCTGAGACCTGGGATTCAGAGAACATAGTAGTCACCCGTCAACCGGGCGGAACCGCAATCGGTGACCGCATCCGCGCCCTGGTCCTCGACTCCCGCTCCACCGGCCTCGCTCCCATGACAGAAATGGCCCTCATGTTCGCCGACCGCGCCCAGGCCATCGCTGAAGTCATCCAGCCCGCTCTCGACGCCGGCAAAATCGTCCTCTGCGACCGCTTCACTGACTCCACGGAGGCCTACCAGGGCGGAGGCCGCCAGCTTGGCTCTGACACCGTTCTCGCCTTTCACCGCCTCGTCTGCGGCAACCTCCGGCCCGACCTCACCCTTCTGCTTCTGCCCAGCCTCGAGTCCAGCCTCGTCCGCGCCCGCCGCCGCAACCAGCGTGTCCAGTCCCAGGCCGGACCGCAATCCAATCAAGACGAGAATCGTTTCGAGCTCGAGCAGGATGGGTTCTACACCCGTGTCTGGGAAAAATATCGCGAGATCGCCCTCCGAGAACCCAATCGCGTAGTCCTCATCGAAGGCGACCTCTCCATCGACGAAGTCCACCAGAAGGCCGTGGAGGCCGTCTCCGCCCGCCTCCAGTTAGACATCCAAATCGGATAACGAAACGGGCGCCCCCTGCCCCATCCACTCGAAATCCTTTCGTTAAATGGATGGGATAGCTCCATCTATCTATCGTCTTTTATGGCTTTTATTGCGGTTCCAGGATTGCTGTGCACCGAAGGCGTTGCAGTCAAGTTGATGCGACCCCAAGGAGCGGCGACCCTGTAAAATGCGGGAAAGGTATACCTATCCTGGAACCGCTCTAAAGCCTTCCTCAAGGCACCACCAATCTCTCGCGCTCACCATGTGATCCGCAAATGTCCACCCCTACTCGGCCAGGTCTATAATTCCGCCGAAGCTCCAATGCCTTCAATCCACCATCCAGGCTGGTCCCGATGACCTATGTTCAAAAAACTCTATTAGCCGCATCTCTCCTGCTCGGCGCGCCATTCCTTCATGCCCAGGCCTCCGAGTCTGCCATCACCAACAAATTGCGCAATCTTCGCAGTCTCTCCGCCACGCAGCGTCCAACCGCCACCGTTCAGCTCGCCGCCGACATCCGTTCCATGCCCGCAGGTCTTCCCAAGGTCAAACTCGCCTATAGCCTCGCTAACCTGGTAACCGAAGGCGATCAGGGAGACGCGACCGTCCAGGCAGTTGCCGACGTTCTATCGCAATCGCTCGCCGAGTCGCCCGTCCCCGCCCAAAGCGACCAGCCTCCCGCGCCTTATCTCGAACTGGCCAACCTCGTTCGTTATGAGAACGTCACCACCACCCTCAAAGATCCTCTCTTCAACAGAGCCAACCAGGTTCTCATCGCCAACGAGGCTGATGTTCAGAAAGCTGACTTCACTCTCAAGGATCTGCACGGAAAGAAAGTCACCTTCTCTGAACTCCGCGGCAAAATCGTCATGGTCAACTTCTGGGCCACCTGGTGCGGCCCCTGCCGTCTTGAAATGCCTGACCTCGACCGCATCTATACCCGCTTCCAGTCGCAGGGCCTGGTCGTCCTTTCCATCTCTGACGAGGACGCCTTCAAAGTGAACTCGTTCATCGCCCCCACCGGCTATCGCCCGCCCGTCCTCATCGACACGGGTAGCACGGTTCACAAGCAATTTCACATTGAGGGTATACCCAAGACATTCATCTTCAACCGCGACGGCAAGCTGATCGGCGAGACCATCGATCAGTGCACCGGAATGCAGTTCCTGAAGATGCTCTCTAAAACCGACCTGCACAACTAACGTCGGTCCATCTCGAATCCGCGTTGCCAGGGCGCGGCCTCAGCCGCGCCCCGAAGCGAATCACACGAGCTCTGTGCCCCATCCCCTCGAAATCTTTTCCTCGAATGGGTGGAATAGCTCCATCTATCTAACGTTCTTTATAGCTTTCAAAATCTTCTAATCGCTCCAACCCCTCACTTCCAATCCCCCAGTATCCGTCTCAGCAGCACCATCTGCCCCAGGTGATAAGAGTTATGATCCGCCAGCACCAGCGCCTCGCGCAGTACCGTCTGTCCGTCTCCGTGCGGAATCTTCGCAAACAAATCCGTCTTCTCATCTGCAACCAGGTCGCACATCGCCTTCAAGTCGTCCTGAAAAGCCTTCACGCTCAAATTCCATGAATTGAACTTCGGTGGCGCAAACGAGTCCGGCCAATACTCCTTCGGAAACTCCCGCGCCTTGTACTGCGGATTCCGTGAGAAATCCAGAATGTCCCACTGCGCAATCCGCAAGTGTTCCAGCAACTCCCACGCCGTGTGTTCCGCGACTCTGATCTTCTTGCCCCGCAGCTCCCTTGGAAAATCCTTGATCACGCGTTCGAAATCCGCATGAGCGTCCCCGCCCTGCAGCAAGTTGACCAAATGATTGCGTAATTCCTTGTCGTCTGCCATTCCGATACTTCTCCCTCCGGGTCATTGATCCCGGTTAGCCATCAGATGCTTTGAAATTGATCCCCTGCTGAGTGAGAGATTCCCCAGGCCAGTAAAACGATGCCAGACAAACGATGCCGCCCCAGCCGTCCTCTACTACTTGATATCCCCGAAGTGCACGTCCTCTGCCGCCGTGCCATCCAAAAACTGAAACGTTGTCGCCGGCCCCAGGTTCTCCGCGTCCTTCCACGAGTTCAGCACCCACACCACCTTCTTCGCCGGTGTCACTTCGATAGCCTGCACCGTCCCCGTCACATCCTTGGGGTCCGCTTCCCACTCGTTCACCCAGTTGTTGATCACCGTGTTTCCATTCGGAAGCCGCCACGCCTGCTGCAAATTCGCAAACGCATACTCAGGCGCATCCGCCGGCATCCAGCTCCACGCCGTATCGCCGCGCCGCGTAATCTCCCGCACGCCTTTGCTATCGGTAATCAGCACATTTCCATTCGCCAGTGGTGTCACGCCCCATGGCTTGTCCGCCGGAAACGACCACAGCTCATTCCCGTCCGTGTCGTACTCCACCACCTTGTTCAGGTCCATGTGCGCCACCAGCAGCGTTCCCTGCGGGGTCAGCCGCACATGCCTGAACTGACCATGTGTGCTCGGCGGCAGCTTGGTCTTCAGGTTGAATTCCTTCACCGTCGCGCCAGTCGCCTTCTCGATCACCCGCACCACCGCAACATCGCCGTTCTGGACATACAGCACGCGATTCTTGCCTATCGGAATCGCGGTGTGCACCTCCGTCCCAGCCGGCGCATCGTAGTGCCAGATCACAACCTTTTGCGGAGCAACTTCGCTGATCCCGAACTGGTGCGAAAAAAGTATATTGCCGTTCGACTCCATCACCGCATCGCTGATCTCACCCTTTTCGTCCGCATCGTTGAAGCTCCACGCGATCTTGCCCCCGCGCACAACATAAAGGTTGCGCTCAAGCGACTCACCCGCATACAGAAAATCGTGCGCCGCCAGCCCCGTCGCCAGTTTTTCAGCCTTGGTGGGCGGAGGCGCTTGCTGAAAAGCCGGGCCCACCTGCCCCTTCATATTCACCTGCGCATGAATCCCACCTGAAATTGCAAGCACAGCCACCACGATGATCGGTTCCAGCTTCATGCGCAATTCCCTTCTTACTCGACAATCCTGTCAGCAATCTTACAACGTGCCCATTTCCTTCGGCACCTCGCCTCAACCCTCGGCCCTGTCCACAAAGATCCGCCGGCGTCGCCAATCTGGAGAGGTCAACCCCCTCCGATTTCTGCAACAATGGGCAGCCATACTGGCTTCGACGAGCCCTCTATACGAACAACCAGCCGGTTCCGCCCACCCCCAGAGCCCGACATTTCATCCGCAAATGCCGTATCCTCAATCCGTGCCCTTCCAGGATTTTCTAGGCAATACCCAAACCGTCACCCATCTCCGCGAGTCCATCCGCGCGCAGCGTTTCCCACACTCGCTCATCCTCGCCGGACCCAAAGGCGCGGGCAAATACACCCTCGCCCTCATGCTCGCCAAAGCCGTCAACTGCCTCAACCCCACCGAGTCCGATGGCCTTCCCGACTTCTGCGGCCGCTGCAGCAACTGCCTCCGCATCGCCGACTCCGCAAACCTCGAAACCCTAGTCGCAGAGGCCGTTTCAGCCCGCGAAGACCTCCGCGACACCGACAAGCGCGAGACCCGCATCCTCATCCAGACCCACCCTGACCTGCTCATCGTCCCGCCCGACCCGCCACAACTCCTCATCAAGCTAGGCCAGGTTCGCCAGGTCATCCACATCGCCTTTTATCGTCCACCTGTCGAGTCCAAGCGCACTTTCACCATTTTCACGTCTTCAGCGTTCATGAAGGAGGCCGCCAACAGCCTCCTCAAAGTTCTCGAGGAGCCACCCGAGCATACCTCGCTCATCCTCCTCACCGAAAACCCGCAGGAACTGCTGCCCACCATCCGTTCCCGCGCTGTAGCTCACCGCCTCGGCGCTCTCGCCCCTTCCGATCTCGAATCTCTCCTCGTCATCCGCCGTCCTGAACTCAAGCCGCAAGACCGCGCCCTCGCCGCCCGCCTCGCTGAAGGTGCCATAGGTCGCGCCCTCACACTCGATCTCGCCGCTTACCTCACCAGCCGTCAGGATGCACTCATCCTTCTCCGCACCGCCCTTCGCGATCCCGACTATTCCCAGCTCTTCCACGCAACTGAGACTTATCGCGCCGGCGCCGACGGTCAGGAGAAAACCGTCGGTCTTCTCCGCGCCTTGTCGAGCCTCGTTGAAGACTTGCTCCTCATCGTTGCCGGAACTCCGCGCCTCATCCGCAACATCGATCTCGAAGCCGAACTCGCTCGCCTCGCCCAAGGTCTTTCCATCGATTGGATCGATTCCGCCGCCCGCGCCCTCGTCCAGGTTGAGTCCGGCATGCGTCGCAACCTCCTTCGCTCTCTCTCGCTGGACGCCATGGCCACATCGCTCGAACGCAGTTAATCCAAAGGCCCATCGCCGCCGAAGCACTTCATCCTCAAGATGATTCTCGGTTTGCCGTGCACAGAATCCATGCACCTACGTACGTTTTCTTGTTGAAGATAAAATCACATATTTGCAATTCACGCCTCGACGCAAATTGGAAAACCGATCTACAATGAGTGCAACCTGTCCTCAACCAGAAGCATCTCTAGGGATACTGACAACCCGATCCACGTACACGTATAGGATCCGTTGTTCTTCAGGCTCTTATGGCCAACGGGGTCCTGCACCCACGGTTCAGTGAGCCCTGGGTACAATATTTCAGCCTTTTGGGGAGGCTTTATTCTCCAGCTGGCCGTCACTAGTAATTCAGCTGCTTAATTCTTTCTCGCCGGATCGCTTAGCTCCTGTACACGCCTTCATGATTGATTCTTCATTTTCTTGGGAAGGATGACTCGCCATGATAAGTTCCTCCAGTTCGCCCGCGCTCTCCGCGCATTCTCCGAGCGGTGCTTCTTCTGCCCTCTCCCCCGTTCGCACACCCTACCCTTCCCTTCGCGGCGACTCCAAAGCGCGCGCGCGCAAGTTTCCTCCTGTTCCAGTCCCCCCCCATTTCTCGTCCTTTTCTGCTGACGACGAAAACCAGGACCATCACGCCGAGCTCTTCTACCTGCAAAAACAGATTCAGACCCAAACCCCGATGGTCATCGTGCTCGAAGACGGCGAAAAAGTCGAAGGCCGCATCGAGTGGTACGACCGCTACTCCATCAAAGTCCGCGGCCGCCAAAAGTCCATCATCTACAAATCCGCCATTAAGTACATGTACAAGCTCATCGAAACCGGCCAATAACAAGGCCAGCAAGATCATGGTCGAGTCTGGCGTCCCAAAAGACCGCATCAAAAAGTAAGCTGTCATCCTTCGACCCGGTTTGGTCGGCTTTATCGACCAAACTGGATCGAAGGATCTCGCTTGCGCTTCGTCATCTATGCATGAATTCCATAGACACGAGCATTTGTTCCCTCCACGCTATTCCCTGTTCCCAGCCTTCATCAGCCGATCTCGAATCGCCGCAACCATTCCCTCGCCCAGCGGCACCGGACACACAATCACCGTGCACCCCTGCGCATCCAATTCCCTCAGTCCCGCATACAGCGCGTGTGCCAGCTCTTCAGGCGCATCCCATCTGCCCCACGCAAACGCCATCGTTCCTGCTGGTGCAGTAATCCCCGCCGGCAGCATCACCCCCACGCGTTCTCCATCCCACTGCGCGGCTGCGTCCGCCAGTCGGATCTCAATTTCAGCCGCTTCGCCTTCCACCAGCACCACCCGCGCCTTGGGCGCATAGTGCCGCACTCCCACTCCCGGCGAGGGCATCGCCTCTCGCGGCGTATCCCGCAGCATCTCATTCCGAAAAGTCTCCACCGGCCCCGCTACAGCGCGAATCTCTTCCGCCGTCACCGCCCCCGGACGATAAATCATCATCGGACTTTGGCAAGCGTCCAACACCGTAGATTCAACACCCAGCCCCGTCGCCCCCGCATCCAATACCGCATCGATCCGCCCATCCAGATCGTCCAGCACATGTTGCGCCGTAGTCGGGCTCGTATGCCCAAACAAATTCGCGCTCGGAGCCGCCACAGGAACCCCCGCGCGCCGAATCAACTCCAATGCCACCGAATGCGCCGGCATCCGCACTCCCACCAGCGCCCGTCCCGCCGTCACCGCATCCGGCACCGCCTTAGTCCGCTTCAGCAGCAACGTCAGTGGCCCCGGCCAAAACACCTTCATCAGCTTCCGCGCCATCTCCGGCACCTCAACTACGAGCCCATCCAACATCGCCACATCCGCAATGTGCACAATCACCGGATCCCATTTCGGCCGCTGCTTCGCCTCAAAAATCCGCCCCACGGCTGCAGCATCCAGCGCATTTGCCCCCAGCCCATACACAGTCTCCGTAGGCAGTGCCACCAACCCACCCGCCCTCACAATCTGCGCGACCCGCTCTAGTGCATCGACCGCGCTCGCCGTCTTCAAGTCCTCGGCATCCACCATGAATCGCAATGTCTTCACACTCTTATTCTCGCTCCATTCAGCCAAGCGCTCTTCGCGTTCGAGTTCTGGCATTTTCGATTCGTCACGCTGCACCCACTACCTGCCGTATACTCACCTCAAGGTTTCTGGCCCCTTCTTTGCACGGCCAGCCAATGGAACGCTGCTCAGTTGCATCAACAAGTCAAGCTAGAAGCTGGCAGCTAAGAGCTGCCTCTCATCATGCCCGTCGAAACCGAAATCAAATTCCGCGTCGACGATCTTTCCGGCCTCACTCAGCGTCTCCAGGCCGCCGGGTTCACTCTGCAAACTCCGCGCAGCTTTGAAGACAACGTCCTCTTTGACACTCCCGACCGCCAGATGCGCGCCCGCACTGAAATTCTCCGTATCCGCACCTACGCCGGCCACTGTCTCCTCACCCACAAGCGCCTCCCCGATCAAGGTCCCGGCGAAGACACCCACAAGCACCGCGTCGAAACCGAAACTGAGATCTCCGACGGCGACGCCCTCGCCCAGATCTTTCTCTCCATCGGCCTCGTCCCCGCCTTCCGCTATGAGAAATGGCGCACCGAGTGGCGTCTCGGCGATGGCCATTGCGTCGTCGACGAAACCCCCATCGGCAACTTTGCTGAGCTCGAAGGCCCCGCCGACTGGATCGACCAATCCGCTGCCGGCCTCGGTGTCGATCCCTCCCACTACATCACTCTCAGCTATGGCCGCCTCTTCGATCTCTGGCGTGAGCAGCATGCCTCATCCGCCACGAACCTCACCTTTGCCGCCGTCGCCAACGTCGAATCCGCCCATTAGTCTTATGCCTTTCGTAACCAAATCTTGAAAATCTGCTCATCAAAAGCTCTCCTGTGTCGATAAGCCCGCTATTGATGTTTGCGTATCAGGAGAGCACCATGCACAGAAATTCATTCCAATTTGGTTCCTGCGGTTTCCGCCGCACAGCTGTCGGACTCCTTCAGCTTGCCGCGCTCGCGCTCGTCGTCGCCATGGCCATGCACGCAACCGCGGCCGACAACCGCGCCACCAAGTCGCGCGTCGCGCCGGTCTACCCCGAGATGGCAAAACGCCTCAAAATCACCGGCATCGTTCTGATTGAAGCCACCGTCGACCCCGAAGGCAAGGTCGCCGACGTCAAAACCATCAGCGGCAACCGTCTCCTGGCTCCGGCCGCCGAGGACGCGGTGCGCAAATGGAAATTCGTCGCAGCTCCCGCAGCGTCCACTGAGAACGTCGAAATCAACTTCACCGGCGCGCAATAACATAAAACCATGTCGCAACACTGCGATAGGAAGGTTAACTCTTCGGGACCACGGAAGACGATTTTATCGTCCAGAATCAGAATGGGTTCAAACCCATGGCCCATCTCAGGTAAACTTGCCATAGCTCCAGGCAACTGGATATTGTGCACGCACCATGTGGGATGATTCGCCGAATTCCGAATCCGCTGAAGCCGAAGGCTTGACTCTCGTGCTTATCAGCCCCGACGAGTCGCGCCGCCAGGCGGTCGTCGACGCCCTTGTTGTGTCCAATGTGGCCGAAATTACCGAGATCACGGCTTTCCCTACCGACCTCGGCACCCTGCCACGCCTGCTCAGCCCGCAGCCCGATGTCGTCCTCATCGACCTCGATAGCGATCCTGAATTCGCCCTGGAAATCGTTGAGAACATTTGCGGTTTCGCAGCCTCAACCGTCATGGTCTGTTCCCAGCGAACCGATCTCAAAGTCGCCGTCCGCTGCATGCGCGCCGGCGCTCGCGAGTTCCTCAATATCCCCATCGTTCCAGGCGACCTCGCTGCCGCCCTCGCACGCGTCTCCGTCCGCCGTCCCAGTGCAAACACCAAGAAAACAAATGGCAAGCTCTTTGTCTTTCTCGGCACCAAGGGCGGCGTTGGCGTCACCACCCTCGCCTCCAACTTCGCCATCGCCCTCGCTCAGGAGTCTGGTCAGAAAGTCCTTCTCATCGACCTCGGCGTGCCCCTCGGCGATGTGGCCATCAACCTCGGCATCGTCTCTGAATACTCCACCAGCCACGCCTTGCGCGATATAGCCCGCCTCGATACCAGGTTCCTTGCCACCCTGCTCACCACGCACAGTTCGGAGTTGTCCGTCCTGGCTGCTCCCAGCGAATTCACTGACGGCGAACAGCCCATCGAATCCATCGACAAGCTCGTTTTCGTCGCACGGCAGGCCTTCGATTACGTCGTCGTCGACGCCGGTTGCCGCCTCGATCTCAAACGCACCTCTCTCTTCGATACCACCGCCATCGTCTACCTGATCACCCAGGTCGGCGTCTCTGAACTGCGCAACGCCAACCGCATGATCACGCAGTTCTTCCCAACCCGCGGACGTAAGCTCCAGATCGTACTCAACCGCTATCTCTCCCAGTCGCTCCTCTACGACGAAGAACACATCACACGCGCACTCACCCGCCCCGCTCAGTGGAGAATTCCAGACGACTACGCCACCGCTCGCCGCACCCAGAGTCTGGCCACACCCATCGTCCTCCAGGACACACCCATCTCAGCCGCCATCCGCCTCATGGCCCGCAAAGCCAGCGGCCTTCCCGACTTCGAGGAGAAGAAAAAGGGCTTCAGCCTCTTCTCTAAGCTCCGCGGCAGCCCCAAAGCCTTCCGCGAAGACGCCGAGCCCGCTGAAGAAGTCTAAGGGTCTTCTCCCCTCAGCACGCTCGATCTCTACGCAATGTGCTGGCGACTCCGCCTCTAGACCTTCTCCAGCGTCAGATGAGTCGCGAATTCCGAAGCCTTGCAATCGGTCACGGAAAACCCAAGCGCATGCAGATCCAGACCCTCAAATAGCAGTTCACCTTGCCCCAGCAACACAGGCGCCGATGCCAGATGCAGCGAGTCGATGAGTCCGGCTTTCAGATATTGCCGCACTGTCGACACGCCTCCTCCAATCTTGACGTCTTTCTGGCCTGCGGCTTCCTTCGCGCGCTCGAGCGCCTCACTGATTCCGCCGGACACAAGGTAACAGGTTGTTCCGCCCTCCATCGCCAAGGGCTCATGCTGATAGTGCGTCAGAACGAAGGTTGGCGCATGATAAGGCGGATTCTCGCCCCACCAGCCTTTCCATGAATCATCCAGCCACGCACCGCGCACCGGGCCGAACATGTTCCGGCCCAGAATGAAGGCACCGAAATTGTCCATCGCCTGGTGGGTAAATTCATCGTCGATATCGCCTTGAGTTCCACCCTCTTGCCCGTGCATTGAGCGGAAAGTCCGCGTGTGAAAGAACCACTGAAAGATCTCGGTTCCGCGCTTGCCAAGCGGATCGCTCAGGCTCTGCTCAATTCCGGCGCTGAAGCCGTCCAGCGAAACACCAAATCCAGCGACACGAACCTTGACATCTGTACCCTTTCCTCCTCGACTTTTCCGGCTGACTCTTTGCCCCCCATCGAGGCTGCATTAGCGTGCGATGTGCTTTCGCCGCCGCTGCTCGCTTGCCCTCATGATTTCGCTCATGTCCCCTGCCGGCCGAATCTCGAAAATGTTGCCAAACGTCAGCCCCGGATGCTGGCCGATGAGCTCCACAGCATGATTCATGTCCCTGGCCTCAAGCACGAGAATGCCGCCGAGCTGTTCCTTGGTTTCGGCATAGGGACCGTCTGTCGTTAGCACCTTTCCGTTCTTCCAAGAGAGGGTCAAGGCGGTTTCCGGCCCCTGAAGCGCCTCTCCTCCCGCAAAGTTCCCGTTGGCGCGAAGATGGTCGTCGTATTCAAAGCATGTGTCGAAGATGGCGTTCCGCTCGCGCTCCGTCATGCCGTCGAATTTGGCTTTGTCGTAATAGCCCAAACAGATGTATTTCATGGTTCTTCTCCTCTTTCTCCCGCTTGGGAGCCAACGGCGCCGCTGACGCAAATGTTGCCGTCACTGTTTCAAATAACGAAGTGCAACACTTCCTGATTTAAAGATCCTTGACTCAACAAGTTTTAGTTGCAGTCTCTGCGCCAGGCTAACACCTTCCAACAATCGTCTTCCTTCTCCTGCAAGGATTGGCCCAACCACAAAACGATATTCATCAACTAGACCAAGCTCCATAAGTTGTGAAGGAATATCTACACCACCGACTAAAATGTCTTTGCCTTGTTCCTGTTTCAGTTTCAGTATTTCCTCGTGAAGGCTCCCACGGACAATGCGCGTATTGTTGTCTTCCACATTGTCCAAGGATCGCGAAAAAACAACTTTGTTTGTGGAGCAAAATGCCTGGGCAAATTCGGTATCGGCTTTTGTCTCATTCGGGCTCTTGAGCACATCAGGCCAATAGGGCACCATCAGCTGATAGGTCTTACGCCCAAAGACCTGCAGGTCAACCTCGCGCGTGAGCTGAGTAAAATATTCAAGTTTTTCGTCATCGACAGATTGCTTGGTGTGGTCGACGCAGCCGTCCAGCGTAATGTTGATAGCAAAGATTACATTTCTCATGGATTGTCCTGACCTCCTCTTTGTACCAATGCCTATGAGAGTCTGAGATCTTGCGCACTCGATCGTTCATCCTCTCGAGTGTTCATCCATTAGTCGTCGCGCCGCATCTTCCGAAGCCGCTGCGGGTGAGACTATTCCGTTGCTTCCTTCGGGTCCGGCACGAAAAAAATCGGCCGCACCTCGCCCGACGCCCGGCACGCGACCGCACCCTTGCGCGCCCAGTTCAGCGCCTCGTCCAAATCGGCAGCTTCAATCACTGAAAAACCCGCCATGAACTCCTTGGTCTCCGTGTACGGACCGTCGGTGACGGACACCTTGCCGTCGGGCTGGTACCGCAGCGATTTTGCGGCGACCGGCGGGTAAAGGCCGCAGGCGAACTTCGTCACACCGGCAGCCTCCATTTCGCGGTTGAGCGCGTGGATATTCTCGGCATCCGCTTCGGTTTGGGTGGACGGGTCAAAGTCGTCGGGGAGGTAGATAGAAACGAAGAACTGTGGCATGGCTTCTCCTTGTTTGTCGTGGATTGTTTCCGATGACTCGTTTCCTGTTCACTCAGGAGCCGGGGCTCATCGTTCTTTTGTCTTATAGTCGTTGGCGTGGCGGAAAATCGACAGCCATCGAAGTTTTTATTTCCAATAACGTGGCGTGATGTGGATCGGTAGCGGACACTACCACCGATCCCACCAGCCATCCATCCCTGAATGCAAGTGGGCTATTTGTTGAAGGTCTGATTTGGCAGCTCAGCCCGTTTCGCCTTTTTGTACTCGATCTCCTCTTCGGACAGGATTTCGGCTAAGTCTTCCATCTCACCGACCTGGCGGATTTCGATTTCGTATTCACCGTCGTCGGGGCCGGGGGCCCGCTTGACCCACTCGATGGCCTCTTCGAGGGACTTGACCTTCCAGATCCAGAAGCCGGCGATCAGCTCTTTGGCCTCGGTGAAGGGGCCGTCGATGACGGTACAAGACGTGCCGGAGAATTTGACGCGTGCGCCTTTGGAGCTGGGTTGGAGGCCGTCCATGGCGAGCACGATGCCTGCCTTGATGAGCTCTTCGTTGAACTTCCCCATCTCGGCCATGAGCTTTGGATCGGGGCTTTCTTTTTCTGACTCTGGGGTTCCTTTGAGGATGACCATGAATCGCATTGCGAAATCTCCTTTGCGTTGTGTGATGGTTGAGCGGCTTGTTTTCGATGACTCGTTTCCTGTTCACTCAGGAACCGTAGCTCATCTTCCTCTTGTCCTATAGTCGTTGGGGAGACGGAAAATCGACAGCTGGGCAAACCTTTTTTGGAAAAAATGGGGACAGGCAGGTCGTTCACGTGGATTTGGAGTTCCAATAGCGGTGATGGAACAACAAGTTTGCCCACTCTGCCAGATTACAAAGCATTTGAAAGATTTCCGCAAAAGTCACTTCATACCCGCGAGCCTGTACCACTCCGGCAAGAAGGGGCTCCAGTATGGCACACGGTCGGGGACCGGCCGCTTGGAGAAGCAGAGGCACATCAAAGACCTACTGCTTTGCAGTGTCTGTGAAAGTCTTTTGGACCAGGGCGGTGAGTCGTACGTGCTTTCTCAGATCGCCGCCAAGGTGACGAACGAATTTCCGCTTCACAGGAAGCTCAGTCTTGCTCTACCCCGTGAAAGCGATCCCGATTTTTCTCGCTTTTCCGGAGATGATCTCGGAATCAACATGGAAAAGTTTGCTCATTTCGCGTTGGGTATTGTTTGGCGAGCGGCAATACACGATTGGACAATGCCGGATGGGACAATACTTCCCAGGCCGTCAATAGGTGACTTCGAACCGCCGATACGAAGCTATCTATTGGGCGGCACATTTCCACCGGATACATCGGTCATTGTTATTGTCTGTAGCGATCTGCAATCCCGAAGCATCTGGACCACGCCAACCATTTTGATCGAAGCGAATTGCCTCAACTTTAGATTTCAAGCACGTGGCGTATTTTTTCGCGTGATGATGGGCTATCAGATGCCTGAGGAATTCCGCGAGAGGTCCTGCATTTCGCCCCGAAAATGTCTTTTCTACGGGAGTGCAGCGCATCGAATGCCCGAAATCATGGCTATTTTCGAACCTACTAAAGTGGAGTAGTCGATTCTCGTTCCCCGGTCCCTCGTCCGCCGCGGCGGAGGGGCTGGGGATGGAAGCGCCCACGGACATTCCTTACCCCAACCCCCGAATCCGCTCCTGCAGGAATTGCCGCTCCGGTTCTTGTTGGGTCAGCGCCAGAGCTTTCTCATAAGAGGACCGGGCCTCACCGGTCCTGCCGAGCCTGCGGTACATGTCGGCGCGGGCTGAATGCGCGAGGTAGTAATTTGCCAATTCGCCATGCGCCAACACCGCATCGATATGCGCCAGACCGGCCTCTGGACCATCGCGCATGGCAATGGCCACGGCCCGATTGAGATATACAACCGGCGAAGGCTGAATTCGTACCAATTGGTCGTAAATGGCAACAATCTGCCGCCAGTCGGTGGCAGCGACCGATTCCGCCTCAGCATGAACGGCCGCGATGGCAGCCTGCAGTGTGTAAGCACCGAAGCGGCGGGAGCTCAGGGCTTTCTCAACCAGTGCGACTCCCTCCGCGATCTGCGCGCGGTTCCAGAGCGAGCGATCCTGATTCTCCAGCAAAATCAGCTCTCCGGTCTGCGAGGTTCTCGCCGGCCGACGGGATTCCTGGAGCAACATGAGGGCAAGCAGGCCAATCACCTCCGGCTCTGGCTGCAGCTCGTTCAGCAACCGTCCCAATCGAATCGCCTCGCCGGTTAGTTCGGCCCGCGTTATCTCCGCTCCCGCCGCAGCCGAGTAACCCTCGTTAAAGACGAGATAGATAACCTGCAGCACTGCGTCCAGCCGCTCCGGCAACTCCCGCGGCATGGGCACCTCGTATGGAATCGATGCCTCTCGAATTTTTGCCTTGGCGCGCACGATGCGTTGGGCGAGCGTTACCGGCGTAACCAGAAATGCGCGGGCAATCTCTTCCGTTGTCAGGCCGCAAACTTCGCGAAGGGTGAGCGCGACCTGTCCTTCCGGAGGCAGAGCTGGATGGCAGCAGGTGAAAATCAGACGGAGGCGATCGTCCTCAATCTCTTCATCCTCTATGGGAGCATCCCCGGGGCCAGCGTGAGCGACGCGCGATTCGATATGGGCAACCAGATCTTTCTGTGCTCCATCGAAGCGCGCGCGCCGGCGCATTGCATCTATGGCCTTGAAGCGTGCCGTCGAGATAAGCCACGGGCGTGGCTTGTCCGGAATGCCGGCCTGAGGCCATATTTCCAATGCAGCGGCGAAGGCCTCGTGCATGGCCTCTTCGGCCAGATCGAGATCGCCGAGCAGGCGCACCAGCGTCGCCAAAATCCTGCCCGACTCGGAGCGGTAGAGCGTCTCAATTCTTGTACTCATTGGTTCGCGTGCATCCGGCTCTATCGACGCCAAGCCATCTTTCGCATGATGCTCCGGCATGACTGAAGTTTATCCTTTTCGACCATCAGGGATTCATCTTAGCTCTGCCGAATTGGGGAGCGAAGTGGTTCTCGCCAATATCTCGCGATAATTCCATGGCAACTATTCCGGCGGCCTTGCGGACCACCGATGTTCGGCACCAGCAGTCCGCGCCACTGTTTAAGGTAGCCTTGATAAGGCCAAGCTGCGTAAGCGCAGTAACACCGCCGTCGAGACCGATCTCCTCAGCGATTTTTCCGTTCTCCAGGCGCAGGACGGTGGTTCCGGTGAAGTGCATCTTGCGACCAGTTGCGGCCGGCAATGCCCCCCGCCATGAAGTCGGAGAATGCTGGCCCAGTGTGTGTTCCGCCACCGACCCAACGGCCGACGACAAACTCGCCTGCGGCGATCAGGTCATGTGTTCCCGATCCAAGCGGCGATCCTGCTATCCGACCCTCAGCGAGACTTCACGGGAGGTGAGTTCGTACTCACCGGGCAGCGGCCACGCATGCAATCGCGGCCCGAAGTCGTTCCTCTCCGTCAAGGTGATGCCGTAGCTTTCGCCGTGCATCATCGCCCAGTGCAGGGCACCCATGGCACCTATCGTGTCAACCTCAGGCACGGAGTCAGTCGCCTGCGAACCGGACAGAGACATACGGCTGGCATCATTTTCCACGACGCCACCTGGGAGAGCTTAATCGCAGCGAACGGTTCGATTACGTAATTCAAAAGCAAGAAACGGAGTGTTCGAAATTCTCTCAAGCTGGAAAATCTCCTCATGCACAAAACAATTGAACCATCCATCCTCTACTTTGGAACTCCGGTTGTCCTCATCAGCACCCGCAATGAAGACGGAACCACAAATGTGGCCCCAATGTCCTCCGCCTGGTGGCTGGGCTGGGGCTGCATGATCGGGCTCGCCGGCCATTCAAAGACTTCAGAAAATCTCTTACGAGAACAGGAATGTGTACTCAATCTTCCGTCTGTCGCTCAGGCAGAAGCGGTGAACCGGCTCGCGAAGACCACCGGATCAAGTCCTGTGCCTGAGTCGAAACTTGCCAGAGGATACTGGCATGTGAAGGACAAGCTCGGGATCGCAGGCCTGACCGCGCTTCCTTCGGAGCTGGTCAGAGCACCGCGCGTAGCCGAGTGCCCGGTCCAGATCGAGGCTGTGCTACAGGCCAGACATCCATTTGGCGGATTCGAGGCGCAACGACCCTACGGCGACGATCTCGAAAAGACAAGAGTCACGGCTTTCGAGCTGAAGGTCGTCCGAGTACATGTGGAAGAGAGTCTCCTCCTGGACGGAAAGACAAACCACGTGAATTCGGACGCGTGGAAGCCTATCATCATGAGCTTCGCTCAGTTCTACGGTCTTGCCGACGGACGTGTCGCTTCTTCCAAGTTGGCGGAGATTCCGGAAGAGCTCTATCGCCCAGCCGAACACATGGGCGACTCTAGGCAAGCACGGAATGCGGCGTCCGCAGGAGCGTCGCTCACAAATCAGCCGGCGGCTCCAGTTCAGCTCATTTGAGCTCGTATTTGGACTGTGCGATCGAGTGAAGTTCGTCACATAGATTGCATATCAGCCAAAGCCTTGCGGGCTCGCTTCACCTCTTCGAGTATTTAGGAGGCGGAGTCTGCCCACGTGACGGATTTGGGTCGCTTGTTGTGATGACCGACACCAATCTTCTCCTGACAGCAAAACGCCATTTCGGCTTGCCAGTCAATTGCGAATAGCAGCCGGTGTTCTGACTACGGGCGAGTAACCGGCATCTCGTCAATGACCTGTTTTCCGCGGTGGAGAAATTCTCCCCCTCTCAGCCAGGCCAGTGTTGCACGCTCGCTAAGTCACGCCAAGCGCCTTGAGACGCGTTTGCGCCAGCAGCCATGTGCTGGTGGGGTCGATTCGACCTTCCGGCTTCTCGACCTTGCGATAGGCCTCGATGGCCGCATCGGTGACGCCGTATTGTTCGTAGATGGACGCCAGTCCAAACCAGATCTCGGAGTTCGGTTCGGAAAGGCTTTGCACCGCCATTGCCTTGAGAAGCAAATCGCGCGCCTCCGAGGTTCGACCCTGCACGGCGTAGAGGCAGGCGAGGGTGTGCATCTCGCCGAAGCTGGCGTTGCTGGTGAGCATGGTGGCTTGCTGTGCTGCCTTGATGACGTCTGCATCGATCTTGCCGTCGAAGAGGGCGGTCCATGCATATCCGTTGTAGTCGTTGAAGTTGGCCTTGCCGTCATCGAAGAGCTTCTGACGGATCTGGCGTGAAAGAGCAAAGTTGCTCTGGTACTCGGCGAAACGGACTTCGAGGCGCAACAGGTTTTCATCGTCGGGATGTTTCGCCAACTGGGCTTCTAGGATGGACTTGGAGTGACTCCAATCCTTGAGCAGCGCATCGGCATCTCCAGCCAGTCCGATGGCCACATAGGAGTCAGGGTATTTTGCCAGAATGTCGGCACTGACTTTCTGGAGAGCCATTCCGTCCTGCGCTGTGGCATATCCGTTAGCCAGCAGAAGTCCAAGATCGAGGCGTTCCTGATCGGTGGTGGCCTTGTCCCAATCCTCCCGGAGGGATGGTAGAAGTTCGCGAATGCCAGGATTGCCGGCCACGAGCGAGGCAGCGGCACGCAACATCGCCTTGTGGTCCTGGGGATCTCCGACCGACCAGAAGCGGGGCAGCAGTGGGCCGGACAGCGGGTCGTCGCCGCCGCCTTTATGCGTCCGATCTCGCATCCAATCCAACAGTGCGCGCGCTTCCTTGTCGCGGCCGGCATTCAGCAGGTAAAGGGCTTCGTTGCCTGCCTCCGCGGGACTAGCGCCGTCGGTGACGATCTTAAAGCGGCCCCCTTCGCTGACAACGAAGTAGGTTTGCGCCTTGGCGCCGAGGCTTTGCACGGAGACTTTGTAGCCGCTCGCGTTATCCCCGTCCACGCTAAGTTTAAGATTCCCGGCTATCAGGTCAAGAAGTGCCCCAGAAGGTAGGCCGGAGCTTTCCGCCATGGTATGCAGAATCCCACGGCGTTCCAGTAGCTGTTCGAGATTGCGCTGCCATTCCAGTTCGGAAGCATATGCATGACGGTCGAGCAGATCGGCGGCGAGTTTTTCGGTGAAGCCACCGTTGAAAAGGGAAAGCATCATGCGCTGCACAACGCTGCGGGGATCGGTATCGGGAAGGAAGTCGCCCTTCCAGGGCGCGAGCTGGCGAAAGATGCCGATGCGCTGCGTCGTGGCGGCGGAATCCGGTTGGCCTTGAACACTGGCCGCGAGCATTTCAGCCGCTTCCGGATACATGTGCAGAGAGAGCAACTGACCGCCGGCCCCGCTGAGGGCGGAGTTACGGCCCGCCGCGTCCGCAGTCAGATGATCGGCGCGAGCTATCCCGGCCGCCACGCCCTTTGAGCCTGATTCAAGAGCCACTGAGGCAGAGATGCCGAGCGCATCGCGATTGACCGAAGAAGTAACGTCGCCGAGTTCTTTGAGTAGGTCTTTGTACTGATGGTTGTAGAGCAGATCGAAAAGCAGATTGTCGCGATACGGCTCGCCTGCCTCCTTATCTTTTTCGATGAGGGAACGAAACAAGCGAATTGCATCGGACAGCGCGGCGCCGGAACTGTAGCGCTCGCCGTCGTGGTCATACTCATCCAGGAAAGCGAGGTCGATCAGTGTGGAGTTGTCGTCTGGATCAAGCGCCACGGCCTTCTTGTAGGCGGCAGCGGCACAGTCCCAATCGAAGCCTGAACCACGCTGAACGCCAATAGCATTAAACTGACAAACCCAGCCAAGCGCTTTGAACGAGACAGCGGATTTGGGATCGAGCACGGTGGCCTGTTCGGCCTCGTTACGAGCCTGCCGGCCCATTCCGGCCTTCAGTAGTGCATAGGCCATCTGAGCGTGGGGCAGTGCTTCACGAGGATTCTGCTCGATAACGGCCCGATCGGCGGCAAACGCCTCGCGGGTCTTGCCGGCGGCGAGCAGCTTTGCCCCTTGTTGATCAAAAAGAATCATGATCATATCTTGCTTGTAGGCGCCGAGCACGGCATCGCGCAGGGCCAGGGCTTCTTCGGTGGAATATCGAGGCTTTCCAGAATTGAAGCGCAGGTTGGCGACGATCACTCCTTGGGGATCAACTTCGTAATGCTGCGTTAGCGTTGCCGGGCCCATCGGCGTGGTTTTATCTTCCGGAAGTGCGCGGAGCACGAACCCCCGCGGTGGGGTAATGCGGTATTGCCACTCGGTGAGAATGGGATGAACTTCGTAGTCGGGGGCGCGGGTGGCAACAGCGCGCTTCAGGTCGTCCTCCTGCTGTGCTGTGAGCTTTTCGCCCTTGGTCTTGGGATCGGTGCGAAACCAGGCCGGCAAGCGACCGAAGATACCTCCGAACGGAATGCCAACCGCAGCATCCTCGATGGCAGTATTGCCGCGTCGGGCTTCAGCCATTTCAAGCTTGAGGACGAAAGGCTTGGTCAGGTCCTTGCCGTCCCCGTGATCGAGGTGGGTGAGAGCTTTGGCCAGGTAGTGGTCTTGGGCGTAGCTCTCCAGGTTCTTGCGCGTCTCGCGCGTCTCAGCTTCGCCATAGTCGGAGCGATAGTCGGCATCGATGTCGCCCTCGGTGAGCGAAGTCTCACTGATATGGGAGGGGCCGTAGGGAGCCATCACCACTTCCCTGACTTCGGTCAGGTGGTCGTCTTCTGCCTTGAAAGTGGGTGTCGTAGTGAGGGACGTAGTGTTTTCGGCAATGATGAGGGCCTGACGGCCCTGATCCATATTGGGCAGCGAGCCAATCTGCGTATACTCGGCAGTGGCGTCGATCCAGAGGGCTGGCCCGTCCTGATCATTACCGGGGACAAATACGATGGCGTGGTCAAACAAATCCATGCCCGGCAGATCCGCGGTGACATCTCGCCCCGGACCGGTATCAAGCAATGCCAGATGCGCGGGAATCCCGGACGCACGTAACATGGCCACCAGCAAGGCTGCCTTGTCTTTGCAGTCGCCGAAGTGGTGCTTCATGATATCTGCGGCCGTTGCAGGCTGAATGCTTGCCTGACCGAACTCGATGCCGGTGTAGCGGATCTCTTTGTGCAGCCGAGCGACGATCTGCTGAATGCGGGCAAGGCGGCTTGAGGCGTTTATGCCGGTCAGCAGAGGCTTGATCATTTCGGGATCAATGTGGGCCTCGGCGAGCTGGCCATAGGCTATGGCTACTCCGGCCCAGGAGTCTCCAGTGGAAAACTCGATAAGGGGGGCGAGGTCGTCGCGGGAGGCTAGATCGATATCCGACTCGGCGCGGGCGGCTGTGTAGGCCTGCGCGAACAGAAGATGGTGCCGGCCGGCAGCGTCGTTCTCCGTGATCTTCACAGAATCGAGATGGTGAACGCGGTATTGCAGTTTGGAGGTGCTGGGCGCATCGATGATCAGCTCCGAGCGGACAATGGGCACGCTGCGGGTCCGGAAATCGCGATAGACGCCGCCGCCCGAAAAGAACGGCTGCCTGTCTGCTGTGACTGTCTCCTCTTCAACGATTGCGCCAACGGCCAGCCCTGGCAAGGGCGCCTTCCGGATACGGTCATCGGTGTAAGTATCCTCATCGTCTTCCTTAGCTGGACCGTCCGTCACAGTCTTCGGGTCTAGCTGGCTGACGCGGCCGTCGGTCCGAATAACGCGCGCCTGAATCTGCGGCTGATTCTGATACCAGGGCGAATAGCGGGCCGAGATTTCAGCCCAGTCCTCCACAGCCTGTTGCGTCTCAAGACGATAGAGAATGGAGTGCCGAAAGGTTTGCCGTCCGTCGGATTCTAGGCGATAGCTGTCACGCTCAAAGAATACAGTGACCTCCATGAACCTCTCGGCCGGAATTTGAGCGGCCGCTTTTTGGAGATCAGCCGAAGACGCTTGAAACGCAGGACCGACAAGCTGCCATGTGGGCTCCTGGGCGCGAGCCGATAAGGTTCCCTGGGCAGCGGAAAGCAAAGAGAGATTGACGAGGAGTTGAAAGAGGGCACGCCCAGCGCGCATACGGAGGCCTTCTTGGAATAGATTTTGTTCGTATTCATCTTATCGCGGAAACTCGCGCAGTCCTCCACCTTAACCCGATCTGGGCCTGGCAAGAGTCACGTTGGAAATGTCCTTGACAATATCTATATTGATCAATATAGATATTCATCATGACCAAGAAGCAAGCAGAACGCTTTCTGCCCTTGAAACCCCAGTGGTTCCACATCTTGCTCGCTCTTGCTGGTGAAGAACAGCATGGCTACGGCATCATGCAGGAAGTCCTCGAGCGCACCATGGGCAAGGTTCACCTCTGGCCGGCCACGCTTTACGGCTCTCTGAAACGCATGATTGAGGCCGAGCTAATCGAGGAATCGAGCAAGCGTCCAAGGCCAGAACTGGACGACGCCCGACGCCGCTACTATCGGCTCACCTCACTCGGCCGTCAGGTGCTCGACGCTGAATGCGAGCGGCTCCAGGGCCTGGTCCACGCGATCCAAACAAAACGGAGAGTGGTGACGGAATGACACGATCACAGCGTGTATACGAGCGGTTGGCGCGAGCATTTCCCCACGAGTTCAAACTCTCGCACGGCGACGAGATGCTGGAGACAGGTGAAGCAGCCATGGCGTACTTGGCAAAGCGGCGCGGTTGGACTGGAATGGGGCGGCTGCTGGCCGATGCTGCCGTTCGCCTGCCGCTCGAATACTTGTCAGAGATGCGCCGCGACCTGCAATACGCCATGCGCGCCCTCACTAAGTCGCCGGGGTTCGCACTTGTCGGCATCCTCTCCATGGGGCTCGCCATCGGACTCACCACCAACGTCTACAGCTCCAACTGGGCTCTGCTCACGCGGCCGATGCAGGGCGTGGCCCATGCCAGTGGTCTGGTCATGGCAGGGAAGCCGGTGTCTTACTTCTACATTGAGCGTTACCGCGAACAGAAAAACGTCTTTGCGGGGGTCGCCGCATTCCAGACCGCCGTACCGTTCGACGTGCGCCTCCCGGGTGAGGCAGATGGCAAGCAGCAGCGCATCTTCGGTCAGCTCGTTTCTTCCGACTACTTTCAGGTGATGGGCGTGGATGCCGAACGCGGACGCATGCTGAATCCTGCGATGGACCGCGCGGGAGAAGCGCCTACGGCGGTGATCAGCGACAGATTCTGGCGCACGCGCCTCGCGTCTCGTACGGACGCAGTGGGGCTTGCGTTGCGTGTCAATGGTCAGGCAGTGACCATCGTCGGCATCGCTCCACGCGGATTTGAAGGCGCATTCGCAGCCGAATCGGCCGCCGAGCTTTTCGTACCCGTGACTGTGCCCGCAACCGTCGCCCCCGAACTCGCCGATGATGTGCTCCATCGCCGCAACGCGCGCGAGTTTCTGGCGCTGGCGTTTCTCGCGCCGGGCGTTTCGCTCGTCCAGGCAGAATCGGCGCTCGACGGTGTTACGCGCCGCCTTGATGCAGACGATCCTTTTGCCCCGCCACAGACCGACAAGGCTCGGCGGGTCACGCTGCTGCCGGCCGGAACGCGCGTCCCGATTCCGCAGGAGATTAGACAAGCACTCGAAGGATTCTTCGTTGTGCTGATGGGAATCGTCATTGTCATTGCGTGCATGAATCTGGGCACCATGCTTATGGCGCGCGGCGCAAACCGGCGCAAGGAGTTCGCGATCCGCATGTCAGTCGGCGCCAGCCGATTCCGCCTCGCCCGCCAATTGATGAGCGAGGGAATGCTGCTGTCGCTGCTTGGCGGCCTGTTGGGCTTCGGCCTGGCTTACCTGCTGAATGTATTGAACACGCAGTTGCACCAGGCCGTCGACGCGCCGGGCCTTCCGGATGTGACACTTGACTGGCGCGCGGCGGTGTTCGCGTTTGTTGCGGCTCTCGTCTGCGGGGTCGTCTTGAGCGTTGCGCCCGCTCTGAGGGCCACCAAGTCGGAACTGACGCCCGCGCTGAAGGAAGGATCGGCCATGCAGCTTCCGGGCCATCGCCGCTTCGGTCTTCGCAACCTCGCCATGGCGATACAGCTCGCCGGTTCCCTGATGCTGCTACTGATCACCGGCTTTGTGCTTATGGGCTTTGCGCTCGGCTACCAGGTTCAAACCAACTTTGACCCGCAGACGATGGCGATGGCCTCCATCGATCCGGTGCGTGACGGAGAAACACCGGAAAAGGCTCTAGATTTTTTCGACAAGCTTCCTCGGCGGTTGGAGGACTCGGGCAAGTTCTCGAGCTTCGCTCTGACAACGCTGCCGCCGTTTGCCACCGTGGATGCAGACGAAAGCGAGCCGATGATGGTTGACGATCCGCAGGCGGCTACGCGGGTGCAGGAACCCGCGATCAAAGAGTCGGTAGGCGCCGGATACTTTGCGGTGCTGGATCTGCGCATGTTGTCCGGACGCGAGTTCAATGACGCGGATGAACGTAACCTGATGCAGCCCGCGCCGGGGAACGCCACGCGCACGCTGCCGGTGGTACTCAACGAGACGACGGCGAAGAAGCTGTTTGGAAGCACCAGTGCCATTGGAAAGCACTTGAAAGACAGAAGCCGCGGCTACGAAGTAGTCGGCGTTGTACCAGACCTCAAGAGCGGCATGGGCATCAAGCAGGCAATTGCTTACACCGCGCTGTCGCGCGAAGACTTTGCTCGCCCAGCGGCAGCAGGCATCATGATCCTGGCGCGCGCCAGGGCCGGAGTGGACGGAACCGCAGCCATACGCGATGTGGTGGCAGGTCTTGATCCGAAGCTGGTGCCGTTTCACGTGGAGACGCTGCGCGAACAACTCGCCATGAGCCGCCGAGGGGTTCGATCGGCCATGTTGACCTTCGGCGGCATCGGCATCTTCGGCCTGATCCTGAGTGCCATCGGACTGGCGGGAGTCACGGCGTACGCGGTGGCGCAGCGCAAAAGAGAAATCGGAATTCGAATGGCTTTAGGCGCCAACAAAGGTCAGGTGTTGCGCCTGGTCTTGCGCGAGGGCGTCGCGCTCATCGCTGCCGGAACGGTGCTGGGCTTTGCCGGCGCGGTGTTAGTATCCAAAGCGCTTGAAGCAGTAACCAGCGTCCTTGCCGATGCACTGGCAATGGGCACCAACGATCCGCGCCTGCTGGTCGGTGCGCCCGCTCTGTTAGCCGCTCTGGCTCTGGTGGCCTGCTATGTTCCCGCTCGCGCCGCTGTCCGAATCGACCCGCTAAAAGCGCTGCGAACGGAGTGAGACCCTGGGACAGGAACTCCGTGCGTCGCAGGTCTTAAGAGCATCAACCATCGTCAAAGTCAGGCTGCCCCATCGATGAGGACGAAGGCTTCGTCCACCACAAACTATCCCCGTTACTGCTCCATCCCGTGGCACTTCTTATATTTCTTCCCGCTCCCGCAGGGGCATGGGTCGTTCCGTCCCACTTTTTCCCCCGTCCGCCGTTGCGATGGCTGGCTCCCATCCCCGCCGCCCGATCGGCTCGCCACTTCCAACTCCCGCTGCTTCTTTCGGTGGAACTCCTTCTCCAGCGCATCGATCGTCGTCGAAGGCTGTCGCGTATGGATCGATATCTCCCCCGCCGGCACATTCAACACCGCGCCATCTGAGCCCGCGGGCCTTGCCGCGCTCGCCACCGGCGGTGCCGGAGGAACTGCCCTGCGCGGCTGAGGAGGCGCATCGATCGGCTGGCCATCCGGTCCAAGGATCTGCATCCGGAACAGGAACCGGACCGTGTCCTCCTGGAACTTCAGCATCATCGCCTCGAACATCTCAAAAGACTCGCGCTTGTACTCGACCAGCGGATCACGCTGCGCGTATCCCCGCAGCCCGATCCCCTCCTTCAGGTGATCCATAGCCAGCAGGTGGTCTTTCCACAATCCATCGATCACGCTCAGCATCACCATCCGCTCGTGATAGCGCATGGTCTCGGCTCCAAGAATCTTCTCTTTGGCCTCGTACTCCTGCTTCAGTTTGTCGAAGATCGCGTCGCCCAGCTCATGTCGCGCCAACTCCGCCGGCTTGATTCCAGCCGCCATCAGGCTCAGCCCAAACTGCCCCACCAGCCGCTCTTCCAATCCCTTCACATTCCATTGGTCGGGACGCACTTTCTCGCCGGCAAATTCGTCCAGAGCCGCGCTCACAATCCCCCCCACGTAATCCTCAAGAATCAGCTCGCGCTGATCCAGTCCCTCCAGCAGCCGCCGCCGCACTCCGTACACGGCCTCGCGCTGCTTGTTCATCACGTCGTCGTATTCCAGCAGATGTTTCCGGCTCTCGAAGTTCTGCGCTTCCACCGCCTTCTGCGCATTCTGAATCTGCTTCGAGATCATCTTCGATTCAATCGCTTCATCCTCGTTCATCGTCCGCTGAATCAGCGCGCTCGCCCACTGCTTCGCGAAGATGCGCATCAAATCGTCTTCCAGCGACAAATAGAATCGCGACTCGCCCGGATCACCTTGCCGTCCCGCGCGTCCTCGCAGCTGGTTGTCGATGCGCCGCGACTCATGCCGCTCCGTTCCCAGGATGAACAAGCCTCCGGCCTCAATCACCTCTGCGTGATTCGCCTGCGCCGCCTCCGCATGCACTTTGTAAACATCCGCCCACTCCGTCTCGCCGACCTCGAACTCCTGCCCGTTGTAATAGAACCGCAGAAATCCCGCCGGAGCCATCGGATTGATCGCGCCCTCGGCCACGCTGATCGCCCGTGCGTGTCCCTTCTTCACCAGCTCTTGCCGCGCCATGAACTCCGGGTTTCCGCCCAGCAGAATATCCGTGCCGCGCCCGGCCATGTTCGTCGAGATCGTCACCATCCCCAGCCGTCCCGCCTGCGCCACAATCTCCGCTTCGCGCTCGTGCTGCTTCGCGTTCAGCACCACGTGCTTCACGCCCTTCCGCTGCAATGTGCCCGAGAGCTTCTCGCTCTTCTCAATCGACGTCGTGCCCACCAGCACCGGCTGCTTCCGCTCGTGCAGAATCGCAATCTCTTCCGCAACCGCCTTGTACTTTTCCTTCTCCGTCCGGTACACCACGTCCGGATTCTCTTTCCGCAGCATGGGCTTGTTGGTCGGAATCACCACAATTTCCAACTTGTAAATCTTCTCGAACTCCGCTGCTTCCGTATCCGCCGTACCCGTCATGCCGCTCAGTTTCTTATAGAGGCGGAAGTAATTCTGGAACGTGATCGTCGCCAGCGTCTGGTCTTCCTTGCGGATGTTCACGCCCTCTTTCGCTTCCACGGATTGGTGCAGACCATCGCTCCAACGCCGTCCCGGCATCAGGCGCCCGGTGAAAGTGTCCACAATAATCACTTCACCTTCCTTCACCACGTACTCCACATCCCGGTGGTAAAGTGCCTCTGCCTTGATCGCCGTCTCCACGTAGTGCTTCAGTTCCCAGTTCTCCGCATCGGCAATGTTCCCAATCCCCAGCAGCTTCTCAATCGTCTCCCATCCCTGGTCCGTTACGCCGATCGTCCGCTGCTTCTCGTCCACAATGTAGTCGCCGGTCAGGTACTTCTCGCCCTCCCCTAGCTGGAGCCCCAGCTCCGCCTGGCGTTTGTGGTCGCTGTACTCAATCTCCTCGCCCTTTTCCAGTCCAGGAATAATCTTCCGTACCCGCGCATATTTATCTGTAGTCTGTTCCGTCGGTCCGGAAATAATCAGCGGTGTCCGCGCCTCGTCAATCAGGATCGAATCCACTTCGTCCACAATCGCGTAGTAGTGCCCTCGCTGCACGCAATCTTTTATCTCGAATTTCATGTTGTCGCGCAGGTAGTCGAAGCCAAACTCGTTATTCGTTCCGTAAGTAATATCGGAAGCGTAGGCCGCCCGCCGTTCCGCATCGTCCAGGTCGTGGACAATCACGCCCACCGTCAGCCCCAGGAACTCGTAAATCTTGCCCATCCACTCGGCGTCGCGCTTGGCCAGGTAGTCGTTCACCGTCACCACGTGAACTCCGTGCCCCGCCAGTGCATTCAGATAGCAGCTCAGCGTCGCCACCAGCGTCTTGCCTTCGCCGGTCTTCATCTCGGCAATCTTGCCCTGGTGCAGCACCATGCCGCCGATCAACTGGACGTCGAAGTGCCGCATCTGCACTGCGCGCCAACCCGCCTCGCGCACCACTGCAAACGCCTCGGGCAGAATCTCGTCCAGCGCCTCGTTCTCCGCAGCCCGAATCGCCTCCGCGGCCTTCTCCGGGTCCTCGTCCGTGATCCCCTCAATCCGCTTCGCAATTCGCGCCCGGAACTCCACTGTCTTAGCCCGCAACTCCTCGTCCGACAGTTGCTTGACCGCCGCCTCGAAGTCGTTGATCGTAGCCACCACCGGCCACAGCTTCTTGATGATCCGCTCGTTCGACGTCCCAAAAACTTTTGTAAGTACTTTATCGATCAAGACACAATTCTCCTTATACCAGTGTAAATGCAGTGCCCAAATCCACCGCCCTGAAGTGTCTGCCTACAAGGTTCTGCGAAAGCGTCAAACGTTCGCTGACAGGGTTGCGATTTTGCGCAAATGTTCGCCTATACGGTTGCATTTTTCGGAGGGCTTAACCTTGTGGGCCACCTGAATAAGCGAATTAGCCGCTGGTAATTGACCGAATTAAGCAAAAGGGTTGCTGAGAATTGAACAGTGTTTTTCGTAATTAGGCCAAAAAGAGCGGAATGCCGTTGTAAGACGATGAAAATGCATAGTTTTCCGAGTTGGCGCTGACAGGGAGTTGGGACGGGAAACAGGGGCCAGGAAAATGCTCGGACGCGGTAGGCCGAGGATTCATCCCCAGGGCGAGTGCCCCTGGTCTCATACCGCGCATTCTCAAGTTGAGGGTGGGGGCAGGGGAATCAAGCTGTCTGTTACGCATCCACTCCGGCAGTTCCCAGCCCCTCTCGCAGGCCGTCCATTCCGATTCGATTTCTACGGTACCGTGTATGCCCGTTTGATAATGGCGATAGCTTGACCAAAGCCACTCCTCGGGCTTGGTAACGAGGCCGCGCTGGACTGGATTGCGATGAATGTAGCGCAACTTCTCCACGAACTTCTGGTGCGATGAGACGTTGAAATCGTAATAATGCGCCTGCCAAAAAGGCCTTTCGTGGCTGCGCATCGAAACCGACAGCTTAAGCGCCTGAACAGTTCTGGATAAAAGCCCGCGCCCTGGCTCATTGACCAACAGATGTACGTGCTCCGGCATGACCACGTAACCAGCGACTGCAAAGAGATAACGTAGCCGAACGCGCTCCAATGCATCCTCAAAAAGCTCCATCGCCGCGACAGTCGATAGGTATGGCTGACGCCCGAAACAGCTGAAGGTGAGGAAGTGAAACTCCCCCGTTTGCTGATAACGGATGCGCTGGCCTTTCATACACTGCGAGAAAACTCCAACTGAAAAGTTGGGCGGCGTGGTGCTTCCATCCCCGGTCCCCAAAAGCTAGGGACCGGGGGCACCCTCAGCATGGTGTGGAGATCTCACCGGGACCGGCGCCACCCGCCCACCCGTGGTACGGGATGCTAAAGATGATAATTCCGAAGATTCCAAATAATATAAGTGGCCACAAGTTAAGTTCCGATCTCAAAAAACCACGCCAATTCCCAATCAATAGCACAGGAAAATACATAAAGATAAAAGTGAGGTTTGCCGCAATGGCCCATCGCTTTGACTTAGGTTTGCCTCTAAGAACCATCCACCACGCAATACCCGAGACAACAGAATAGATAGCAAGGGTCATGTTGCTAACGATGTCTCCTGTACTAACTGAACTCGTTCGCGCCAAACTCCGGATACCCGTGTAAACCGTGTCGATCTCAAAACACGAATTAATAATGAATATCCAGCAGTACGCGGTTCTGCATATTGCCAGCGGTAGTGCCGCAAGCCACGTCATGTCTTCTCGCATTCTGTTCGCCTCAAGCTCCTCGATTCGTAAACGTGTTGCAGGTCAAAGATAGGGGGTCGATTGCTATAGGCTCGGCAACGAATTAGCAGCATTGCCCATACATTTTGCAAAATTGGCCGTTGGATCAACGCTGTTTTGATAATTGGGGTTGTCCCTATATCCATCTGATTCTTCGTCTCGTCGCGAATATCCGTGTAGTAATTGACCTGCCGCCAGAAAGTGCCGCCACGCCCATACCAGCAGCGTCCAGTCCCAACTTAACACCGTTACTCTTCAGCACATCGCCTAAGCAGAAGAGCGAATCATATCCACTGCGCGGACCGTTATTTGGGGCCAGTGCCGAATGCTCTTTTCACGAGGAAGATGACGCATTCATCGAAGAGGTAGACGGCCAAACCGCCTGGCACGAGAGAATACGCCGGCTCCCACTCGCCTCCAAAAGGCACGGAATGTATCACTATCGCCTGAACCAGCAGAATCAACGGTATCGCACACCACAACCACAGATTCCGTCCCGATTCCCATCGAAGTCTGACAGCAACATAGTCAACGCCGGCGCAAATGAAAGCCGCTCTCCCTTGGCCCTGGCTCACAAAATGGCCTACCGCCGCCAAAACAAAGAACCCACATAGGATGCCAAAAATCGAATCCATGCGGCCAAGCCGTCTAGTCAGATTCGGTTCCGCCAAATCTGTTTTATCGCTAGTCATACTTACCACTGTCCACGCAGGAGCTTTGCTTCTCAGAGGTTTCCTTCAAATCGTCGTATGTGTCGTAACCCAATGCAAAATTGCCAATAAACGGAATGGCTTCGAGTGGCTTTACAGGCGAATCCAATAACGGTTGTCCGCGATCACAACTGAAAGTGAGAAAGTGAAAGCATCCGCATTGCTGATAACGGACGAGCCCCTTAGTCATGGCAAGCATTCTACTCGCGAATCCCGCGTCCGGCCTCTACCTTCCCACCTTCAGTGTGCGGTCAGGTCAAGGGTGCGCCACCCGTCCACCTGCCGTCATGGTGACGCTGAGTTCCCCGCCCACGCATAGCAAAGGCGCGATGCATGGGACACAGTTCCGGTTTGTGCTTGAATAGAAATCATGCGTGGGCCACCTGCCGCCAGAAGAACCGCCAGTTGGACCAGTAATAGAGTGAACCTTTGGAGGCAGTGTTGAAAGGCGACACGATTTTCATTCTTACGCATGAATACGAACTAGACGGATATGACACTCTCAAGATTCTTGGGGTGTACTCCGAGCGGCTTCTAGCTGAGCAGGCACAGGCCCGATTTGAGGCAGAGCCTGGCTTCTGCGAGCACAAGGATGGATTCGTCATAGAAGAAAGCCAGATTGACAAGGACCTCAGGTCAGGTGGTTTTGTTACTGATCGGTATCCCTTGTCGGACACCTGATTAATGCGTGCACGGGGCAGCGTGCTGCCTTGAAATCCAGCCCCGGGCCGTCATCCCAAGAGCCGCGCTGCCTACGGCATCGGATTTAGGCGGGCCCTGGTCTCACACCGACCTTTATCAAGTTGAGGGTGCCCCCGGTCCCTCGCCTTTGGGGACCGGGGAGACGCCGGGGCACCCCATGTCCCGCTTTTGAGAAATGGGGAAGAATGAAGCTCAAGATAGGTGCCCCATTCATCGCGCAGTCGCATCGCGCGATGAGTGGGAAGGAGGAAGCCAGTGCGAGCCTCCCCGCGAGCGTCTGCCCCACCGCAGGTGGTGCACAAAATTGCGCATAACAAACCCGCACAAATGCGCCAAGAACGCCTCCAAAACAGCCTGATTAAGCCTTATTTCGGACTCGAACACCACTTCCAGGTAGGTGACTCGCAATTTTCCTGAGACCTGCAAGGCCGAGTTCTCGCTCCCAATTTGTCCCCGCTCCTTTCCGCAGCCCTTGAGCACCATATTCGCTCTCTTTTTTGCCACATATAGACCCACAGATTTTGCAAGCGTGCAATTTTTCCCTGTGGAGCAAATTCCCGCCCGCTGACTCCCTGGCTCCCCAACCGGCCGACTCCCCGTCCACTACAATGGAAGAGGAAGGCCCCATCCACCCCACGCATGGCGGACGCAGACAACAACCAGCCTCAAAAGCGGGACGAAGACCCGGTCGGCAAAGTCTACGACTCCCGACTCATGCGCCGGCTCGGCCATTACCTGCGCCCCTATTGGATCCAGGCCACCATCTCAGCAATCTCCATCACCCTCAAATCCATCAGCGACGTCACCGGCCCCTACCTCGTCAAAGTCGGCATCGACCGCTACCTCACCGGCACGCCCGGCCCCGCCACCAACTGGCTCACGCGCCGCCTGCCCGCCGACCCTTACGACGGCATCTCCCGCCTCGCCCTCATCTTCATCTGTGCGCTGCTGTCGGCATATCTCTTTGAGTTCATCCAGGTCTACCTCATGCAATGGACCGGCCAGAAAATCATGTTCGACCTGCGCCGCGACATCTTCCGCCACATGCAGCGCATGCACATCGGCTTCTTTGACAATCACGCCGTGGGCCGCCTCGTCACCCGCCTCACGTCTGACGTCGATGCCATCAATGAAATGTTCACCGCCGGCGTCCTCGCTATCGTCGACGACTTCTTCAACCTCACCATCATGGCCGGCGTCATGCTCACCATCAACTGGTGGCTCGCGCTCATCGCCTTCGCTGTCCTCCCGCTGATCCTCATCGTCACACGCCTTTTCCGCGACAGCGTGCGCGAGAGCTATCGCCGAGTCCGCGCCGCCATCGCCCGCATCAACAGCTTCACGCAGGAGCACATCAGCGGCATGGCCGTTGTACAGCTCTTCAATCGCGAGCAGCGCGCATACGAAGATTTTGAAGCGGTCAACAAACTACACATGATCGCGTTCAAAGACACCATCTTCGCCTACGCCCTCTATTACCCCGCGGTCGAACTACTCTCAGCAGTAGCCATCGCCCTCGTCATCTGGCGTGGCGGATTCGGCGTCCTCCATGGCACCGTCACCATTGGTGTGCTCGCCATGTTCATCCAATATTCGCAACGCTTCTGGCGGCCCATCCAGGACTTGAGCGACAAATTCAACATCCTGCAATCCGCCATGGCAGCCTGCGAGCGCATCTTCAAACTCCTCGACACGCCGGCAGAAATCGTCAACCCCCCTCATCCCATAACCGGAGACGGCAGCAACCGCATCGAGTTCCGCCACGTCTGGTTCACCTATCAGCCACTCACCGACGAACAGAAAGCCGCAGTCGCCGCAGCCCAGTCAAACGAGAGCGCACCAGACTCCACACTCCTCGCCTCTCTAAAAGACATCGAGTGGATCCTCAAAGATGTCTCCTTCACCGTCGAACCCGGCCAGACCATCGCCATCGTAGGCCACACCGGCGCGGGTAAAACCACGCTCACCAGCCTCATGATGCGCTTCTACGATGTCACCGCGGGCCAAATCCTGCTTGACGGCGTGGACCTGCGCGATCAGGATCTGAACTCGCTGCGCAAGCACTTCGCCGTCGTCCTGCAAGATCCCTTCCTCTTCACCGGAACCCTCGCTGAAAACATTCGCCTCGGCAACGAAGACATCACGCACGAAACCCTGCGCCAGGCAGCCCTTGATGTAAATGTGCTCGACTTCATTGAGAGCTTGCCCGCGCAGTTCGACGAGCCCGTGCAGGAGCGCGGCAACTCGCTCTCCACCGGCCAAAAACAGCTCATCAACTTTGCCCGCGCATTGGCCTACAATCCGCACATCCTCATCCTCGACGAAGCCACCTCAAGCGTCGATACCGATACTGAGTTGCGCATCCGCGGCGCTCTCGAGCGCATGGTCGAAGGCCGCACCAGCGTGTTGATTGCGCATCGCCTCTCCACCGTGCAGCGCGCCGATACCATCCTCGTTATGCACAAGGGCCAGTTGCGCGAAATGGGCTCGCACCAGCAGCTCCTCGCCCGCCGCGGCCTCTACTGGAAGCTCTACCAGCTTCAATACAAGGATCAGGAAAGCTCCATCAGCGCGCTCTCCGGCCGCGAGCCATCAGTCGCCCCAGCGGTCTAATGTTTCTTGTTAATTAATGCTCCCTCTCTCCACAGGAGAGACGCTGTGTAACTCGCAATCGCGTGTTGACTTTCCAACTCTCCGTTTTTACAGTCTAGTAATCTAGTGCCGCACAGTAGATGCAGCAGCAACCTCAGCCGATCTTTCGAAAGGGGTCTGACTATGAATCGCACGCTGTTTACTTTGAAATGTCTTAAATCGGTGCAAGGGACAGCCGATAAACATCCCCGCAAAATCGAGCTTCTCGCAATTCTCTTCGTACTCGCACTTTTCATCTCTCCAGCCATGCAAGGCCAGGCCACTGGAAATTTCTCCGGCAATGTCGTTGATAAATCCGGATCGATCATTCCCGGCGCTACCATCACAGTTACAAACCAGGAAACCGGCCTGACCCGTGACGGAAAGACAGACAGCGCGGGACACTATCTGGTTCCATTGCTCCCTGTCGGCACCTACACCGTGCGCGTTGATATAGCTGGCTTTCAAAGCGCTGCATCCAAAGATCTGCATTTGCAGGTGGATCAATCCCGCGAAGTCGACTTCTCGCTCGTGCCTGCTACGGTAGTCACCACAGTTGCGGTTTCCGGAGAAGCGGTAGCAGTGGAGACCGGAAATCCATCTCTCGGCCAGGTTATCACCTCGCAGCAGGTGTCGCAGCTCCCCTTGAATGGCCGCGATTTCGTCCAGCTCGCCACCCTGACAGCCGGTGCTACGGCAGAGACCAATCCCAATAGCTTCTTCACCTCTGGCAGTGACAGCGAGGTGGCCGCGCGCGGTTCCTACTCTCTTTCAGTCGGCGGTTCCCGCCCCAACGCCACAGACTGGCTTCTGGACGGCGTGGACAACAACGAGCTCACCGCCGGCGGCATCGGCATCTTTTCATCCATTGATGACATCGCGGAGTTCAAGGTCCTCACCTACACCTACTCCGCCGAATTCGGCACCCGCGCCGGCCCCACCGTCCTCGTCACCACAAAGTCAGGAACAAACAACTTCCATGGTTCGCTTTTCGAGTTCGTCCGCAACACCGACCTCGATGCGAAGAGCTACTTTGCCAACTCCGTCGAGAAGTTCAACTTGAACCAGTTTGGCGGCTCCGTCGGCGGGCCGATTCACAAGAATAAGACCTTCTTCTTCGTCGACGCCGAACAGAAATATCAGCGCCACGGTATTCCCTTTACCGGCCTGGTGCCGTCGCTGGCCATGCGCGGCGGCGACTTCACGAACAACCCTTTCGGAACCCCCGTCCTGGATTCCAATGGAAATGTCGTGACGCTTCCCATTGCCAACCCGAACATGCAGGGCGCGTCCACGGACCCAACGGTCTATCCAAATGTCTATTTCCAATGCTCCGGATCAGCGACAGGACCTGCTATAGCGGCCAACCCCGATGGCAGCCAGGCAAAAGGGGTCCCCTGCGCCAAGATTCCCTCCAACCTGATCGACCCCATCGGGCTGGCCATGATGAAGATTTACCCCGCGCCCAACGCCAACGCGGGCAATCCCAACGCGAGCTATAACTTCGTCAACCAGCCTGTGCGTACTCTGAACGAAACCAAGTTCGATATCCGCCTCGACCACACACTTTCCAGCATTGACAACCTCTTCGGCCGCTTCAGCTACGACCAGGCATTCTCGTTTGTTCCCGGTGGGGCGCCGGGACTCGCCGAAGCCAACGCCTTCGGAAGCAATGAGAACCTGATCAACCACGCACGAAACATTGGCCTCGGCTGGAACCATTTATTTTCACCAAGCACCATCAATCTGGCCACTCTCGGCTACGACCGCATCTTCGACTACATTGCCTCGCAGGGTAACTACACCTGCGCGTCCGCCAACCTGGGTATTCCCGGCGCCGATCTGGGCTGCTCCGGCGGTACCTCCAACTCCAGCGCTCCATACAGTGAAGGCTTGGTTTCCACTCAATTTACGAGCGGCTATTGGGCCCTCGGCGATCGCGGCTACTCTCCCTTCCAGGGTGGAACCAATATCTACTCGTTCAAAGACGATCTGGACCTGATTCGCGGGAAGCACGAAATTCACACCGGCATCGATCTCCGTGCTAATCAGATGAACGTCGGCACAGCGGCCTTTGGATCGGGCTTCTGGCTGGTCGGGACGTTAGGAAACTTCACCGCACAAGGTTCCGCCCCCGGCAATCCCGAGGCGGACTTGCTCATGGGACTTGTCGGAGGGGCCATCCACGACCAGACATTCAACGGCGCCACCACCGGCCGCCGCTGGAAGATTTACCGGCCCTTCGTCGAGGACGATTGGCGCATCACCCCATCGCTTACCCTTAACCTGGGCCTCGCCTGGGACTTGACCACGCCCATCGTCGAAGAGCATGACCGCATGGCGGACTATATCCCCTCGCTTACGGGAGGAACGCTTCTGATTGCGGGAAAGAACGGTGTCAGCAGATCTGCGGGTATCAACATGTTCAAGGAAGCATACGAACCCCGCCTTGGCGCCACATGGAAGATCGCAGGCAGCGACAAGACCGTCCTTCGCCTTGGCTTTGGCATCTATCACGATTCGTCCTGGAACCAGGGCGCGCAGGGTCTGTGGCAAAATCCGCCCAACCTCGGCGAGTCCGATCAATTTATCGGTAGCTTTAGCTGCATCTCCGCGACTTCCTACTGCGCCTCCACGCTTGGAGGTCCAGCTTATGGTGTTGCTACCACGTCAGGAGGCTTTCCGCTCCTTTCCGAGCCGACATCCGCGTCGCAAGCTTTGGCCTCCTTCACCGGCACATACGCCTACGAGCCGACCAACTTCCAGCCCGGCAGGGTTCACCAATACAACGCAAACGTCGAACGCCAGTTGCCCGGCAATGTCCTGCTTACCGCGGGGTACGCCGGTTCCACAGGCGGGCACCTGCTGGTGATCGGCAATGCCCTGAACGTCAGCAGCCCTTCCGCCTGCGGCTCGGGTTCCTACACCATCGGTTGCCTGCCGGGCGGCGCTCCCTACTCGTATACCAGCACCTTTACCTTTTACAACAACGATCAGAACTTCAACTCAGTCTTGCTCTATGGCGATGTAGGCAAGACACACTACAACTCCTTGCAGGTCAAGGCAGAGACCAAGACGCCCAAGTACGGGCTCTACGCGCTGGTTGCTTACACTAACTCGCGCACCTACGACAACGGTCTGTCAGACGGCTTGGGCTCGGAGTTGAGCGCCCCTTATTTCCCATTGCCCAACTGGCAAAATCTCGACTGGTCCCTGTCGCAGATCAATCTCAACCAAAGCTTCACCGGCAGCGTCATCTATGACCTTCCCTTCGGGAAAGGGAAGGCGTTCGGAGCGAGTTGGAACGATGTGACCGACACGATGTTCGGTGGCTGGCAGGTCACCCTCATTGAGAGGATTTCGACCGGCTTCCCAGTTCCACTGATCGACAGCAGCAACCAGTCGGGCACCAGCTTCAATTCGGGTGGTGACTCCTTCAACTTCAACCGGCCAAACCAACTCTCCAATTGCGATCCCCATGGCGGCAGCCACGCCAACCATCAGTTCCTCAACACCGCTTGCTTCCCCGCACCGATCGCAGGCGAACTCGGCAACGCCTCCCGTGTCCCTGTCTCCGGACCCGATTTCGTGAACTCCGATTTTTCGGTCATCAAGGACTTTCGCCTGCATCGCGAAATGGGCCTGAACTTTCGCGCGGAGTTCTTCAACCTCTTCAATCACACGCAGTATGGTTCGCCGGTCAATGACATTAACGCTCTGGGGTTCGGTGCCCTCAACTCCACCGTCAACAATCCACGCCTCGTCCAATTCGCCCTCAAGTTATCTTTCTGAGGTAGGTTGAGTCGCGCACGCATCGAACGCGGCAGTCTCAATCGTCTGTCCATGCTTCATCTGCACAAAGATGCGATAAGCTCCCGCGGTGGGAAACCCATAAGGGAATCCCACCGTGTTCGGAAGCGCGGTAGATGTCGACTTGGCATCCATACCCGGCATAGTCATTCCGGGCATGGATGCCATCGATCCGGAAGCGGGTTGGTTCTGCGCCGTTGCCATCATCAAAGCCGCCATTGAGACCGTCCCTGAAGGATGAACATGAGCAAAGACCGTTCCATCCTCCTTTACAAATGCCGCGTGCCCCAGCATCCCCATATACAGTTCCGTATCGGAAGCAGGCTTGCCGTCTTTTCCAATCAGCGAGAATTCAAAAACCTGCGGAGTCTTCGCCGGCAGTGTCGCGGCGTTGTTCCAGGTCATGGTATAGCCGTCGGCCAAACGGAACGTCGCCCCCTGAGCTGGATTCGCTGGGCATGAAGTGGTGCCGTCGGGGACCGAAGTCATAGGTTGCGCCAGACCTTTTGCATCGTCTCCGGCCAATGTCCTTCCCGTAATTTCCGGCAGCACAAGCTGAGCGACCAGCGTCTCAGGAAAGCCCGTTGCGTGCACCACATCGGCATAGAGGCTGTAGGTTCCAGCGGGAATCGATGGCAAAGGCAGTTGGAACTTGCCCGGCGCAACCTGATCGGGATGCAGGTGGTAAACCACGTCGAATCCTGGCTCGCGAATTAGGTACAAGTGCATCAAGTGATCGTGGTCGAGAACGAAGTCGTCGATCTTACGGCTCTTGATCCAGCCGGGATCTTTAATCTTCAAATGAAGTACCTGGTCTGGCGCGAGCGTGGCCTGCATGGCTAGCGGCTTGTAGACGTAGCGCGCGTAGCTGTCGGCCTCGCCCTTCCACCACAAATTGCCAAACCACACTGCGGCAATGGTCACAACCAGCGCGACGGCCATGCCGATCCATGCACGCCTGCGGCCAGACGCGGACGGTTGTGCCCCCGGAGCCAGTTGCGCATCGCGAGCGGCCGCTCCCACAATACCGATCACGCCCGCCACAAGCAGCAATCCCAAGCTGCCGAGTAGGATGCCGAGCCCGGCTTGCATTCCCCGCGTCGAGGACGAGGTGGCAGGCACCGGAATCGACAACACGCCGTGTCCTTGGCTGCCATTCACATTGAAGCGAACCTGCCATGATCCGCTGGCCATGATCCAAAGCGCGCCAGTAAAGAATTGCTTGTCCTGTGCGGATTGCTTCATCTGATCTGCCACCGGAGGGTGCAGTGAAGCCTCGCCAGTAAGCGGAATAGGAGCGATCTGAATGCCGGTGATACCGGAGGAGGTTGATCCCAGACCTTCCGCCCGCACCTCAATCTCCGCGACGCCGGGAATCACCAAAGGCGGCCTCACGGTGACGAAAAGCCGATAGGGGCCGGCATTACCTTCCGCGTAAACGTCCGGGCTACCCACGTGGGCCCACGCCAGAGTCGGCCCAAAGAAGGCCGCGACTGCAACCAGTGTCAAAAGCAACGCGGGCCAGCGAAGAAAACATCGCGCATTCCGGCCGCTTCCATTTTCAAACAGACCGCTAGCGCTGAATGCCACGCATCCACCTTCCCAGTTTTATTCCGACCCAGGTGCTGAGAACGGCAAATAGGACGGCCCACCCGAGACCACTCCACAGCGCAGCACCATGATCAGGGTCCGCAAATTGTCGTAGGACATCGAACGAGCGCGGGGATTCACCATAACCCACATAGGTAGTTCCGAAGAAGCGGTTGGCTGCGGTCCTCGTCATGAGGAAGCTAGCCAAGGGCCATTCCGCGGCCGCCAGGGAGAGCACAAAAACCGGACCGCTGACCAGAGCAGATAGCCACGGCTTCCAATGCGGCGTCGCGTTCCAAAGTAGGTCCAACAGAATTGCCGGAACGATAAGCAGAATGGGAAACTTGGGTGGAACAAAGTGCGTGACCATCTGGAAGACCGGACCGAGTTTCGGTTCTGCCGGAAACAGTGGCAGTATCAGCACCGCAGCCTCGACGAAAACCATGTAGATCAAGGCCGCCCAGGTGCAAGCCCAACGATTCCGCGAGGCCAGCCAGAGCACGGCAAACAGGGTCGGCATGCCGATGGCCATTACCTCGTACGCTTGCGTACCGTGCAGGTACACGTCCCACGTATATTCCATGCGGAAGAACATCTGGAAGACCACCATCAGTCCGCCCACGTATAAAAGCAGCCACTGCAGACGACGCGCGATACTTGCATCTGTCGCTCGATTCATCTCCCCCAGCAGCAGGATCAGCGTTCCTACAGAGACAGCAAAGACGCCAAGCATGAGCAGCGTATGTGGCGGGCTGACGATTTTTACGTCCAGACCATACGCATTGTGCCACCAGTTGTCGAAGGGAGCCGATGTGAGCATGGCGATGCCGCCCCAGGAAGCGATGAAGGCTCCCAGCGGAGCGCGGAAGCCGAAGACGGACACCGAAGACGCAACCAGGTCAGCCGGTTTGCGGAGGGTCGTATAGAGCACCAGGTAGCCACAGGAAATGGCCGCCAGGACACCGCAGGCGTATATGGCCATGTGCGCCGGGGTCCAGAAGGTGTCGCGGCCTATGGAACGATGCCAGGACACATCCCAATGTCCCCCGATAGTCACCGAAGTCACCGCCCCCACGGCGCACCAGAGATACCACGGAATCGAATCTCCGCGGGTCGATCCGGAGTCTTGTCCTCTCAGCTCAGATGGGCTCCAAGTGGTTGCCATTGGCGTTTTCCTCCTGCCGTTATCCTATTTTGCCAGCGAATCGGGCATCAATGAGACTTTTCCCGGTGATCACCTGTCCAAATTTTTCCTAACCAGACCAATCTTCCCTAACCGGCCTTGGAAGACGGGTGTCTAATGTCTCGCATGGACATGAACGACCACGCGACGATCCAGGCAGTTCTCTCCGGTAAGAAGGAGGCCTACGGCACGCTGGTTGCGCGCCATAGTCAGAGCCTCTTCCGGGTCGCATTCCGAATTACCGGCAATGAGGCCGATGCGGAGGAAGTGGTGCAGGAAGCGTTCCTGCGCGGATATCAAAAGCTGGAGGGATTTGAGTCGCGTTCGAATTTCGGAACTTGGATTTACAGGATTGCGGTGCGCTGCGCGTTAGACAGAATTGGCGGGCGCAAGGTTGATGACAGTACGCGGATCGGTGGAGAAACCGATCCGGAGCAGAACGAAGTGCAGGTGGCAGATGAGGCGGCTGGGCCGGACCGACTGTTGCTAAGCGGCGAAATAAGCGCCATGCAGCAGTCCGCAATGTTTGCTCTTACGCCGACCGAACAGACGGCATTTGTGATGCGGCATATGGAAGATCGCACGACCGATGAGATTGCTGCCGTGCTGGGCATAGCACCCAACGCGGCAAAGCAAGCGGTATTCAGGGCCGTACAAAAGCTGCGGCAACGGTTAGCGACCTTGAGGGTGAAAATATGAATCACTTGACTGACGAGGAATTGATTGAATATGGCTACGGTGAAGGCGATAGATCTGCTATAGAAAAGCACTTTGACACATGCGCGGATTGCGAAAAGGCCTATGGTGTGTTGCAACTTGACCTTGCCGAGATGAAGTTTGTAGAGCCGCCAACGCGCGACGCAAGTTATGGCGACAGGGTGTGGGAATCGCTTGAAGGATGGCTATCTGCGTATCCGGCGCGAAAACAAAGCTGGCTGAGCGGCGGATTGTGGAGAAATCTAAGTTTTGCCGCGGCTTGCGCAGCGCTGCTGGCCTGCGCATTTTTGGGCGGACGTTTGTGGGAACGCAGAGAAGCGAATATTGCCGCGGGAAGACACCCCGTGCCAGCACGGCCGACTGCACATCCTCCCCAGAGAGTTGTTGTGGTGGTGTTGAGCGACCACTTGGACCGCTCGGAACGGCTCCTGGTGGAGTTGAAGCATGTGGACGCGGATAGCACAGAGATGGTTTCTCCACTGCGCGATGAGGCGCGGAGCCTGCTCGCGTCGAATCGAATTTGCCGCAAGAATGTGAAGCAGGAAGACGACCCCGCACTGGCCACGGCGCTGGATCACCTGGATCGCCTGCTTGCGGAGATGGCGAATCAGCCGGGTGGCTTGAACAGCGCAACCATCACCCGATTGCAGGATGAAATGAACAAAGATGGGCTGCTCTTTGAAGTGCGCGTGCTACGGTCCAGGATTCCGCATGCACAGCGGGCGGGAGCGAATAGCTCCAAGGGAGGGATTCTATGAGGACTAGACCACTTTATCTGGCCGCATTGATCACGGGACTGGTTTGCTTCCCGATGGACAGGCGAGCAAGTGCCATGGAGGGTCAGGCCTTTGCCGGAGCACTGCCGACCGCCGGCGCAGAGGGAATGGCGAGCGAGGCCAGCACACCGGAGAGCCGTCTCTATGCAGATGGAACGCGCGCCATCAACGATGGGCGCTGGGCCGATGCGCAGGCGATTTTCAGCAAGGTTGCTAATGAGCGTGGCGAGCATGCAGACGGAGCGCTCTATTGGAGGGCATACGCGGAGAACAAGATGGGGCAGGCGAAAGTTGCGCTGGATACCTGCGCGGTGCTGAGACGCGACTTTGCAGCCAGCAGCTGGATCCACGAGTGCGGCGCGCTGGCAATCGAAATTCACGCGCAAAGCGGAAAGCCTGCCGCGCCGAAGGCGGGAGATGACGACGATCTGAAACTGCTAGCGTTGAATTCGCTGATGCAGAAGAACGAGTCGCAGGCGCTGGGTCAGATTCAGGAGATTCTGAACAGCAGCGACTCAAGCGAGAAGCTGAAGAAGGAAGCGTTGTTCATCCTGGGGCACCATTACTCGGGTGCTACGTATGCGCAGGTGGTCAGAATCAGTTATGTCGAAGGAGATGTGCGCATCGCGCGCGGACAGCAGGACGAGAAGCCTGCCGGCGCAACATGGGAGAAGGCGGTTGCGGATCTGCCTCTGGAGAGTGGCTTTAGCCTGGTGACTGGCGAGGGACGCGCAGAAGTTGAATTTGAAGACGCTTCGACCATCTACCTGGGAGAGAATTCAGTTCTCACCTTCAACGATCTGCATACAACAAGCGGCATTCCGCACAGCGAATTCGCGCTGCTGACCGGCACGGTGACTCTTCATATCCGTCCGGATGTTGCCGGTGAATCGTACCTGTTGAAGACTCCTACGGATGAACTGTATACAGGCTTCCCAGGCAAATCTTATATGCGAGTTACCAGTTATGAAGACGCTATGGCGCTCACTTCGCAAGAGGGCGGAGTTCTGCATCTGCAGTTGTTCGGAGACGAGAAAGTGACCGCTGGGCAAACGGAGTTTTTCCGAGGAGGCCTGCGCGTGAACGCTACATCGGCGGAGAGCGAAGCCGGGTTTGCCGACTGGGACAAGTGGGTTGCGGACCGGGTTACGCAGCGGAAAGCAGCGATGATCGAGATGATGAAAGCTTCCGGGCTGAGTTCACCGATTCCCGGCTTGGCAGAGATGAAGGACCAGGGGACATTCTTCGATTGCGCACCGTATGGGACCTGCTGGGAGCCGAAGATCGCCGGTAACTCGCAAGAGCCGGGCGACAAGGAATCGCAATCACGACCTTCGTCATCCGTGATTTATCGGCAGACCGCCCATGTTGTGCAGGCGAGCTTTACGAAAACACGCGGGTTTGTGCAGGCGCCGGCAATGCAGGCTTACTCTGCCGCGGGTGCTAACGACCCATGGTATGACATAGGCTTCTTTCCCTGCGTGCCATCAGCTCTTCGTTACCGGGTTGTGAGGGATCCAGTTACTGGGCAGGAGAGGGTGGTAGATACATATTGGGGACAGAATCCGTTCGCTTATCGCTGGGCGGTGTGCCATGCAGGAAGCTGGATTCACCGGCGGCATCATTATGCCTGGGTTGTGGGCCACAAGATTCATCATCTGGAGCCGGTTCGATGGGTGAAGAGCGGCCATAGAGTGGCTTTTGTCCCGCTCCATCCTTATGACGTAAAGGGAAAGCCCCCGATTAACCAGAAGGAAGAAGTGTTTGCGGTGAACAACAAGAACGGCTTGACGATAGAAAAGTTGAGGTTCGATCCCGCGCACACTATTGAGTATCTGAAGGAACCACCCAGGGAGTTTCGCACTGAGTATATGCGCCCACTCTCCCGGGCGGACGTTCCGCGCATGGAAGCTCACTCGATCAAGGATCCATCTTCAACGAGCAGGGGCGTTGTTGCTAGGGCAGGCACACCACTCACCTTCGATCCGAAGATGCATAGCTTCATGACCGCGCACCAGGTGATGAAGGGAGACAAGAGTGTGACCGTCATGGCGCCAGTTTCTAATCGCAGCGGGAATCTGCAGGCTCGGGGTGGAAACTTCTCCGGAGGACACGGGGGATACAGCGGTGGGGGTGGCTCTCGCGGCGGCGGTTACAGCGGCGGGGGTGGCGGCTCTCGCGGTAGTGGGGGTGGAGGCGGGAGTGGCAACAGCGGCGGTGGTTCGCATGCGGGTGGGGGCTCAAGCGGCGGCGGTTCCACTGCGTCAAGCTCTGGTTCCAGCAGCGGTTCCAGCGCCGGCAGTTCCGGCGGCGGACATCACTAATACGTTGATTACCCGCATCAACAGAAAGGCCACTTCGCATGCGCGGAGTGGCCTTCTTGCTGCTATTTGTTTCTGTGATTACTTGGCTGCGACCAGCGGTTGGGTCGCCAGAGTACCGTTGGCATAGCCCTTGGCGATTTCGGTAATGGCAATGGGCTTGTAGTCGCCGGCGTGTCCGGCCTGACCGAACTGCGCCATGCGGGTGGCAACGACCTTCTGCATCGCCTCGCGAGCGGGCTTCAGGTAGTCGCGCGGATCGAACTTCTCAGGCGTTTCGGCGAAGACCTTGCGGATGGCGCCGGTGATGGCGAGACGATTGTCGGTGTCGACATTGATCTTGCGGACACCGTTGCGGATGCCAAGCTGAATCTCCTCGACCGGCACACCCCAGGTTTCCTTCAGCTTGCCGCCGTACTTGTTCACGATGTCCTGCAGGTCCTTGGGAACCGAGGAGCTGCCATGCATGACAAGGTGGGTATTGGGCAGGCGCTTGTGGATCGCGATAAGCACATCCATCTTGAGCACTGAGCCATCGGGCTTCTTGGTGAATTTGTACGCGCCGTGGCTGGTGCCGATCGCGATGGCCAACGCGTCCACGCCGGTGCGCTCGGCAAACTCGACTGCCTGATCCGGGTCGGTGATGTGATCGAGGCCGCTGCCGCCTGCGCCGTGTCCGTCTTCCACGCCGCCCAGCACGCCAATTTCACCTTCAACCGTGACGCCGCGCTCATGCGCAAAATCGACAACCTTGCGCGTGACTTCGACGTTCTCTTCGAACGTAGATGGGGTCTTGCCGTCGGTCTTCAGCGAGCCGTCCATCATCACCGAGGTGTAGCCCAGTTCGATAGCACTCTTGCAGGTCTCAAAGCTGTTGCCGTGATCCTGGTGCATGGCAATCGGAATCTCAGGGTTGAGCTCGGCTGCCGCCTGGATCAGCTTGAAAAGGTAAAGATCCTCGGCGAATGCACGGGCGCCCCGGCTGGCCTGGACGATGACCGGCGATTTGGTTTCCTTGGCCGCCGCCATGATGGCCTGAATCTGTTCCATATCGTTGACGTTGAATGCGCCGACGCCGTAACCGCCCTTGGCGGCCTCGTCGAGGAGTTGCCGCATGGAGACTAATGGCATGGTGAACTCTCCTTATCAGCTTGAATCTGGATTGGATCTGGCCGCCTGTGCGCTTGGGCCCGGAAAGGCGAGGAAACAGCCTCGCGGACGGCAGGACTGCAATCGTCCCTATGGTAGCAGAGGCGCGCAAGTGAAAAGTGTGTTCTAAGACACGGAATTTGAGAGAAGACTTGTGCCCCGCAGCGGGGCACAAGTTCCGGTCCGTGTGGAATAATCTGCGGGTGAGTCTCGCAAACGCAACACCGCACGACAGTTGGTTCCTCGTGGCTTGCGCCGCCGGGACTGTCCTGGTGCTTTTGATTCTTATTACCAGGGTCCGACTGCATCCGGCGCTGGCGCTGGCTGTTGCCGCGCTAGGCCTGGGTGTCGCGTCGGGCATGCCCCTGAAGCAGGTTCCCCTCTCCTTCACAGCAGGAGTGGGAAACCTGATGGGGCATATCGCCATTGTACTGGGGTTGGGCGCGGTGCTGGGCCGGCTGTTGGCGAGTTCAGGTGGAGCAGCCGCTCTGGGCGGAGCCCTCGTGGATAACTGCGGCCCAAAGGGATTGCCTTGGGCGCTGCTGGGCCTGGGTATCCTGGTGGGTATGCCGGTCTTCTTTGAAGTGGGCCTGGTGCTGCTCATGCCGATTGTGGCCGAGGCGGCGCGACGCACCGGGCGCCCACCGGTGCTGGCAGGAATGCCGCTGCTAGCCGGGCTCTCGATTGTGCACGGCACGCTGCCGCCGCATCCAGCGGCGATGCTGGCGGCCTCAATGTATCACGCCGACCTGGGCCGCACGATTTTGCTAGGTCTGGCGGCTGGATTGCCCGCGGCTGCGCTTGCCGGGCCAGGGCTTGGCTGGTTCCTGATTCGGAGATGGGACAAAGGGCATTCGAAGTTGCGGGCGAACGCTGCCGATGAGGCGTTGACTCTCTTCGCGCCCACCCTCACCGAAGATATGCAGACCAGTGCGTCGGCGGAGAAGGCAGTTGCGGCACCTGGGAAGAAAATGGAGCCGGTGCCCCCACCAGCGGGAGCAGCGCGTGCAGCTGCGGCCATTCTGCTGCCCATTGCACTGATCTTCCTGGGCAGCTGGGCTGACTCGATTGCCGCGCCCGCGAGTATAGGAAACCAGATTCTGCGGTTTGTGGGTAGCCCGGATATTGCGCTGCTGATCGCGGTACTGGTGGCGCTAATGTCACTGGGACCGCGCATTCAGACCGGCCAACACCACGGACGCGAACTGTTGCGCAATCTGACCAGCGAGTCATTCGAACCCATCGCCAATGTGTTGGTGTTTCTGGCCGCCGCGGGAGGATTGAGCGGCATTCTGCGCGATTCGGGTGCAGCGCAAGCGACTGTGAGTCTTGCAATAGGCGCACACATGCCGCCACTTGTGCTGGCGTGGCTGCTGGCTGCGGTGGTGCGCGTTTCCATGGGGTCGGCAACTGTGGCCATGGCCGTGGCCGCAGCGGTGCTGGCTCCGCTGGCGGGTCATGCGGGGGTACGGCCTGAACTGCTGGTGTTGGCCACGGGCACGGGTTCGTTGGTGCTTTCGCACGTGAACGACCCCGGCTTCTGGATGATCCAGTCCTTCTTCAAATTGGAAGTGAAAGATACCCTGGCGACCTGGTCGGTGATGGAAACGGTCCTCTCAGTGGCCGGGCTGGGAACGACGCTGCTGCTGTCGACGATGCTGGGGTAGACTGCGAGCCTTATTTCTGCTCAGCGACGCTGCGCAAATAGAGCTTGGGCGCACAACGATGCCTCTATGCCGACAGTGAAACTCCCTGTCGTCCCAACACCGCTCGCTGCGCGGCGAAGATATCTTTGAGGCCTAACTCGGCCAGGTCAACCAGGCTGTTCAACTGGGCGCGAGAGAAGCTTCCCTTCTCTGCCGTCGCCTGTGTCTCGATCAGGCCGCCATCAGCCGTCATCACGACGTTCATGTCCACCTCTGCCTGTGAATCCTCTTCGTAGCAGAGGTCGAGCAGTTCAGTCGCGCCAACGATGCCCACCGAGGTGGCAGCCACCAATTGCTTGAGCGGAGAAAACTTGAGCGTTCCCGCCTCCACCAGTGCATTGAGAGCCAGAGCCAATGCGACCGCCGCTCCGGTTATGGCAGCGGTGCGCGTGCCGCCGTCTGCCTGGATAACATCGCAGTCCAGAATCACGGTTCGCTCGCCCAGAGCCTGCATGTCGACCACCGAGCGTAAGCTCCGGCCGATCAGTCGCTGAATCTCGTGCGTGCGTCCGCCAATCTTGCCGCGCTCGCTTTCGCGAGGAGTGCGAGTTACTGTCGCGCGGGGCAGCATCGCATACTCCGCCGTCACCCAGCCACGGCCCGAGTTGCGCAGCCAGCCTGGGACTCCTTGTTCAATCGTCGCATTGGTCAGGACGCGTGTATTTCCCAGCGAGACAAGTACCGAACCTTCGGCGGTCTGAACAAAACTGGGGATCAGTGATACCGGTCGAAGCTGGTTCGGAGTTCTGCCTCCGGGGCGGAAGAAAACTGCAGGCTCGTGCATAGGGCGATTGTATGAGACTGGGCTCGCAGAAGGGGGGAGTTTTGACTGACGGCGAGGCAAGTATCAAGACGGGAAAAGGGGGTTCGCACGACCCGGAATGGGAATCTTGCTGTAATCGAATGAAAACAAATTGATTAAGAGTAATTCATGTAGCGGCTGAGTTCCGTTTCAGGACACTTTATCCAGGTCAGGTTTAGGGGCACCATGCAGACGATTTGGCGTAAGCCATCACCCTATCAGTCACTTAGCGAACGTGTCCTGGTTTGGCACACAACGTGTAATAGAAGACGGCATAGCGCAGACAGAAATGCAGAAATGGGAAGCGCGAAAACTGGTCGTTGGGCACGGGTTGTGAATCACGTCCCTGACCTCGATATTTCCAGAGAAGCAGAGTCGAAGCGGAGTGGGAGCAAGCTATGCAGCAAATTGAACGGATCGCGGAGCTGAACGGGGCAGAGCGAAAGCGGGTAGAAGCGGTCGTGCAGACGCTGGCCACCGCGCACAACAAGGAAGAGAACCTGGCAGAAGTGGCACACGACGCCCGCAATATGGTTACAGCGCTGGGGCTCTATTGCGATTTGCTTGAGGAGCCGGGTGTCCTGGAGCCTCCGTTTCTGCACTATGGAAGAGAGTTGCGGCTAGTGGCCGCCGCCAGCCGTCGGCTGGTGGAAAAGCTGACAACTCTGGATACCTCGAAGCCCCCGGAAAGAGATCTCTCCAATCGCCCCCCTAGCCTTCTGGGAGCACCGGCGGTGCGCGAAACTCGCAGCGAGGGTGAGTATTCTCGAGGCTGGCAGCTGCTGCCGCCGCTCCCGATCAGCGATCTTGCAGCCGAACTGGCCGCTAACCGAGATCTCGTGGCGGCTATGGCCGGACCCTCGATCTCCATCAGCCTCAATATCGAAAACAGTGCCCTGCCAGTAAGTCTGACTGGGGAAGAACTGACAAGGGTGCTGGTGAACCTGGTGAAGAACGCAGCAGAAGCCATGCCCGAGGGAGGAGTCATCACATTTGCTCTGCATGAGTTTCATGCAGGAACTGATGCAGCTTCGTGGCTGGTATTGACGATCGAAGATAACGGACCTGGAATCTCGCCATCGATACTGAACAATGTGTTCGACGCCGGCTTTACCACGCGCCCGAAGAGCGCTTACGAAATCGGAAGTTGGCTGGGAACCCATCACGGGCTGGGATTGTCCATTTCCCATTCGATTTTAGAGGCGGCTGGAGGCAGCATTCACGCGACAAACCGCGAACAAGGTGGAGCGCGCTTCGTGATCGAGCTTCCAGTCCGAAACCGTTGATTCTGAGGCATGCGACCCCAGGTTTCAGCGACAGCGGTTCTTGATGGCGAAGGCCAGGTCGTTGGTCAATACACACCGAATTTAACCAACCACGCGTGAGGCGAATACAATGCTCGCAACAGTTCCACACTCGATAATGATGGATTTTATCCCCCAACTAGCGGAGCCTCAGGTACGGCTACACCTGCTGGTGGTGGATGATGACGCAGCGGTTCGATCGGCCTGCGCGGAGATCGCCGCAAGTCTCGGCTACGCTGTGGAGAGCACCGGTGACCTTGGGCAGGCGCGAAGCCTGCTGCGCGGCCGGGCAGCCGATATCCTGCTGGTCAACCTTCCAGCGAGAACCAATCAGGGCCTGGAGTTGGTTTCCGAAGTGAAGCTGCTCTATCCGCAAACAGCGGTGATCGCCATGACTGCTTCGGGGTCAGTGAACGCGGCCGTTGAAGCAATGCGCTGCGGAGCGTCCGACTACCTGACGAAACCGTTTGCCATGGACGAGCTTTCGACGGTGCTGGATCGCGCTGCTGCCGGTTTCACCACCGATACGGCCAGCCGCCACTTGCGGGAGCGTCTGCGGCTCTCAGAGGGCTTGGGCGCGATGATCGGCCGTTCCGGAGAAATGGAAAAGCTCTATCGAATTCTCTCTAAAGTTGCCCAGACTTCGCATCCGGTCCTGATTCTCGGCGAGAGCGGCACCGGCAAGGAACTGGTGGCGCGCACCATTCACGTCTACGGGCCGAACTCGCAGAAGCCTTTTCTGCCTGTGGATTGCGGCTCGCTGGTGCCCACGCTGATTGAGAGCGAACTGTTCGGCTACGTAAAGGGCGCTTTCACCGGGGCCAACCACTCCAAGGATGGGCTGCTGGTTTCGGCCGAGGGAGGCACGGTTTTTCTGGATGAGATTGGTGAGCTCACTCTCGATCTGCAGGCCAAGCTGCTGCGCGCGCTCCAAGAGAAGGAGGTCCGGCCTGTGGGCGCAACTCACCGCGTACCCATCAGGGCTCGGATCGTGGCTGCAACCAACCGGGATCTCGCGGCAATGGTCGAAAAGGGCACCTTCCGCAAAGATCTTTTCTATAGGCTCAACGTAGTCAACCTCCGACTGCCCTCGCTGCGCGATCGCCGGGAAGACATCCCGCTGTTAGCGGCGCACTTTCTTGATCGCATTAGCCGCGAACACGGCACCAAGTTCACGCTCAGCGACGAGGCATTGCGCACTATGATGCGGCATGACTGGCCGGGAAACGTACGCGAGCTCGAGAACTCCGTGGAACGGGCCTGCGCTCTCTCTTCAGGCCCGGTGCTGCATTTAGGCGATCTGCCCACACAACTCCAGCAGCAAGGCCTCGAAGCGCGCAAGTCTGTTTCCCCCGCCGGTGAAACGGAAACCGAGGGCAGTGTCCCCGCCTTAACCACACTCGCCGATCTAGAGCGCCAGGCAATTCTGGGAACTATTCGCAGACTCAATGGCGATAAACTCCAGGCGGCCAAGTTGCTGGGAATCGGCAAGACCACTCTCTATCGCAAACTGAAGGAATACGGCATCACCGATCCGCTTCGCGAAGAATAGGCCCCCACTTGACGAAGAACATGCCAGAGAGGCAGCTTCCAGTTTTCAGGCGCTCGCTCTGGATTGCCGGGTGATCCGCTGAAGCCCGACGTCAGTTGCAAGCAGCAAGAACTTGGGCCAAAGGGCCAAAACAGAGACGAGGAGTTGGGAATGAGCATTCTGATTGTTACCGGAATTGAAGGAGCCCGAAATTGCGCATCCGTTGTGAGCGGACAACTTGGCATGGAGGTTGAGGTCGCTGAGGGACGCAAATCTGCCTTGTCCGCGCTTCGCCGCCGGGAGTTTACCGCCGTCGTGGTAGACGAGACCATGGCGGAATGCGATCCGTCGGCTGCTGACGCGATATGGGAGCATGCGGGGCTGGCAATTCCATTGCAGATCAACTTTGCCCTTTCGGGAGCCGCCCGACTGACCAGGGAGATTCGCGCCGCGCTGCACCGTCGTGAACGGGAGCAGATGCTTGCGCGCCGAACGGCGACTGCGGCAATCGAAACCGAGCTGAAAGCGACAGTCGCTGGCTTGCTGTTGCAATCGCAGTTGGCTCTCTCCGCCAGCGACATCCCCTCGCCTTTGGCCGAGAAGCTGCGCTTGATGGCAGAGCTGGCCGGAAATCTGCGGCAGCAGTTGAGCGCGCCGGGGCAGCTTCATCGGGGTTCAGCCGCCTGAGTGGACTTCTGTCTACGCCTGCGGTTTTCTGAATTGGCCGTAGGATGAAACCAGAGGAACGAAGGCATCGGTGAACTGGCAGAGGCGCAATGGCATAAGCTGAAGAGAAGATGAGAGACTCGGCAGTTTTGCTGATCGATTGCCCAGACCGCAAAGGCCTGGTGGCGCGCGTTTCCTCGTTGCTGTACGAGCAAGGAGCCAACATTCTGCACGCCGACCAGCATCAGGACCACGAGCTGGGGCTTTTTTTCATGCGCGTCGAATGGGACCTCAATGGGCCGGCGGAAGATCTGGACTGGCAAGCTCAATCGACAGCTGGTCCCGCGTCAAGCCCGCACAGCTTCGATCTGGAAGGGTTTCGATCGGCTTTCGCACCGCTCGCGGCAGAGTTGGGGATGCGTTGGAAGCTGAGTTCCAGCGAACGCCGACCGAAGGTAGCGTTGTTCTGCTCGCAATATCTCCACTGCATGGCCGATTTGCTGCACCGCTGGCGAACCGGAGAGCTGACCTGCGAGATCCCCGTAATCGTCTCCAATCATCGCGACGTGGAGAAGCTAGCAGAATTCTATGGAATTCCATTCGAGTATGTGCCGGTAACAGCCGCTACACGCAAATCGGCCGAGACACGGCAAGTGGAACTACTTTCGTCCTATGGGATTGAACTCGTGGTGCTGGCGCGGTACATGCAGATTCTCACTCCGGCATTTGTGGCTCACTACCCGGCGGGAATCATCAATGTTCATCACTCGTTTCTGCCCGCGTTTACGGGAGCCAAACCCTACCACGGGGCACATGCGCGGGGCGTGAAGCTGATCGGAGCCTCAAGCCATTACGTCACGGAACTGCTGGACGACGGGCCGATCATCGAGCAGGATGTGGCGCGCATTTCACATCGCGACCAGGTGGAAGACCTGGTGGCGCGAGGTCGCGATCTGGAGCGGATTGTGCTGGCTCGCGCTGTACGCTGGCACCTCGACCGGCGGATCCTTTGCTATGGAAATAAGACGGTAGTCTTCGATTGAACCCGCGGCAGACCAACGGAGGCGTCGCACTGCAAACTGCCTCGTGAATCGAGGCGGTTTGCAGTTCCCTCTATCTATTGATTTTCCACAATGGCTGTGTTGTGTGAGGTTGGGCAAAGCTAGAGCATTTTCCATATTACAGTAGACCATTGAGTGCCATTCTGAACCAAGCCTGTGCGTTGGCTGGGGTGATGTGAGGCAGAGCGTCAGTGATGGCCTGATCGAGTGCTTCTTTGGTTCGCGCCTTCGCCTCGCGGAGCCGTTGTTTGATCTTTGCCCAAGCCTTCTCGATAGGGCTCAGATCGGGGGAGTAGGGCGGCAGATAGAGCACCTCGGCACCAGCCTTTTCGATCCATTGCTGAAATGCCGGTGCCCTATGCGCGCTCAGATTGTCCGTCACCACCACGTCGCCGGCCTTCAGCACCGTATAGAGCAGATGTTCGACGTAGGCCAGGAAAATGTCTGTGTCGGTGGGCTCCTCGATCGTCATCGTTGCAACCATGCCGCTTAGGCTCATGGCGCTAAGGATCGTCATGATCTTCCAGTGACCGCCAGGCGTGGCCTCATGGATGCGCCTGCCTCCGGCACTGCGCGCATAGAGCCGCGTCATCGAAGTAGTGACACCACTCTCGTCAAGGAAAATCAACCGCTCCGGCGAGGTCGACCGGATGCGCGCCGCGAACTGTTCGCGTCGTGCACGGTTGGCTTCAGTGTCCCGCTCGATAGCGTGGAGTGACTTTTTTCAGCCGCAGACCCAGCTTCTTCAACAGATGCCAAATCCGCCCCACGCTGAGTGAAATGCCAGCCTCGCGGGACAACTTGGCCTGCAGTTGGGCCAGCGCCAGATCAGGCTTCGACGCTACCCAATCCATCATCTGACGCTGTGTCTCTGTATTGGTCCGTGGCTTGCGACCTGGTTGGTGCCGAACTCGCTCGGCATGCCCAGTACGATTCCGCTGTGCGGAAATCTTCTTCGCCCAGCCCACGCTCACCAAAAACGATCCGCCAGTTCTTCCAGCGTCTCTTCGCCTCCGTCGTAGGCCAACAGAAACTTACGGCGCAAATCATCCCCATATGGCTTCGCCATTGATTCACTCGCCACAGAGTCTCGCCAAATTCAGTCTGCATTGTTTCAGAAAATGCTCTAGAAGCGGTAACGGAGGGCTAACTGCATCAGGCGTGGGGGCATGGCGCTTACGGCTTGGCCGAAGGTTGTGCTGGAGACGTTGCCCTCGATCGACGCGGGGCCGAAGAACTGCGCGTGATTGACTAGATTGAACCCCTCGGCACGGAGTTCGAGGGCACGACCGTCCTGAACGAAAAGAGTGCGTGAAAGAGTGGCGTCGAGATTCTCGCTGCCTGGGCCGGAAAAGAAGCGACGGCGGGCATTGCCCATGGTTCCCAGTGTGGGGAGAGTGAGTTGGGAAGCGTCGAAGACTGGCTGGCCGCCACGCGGGTTGGTATGAAGAGAGAGCGAATTTCCAGACCAGTTGGGCGTGTCGACACCGTTATTGTTAATGCCGTTGGGGATAGTTCCAAGCAGAGACGTGTCGTTGTTGTTGAGCAGCGTGACTGGCAGTCCCGAGGTCAACCGGGCGATGCCGGAGATTGCCCATCTTGCTCCAATTGCGTGGATCAGCCCTTCGGACTTTGGTTCGGGCAACTGGTATTGAAAACTGCAGACGAAGTTGTGTCGGAGGTCGAATGCGGAGAGTGCGCGGCTGAACGACGGGTTGATGGGGTTGACCGGCTCTGGCAATCCGGACGATTGGTCGATTGATTTGGAGAAGGTGTAGCTGGCCAGCAGATCGAGACCATGCGCGCGATGGTTAAGCGTAGCTTCGATCGCATTGTAATTGGCGTTGGCGATGGTGCGCTGCTCCTCGACGCTGCCGAAGGCGGGACCGAACTGGGTGCGTGCTGCCTGTTCATTGAAGGGACCGCATGTCGATCCAAGGGATAGGCAAAGTGCCGCGTTGGCGGGGTTGGCTTCTTCAAGGACAAGCAGGTGGTGGGAAGAGGTGCCCACATAGCTGATTGTCGCCAGCGTGGAACCGCTGAATTGGCGCTCGACGCTGGCCATCCAGTGTTGAGCGTACGGCGTAACGTCTTGCGGATCGACGGCGGGAATGCCGACGAGCGGCTCGAACTGGGACCAGTTGACGGTGGAGTTGGGATTGGAACGGCTGGCGCCGTACGCGACTTTTTGCAGCGGAAAGCGTTGACCTGAGTCAGCACCAGTGGCGGCCGCGGTGAAGGGCGAAGCGAAGAACGGCGGCGCGGCGGAGGTGTAGGTGTAGCCGTAAGGCGGATTGGCGCTCATGATGCCGGCGGAAAGTCCTTCATACGCGGTGTAGAAAATGCCATATCCGAGACGGATGCTGGTTTGGCCGGGGGTCCCGGTGAGTTTGTGCAGCCACGGCGCAGCAAAGGACGGCGTCCACGCAATGCCAGCACGTGGGGCGAGGTCGTTGCGGGCGGGCGCGAGCGAACGAGGCACGCCGGGGTCGTCGGGAAAGACCAAACCGAGCGGTGCGCCAGGAAAGACTTGCGACTGCTCGCCTTGGACGACGGTTTGGAGCTGGTTGAACTTCTCGAGCCACGGGCGGATGCGGTCGAGCCGAAGGCCGTAGTTGACGGTGAGTTCGCTCGAGACTTTCCAACTGTCCTGCGCAAAGGCGGATATATAGAGGTTGCGGTTATAGAAGCTGCTGGCTTGGCCTTGGGTATAGCTGGAGGTGACGCCGAGCAGGAAGTCGGCGAAGTCGATGCCAGTTTCAGAGCCGTTGAAGGCGAAGCTGCCGTTGAAGATGACGTCGGGGTGCGTGTTGATTTGGTTGGAGTGGATCTCTCCGCCGAACTTGAGTCCATGCTTGCCATAGATGCGAGAGAAAGCGTCGCTGATCTCATAGATGTTCTCGGCTTGCACGAGAGCCGTAGTATCGACGCCCATGGTGAAGTCGTTGAAGGCTACGTTGGCTATGCCCTCTGTGGATGGCTTGAGGGGGACGATGCCGGTGAATCCTTGCGACGCGAGCGATGGACCGACGCCGCCCTTTGGCTGGCCGACTGCGTTGGCGTTGCGCATATAGCTGAGATGAAATTCGTCCAGCGCCGTATCGCCGAAGGTGATGGAGTGGCCGAGGCTGAAGAGCTGGGCGAGCCCGTTGGATGTGGCGCTGAAGCCGGGAACGCTGGCGCCGCCGGTTCCGGTGGGATAGGGATTGAGGAGCGAATACTGATCGAGGAAATAGTAACCGGTGAGAGCGGATTTGCCGTGGGTCCAGTCAAAGCGGAGTGCGCCTTTATCGTCGGTGAGGGTTTCGGCTTCGGCGGATGTCTCGAAAACGTTGGAGCCGGCGTTGGGTGCGGGAATGGATGCGAGCAGGTATTTGGCCGGCACCGACCAGACGGATTGGGGAATGTGACCGGTGGGAAAAACCTGTGCATACGGCTCGCCAGGGGTGACGGTCTGGTCCAACAAAGACGAGAGCTGCGCGGCCCAGGCAGCGCCATTCACGCTGCCAGTTAACGGGTTCTGACTGAAATCGCCGCTGCGCTCGACGGCAGAGGGTACGGCGATGTCGCCGGTGTCAATGCCCTCGGTGAGACGCGTGCCCTGGTAGTCGGCGAAGAGGGCGACGGACTTGTGGAAGGGAGTTCCGCCAATGGTGGCGCCGTATTGGTTTTGGCGATAGGCGGCTCGGTTTTCCGAAAAGTAATTGCGCGCATCGAGAGCGGTGTTGCGCAGGAACTCGAAGGCGGAGCCATGCCAGGCCTTGGTTCCAGACTTGGTGATAACCAGGACCTGACCACCGCTGGAGTTGCCGTATTCGGCGTCGAAGTTCGACGTGAGGACGCGAAAGCTATCGATGGCGTCCAGGTTAGGCACGATCGAGGTGCCCATGTTGACGTCTTCTTCGACATCGCTGCCGTTGACGCGGAAACCGTTGGAGGCCTCGCGCTGACCGCTGATGGAGAGGTTGCCGGGGTTGGCGTTTCCGGAAGGCGGCGTGGAGGCAACGCCGGTCATGATGACGGCACCTGGCTGCGCGGTGCTGGTGGGGACGATGCCCGGTTGCACGGCCATGAGATCAGTGAAGCTGCGGCCGTTAAGAGGCACGCTTTCCATTTTTTTCGAATCAAGAGTCTCGCCCAACTGCGTACTGGTGGTCTCGGCGGCAAGGGCGTCGGCGGTGACTTCAACGGTTTGAGCATCCACGATTTGAAGAGAAAGATCGAGGTTGACGGTGGGCTGGGAATCAGTTAGTTCAGCGGTTGTTGCGAGAGGTGCAAAGCTGGCTGCGGCAATCTGGATTTGATAGTTACCGGTGGCTGGGACAACAAGGCTGAATTCACCTTGAGGGCCGCTGGTGGTTTCGATCGCGGGTTGGTTCGGGGCGGCAAGAACGGTGATGTGGGCGTCGGGGATGCGACCACCCGTGGAGTCATGGACTACGCCAGCGATGGTAAAGGCCGAAGCGGCTTGGAGTGGATGAACCAAGCCTGCAAGGAGAAGAATAAGAGCGAAAATGGAACGCTGTTTCAAAAAGTACTCCCGGAATGAGCAAGATCTGCGTTTGGAATTGCCGGGACCAATATCCGACTGAATAGGTCCTCTTTAAACGTACGACTCGTTTAGTCCGATTTCAATCGATCCGACCAACAGGTGTGATTTAGATCACACAACGCCGCGCCCCCTAGAAGAGCGGTTCTGGGCGTTGCTTGCTTGGCTAGAAGCTGAATCGGAGCGCTCCCTGGAGAACGCGTGGCGGGGCTGCGCTAATGACGTTGCCGAAGGTGGAGTTGCCGATGTTCCCGTCGACTGAACCGGGGCCGCTGAATTGCGTGTGGTTGAAGACGTTGAAGGCCTCGACGCGGAAGAGCAGCGATTTGGAGTCGGCAACCGCCAGCTTTTTACCGACCGCCATGTCGTAGTTATCTTCGCCGGGGCCGTGGAAGAAACGGCGCTTTGCGGTTCCGGGCGTGCCGAGTGCATTCATCGTGAAAGAGGTGGTGTTGAAGTAGTTGTTTCCGTTCGTGCGCGGGTTGCGATTGAAATGAAGCGGCCCGCCGTTGTAATCGGGCTCATCGATACTGGTGTTGTTGATGCCGTTGGGATTGGTGCCAATGAGCGAGTTGTCGCCGTTGTTGATCATGGCGACGGGAAAGCCGCTGGCGAAGCGCGTGATGCCGGAGAGCGCCCAGCCTTGCGTGAGCCGATTGGGACGGAAGAAACGATCGAACGGGAGTTGATACTCGTAGCTGAGAATGACATTATGCTTGACGTCGAATGACGACAGCGCGTAACTCAGCGTGGGGTTGAAGGGATTGACTTCCTCGCCGATGTTCGACGACTGATCCATTGATCTGCCGTAAGTGTAGCCGGCAGAAAACTCAAGACGGCCGCTGGTATGGCGCGCGCTGAGTTCGAGAGCGTTGTAATTGGCACGGCCAATTGTAGATTGCAGCGCATTACTGCCGAAGTTAGATCCTAGCGGGCCGCGTGTTCCATTTACCTGGCCGCCGCCGATGGGATAGTAGACCGTGTCTTCGCCTTCCGGGCCGCAGGTTACGGTTCCGGCCTGGACCGTGCTCGGCTGGCTTAGGCTCAGACAGAGCGCAGGATTGCCCGGATTCGGCTCAATGAGTACACGCTGGCGATGGCTGGCAGTGCCGACATAACTCGCGCTGAAGACTGTATTCGGCCCGGCCTGACGCTCGATGGATAACATCCACTCCTCGGTGTACGGCGTGCGGTTGTGGATGTCGTAGCCTGGGATTCCACTTATCGGCTCGTAAGTGCTCCAATCGATGTTTGCGTCGGGATGGCTGAGCGAAGAATTGAGCGGGGCAAATTTGTAGGGGAAGGGCTGGCCGTAGTTTGTGCCGTCGGGCGCGGCGATGAAAGGTGTGGCGAAGAGCGGTTCCTGAGGGCTGGTATAGGTTGTGCCGTAGGGCGCGTTGGCGGCCAGCACGCCGATGGAGAGCGCGTCGATGGCGGTGTAGAAATTACCAAAGCTGGCGCGGATGCTGGTTGTGCCCGGCGCACCGAGGACCTTCTCTAACATGCTTCCGGATTGAGCCAGGGGTGACCATGCCAAGCCGAGGCGCGGAGAAAAGCCCAGTTCGCCGATGGGAGCGAGGGTATTGGGCACGCCGGGATCGCCGGGGTAGAGGATGCCCGGAGGCGCGCCGGGGAAGACTTTGGACTGAGCGCCGGCTACAAAGGTTGAGATCTGATTGTACTTTTCAGACCAGGGCGCGATGCGGTCCCAGCGCAGGCCGTAATTAAGCGTAAGGTTGGGAAGGACGTGCCAGCTATCCTGCGCGAAAAGGCCGGCGTATTTGTTGCGGGCATAAAACGGATTGAGCTGGCTCTGGTTGTACTGGCTGGGCACGCCGATAAGGAAGTCCGCGAAGTCGACGCCGGTTTCCGTTCCTGAAAATACGAAGCTGCCGTTGAACTGGGCGATGGGCGTCGCGTTGACCTGGTCGGCGTGAAATTCAACACCGAACTTAATGGCGTGGCTGCCTAACACTTTGGAGAAATTATCGGCTGCCTGATATGTGTTGTTCGCTTGAATGAGCTGGTTGGCTGCGGTGCCGGTGGAGTAGCCGTTGAAGTTGAGGTTCTCGACGCCCTGCCCTTTTGGATAGAGAGCCACAATGCTGGGATCACCGTTCGGATTCTGAAAGCCTTGCGAAACCAGGCTGACACCGAGGCCGCCGACGGGTTGGCCCAGGTTGGTTATGTCGCGCAGGTAGCTCACGTGCACTTCATTGATCGTGGTGGGATTGATCGTCTTGGTATCCGACAACGAGAGCAACTGCGCGCGGCCGGTGGTGAGCGCATTGAAACCGGGAACGCTGGCGCCGCTCTGCGCAACGGGGTAAGGGTTATCGAGGTTGAAATCGTCGATGAAATAGTAGGCCGACAATAGACCTAAATGGGTATTGGCGTCGATGCGCACGCCGGCCTTGTCGTCGCGGAGGGTTTGATTGTAGGCGGAGGTGGCAAAGCCACTTGCATTGTTGGGTGCGGGAATGTATTGGAGCATGCGCTGCGCCGGAACAGACCACGCACTTGCCGGAATGGTGGCATTGGGCAGCACGCATGCTTGGGCTCCGGTGGCGGAGCAACCGGGGTAGTCGTATGCCTCGCCATTGGTGACCGTATAGCCCAGTTTCTGCGAGAGAAGACTGGCGAGATAGGGTCCGCTGACGAAGGTGAGGGGCTGGTTGGTGGTGGGATCGTAGAAATTGTTGGGAGCGAGGTCAGAGAGATTGCCGGTGCGATCGGCATCCGAAGGCACCCCGATAACCGGCGTGTCGACTCCCTGCGTCTGCCGGGTACCTTGATAGTCCGCGAAGAAGAAGACTTCGTCGTGATGAATGGGACCGCCGCTGGTGCCGCCGAACTGGTTCTGGCGAAAGGCACCGCGCGTGGGCGAGAAGTAGCTGCGCGCGTCGCCATCGGTATTGCGCAGAAAGTCGAATGCGCTGCCATGGAACTTGTTGCCGCCGGATTTTGTGACCACGCTGATTTGGCCGCCGCTGAACTCGCCATATTCGGCGTCGAAGTTGCTGGTGACGATGCGAAATTCGGAAATTGCATCCAGGTTGGGAATGATGGCAGTGCCAGCGTTTACGTCTTCTTCCGCGTCGCTTCCGTTCACGCTGAAATAGTTGGCGAATTCGCGCTGGCCGTTGACGGAAATTGTGCCGGGATTGAGGGTGCCCGACGGGGAGAGCACCGTCGCGCCCACGTCCTGCACGGTGCTGGAGGTAATGGAGGTCGCCGGGGCTACGCCGGGTTGCAGCGATAGAAGATCAGTGAAACTGCGTCCATTTAAGGGAACGGCGTTCATCTGCCGGCCGCTGATCACCTCGCCTAGTTGCGTGCTGACTGTTTCGACATGCAGCGGGTTGTCGCTCACGGTTACAGTCTGCGTATCACCACCGACGGCGAGACAGACGTCGAACGTGAGGGACGCATTGGTATCGAGCACGATGTCGGTCCGCCGATAGGGGCGAAACCCGGATACCTCGATGTTGAGCTCATAGCGGCCAACCGGCAATACCGGCAGCGTGTAAAGCCCCTTGCCATCCGTGTGCGCACTGGTTGTGAATCCGGTGTTGACCTCCCGCAAGACCACATCTGCATTGGGAACCAGATTACCCGACGGGTCCTTCACCGCTCCGGAGATGCTGCCTCCTATGCTGGCAAAAACGAGCAATGCAGACAGAAGTCTCACAACACACACGACACAAAGAATTCTCCGCATGACTGGAAGAAAGTGAACAAAAGAAGTTAGGTGCTTCACGAACTACTCCCGGAAATTCAGGATTTGATGGACACAGAATCCGGGGAATCGAGCACACCCAAGGCCGGGGACTACAGCAATTCAATATCCGACTGATTTGGTCCTTGTTTAATATACGACTAGGTTAGTCCGAGATCAAGAGCGAAGCCCAAAAAATCCCAGAAGGTAGAGGCCTATCGAAAATGGAAGGAATACGAAGTCGGGAGAGCGGGGGCAGAGGCAGACTTGACAAGGCGGAGATTACGGGCAGAAAACTGCGATCTCATTCTGCCCGCCAGGATCGGACTCCTAAGCTACTGCACCCTGAGAGGCTTGCCGCTCAGCTTCAAGTTGGATGCCCACTTCGGCGACTGCCTTGGCCAATGCCGGATGGCGAATTGTGAACATTGCAAGATCCAGCCGATCGCTGGCACCTGTCTTGACGTAAACTGTACGCAGGTAATTCTTGATGACCTGCTCGGTGGTGCCGAGCCGGTTGGCAATCTCCTGTCCTCTGCAGCCCTGCACAACAAGAGCCACAATCCGCATCTCCCTGGCAGTCAGTCGATCGCGCACCTGCGCTCCCAGTAAATCGCTTTGAGAAGGATTCATTTGGACGGGAATCGGGGGAATCCAGGTACCGCCAGCGGCAACTTTGCGCACGCACTCCACCAAGGCCGAGGGAGTGACGCTGCGAAAGACCACGCCACGAAGGCCCTGTTGCGTGTAGGAATTCGGAGCAAAACCGCCATCGGCAATGACGATGCCCTGGCTGCCAGCGGTCTCAAGTAGAGATAGGAGCCGCTTTTGATCTGGCTTGAGCAACGAGGCGAACAGGACGATAGAGTTGGGAAAAGCGGCCACTGCGTCGTACATTGAATCCAAGTCTGCGCATTGAGTAACAACGCAGAGATCATGTTCTATATCGAGCGCTTTGGCAGCGCCTGCCCGGAAAATTGTCTCCGAATCGGCCAAAATGATCTGAGTTATCATACGTGCATCCTCTATCTCGGAATCCAGATAGGGCCTTTTTCTGCCCGCTGAGTACCGGTTTCCGGAACGGCCGGAAAGAGGAGTTATGCGCAGAGAACTGTCTTTACCTCTTACAACACGTTGGTTGACGTGAAGCAAGAGTGGGGATGTGTCTGCATCAGCGAGACTGCGAATTGGCCCGAATTCGGTTCGCAGTAGGTCCAGGTCCTCATCCGCACAAGTATTCTGCTTGCGCGGCACTTTCGAGTCCGTGCCCATCTGGATCATCGGTGAGATACGAGAGGATTGAAATACCACTTCAGCCTTGTCCTTTGTGAGAGGGGTACTATGCGCTTAACACTAAGGTGGTATTTCGGCTGAAATTGTGACGATGAGGCATGGGGAGGGATCACATGAGGGTACAAGCCCCGGTCGTTCGAGACGGCTCTTTGGAACTCCTAGATGCAATGACTTATGAGGCAATTAGACTGCAAACGGGCATGACGACGGGATTTGCTACTGTTTTGATCGGTGTCGCGTCCGTCCTTTGGAGGGGAAGCCATGCGATTTGGAGCGGTTGCGCTTTTTCTTTCTACCGGGGCCACAGCGTTCAGCCAGTTGGTCACGCCGATACCCTCAAGCCCCGAGAAGCTGGAATCACCATCACCAAATGTCTTTCTATCCCAGAAGGAACTTAGCAAGGGGCCGACGGTTTGGCAGGCAACGCCAGGCGGGTCGCTGACGATGATCATCTCACCCGTGACGGGGGCGCTACGATCGGGCGGCGTGCGGGTGGATCCGGAGATGGTGGTTCATCCGCCGGCTTCAAGCATTGGCGATCAACCGCCTGGGATCGCGGTATCGCAGAACCACTACCCAGGCTTGGAGTTGCTGCCGATTGAACAGGCGAAAGACTGGCCGGCTCCGGCCGCGTGGCCGAACCTGAAGATGCAACAGATTCCGATTGTCTGGCCGAACTTCCAGATCAAACCAGCGGAGAGCGGAACGACGACGAAGGCGAAGGCTCCTCACAAATAGGTGGCAGAATACTCGGCTCCCCAACTTTACGGTCGCGCCGAGATGCTGCGGAGCACTTCAGGACCGGTGCCTGATGTTCTTGCGTAGGAAAACCGTTGCCTGCGGGTTGTTGTTATAACGTTCGCATGCAACGTACCCTCGCTTCCGATAGAGAGCAATGGCAACTTTGAGATCGTCGTAGCTATCAAGGTAGATCCAATGCAGACCGTTGACGCGGGCAAAGTCCTCCTGTGCGTCCAGCAGCTTTTGTGCGATGCCATGTCCCCGGGCCGCCGGCTGGACATAGAGACGCTTGCATTCCCCAGCGAACGGAATGGAAGTTAGGCTTTTGAGCAAGACGCAGCCAACAGCCCTTTCTTCGAGATAGGCCAGCCACACTCCGGAACAGGAATCGTCGATGATGCTCTGGATCGCCTGGGGAGTGTCCCGTAGGACGACGTTAACTGCCTCGTAATACTCCTGCAGCAAGCGATGCGCGTCGTCGTCGGATTTGGTCAGGCGAACAATTCGAACAGATTCAGGTTTGCTCAGGATGGAGCGGACCTTGGAGAGCGAGTCGAGCAGAATAGCGCGGTCTGCTGCACTGACCTTCGCCAACATCTCTTGTATCTGTAACGATGATTGCTCGTTCAACTGG
>JBEKPF010000003.1:0-118837 GCA_049521035.1 Occallatibacter sp. | reverse complement strand
TGTGGCCATACACACAGACAGGTTGGCTGGGTGAAGAACAGACGTGGTCTGACTCTTCTGAAACCGGTCTTTGAGCCCGATTGCGCCGACCAATTCATAATTCAGCTGCAGAAAAGCAATCGTTATCTCTTCAATCCGGGGTCCGTCGGCCAGCCTCGCGACGGCGACTGGCGGGCGTCATTCGCAATCTACGACGACGCTGAATTGAGCTGGACGTGGTGCCGCGCACCATACGACTTCCGCGCAGCGCAAAGAGGAATCCGGCGGGCCGGGCTTCCGAGGGGACTCGCCACTCGACTTCGGGATGGCAGCTAGAGAGGTGGAGTTACCTGGCAATGCGCAAATATCAAAAATCGGAATCAGGGCGTAAATCCAAGAAGGACAAGTCAAGACCTGCGTCCGAAAGTCCGTTTCGGAAAGAGGGTACGGAAAAAGAGATAGCGCGCGTCGTGATGCCGCGGCGATGGAAAGCATTACCTGCGACTGGCGCGGTGGCCGCTTTGATAGCGGAACGAGATGAAAGGGACGATGAATTAGCCGAACAAATCACCCGGTCGTTTGAATGGCGACGTCGTTCAAAGGCTCATGTTGAAAATGATCTTGGTGGCGTTCGAAGCGAAAAGCGCGTTCGAGTAACGGTAACTCTCGAAGACGATCTAGTTAGGACCGCGCAGTCGTACACGGGCATTAAGCAGAAATCGGCTTTGATTCAGATAGCTCTCACGCAGTTGATCGAGCGGGAAGCGGCCAGGAGGCTGGCCGCCATGGGCGGAACAATGCCCAAGTCGAAGGAAGTGCCGCGAAGCAGATTGCCAGGAAAATGAGTTCAACAACTACGTCACGCCCTATTCGTTCGATGGGCAAGGTCTACTGTTGATCGCGATAATGTATGGACCGTCTTACAACAGCGACACTACCTTGAACCGATGGCGATCTCGGATAACACCCGCGGCGAAAGCCTGGAAAGGAAGTCAGATGAGCACGCGTTGCACTATCAAAGACGACCGGGACGAGGGCACCGGGCAGGGATTCCATTTGTACGAGGATCTAGCCGACGAGCGCGATTGCGTCATGCTCGAACTCGAGGGCTTCACGTTTGAAACCTCGGTCTCCTTCGCGCCCTCGGGCAGGCCCGAGATGCGGGTGTCGGTGCGCCTCCCCAGACGCTTCACGCGCTCGCTCGGACTGATCGCCAACGACGGGAAAACTTAAGTCGGCGCATTTGTCGCGCTCCCGGTGAGATTCGTGGTGAACACGGCGGAACAACTGATGGGAAGACAAAAGTCAACATGCTCGGTAATAACACTGGCGAAAGGGCTCTGCCACGTCGTTGGCGCGGTAGGCCGAATGAGTGCAAGGGAGAGGACAGCTATGGGAGTTCTTGATGATGTTCTCTGCAACAACGAACTTTTTGGGGACCACAAAGGCGAAACTCATTGCACGCAAAGTTTGCACCCAGTCTTTCCAGGAGCCACGTACGAAATCACCCCTATGGGACGGATGGAGTTGTTGGAATGCACCTACGAAGACCGCACCGATCCGAACGCTCCGCGCTGGATACGATTAGGGGGGAGCATGACACCGGTCTTCACTGGGCAACGCACTGACGTAGAGCCGCACGGTTGGGTAGAGTTCCCAGGTTTTGGCCGTGCCAAGTTCAGTGACGGAACTTTCGTCGCATTTGAACCGGAACTGGACCAATCGCTGGAACGGAATCAGCCGCCGTCAACTGGAATTCAGAGCAGTTCGCCTTCAGCTCCGGAAAGCACCATCATCATGGCGGGCGGGGGACCTGCGGAATATTTGCGGCGCTTCTTTTCCGAATTAGAGAGGTTGAGGCGTCGGCCAAGCTGCGACGTCTCGCATGCCATCGGTTTTCGAGACGGGAAGCTGCACATCCTCATGAGCATTGGAGATTTTCGGGAACGGGTTTACGTCCAAGAGCTGGATCAGGACCCGACGAGTGCCGCCCAGGATGTATTTCTTCGGTGGCGGATGACACCTCGGGTTGACGGGGAGATCGAATAGCCTTCTGGAAATACTCGCAACTTGACTAGGGGACGACAGCTGGCCCGGGTGGTCGTGCACAACCTAAAGATAGAAAGGAAATTCGAACGAGCCCACAATGCACCATCAAAGACGCAAGGGGCGAGGGCACCGGGCAAGGATTCCACTTGTACGAAGACCTGGTACAGGACGAAAACGGCGTGATGATGGAGTTAGAGGGCCTCCCCTTCGAGACCTCCACTTTTTTCACATCACGTTGGACCTTTGACACGCGACTCCTCCTGACGATTCGAAGGCGTTGGGCGCGCGAACTGGGCATGCTTCCAGAGGAGAGTATCCCGTCCGATGCGCCGCGGAAGTGAACAGGAGAATTGATAGGAAGAGGAAAGTCAATGCGCTTGGTAATAACCTCCGATACCCACGGTCGTCACGATCTGATTAACGATCTCCCCGATGGAGATGTCTTCGTTCATGCCGGCGACTTCATGAATTCCGGCCTGCATCCTGAAGAAATAATCTCGTTCAATCGCTGGCTGGCTAAACAGCCGATCGAACACAAGTTGGTCTGTGGTGGAAATCATGACAGGCTTTTCCAATTGTCCAGACTGCTTGCGCGAGAACTGCTGACCGACGCCACCTACCTCGAGAACACAGGAGTGTCGATCGGTGGTATTTCTTTTTGGGGCTCGCCGTATACGCCAGAATTCTTGAATTGGGCATTCATGTACCGCCGCGGCGCGGAGGCCGAGCGGATTTGGGCCCAGATCCCCACAGGGCTCGATGTCCTTATCACGCACGGGCCGCCCTACGGCATTCTGGACCAGACTGCGCCTGGGGGAGAACACCTCGGATGCGTGGAATTGCTTAAAGCTGTGAAGGCGAAGAAGCCCAGGGTTCACATCTTTGGTCATATTCACGGCGGCGCTGGTACCTTCGAGAACGGCGACACCCGGTTCATCAATGCCGCGTACCTCGACGAGCAATACCGACAGGCGAAGCCGGCAGGCATTATACGAGTCGTCGATCTATAGGATTGTCGCTCCCGAATAGGCAATCAGAATTAGCAGGGGAGTTAGGAGTGATCAGATGATGAAAGAGATGAGAGGAGTCTGCTTCCTCTTTAGCGAAACCGGCACTGAAGGCGGCTGGTGGGCAATACAAGAAGACGGTTTTGTTACCGAGGGAGAGAACGAGGGCGAACAGTGGAGCTATGAAGGTCTACGCATCCTTGGAGAAGGGGACGACTTCACCGTGTATGGTGACGACGATAGCGTACTCTTCCACGGCATCATTCATAGAGACAACAAAACCGGGGCAGTTTCGCGCCGCAAAGGCAATGCCGTTACCCGCATTTCGCGGAAACAACAGGTTGTTGGCGGCATGTGGGTACATTGGATTCAAAAGGGTATGGACCCCGAGGCCTGGGGCGAACTGTTCATCGGGGAAAAGCGGTGCCTCGTTAGACGTAGATGGAAAACTGAGCGAAAGTAGCCGGCCGCTAGCTAGACAAGTAACGGGCACGGCGCGTGCCTGGTGGCGACGCGAAGTGTTAATCCGAATAGCGGGCAACGCAAAGCATGACCACGAAAGCGACCTTCACAAACCTTGGCCAAATAGACCCAGATCGCGGAAGGATTATTGGGTTCATCAAGGTCCTGCTCTGTGAATGCTGTCATTCCCCGACTCGGCTCGAGCCCGAAGGATTCAGGGCAGAAATAGATTCTTGAAAAGTGCTATCTGACTAATCGTCGTTCGATGTGAGCTTCTCTCGCTCTTGACTCTCGGGGTGTTTCGCCCTCGGTCCCCACAGTGAACCAACAATCTTAGACCAGACAGCCTCGACCAACTTAACGAAATTAGCCTGCGATAGGTGGTTTGAGACCATTGCAAGCAGACAGACCCCGATTATGGCGAGCCCGAATACCATCACACTCATGATGGTCGCAACGCGCTCGGAATAGTGGACAAAAAAATTCCAAATGGATGCGCCCGCTAAGGCCAGCGTGAGAAGAGAAAGGATTGCGGCTGTGGCGGGCTGAAGTCTCGCAGTTTGTTTTCGCTGATGCTCGCTCGCGTCTTTCGCAAGTTGAACTGCTGTGTCCCTGATTTCAGGGTGAGTGGAATCTTCAGCAACCTTGAGATAATCGAGAATTTGTTGATGAGTCTGCGCACTGAGGCTAAGGCTTTCGTTCGCCCCCTTCTTTCCGCCTTGGCCACGACCAGCCATTAGACAATACCGCTTCGGACATTGCCATTTTTGACCCGATAAGCAATCTCAACTTTCAGGTCACGCGGCGAGTGGTCCTCATCGCAGTCGTCGCAGTGAGGCAAACGATCAAGATCGTCGATATTGTCCACTGTCGTGAGCAGGGTCTCGTTCCTGCGACAGTAGACGTTATATATGCGCTGCAGAATCTCGCCCTTCGCGAGGACCTCCAAGAGTACGACTGCCTCCGCGTCTGTCAGCCGCAGGGCCGCCGCAGCGAGCTTGGGGATGATGTACGACTCGCCACTCTGAATCTGCGAATTTATGTACGAAACCAGACGGTCCAAGAAATCGGAGAGCCTCGGGTTATTCTTCTTCACGCGCTCGAATTTGGGAGATGACATGCGTTACCTCCTTATCGCTACAGTCCGCGTTAACTTTGATGAAGCCATTGTCGGCATCGATGTGTGAATAAACTTCACGGTTCAAGAAACCCGATGAAGGCTCTGGAAGCCAATAGAACGACTGAGCATCCCATGCCCAAGAACCTCCATACTCCTGGTACGCCAACCGAAAGCCAGGACTGTCTCGCACGTCCGCTCGCGGTCCTTTGGTCTTAGTCTTGTAGTTCTTCTGGTCGGTGTGATCAACGATATGAATGCGCACAAGCCTTGGCTTCTGTTCTTCGACCAGTTTGCGCACGACCGATCTCAAATCGATTGGAATCAACGTGCATCCGAGAATCTCCGTGGCACGGTCAAAATAATCTTTGTAATACGCCTCTGCCGTTGGGCGATCACCCTGCTCGTGCGCGTGGATGTTATCTGGTGGATTCATCCTTAGCTCTGCAGTTCCGTTCGTGAAGTCCGCGATGAGGACGATACGCTTGAACACAGGAGTTCGAATGACGCCATCACCGCGATCATTCAGTTTCGAACGCTCATGTCTCTCCGCCCACTTCACTCGGAGCAACCCACCTTCAAAGTGAGCGTACACGGGTGACAGAGGCTTTACTTTTTCGCCAGCGAAGACCCTCGATTTAGAAAGTGCAAATCCAGCTTTCAGCAATCGCGTGGGCAGCCAACGCTCCGCCTTTCCGCTTGGACCTTCTTCCATGCGGTAAAGGTAAATCCGCATGTCGCTTGCCTCTTCAAATCCGATCAACGCCAGTTCCAGCGCACCTTCATCAAGCTGATCAGTCGCAATCTGTTTGGCGACCAGTTCAGTAATGGCAGCCCGCGAATAGGCGGCGCTGGGAAGGTCAACCGACCGAAGCCAAGCGCGGAGCCCATCCACCGCTACTTTGTTGAGCGTAGGCTCAATGCGCTTTTTGATTTCATCGCTCGATTTGCCTGCAGCCGCCATGAGACCTTTTTTCCTTCTCCTCGAAAAGGGTTTAGCCAACCGAAAAATCTATCGGTAATTTTCCACTAATACTAGTACGAAAAAGTCAGGTACGTCGCTGGAAGCCTCGTGAACCGACATGCTCGGGTCTTCCGAAGGCCAGCTTCCTGCCAGGCGCAGAGGCGCCGTCGAACGCTTCACGAGCAGCACTTTGTTGACGAAGCCCTGTCCAAGGTAGAATTTGCACACAAACAGCAGGGGTGTCTCCCTTGGGCTACGTATCCAATAACCTGACGCATTTTGTCGGGCGTTCCCTGGCCACGGATGAGCTGCGCTACGAGCTCTTGGCCAAGATCGTTCGCGGAGGCATGCTCCTCGACCCCTCACACATCGGTCGCCGGGATCCAATTTTCCAAGTCAAAATGAGCCCAGGTCCCACCCGATCAGTGCCCCTCTCTGCCTGTTCGGGACTGGACTATTCCTCGTACCCGAACGTCCGACATGACCTAGGCACTAAACTCAGTGACAATGCGCTCGTGCAATTTGAAATTGTCTGCTTTTGTGACATCCCGCAAAGCGAATTGGCAATTCACTGCGCAAAGTACAGCCACTTCGGACTGGCGTTTCCCAGGCTCTTTCTTGTGAATGCAGGAGCCTCGCCGGTTATGTACGTACCTAAACCGGGGTGGTTCAAGGCTGTAATTCAATCGCACGACTGCCACTCCGGAAAGCCGGACAAGCAGGTGGTTCAAGTTGGCGCGAGAGCGCCCATGATTGACGCAGCCTTCGATTTTCACAATCACAAGCTCACAGGCGACCTATTCATGAGGTTACAGGACCGCATGACGGACGCGTTTCATCAACTCAAATCGTTTGCCGATGTTCAATCCGTGGAACGTGACCTTCAAACGGCGCTCTTGTACCAAACGGTAGCCGAGACCTTGCTTTTCGGCCACCTCAAGTTCTTCGATCCAACCCTGCCCCCGGACCACCCCGACAACTACTACATGGAGCGCGAATGGCGCGTGGCGGGAAGAGTTGACTTCACGCTCGGCGACATCGCGGCGTTATACGTGCCTCCTTCATTCCTCGACCGCGCAGCACACGATTTTCGGGACCTCGGCGGGGGGATCGTCGCACTCGATCCCAAGGCGGGCAAATAAACTCCGGGCGCCACCAATTCTGTGACCTGGCGAACGAGACGCAGCCCAGATATGTATGTTCATGATATGTATACATCGAAACACCCTCAGGTTTAAGATGTTTATATACAACTACATAAATCATTCACTCACGCACAGATGGATGAATAAGATATAAGAAGTAGCCCAGGTCTTCGCCGGGGTGAGCGACCACGGGGGTGCGGGCGGCCGGATCGAGCAACTTTACACGCAGCATCCCTTTATCGTAGAGCATGACTGGCCAATGGCAGGGCTAACGTCGAGCATGGCTCCGTATCTAACGGCTTCTAACGGTCGAGTGTATTCTTTGATGAGTTCGATCCAGAGATCATCTGGAATGTGTAACTTGCAGAAGTGGGTGAAGCAAATAGTGTTCATGACGCGGATCTCGACGCCAGGTTTCGTAGCATTGCCAGATTTTCGGGGAAGCTTGTTAGTTTGCGGATTCTGGTTGCTGTTGGCACTTACGCCCACTCCCTGGTGTGTTGCTGCGGAGCCTGGGACTGCGGCTGTTGCAGCTTATAACGCCTATGTTGCTGGGCTGGAAATGCGATTGACTGAGCAGCATCGGTCACCGAGTCGCTTCCTCGTTCTTGCGGGTCCTGCCGGTCAGATCGAGCCGCGGCTGCTCCGGGGTGAGTTGATTGTGGAGAAGGTGACGCCGGCTTCGGGAGTAGATTTACCCGGAGCAATGCTCTACCACTGGCGGGGCACCGCTTTTGTGTCTGGGGCCAAGGCTGCGGATTTTGAACGGTTGATGCGGGACTTCAGCGCTTATCCGCGGAACTTCTCCCCACAGGTTGTGCAGGCAAAGGTGATCTCGCAACAGGGTGATCGCTTCGAGGCGACGATCCGGGTGCGCCAAAAGCACGTGATTACAGTAGTGATGGATACGACGTACGACATTGTCTTTGGGCGGCTCGACGCGCAGCACGGATACAGCATCTCTCGCAGCACGCGGATTGCGGAAATTGAGGCGGCCGGGACGAGCGGCGAGCGTGCGCTGAGCCCGAGCGAAGAGCACGGATTTCTGTGGAGGCTGAATAACTATTGGAGCTACGAGGAACGGGACGGTGGCCTGTATATGCAGATCGAGTCGGTTTCGCTCACCCGGTCCATTCCGACTGGCCTGGGTTGGGTGATTGGGCCGTTTGTGGAGAGCGTTCCGCGCGAATCGCTGGAGTTCACATTGCGCTCGGTTTGCAATGCATTGCGGAGATAGCTTTATCGATGAATTTCAGGCTGGGAGATCGAGCTCAATTGCGTCGATGAGGGGCACCAGCCAGACGAGAAGCGCCTGATGCGCTGGGTGCCGGACGTACGCATCGAGCGCCGCCTGGTTTGTGAAACGCATGATTCCGCCGAAGGTGTAGCCTTTGCCACGCGGTGAAATGTTAGGACCGACATGGGTCTCAAGAAGGCCGGGGATGGTTCCCTGAAAGGCGCGGATATCTCTTGCCGCTCGCTCTTTCTGCTCATCCGTGGTGCCGGGCTTCCACTGGAATGCGAAGATGTGGAAGACATTCTGGGCTGGGTCAGCCGCCAGTCCGGCAGGCATGAGTGTGGCTGAAGCGGCTAGAGCGCTGTTGCGCATCAGAGCTCGACGACTTATTGCGGACATGCAGATATCCCCTGACTCACAGGATGGCATGATGGATGGCTATCAGCAAGATTGGCTGGTGAGGTGGGAACGGGAGCCGGGTAAAGTGGTCAGCCCCGGCTGGGAGTTTCCCGGCCGGGGCTGTCATTTGTTGCCCCAACGACGAAGACCTGTCGTCGGGGAACTCAGTATTCGGCAAAAGGACCTGTAAGCCGAATTCTGTCGTGTGCGGTCATTCCTCTAGACGCCGCGTTGCCGCGGACGTTCATCAGCGACCTACCCGGAGGTTTCGCCATTGCATGGAGCAGCCTAAGAAAGCACTGCGCCGTGTAAAGAGCCGGCTGGGCGCATCGGGCAGATGCGCAGCGCCGCATGGCTCTTTGCGGGCGCTTCCCTCCCTATTTGGTCTTGCTCCGTGTGGGGTTTACCCTGCCCCGACCCTTACGGGCCGAGCGGTGCGCTCTTACCGCACCATTTCACCCTTACCCCGGCGGGACTGGCCGTCCAGGCGTACCTGGAGAGCCCTTCCGGAGGCCCTCCCGAAAGAGGGGTAGCCGAGGCGGTATCTTTTCTGTGGCACTGGCCGTCTGCTGGCTTTGAAACCAACATCCCGGACGTTATCCGGCACACTGCCCTGCGGAGTTCGGACTTTCCTCCCCCGGCTTCGCTTACTTACGCAAGCTCGCCGGCAGCGACCGCCCGGTCCTCCTGCCAGTGGTTAGTTTACCGCATGTTTGGGTTCACGGGCCTTGTGTCTCAGGTATCCGCCAATCTCCATGAAGCTCTGACGCCACGTCCGGCCGCCAAGCGAGATTGATACTCAACGTCAGGGAAATGCTTTAGTTGGAGCGGCGGACGGCCAACATGGTCATGTCATCGAAACTCCGCACGCCGTTGGTGAATGCCCGCACATCGTGAAGGCATGCGGCTATCAGTTCCGCGGGTTGGCTGGCGGACTGCTGGTGAACCAATGTCATGACGCGGTCGACGCCGTACTCGTCGCTCTCGCTGGCAGCTTCAGAAAGACCGTCTGTGTACAGAAAGAGCGTGTCACCGGCTTCCAGTTGAATGAGCGTGGGAGAAAACTCCGTCTCCCGGAACATGCCCAACGGCATACCAGTGGAGTCAATTCGAGATGCGCCGTTACGCCCAACCACGATTGCGGGGCAGTGGCCGGCGTTATGAATTTCCACCTCTCCGGTTGACTTGGCCAGCCCGCAAACCAGGGTAGCGTACTGTCCGGCGAGGGCACTTTCGCAGAAGAATCGGTTGACGTGCGTCACAATCTGGCCGAGTGGGAGAGACATCTGGGTCAGGCTGCGGAACAAGGCGTGAAGCTGCGCCATCAACATGGAAGCGGCCACGCCCTTGCCGGAGACATCGCCCAATAGGAACAAGAGCTGGCCATCGGACGGGATCAGGTCGCAGTAGTCGCCGCTGACAGGGCCGAGGGGCTCGAAATGATAGCTCGTCTCCCAGCCTGCCACGCATAAGTCATTCTGTGGCAATAGGTTGCGCTGCACCTGGGAAGCCAGGTCGAGGTCTCGCTGAAGGTCGGCTCGTTCCCGATGGGTGAGATGATCGAGACAGTAGCGTACCAGAGGATCCGCGAGCAAACGGTCCCGCTCCACTGTGTCGTGGCACTCCAGGCACAGACCGAAGGTGCCTTCGGCCATGCGGTCGAGCGCCGAATCGACTTCGCGCAGGAGGTCGGCCAAGCCGGAGTTGCCCGGCGCGGAAGCAACGGCCGTTTCCAATCGGCGTTTGCGTTCCTCCAGTTGACCCTGCAGGAAACCGAACTCTACCGCAACCATCAGAACCTCCTCCTGTCCAGGATACCCATGTGGATTCCTGGAGACCCGTGTTTGATGCGATTTTTCCCTGTCCCCACTTTGAAGTAGATTAGCCTTCCCCGGAAAAGCCGCGCTCTTGGAGTCGCGGATGGATAGAGTGAGCTCGCGAACGCTCAACGGATCGGATTCCTCAGGGAGGGTTAGAGGGGCTCAAGGCAGCAAGGTCTTACCAAAATGGCAGTCGAATCGGGTAGGGTGGTGCGATCGCGTAATTCCCTGAATCGAATGACCCTGTGGAACGATCCATTGGCTACGGGTACTCCCTCTTTTGACCGCGTTTGGCCGGATGGCTCGCGGGTAAGATTCCCGAATCCAGATCAGCTAATTGAAGGAGAGAGCGATGAAGATTGTGACGATGATTGCGAGGTATTTGCTAGGACTTATGTTCCTGATTTTCGGGTCCAATAACTTTCTGAATTTCATTCCCATGGGGCCGATGCCGACTGGGCTGGCAGGTAAGTTTGCGGGGGTTCTGTTCGAAGCGCACTACTTCTATGTGGTGGGCGTAGTAATGTTGATTTCATCGATTCTGCTGCTGGTGAACCGGTTTGTTGGGCTCGGTTTAACGCTGCTGGGTCCGGTGTTGTTCAACATCCTCGCGTATCACGCGCTGATGAACCCGAGCGGTATTGGGATGGGTGCGTTTGCGACTCTACTATGGGCGCTGGTTGCCTGGGAGCATCGGATCGTGTTCGAGAGGCTGTTTGCGGCGCGCCTTGAGGAGTAAAGGCTGCATAATCATCGGGCGGGGTGGCTGGCCGCGGTCTTGACTAGGACCCCGACTAGGATTAGGGGAGTGATGATTCAATACGTCTATCTCGGGCGGGTGGCGTACGACGAGGGGTTGCGGCTGCAGGAGGAGATCGCCGCGCTGGTGGCCGAGGGACGGCTGAAAAACGTGCTGCTACTGCTGGAGCATCCGGCGGTGCTGACGCTGGGCCGGAATGGGGACCGTGCGAATGTACTGGCCAGCGATGAACTGCTGGCGGCGCGTGGCGTGACTCTGCATGAGATCAATCGCGGTGGAGACGTGACCTATCATGGACCGGGGCAACTGGTGGGGTATCCGATTTTCGATCTTCGGACGCTGCGGGGGCCGAGCGGTGGACGGATGGGGCCGGTGGACTTTGTGCGCGGGATGGAAGAAGCGCTGATCCGGGTTTGCGGCGGGTTTGGCGTGAAGGCGGGCCGGGTGGCGGGGTTGACAGGGGTGTGGTGCGGCCTTGTGGGCTGCGAGGCTTTGGACGGGGGCAGTGAGACAGGAGCCGAACGGAAGATCGGGGCGATTGGGATTCATGTGGCTAAGGGGATCACGTCGCATGGGTTTGCGTTCAATGTCACTACTGACCTGAGGGATTTTGAACTGATTGTTCCGTGCGGCATCCGGGACCATGCGGTGACGAGCCTGGAGCGGGAGGTCGCGCCGGGTGTGAAGTTGCCAGAGCTGGAGACTGTGGCGCATGGGGCGGCGCGGCAGTTTGGGATGGTGTTTGAAGAGCATGTAATGGCCATTGAGAGTCTAAAGGCGCTGCGCAAGATAGCGGGCGAGGCAGCACGGGAGTTTCCAGCCGGGGACACGCCGGTGCGGATTCCGGAAGAGGTAGAACGGCTGCGGGGTGGGGTGGAGCGGCCGGTTCAGGCGTGAAGGGTTCGATCAATAGCTGTGGAGAGATAGAGAACTACAGAAAACCTTGGATGGATGAGCCCATCCCACTTCAGGCACGGTGAGACGACGCCCAATGTGCGCGCCTCCTACACGCGAGGATTGTGGTTTTCCACCCATTGCAAGATAAAACTGCGCGATGGATAGGGCACACAGCTTTTGCTGGTACCCGGCATGGCGATATGGGTTGAGATTTATAATCCGGCTGGGGCAGGGCGCGCGATCGTGTCCCGTATGGCGGAGAGAGGTAAGCATGCCAACCGACGTGATCATGCCGCAGATGGGCGAGTCGATCTTTGAGGGGACCATTACCAAGTGGCTGAAGAAGGCCGGCGATGCGGTGCTGAAAGACGAGCCACTTTTTGAGATTTCGACTGACAAAGTAGACGCGGAGATTCCGTCGCCTGTTGCCGGGACGTTAAGCGAAATCAAGGTTAACGAGGGAGCTACGGTCCAGATCAATACGGTGGTTGCCGTGGTGACGGAACAGGGATCGGCGACTGAGGGAATAGGGATTGACAGTGGAACGGTCGGGCCATCTGGTGCGACGGCCGGCGGCGTGGACGTGATTATGCCGCAGATGGGCGAGTCGATCTTTGAAGGCACGATTACCAAGTGGCTGAAGAAGACTGGCGATACGGTGTTGAAGGACGAGCCACTGTTTGAGATTTCGACTGACAAGGTCGACGCGGAGATTCCGTCGCCTGTGGCCGGGGTATTGTGCGAGATCAAGGTGCCGGAGGGGGCGACGGTCCAGATCAATACTGTTGTCGCGGTGATTGGGGGCAGCGGCTCGGCTGGTAGTGTGCCGTCCTCAATCAGCAGTGAGCGGACGCCTGCCCCGGCGAAGGCTGAGGTCGCACCTCTCGCGCCTGCGAGTGCCGCGTTGGCAGCACCGCCGCCCGTGGTGAATGGGCGCGAGCGGATTCGGTCGTCGCCTCTGGTGCGGAAGATTGCGGAAGAAAACAAGCTCGATTTGCGACGGGTTCCTGGGACTGGGTCTGAGGGACGAATCACGAAGGAAGATGTGCTGCAGCACCTGAGTGCGTATGGGCCGGGCACGACTTCGGTTGCGGCTCCTACCCGGAGTGCGACGGCTGCGCAGGTGAGCGAACGAGCTGCTGCGGCGCAAGCTTCCACGCTGCCTGGAACGGTGGTTCCGCTGAGCCGGATGCGGGCGATTATTGCCGAGCGGATGGTGGAGAGTGTGGCGATCAGTCCGCACGTCTACAGCGTCTACAAGGTCGACATGACGCGGATTGCGCGCCTCCGGGAGCGCGAGAAAGGCCGGTTTGAGCAGAAGCATGGCGTGAAGCTGACGTATATGCCATTTATTGCTGCGGCGGCTACAGAGGCTCTGCGCCGATACCCGATCGTGAATTCGTCGCTGAAGGATGGGTCAATTCACTACCACCCGCATGTGGACCTGGGGATTGCGGTAGCGCTGGAGTGGGGGCTGATTGTGCCGGTGGTGAAGCAGGCCGAGACGCTGAGCTTTGTGGAACTGGCGCGAACCATGGCGGACTTGGCGGAGCGGGCACGGACCAAGAAGCTGAAGCCGGAAGAGGCGTCAGGATCGACCTTTACGCTGACCAACTCGGGGGTATTTGGCGGGGAGTTTGGGACGCCGATCATCAACCAGCCGGAGTCAGCGATTTTGGCGATTGGCGGCCTGAAAAAAGAGGCCGTGGTGCTGACAGATGCGGAAGGCAACGACACCATTGGAGTCCGCGCGATGCAGAGCTACTGCCTGGGGTTCGACCATCGGACGATTGATGGGGCCGATGGCGGCAAGTTCATGAGCGCGTTCAAGAAGGTGTTGGAGGGGTGGGACCGGGAGATCGGGTAGGGGCGGATGGCCCCGCACCGTTAGTTATCCTCGACTGGAAACATGCAGCTTCCGCAAAGTTTTGCCTTCGGCGTTCGTAATGGTCGCAGACAGTGTTTGCATGGTGGGCCGTAGAGCGAGAGCCTGTGATGCATGATGGCGTTCTCATTGCTCTCCTTCACCCCTGTCATGCGCTCGTATGCGTCGCGGACGGGTTGGAATCGCTGGTAGATTGAGGCATGCTCGATAGGAACTCCGTGGCGCTCGCGGAACTCCTTTGTTCCTCTCATGGACTCCGAGTAGAGGAGCCTGATTCGGGCGTACTCGGCTTCGTCTAGCATCGGCATTTCGCATTTGCATCGCCAACACCAGAGCATCTGCATGGCACAGCCCATCCTTTGCTTCTTTGGCGAATCGGTTCATATTCCGTTCGTGAATTCTCTGCCCGCCTTGCAACTCTACTCAACGCAGCCCATCGCAATGCAAACCAGTTGTGCGAGCCGGCAAATCTGCGTGTTGGTGAGGGCCCGTTGGCCGGATATGGGCTCGATGAGTTGGTCCTTTCTGACGGTGCTGATGTTGTCAGCCTGCGCTACTGAATCTGCGCGGAGGCCTGTCTCTCCCGACCGCAAAAACAGGTCGGCAGGGCGGGACTTGTGGATGGATGTGGAGAGCGGGACGACCAGAACGGTATTCGCCCGTGGCTGGGAGTTGCGGCCGTCCGCCGAGACAATCACAACTGGACGGCGGCCCTTGTCGGGTGGGTCTGTCGGGAAATGCGTCCACCAAATCTCGCCCCGCAGCGGGTACCGCACCGAGGGTTGAGTCACAGCTGATTCTCGGATGCATCGATGTCGCTAAACATGTTCGGACCTGTCATCTCGGCCCACTCGCGTTGCTCGGCCAAGTCCTCTTCAGAAGCTGTGTCGTAGTACTCCTTGTAGGCCGCGTCAATTGCTTGCCGTTTCGTCTCCAACATCAGCTCCCGGAGCAGCAAATCGAGTGCTTCGGAATCTGATCCCGCTCCTCGCTTTTGCCTGGCTTCTCCGACGAAAGCCACGGCCTCCGGTGTAAGTGTGAAGCTCCGCTTCATCTTCCGTGTTGTCGCCTGAATTGTCATACCTCTTATCCTACCATAAATCTCTCAAATAGTATGCCAATGTAAATCATAGATGAAGCGGGTGTTAAGTCGAGGAACCTTGATGGTCAGTGACCGGCGGCCCAGGCTATGCCGTCGGTGCCTTTTCCTGTTTCGATCTTTCTAGTGATTTGCCAGGTGGTCAGGTCTAGCTCAGACTCCGTGTGCGAGGCAACGCTGGAGATCCAGGCCAGTTTGCCGCCGGGTTGCATGAGGAGCTCTTCGGGGTCGGATGGCGTGTCGATGGAGCGGACTACCTTCATGGACTGAAGATCTACGACGGCGACTTTGTTCTTCGACGGGATGGTGACGAGGAGAAAGCGGCCGTCGAGGGTGGCTGCGGTGCCGTAGCCGAGGCCTTCGAGTGGGATCCAGTAGGCGACCTGGCCGCTGGTGGTGTCAATGACGGCCAACTGGGGCTTGACCTGGTCGGAGGTGAAGACCCAATGGTCGTCCGGCGTGATGGAGATGCGCTGGGTATCGCCAGAGACGGGGATGATCTTTAGGACCTTGCGGTTGGGGATGTCGAGGACAGAAACGGTGCCGGGGCCAACGTTGGCGGTGTAACCTCGGAGGCCATCGTGGGATAGCGCGAGCATGTGCGACTGGGGCTGGCCAGTCGGTATGGAGCCAACGATTTTGAGGTTTTTGGGATCTATCAGGGTGATGGACTGGTCGAGCTCGGTGGTGACGTAGAGGAGGCCGTCTTTGGGCCCGAAGATCGGCATGTGGGGGCGGACGCCGTGGCCGAAGTCGACGTTACCGATGATTTTTTGCCTGGCGATATCGATGACGGCGAGGTTGCTGCCGTCGGTGCCTGGTTTGCCGACACCGGAATTGCCGTAGATAGGGACGTAGGCGAGACGTCCGTCGGATGAGGCGACAACTTCGTGGCCGGTGGTGCCACCTTCAGGGACCGAAGCGAGGATTGTGCCGGATACGGGATCGACGATGGCAAGGCTCTGCTCGCCCTTTTGGGCGACGAGGAGGCGGGGTTGTTGGGCGAGTGTTGCGGGAAGAGCGGAGCAGACGAGAAGTAGAGGAAGAGCGCGTTGGATGGATCTCAAAAAGACCTCCGAACCACGAAACGAATATATCCCACAGGTCGAAGCCCGGGCTCACGCTCGGACGGGGCAGGCGGTAAGGGCATGCCCCGCAGGAGCGCGAGTCAGCGGCTATGGGAGCACATGTTGGAGTGGATATGGTGAATGCTGGCGGGTGGAGGAAAGATAAGTTGGACAGGTGACGCAAATTCGCGATTTTGCCGGGAGGTGAACTTCATTTCCGCAGCATTTACCTATCGATATCTCGCGGAGGGGACAGGCTCTTCCTGGATCCTGGGAAGTTCGTTCTGGCTGCATTGTGTCGCCGGCGGCCTCTTTGCATTCGGGATGTTCCTGATTGACAGGAGAGGAGCGTTGCGATCACGCGGATTGGAGAGGGTGATCGCGTTTGGGCCTCTGTTCTTTGCGTGGCCGCTGGCGGTTTTTGGGATGCAGCATCCCGTATTTCTGCATGAGGTAATGGGAGCCGTGCCGGCGTGGATGCCGGGACATATGTTCTGGGCAGTGGTAGTCGGGATCGCCCTGGTCGCGGCCTCGTTGAGCATTATTACCGGAATCAAGGCCGAGCTGGCCGCCTTAATGGTCGGCGTGATGTTGTTCGTCTTCGTGTTGCTGATCTATGTGCCGAACGTGGTTGAGAACCCGGGTCACCTCGCGGTGACGATGTCGCTGCGGGATCTGTCGTTGAGCGGAGGGGCACTGGCTCTGGCAGGAACGTTGGCAGAAAAGGGTCGAGTGCGCAGATTCGGTTGGATTGCGACACTGGGACGCTACTTCTTCGCCGTTGCAATTGGAGACTTTGGCGTGGAGAACTTTCTGCATCCAGATTTTGCGCCGGTTGTGCCGGAACCTGAATTGTTGATGCCAGCGTGGATGCCCGGACATATGGCGTGGGCTTACTTGACTGGGACAGTTCTAGTTGCCTGCAGCGTCGCCATGCTCCTGAATTGGAGAACACGGCTGGCGGCGTCCGTGGCCGGGATTGGCTTCTTTGTGCTCGTGATCGGCATTTACCTGCCGATGGAGATTGTTCATCCGTCCTTCGAGATCAGCGGGGAATTGGATCAGTTGGCACAGGCCCTGGGCATGAGCGGTGCGGCTTTGCTTGTTGCCGGCGCTCAAAAGCGGAGGGAAGCAGGGGTTCCTGCTGTCCATTCGATTGATCGTAGACGCGAAAGTCAGGTTGGGGCTATATGAAGGCGAGACTTGACTCAACGAACAGCGGATCAACGAACGGGATCGTCGCAGCTGGGTGGATCTTTGTTGCGCTTGGTCTGACTGGGATCGGCTTTCAGCATTTTTTCTTTGGGCAATATGTTCCTGATGGCGGTGGTTCCATGGCCGCAGTGGATTCCGGGGCGGGTTTCGTGGGTGTAAATGAGAGGCGCGATCTCGATCGATTTGGGAAGAAGGATTCCGCCAAGGGTCAGGGCGCGAAGAGCACGGATGCCGGACTCGCTCTCTCTGCGCTCTGCGGTTCTGATGGGTATTCCAGCAAGCTTAATTGTGTAAGCCAACGTTCTGAGATTGTTGAACGCTGCACACAAAGCGCGCAATTGGGAATGAGATAGCGAGCGCGTCCGAGGCGCTGGCTCACAACGGCATCGCTCTCGTCCTACGGCAAACGATTGCCAGAGATAAAGACAATCCTGGTCTATCTATTCTGCGAGTATTCTGTCTCTTCGGACGATTCTTTCCGCTCCGAAGGGACTTATGATCGCTGGCCTGCAAAACCAAACTGTAATTGAGGCGGCACTGGGGGAGTTGCGCGCGTTGCTGGGCGAGCGCGTGACGGCGGCGGACGCAACGCGAGAACAACACAGCCATGGAGAGAGTACGCACGCTCCGGGACTGCCGGACCTAGTGTGTTTTCCGCAGAGCACCGAAGAGGTTAGCGGAATTGTGAAGGTGAGCGCGGGGCATGGGCTGGCGGTGGTGCCGTTTGGCGCAGGAACTTCGCTGGAGGGACATGTTCATGCGCTGAGAGGCGGAATCTGCATTGACATGCGGCAGATGAACCGGGTGCTGCGGGTAAGCGTGGACGACCTGGATGCGACTGTAGAGGCGGGAGTTGGACGGCTGCAACTGCAGAAGGCGTTGGAGAACACGGGGCTGACATTCTTTGTCGATCCGGGAGCGGACGCGACGATTGGCGGGATGGCGTCGACGCGGGCTTCAGGGACGACGGCAGTCCGCTACGGGACGATGCGGGAGAACGTTCTGGGCCTAACGGTAGTGTTGGCGGACGGGAGAGTGATTCACACCGGGACGAGGGCGAAGAAGTCGAGCGCGGGGTACGATCTGACGCGGCTGTTTGTGGGAGCGGAGGGAACGCTGGGCGTGATGACCGAAGTGACGCTGCGGCTGCACGTGTTGCCTGAGGCAGTGGGCGTGGCGATTTGCCCGTTTGAGACGGTTGAAGGCGCGGTGAAGACGGTGATCGAGGCGATTCAACTGGGACTGAATCCGGCGCGGATCGAGTTTATGGATTCTGCCCAAGTGGAGGCGATCAACCGGTATTCGAAGCTGGAACTGGCCGTGCGACCGACATTGCTGATTGAGTTTCACGGGATGAGCCAAGCGAGCGTAGGGGAGACGGCAAAACTGGCTGAGGGGCTAGGGGCGGAACACGGGGGATTGGGATTCGACTGGCAAACGACGGCCGCTGGTCGGGCGCGGCTTTGGAAAGCGCGGCATGATGTGTACTATGCTTCGCGGGCGATCAAGCCAGGGTCAGAGGTGCTGACCACGGATGTATGCGTACCGATTTCGCGGCTGGCGGAGTGCATTGTGGCGACACGGGCGGATTTGGATCGGGTGAGTTTTCCGGCGACGATGGTAGGGCACGTGGGAGATGGGAACTTCCATGTGCAATGCATGCTGGATCCGGAGCAAGTCGCAGAGGCGAATGCATTTGCGGAGCGGCTGGTGGAGCGGGCGCAGGGAATGGGCGGGACATGCACCGGCGAGCATGGGGTGGGATACGGAAAGAAAAAGTACCTCAAAGCGGAGCACGGCGAGGCACTGGAGGTCATGCGGACGCTGAAGCGGGCGCTGGACCCGGAGAACCGGATGAATCCAGGAAAAGTTGTGGATTTGGATTAAGATAGTCCTACTTATTTGTTTTCGTTTCATTGCCTTGCAACTAGATGGAGAAATGCGCGCGGCTGACTGGGATAACTCTCGTGGGATAGCTCAGACTGATAAAGGCGCATCTAAATCAACTGCATCTTGATCACGATTTTGGGACCGTCACGATTCGGCTGATGGCCAGTATTTGGCGGCGATTGGCACGTACGCGAAAGGAGATCGGCCATGGTGAATTCAGGTTCTTTGAAATGGAGTGGCTGGAGTGTCCTGCTGGCGGTGGTTTTGACGGCAGGGGTGCTTACTGGATGCGAATCGAAGCAGGATAAGGCGCTGGACCAGGCCAAGCAGCAGGCGGCCAAGACGGGGCAGCCGCAACAGGTGGTGACCGTGGACAAGACCGGGACCACGACGACGACGGTGGTGCAGCCGCCAGCGAGCGGACAGGCAAGCGGCCCGGTCACTACGACGCAGACACCCCCTCCGCCAGGGGTGCCCGTGCCGGCGGCTTCGGGACCGACGGTTTCAGCGGTGCCGCAGCCACCACCACCCCCTGCGCCGGTCAGTCTGACCATTACAGCGGGCACCAACCTGGCGATCCGCGTGGACCAGCGCATCAGCGTAAAGACGAGTCACTCAGGGGACAGATTCACCGGCGAGGTTGTGGAACCGGTATTGAATCCTGCGGATGGAAGTGCGGTGGTGCCGAGGGGTGCACCGGTGGGTGGCGTGGTGGTGGAGGCGCATCGGCGAGGACACTTCAAAGGCAGATCAGAGCTGGAGCTACGATTGACTTCGCTGACTCTGAACGGGACAAAATATAAGCTTGCGACTCGGGATCTTACGGAGACAAAAAAGGGCAAGGGAAAGCGCTCGGCGGCCATGATTGGCGGCGGAGCGGGGCTGGGAATGCTGGTGGGCGGCGTGGCCACGGGTGGTGTTGGCCTATTGGTTGGCGGCCTAGCGGGCGGTGGTGCGGGAACGGCGGCTGCGGGAATGACGGGGAACCGGGATCTGGACATCCCCGCAGAGTCGATTGTGCACTTCAAGCTGGCCGAGGACCTGGTGGTACAGCAGGCCCAGTAGCTGGAACCTGAGCACACCTATCCGTGGGCGGCCCACGGGTCGTAGGTGCCGACGGACCAGGAATGGCCTTCGGGATCTCTGACGGTGAACTCGCGGCTGCCGTAGGAAGTGTCCTGCAGCGGGCGAATGATCTCCGCTCCTGCGGCGACGGCGCGGGCATGGGTGGCGTCGGAGTCGGGGACGACGACGTAGGTGCTACCGGTTTCTTTGCCGCCAAGTTCGTCAGGAGACTTGAACTTGTTGGCGTATTCGTCGTCCTTAACGGAGCCGAGCATGATCATTCCACCGTTGAGGGTGAGTTCGGCGTGGCCGATGGTTCCGTTTTCACCTTCATAGACCGCGTGGCGCGCAAACCCTAAGACATTGCAGAACCAATCGATCGCAACCGGGGCGTTGCGGTAGCGCAACGTCGGCATGATGGTTGATTTGGAGTGGGCAGTGGGATTCGACATTGGGATCTCCTTGGCAGCGGGAAAAAGCTACAGGTTGAGCATGCCATTGAGATGCGAAGGGTTTCTTGGAAAAATCGGAAATCTGCGGAACTAAATATTCGGAACTAATCGACTGGGATGTGATTCGTCCAGAGGGCGCGGCGGGCCGAATAGGTCGTTGTGTCTATTCCTGAAAATGCGCGGGATTCGTTGGCGAAGTGGGACTGATCGTAGTAGCCGCACTCGAGCGCCATTTCCGACCAGGGAATGTCGATGCCGGCATGCAACTGCTCGCTGAATGCGCTGAATACGGGTCCATGCCTTTGGAGAGAGACCCACTTGCTCCTGAAAAACATGGGAACAGCGGCGCTCGCTCCAGCCGGCGGACCGGGCGACTTCATGGACAGTGGAAACGCTGGGTGTGCGCTGAAACCTGTCAATGGCGAAGTCGCCAATGCCGTGCCGGGAAATACGTGCGGCAAAATTCTGAAGCAAAAAACTGCTCAAGCGTGCGGAGCCTTGCCTCGGGCGACGTGAACTCGCGCAGGCGGTCTTGCCGTCGGGACAATAGTGGAGTAAGTCGCACGCCAGGTTGAGGATAACCTGGACGCGACCGGTGGGCAGAACCCGCTCACGACGGTGAGACGAATGCTGGACTCGGGCATACCAGAGCATACGAATGCAGCGATCGAGCGGGGCGACCGGAGTGTGCTCGAGGTAAACCTGATGGGCCCTCGTTGCCCATATAACACGGGGCTTAACTGGCAGAAAGAGAGATTTAAAACTGCATAGAGAACAGCGCGGAGAAGCTTTGGGTTATGCTTGGCGACATGAGACTACCCGCCGGCGATTCCGAACTTGTGCAGATTGTCGACGCAGCGCTGGCTGACGCCGCGCGGCGGGCGGGGAAATGGCTTGTGTGCCGGGAGGGATGCACGCAGTGTTGCTATGGGGCATTCGCGATCAATGAGCTGGATGCACTGCGATTGCATGAGGGTATGAAGATACTGCGCCGGACTGAGCCCGAACTGGCGACGGAAATTGCACGCCGCGCACGGGGATGGATTGCGGAGCATGGGGAGAAATTCCCCGGGGATTCGAAGACCGGGGTACTCGGCCGATCCGATGACGAACGAGAACGATTTGAGGAGTTTGCGAATGAGGCAGCTTGTCCGGCGCTGGATCCGGCGACCGGGCGGTGCGATGTGTATGCATGGAGACCTATGACTTGCCGGGTGTTCGGACCGCCTGTGCGCATGGGAGACGGAGCAGCGCTGGGCCACTGCGAGCTTTGCTTTGTGGGTGCGAGCCAGGATGAGGTTGCAGCCTGCGAGATGCCGGTTCCCAATGAACTGGAGGCAGGGTTGGTGGACGAGATTGGGGTTGGCAGAGAGACCGTGGTGGCGTTTGCGGTGTTGCGGAGTGATGAAGGCAAGTTAACGGGGCGGCAAATGAGCAAATCTGCGGTGGGGTGAGTCGGGCCACTGATTCCCGTGGAGTCAGGGACGCCGCTCCGCGCGATAGACTGGATGTTGGAAAACCTGATGCCAATGCGCCCTTGCTGGGTTGAGATTCGGACCCGTTTCCTGGAAGAAAACTATCGATTTTTAGCGGGCCTTGCCGCTCCGCATGCGGAGTTGCTGGCCATTGTGAAGGCGGATGCCTACGGGCATTCGCTGGGACTGTGCGCGCCGGTAGCGGTGCGGGCAGGCGCACGATGGCTGGGGGTGACTTCTGTGGAAGAGGGGGTCGCGACCCGATCGCTATGTCCAGAGGCTCGCGTGCTGGTGATTGGTGGCGCGTTTCCGGGGCAGGGTGCGGAGGTGGTGCGTCACGGGCTGACCACCGTGGTGTGGGAAAGCTGGCATCTGGACGAACTGGAAGCTGCAGGGCAAGTGGCGGGTGTTGAGGCCGGATCAGTGTCAGTGCACCTGGAGATCGATACAGGGATGAGCCGGCAAGGGGTGGGCCTGGATGGACTCAAGAACCTGCTGGCGCGGTTTGGTGCGGAGTCGCCGCTGCGGCTTGAGGGCATCATGACGCACCTGTTTGCCGCGGATGAAGCGGATGGAATTGTCACCGACGAGCAGTTCGCTCGGCTCGACGCATCGCTGGAGATGGTGAAGGCCGCCGGGCTGAGGCCGAAGTGGCTGAACGTAGGGAACTCCGCCGCGCTGCTGGCGGGCAGGACGGGCGAGATTGTGAATCTGGCCAGTCGTTTCGGGATGAAGGCGCTGCTGCGGCCGGGATTCGCGTTTTACGGATTGGTTCCTGAATACGATCCGGGATTTGACGGGCAAGAGCCGCCGACCCTGGCCGCGGCGCGGACCCGTTTGCGGCCCGTGTTGAGCTGGAAGAGCGCGGTGGTAGGTGTGCGCACGGTTCCCGCAGGTGCCGTGGTGGGGTATAACGGGACGTTTGTCGCGAGCGAACCAATGCGTCTGGCGCTGGTGGCGGTGGGATACGCAGACGGGTTGGATCGTCGGTTGGGAAACAGATTCAGCCTGCTTGTGCGGGGAGAAAAAGCACCGCTGGTGGGACGGATAAGTATGGATCAGGCAGTGCTGGACGTGACGGAGATTCCTGAGGTGACGGCCGGGGATGAAGTCGTGATTCTGGGAACCCAACAGGACGAGATGATTACTGCGTTCGACCACGCGGAGGCTGCAGGGACGATTCCGTGGGAGGTGTTTACGAGGATTGGGGTGCGGGTTAAGCGGGTAGAGGTTTAGATTACAGGCTACAGATGACAGTTCATTGTGCTGCGTTGGCGGTTTCCCCGGGGCAGAACGAGGCCACGCTGGCGGCGTTCTGGACGGCGGCGATCATGGCTTCAGTGCCCATGCACGAATTGAGAAGCATGTGATAGAGGCTGCGGGAGCACCACTCCTGCTGGTAGAGTTTGCGGATAACGGCGGCGCGGCGTTTGTCGAAGGCGGCGAGAAGGTGATCGGCTTGCGGGGCCTGCTTGGGGAAGGCGTGGATAAACCAATCGCGTTTTGCTGAGGCCGTGGCATAGACAAAGACATGAAAACAGCCTGGCTGGCCGGCGAGCGCGCAGGCAGCGCCGCGACCGACGATCACGCAATTGCCTTTCTGGGCGGCATTCAGGATTTCCTGGCGGATGAGCTTCAACATGCGGTCGGAGTCGAAGACCTGATCGGCGGCCAAGCCGGGCATGGAATACACCTGGTCTTGCCAGAAGATCTTTCCGTACCGGTAATACCAGGGGTCGAGCCGCTCGTCGTACTTGGCTGCCAACTCAGGTGGGACCCCGGCGATACGCGCAGCGGCGCAGGGCAATTCAGAGTCGAGCAGGCGCCAACCGAGTCGTGTGGCCAGGTCGTGGGCGAATTCACCGCCGTGCGAGCCGTACTCACGCTCTACGGTGATAACACGGATGGGAGTTTGAGACATTGGCGAGACCCCTTGCGAATGGAGGATACAACGAAAACGTGTCGAGGCGGAACACCAGATTGGAGGAGACTCCAGAATGACAGGTTACAGATGACAGTCTTCAGTAGATGTCGTAGAGGGGTCGCGAGAACGACGTGGAGATCACAGCGAATGGGTCAAGAACAAGGGTAAGATGGCGGGCGGTTGAGGAATGCGGTGAAGGAGGGTGCGGAAGATGAGCTTGGGCTGGAGGTTGATGGTTCGCATGGTTCTGATGTTCCTGGTTGCGACGGGGATTGTGTTCTTGCCTGCAGGAACGTTGGGGTTCTGGCAGGGATGGGCGTTTCTGGCCGCAGTATTTGTTCCGTGCCTGTTTGGGTTCGTCTACCTGTTCTTCCACGACAAAGCAGTGCTGGAGCGCAGGCTGCGGACGCGGGAGCGGGTCCAGGAACAGAAATTGTTAATTCGCGCGTTCATCCTGCTGTTTATAGCGGCGTCTCTAATTCCAGGATTCGATCACAGGCTTGGGTGGACACGGAGTTTTCTAGGCAATGTTCCGGTGTGGCTGACCCTGCTTTCTCTTGCGATGGTGGCTGGCGGATTCCTGTTCGTCTTCTGGGTGGCCGCGGTCAACAGCTACGCGGGGCGCACGATTCAAGTAGACGCGGGACAGACGGTGATTTCGACGGGGCCATATGCATGGGTTCGGCACCCGATGTACACGGGTTCAGTGGTGCTGTGGATGTTTACACCGCTGGCACTCGGTTCTTGGGTGGCGCTGCCGGTATTCGCACTGATGATCCCGTTCTATGTACTCCGTCTGCTCAACGAGGAGAAGGTGTTGCTGGCGGAGTTGCCAGGCTACGACCAGTATTGCCATCAGACAAGGTCCCATCTAATTCCATTTGTCTGGTGAGGGCGGTGACAGGGCAAATATATTTGGATGATACCTTGACGGTCTACACAACTCTATTGTAGATAATCATAGTATGGGAAAGCCAAACGATCTGGTACAGGGCACGCTCGACCTTCTGATCCTGAAGACGCTCACGCTGGAAGCAATGCACGGGTGGGCGATCGGCAAGCGCATACAACAGGTTTCGAACGAAGTTCTGCAGGTGCAGCAGGGCTCGCTTTACCCTGCGCTGCATCGGCTGGAGCAGCAGGGGTGGATCAAAGCGAAATGGGCTGAGAGCGAAACCGGCCGGCAGGCGAAGTTCTACTCGCTGACGGCTGCGGGACGCAAACAGCTTGAAGCGGAAACGGCGAGCTGGAACCGGCTCTCTGCGGCAATCGATTTAATTGTGACGGAAGCGTAAGAGCGGTGATCAGTGGGTAGTGAACAATGAGGTGCTCCGATGCGGTGGCTTGCACAGTTGCGAATGCGGATTGAAATGCTGTTCACGCGTGGGAACGCGGCGAAGAGCCTGGATGCGGAGTTGCGGGATCATCTGGAGCGGCAGATTGCGGAGAACGTGGCTGCGGGGATGAGCGCGGAAGAGGCCCGGTATGCGGCGCTGCAGGCATTCGGGAATCCAGCGCTGGTGCGGGATCAGGCCCGCGCTACCTGGAATTGGAATTGGCTGGAGCTGATGGCGCGCGATGTGCGGTATGGCGTGCGGACACTCATGCGCACACCTGGGTTCTCACTGATTGCAATTGTTGTGATGGCCTTGTGCATCGGCGCCACAACTTCGATGTTCACGATTGTGCGCTCGGTGTTGCTGCGACCACTCCCTTTTCGCGATCCTGACCGGCTCGTAATGATCTATGAGCATTTCCGCGATGGGCGCAGCAATCAGGAGGGGTTCAACTACAACCCTGTCGCTCCGGGCGACTTCTATGACTGGCGCGCGCAGACGCACGGTTTCGAAGACATGGCTGCGACACGCTATTCGCAATTCAACTTGACCGGCGAGCGCGGAGAGCTGCCGGAGCTGGTGAGAGCGCGCGGTGGGAGCTGGAACCTGTTTCCGCTACTGGGAGTGCAGGCGGCCATTGGGCGCACCTTTGCCGAGAGCGAAGATCGTCCGGACGGAACTGTCGTTATGCTCTCCTGGAATCTCTTTGAGCGACGGTTCGCCGGAGATCCGTCGATTGTGGGCAAGCAAATCCATCTCGATGGGAAGCCATACACAGTAGTAGGCGTGCTTCCCAAGGGTTTCATCTATCCCGATGCGAAGGTACAGTTGTGGGTTACTTTTGCGTCCGGGCTGCCGCCGGATCTGCTTCAACATCATGACTACCACTGGGCCCGCGTGGTGGCACGGCTGAGACCGGGTGTCAGCCTGGCAAGCGCCCTGGGCCAAGTTGGGGCAGTGCAGTATCGGCTGCATATGGACAATTTGCACGCGCCGGTAGCTGAGGATGTCGCAACCCGGACAATGAATGAAGACCTGTCGTGGAGTGTGAAGAAACCGCTGCTGATTTTGCTTTGCGCCGTGGGCTGCATGCTGTTGATCGGATGCCTGAACGTCGCCAACCTGCTGGTGGCACGCGGGGGGGCGCGGCAAAGGGAAATCGCGATCCGGGGCGCGTTGGGCGCACGGCGGTCGACGCTCATCCGTGCACAGATGACCGAGAGCCTGCTGATCTGCGTGGCCGGCGGCGTGGGCGGGATGCTGTTGTCATTGGCGGCCACAAAATGGATAGGCAGCGCGTGGAAGAACCTGCCGAGCGCGGCGGGGATCCACGTCGACGCAGTTGTGCTGGGATTCGCCAGTGTAGTGGTCATTTTGGCCGCGCTTCTAGCTGGTCTGCTGCCAGCCATTTCGTCCACGGGGAAGGCGGCTTTTGCCGCGCTTCAGGCTTCATCGCGTACCACGAGCGGCAGCCTCTCCCGCGCCATGCTGCGCAAGACGCTCTTGACTGTGGAGATCGCGGTCACGGTGGTGTTGCTTGTTGGCGCAGGTCTGCTGCTCAGGAGCTTTGAGCGTTTGAGCACCACAGACGTGGGATGCGTGACCGACAATGTGCTGACTTTGGACTTGAGCCTTCCAGAGCAAAAATATGGCACCCCGGAGAAGGCGAATGCGTTTTACGAAAGCATTCTCGAAAGACTGCGTGGCCTCCCCGGTGTGCGTGGCGTTGCCCTCGGTACGACTCTTCCTGGAGAAGGAAATGGAGGAGATGACAGCTTCACCATCAAGGAACATCCTGCGCTGAAACCCGGCGATGTGATGCCCGACGCTCTCACCCGCTGGGCCGACCCTGGGTATTTCAACGCGTTGCAGATTCCGCTGCTCAAAGGACGTTTCTTTACCAAAGATGATCGAGTGGACCGCTCCAGAAAAGTCATTGTCAGCAGCCAGCTTGCACGGCAATACTTCCCGGGTGAAGATCCAATTGGCCAGTCAATTCACGTGACCGCGTACAACAACTCAGATTACGAAATCGTGGGTGTGGTCGGGGATACGCTTTGGCGGGTGGGTCAACCAGTGCTGCCAGCCATGTATTTTCCAATCCTCGATGGAGGTATTCACAACGGCCAGGCTCTCGCCATTCATACTGTCTCTGATCCGCTGGCCGTATCCGTTCAAGTGCAAAAGCAGATTGCCTCGCTCGATCCCGAACTACCAGTTTCCAATGTGCAGACCATGCAGCAGGCGATTGGGGATTCGCTGGGCAATGCCCGGTTCAGCGCGACGTTGGTGTTGGGCTTTGCCGTGTTGTCGCTGGTGCTGGCTTCGGTGGGCTTGTACGGTGTTCTCTCCTATCTGATGACGCAACGGACCACGGAGCTTGGCGTTCGCATGGCTCTGGGCGCACAGAGGGACCAGGTGCTGCGGCTGATGCTGCTGGATGGATTGCGACCGGCGATCTTTGGATTGGCGTTGGGATCGGCGACAAGCGCCGGAGTCACGCAGTTGATCCAATCAATGCTGTACAACACCAAGCCGCTCGACCTTGCTGTTTACGTCGCAGTCACGCTCACGCTACTGGTGGTTGCGACTCTGGCGTGCATGATTCCAGCGTGGCGGGCTTCAAGACTTGACCCGATGCAGGCACTGCGGATGGAGTAAAGAGGCAGGTTGCAGACGACCGTAAAACCCCAGGTCTCGTCCACAAGACCTGGGGTTTTTAGCGCGGCAGTTTCTTATTGCGTTACGGGCTGTTGAGGGGCGGCCTTGGGGGCCTTCAGGTGGGGTGCTTTGGGAGAAGACGGTTCGGTCGATGAGGTGCTTGTACTCTCATCGGCGGCGAAGCCCGTTCCCTTCTTGATGCGAAGGTCGCCGTTGTCTGTCGTGATGTTGATTTTCGAACTGCCGGAACCGATTCGGCCGCTGACCGACTTGCTTTCGTCACCGCTGATGGTCAGGGCAAAGTCGGAAACAATGTCTCCGTTGCGGGTACGGCCTTCGACGGTGGCTGAGGCGTTGGGCTGCAGAGTCACTTCCACATCGCCCTTGTCATTCTTGGCTTCGACGTTATGGTTCCCAACCGGCTCGATGGAGATGCGGCCGTCGCGGTCTTCCACGTAGGTATCCCCGGAGACCTGGCTCAGATCGACATCCTTGGCGTGGGTGACGACGCGGACATTTCCCTTGGTCTCAGTGACGCGAAGATCATCGGAGTCGAGGGTGAGATCGCCGGCCAACTGCGCGAGTTGGAGGTCTGTGACCGAGGTGTGCAGGTGGATCGGACCGGTGACGTTCTCCAAGTGCACATCGCCAAGGATTTCGCCGTTCTGGTCGATTTTTCCCTTGATATCGGAGAGCGTCAAGTCGTTCAGGTTGCCGTCGGTGGTGAGGTCTCCGTTGACCTGGTGAGCGGAAAAATCGTGCTTTCCGTTGGAAAAGTGCAACTGGACTGAGCCGGTGATGGAGTTGAGATGCACATCGCCATGCGGGGAGTAGACGTTGATACCGGCGCCCAATCCAGCAGCCGTTACGTCTCCCTTGCCCACCTTGACGGTAACACTTGCGGACTTGGGAACGGTGACGGTGAGGTTCACATGGCCTTTGGAGTTGTCGCTGCCGGGTTTGACCAGAACGGCGCTACCACTGACGGTCAGATGCGGGGCTTCGGCGGCGAAGATACTTTTGGCGTTGGAATCTGAGTCGGCATAGGCGATTTCGTGGGCCTGTACTTCGATGTTGGAGACATCGCCCGCAGTGACGGTAGTGTCCCCCTGAGGATTCTGAATCTCAACCGCAGCGTTGGATGGGATCTGCGCGGTCAGCGCTTGGGCGTCGTTGTCGTGCTCAGGCATGCCGAACATATTGAAGAAGTTGTCGTCCATGCCGAAGTCGTTGTCATCGCCCATGTGGTGAAACCAGGGGCGCGAATGAGTCCACGCGGCTGCAGTGCATCCGAGAATAGCGAGGAAGACGAGGATGCCGACAAAGCTTCCACCACGACGGACAGGGACCTTCCGTCGCAGATCGAGCGCCCACTCGCCGAGCAGAGCCAATCCCGCGCCGATGAGAAGGAGCGGCCACCAGCGGCCATACCATTCCCAAAAATCTACGGCAGCGATGTGGCCGGTTACGACGAACAGGGCGATGACACCGATGCCGATCAGGATGATGGGGCCAACGACGGAGGGAACGCGAGGACCATAAGCGCCGACATAGCCACTCCTTGCGGCGTAGCGCTGGGCCTTCCAGGCATCGCGCTGGGCACGCCATGCGGCCTTCTGTTGCTCGCGGTAAACGCGCCACTGGGTCTTTGGATCGTATGGAGGATACGGCGGTTGGCCGCCGCCAGGAGGATAGCCGGGAGGTACGCTGCTCATGATTGACCTCCGTCTGGATTCTTATCCAAGCCATGCGATTCGGCTGGAACAATAGCTGTGGTCTGCGCGGGGTTAGGCGCAGCGGCTTGCCCCTGATAATTGGAGGCGCCATAGTTGGTGGCGCCGGTGACAGGCGCACCCGGATACGGCATGGGAGGAAATCCGTCGATGTTCAAGGCGAAACGCTCCGCAAGCAGGATGGAACCGGCCAGGATGAACGCCAGCGGCCAAAACAGGCGCCAGAAATGATCGAGCACACCCAACTGGTGGAGCAGTGCAAGCACACCGATCAGCAGAAGAAATGCCGGAACACGCAGGCGGTGAATCAAGATGTAACGGTTCATTTTGTACCTCCACGCGGATCGCCGATACGACGGACGACCAGCCAGACCCCCAACCCGATGAGCGCCAACGGCCATGTGATTTCAACCAGGCGACCATTGAAGATATTCAACTGGTTGAGCAGAAATAACAGCCCCAGGGCAATGAGCACGATTGCGCCTATGGGTTCCTTGCGCCGCCAATACATCGGCGGCGGATCGAGCGGAGGAGCATTGGGATCATTGAAACCGGCCACAGGAGGGGTGAATGGGGCCTGCCATGCGCCTTGGTACGGGGCATGATATTGGCCGGCGGCTGGCGGCGGTTGATAACCCGCGGTCGCCGGATCTACGCCTGGATTTGCCGTGGCAGGATCTACGAAACCTGGACTCACGAAGCCGGAACTCGAGAATCCTGGATTTGCTGAGCCGGGGTTCATTGGGCCTGGGTTTGGCGGACTAGACCAGGGCTGATAAGGGCCAGGCTGGCCGGGAATCCGAGGCCGCGCACCGAGATTCAGCCAATTACCGACTTCATTGAGGCCCAGGGGATCAGGCGGCGGCTGGCCGTCGCGCAGAGCACGGGCGGTGTGGAATGCCTCAAAGGACTGGTAGAGAATCCAAGCGGCAATGAAAAGGCCGAAGATGCCATGATACTCCGTGATGCTGACCAGCACGGCGAAGATGACCACGTGGATAAGGCCCTTGAAGAATTGGCCGTTGTACATGGCGCCCACACCGGGAATCAGACCGAGCACCGCGGCAGCTGAGGGGTTTGGGCCACCGGCGTTTGCGGGGACAAAGGGCTGTTGAAGAGTCTGCCAGGAGGTCCAGCAGGGTTCGCAGAGGATCTGCCCTCCGCCAGCGTTGCGCACGCAGGAGGCGCAGAGGGCCTTGCCGCAATTCTGGCAAAAGGCAGTTGCGTTTGTACCGGTATGGTTTACGCAGTCCATTGTGTGCCCCTTTCAAGTACTTCAATTGCGGAACCGCCGGAATGCACGGACCGAGCCTGAAATGCCGGGGAAGGCGAGGTCAGGGAAGCATCAAAGAAATCAATCGAATCATTGCGCGCCGGTGTGCCTGACTGCTGCGGAGGGTCCACGCGCGAGCCACCGTCCTTGTGACCGGGAGTCTGTTTGGATTCTCCCGGCGCCGCAGGTGGCGCCTGCTTCTGTTGCTGCTGATTGTCGTATTCTCCGCCCTGGCTTTCGTTCTGGGTAGAGTTGCGCAGTTCCCTCATTCTGGACTGAACCTCGTATACAAACCTGAGGTGGTCGTAATAACGGATGATCGGGGTGGAGGCCATGGTGAGCCGGCGCTCCATGAAAGACCGTACCGCGGTGGGCCGCAGGCTGGAAAGGCGCATATCACTGAGCCGGAAGCCTGTGAGGTAGAGGGTAAGAGAGATGGAAAAGAAGGCCATGGCCGCTGTCATCAGTAGGCGAGGTTCGGCAAAGCGGCGAACGCGACCTACGAAGCCGGGACGCTGCCAAGCGGGAGGCATAGGCACCGCGTTGCTGCTGGCGGCAATCAGGCCGTAACCTTCAATTTGTCCGGGACCCGTCTGGGCCAGGATTTTGTCGAGGAGCCCGGCGGGGACTTCGGGCTCCGATGAGAGGAACTCCAACCATTCACGTCCCTTGCGGGCTTCATCGAAGAGCGCCGTGCAGGCTGGGCAGACAGCCATGTGCGCGGTAAAAGTAGCTTCGTCCTCAGGCTTCAGGAGCCCGTCCAGTGCGTCGGCGAGAAGTGTCTCCCACTGGCCACAGGCCGGAGAGCTCGGAATGTTTCCGCGATCTGCCACGATTACATCACCTCCCGTTTATTACGTTCCAGCAGACGTGCCAGTTCCGCCCGGCCCCTGCTGATGCGGGACTTAACCGTCCCCTCGGGTATGCCCAAAACCTGAGCGATCTCTTTGTAGTCCATATCCTGCAAGTCTCTAAGAATGACGGCTTCACGCAGCTCGACGGAGACACGCGCGAGGGCATTCTGCACCATTTTTGCCAATTCCTTCTGAGCCGCCGATTCATGGGGTGAAGGGCCGCTGGAAGTGAGTCGGTCAATCGGCTTCAGTTCCTCAGTAGATTCCCAACCGTCGTCCAGAGATCCGGTGGCGCGCAGGTTGCGGGTGCGGCGGAAGTTGTCGACCAGCAGGTTGCGGGTCATGGTGGTGATCCACACTTGGAGGCTGCCGCGGTTGGTATCGAAACTGGCGAGGTTGGAATAGATCTTCAGAAAAACGTCCTGAGTCAGATCTTCAGCGTCGGCGGGGTTGCCGGTAAAGCGATAGCAGAGTCCGTAGACGCGACGGTGGTGGGTGCGGACCAACTCGGCCCATGCGCCTGAATCGCCGTTCATGCAAAGACGGACGACTTGGGACCAGTCGGCTTCCAGCGGATTACCCTCCACGCGTGCCTGGCGGAATGCTGGCGTAACTGCCTTTACCCCCTGGGCATGGCCCGCAGCGGGCACCCTGTGTGCGCCAGCCCGGGGACCTTCCAGAGTACGCCGTGAGGGGGCGGCTGGCGAAGCCAACCCGATCACGCTCCAGCTTAATGTACCCACGCATTGCATATTTTGCTAATACGCGGGATTTGCACAGTTAGTTCCCCAGCGGACCAACGCAATTTGACTTTGTCAGGACCTTGTGGTCATGCCTGCGGCCTAGTAACCATTTCCGCCGTAGTCCTTCTAACAGAAGTAAGCATCTGAAGAACATGGGGGGTCTGTTGTTCGGTTGCGGGTGCCGGAGGTTCCATGCTCAAATCGTTGTCGTTGACCGTTCTGTTTTTCGCGTTGAATGCCGTGGCGGGCTTAAGCGCCAGAGCGGAAGGTGCCGAAATCTCCCCCATCCCCGCGCCTGCGAGCGACGTTCCACTTCAGCAGTCGCCGGGCCAGGAAACTGCCGTCTTTGCCGGAGGCTGCTTCTGGGGTACGCAGTCGGTATTCGAGCGGGTCAAAGGCGTGGTCTCCACTACCGTCGGCTACTCCGGCGGCTCCGCCGATACAGCAACCTACGAGCAGGTCAGCTCTGAGAGCACCGGTCATGCCGAATCGGTCAAGGTCGTCTACGATCCCTCGAAGATCACCTACGGACAGCTTCTGCGCATCTTCTTTTCGGTCGCCCACGATCCCACGCAGGTGAACCAGCAGGGATCAGACCGCGGCTCCTCGTACCGGTCAGTCATCTTCTATAGCAGCGACGAGCAGCGTGACCTGAGTAATGCATATATCAAGCAGCTCGACGCCGCCCACGCATTTAGTCGGCCGATCGTCACTGAGGTAGTCCCCCTGAAAGGCTTTTACAACGCTGAGCCCTACCACCAGCACTATGCCGACCAAAACCCCGACAATCCCTACATCCAGATTTGCTCCCGGCCCAAAGTCGAAGCGCTCAAACAGCAGTTTCCAAATCTGGTGGAAGGCAAAAGCAAATAGCCGGGCGCCGGCCGAACCGTAACCTTTCACCCTGTCGAGCATCTGTATGGTGGCGCTCACCGCGTCCGCTTCCCCTGTGCTGGAGGTTCCATGTCTCGTCCGTTTTCCCTGATTGCCCTATTTGTCGTTGTTATCGCTGTTGCAGGCGTCTACACCAAAGCAAAGGGAGCGGGTCGGTCGCCCATTCCCGCCGCCACCGACGATGTCGCGCTCACACAGGCACCCGGTAAGCAGACCGCGGTGTTCGCCGGCGGCTGCTTCTGGGGCACGCAATCGGTCTTCGAACGTGTGAAGGGCGTGGTAGCCACCACGGTCGGCTACGCTGGCGGTTCAGCCTCCACCGCGACCTATGACCAGGTCACAACCGAAACCACCGGACACGCCGAGTCAATCAAGGTGGTCTACGATCCGTCGAAGATTACCTACGGGCAGTTGCTGCGGATTTTCTTTTCGGTGGCGCACGATCCTACGCAGCTTAATCGGCAGGGGCCGGATGTGGGCACGTCGTACCGCTCGGCGATCTTCTATAGCAATGAGGAGCAGAGGAAGATCAGCGCGGAGTACATTGCGCAACTGGATGCGGCGCATGTGTTTCCGGGGCGGATTGTGACGCAGCTTGTGCCGCTGAAAGGGTTTTACGACGCGGAGTCGTATCACCAGCATTATGCCGATAACAACCCGAACAATCCCTACATTCTGGTTTGCGACCGGCCTAAGATTGAGGCGCTGAAGGCGCAGTTTCCCGAGCTGTTTGTGGAAAGGCAGGCGAAGTGAGGGGCAGCTCTTCCCCATCCAGTTCAGGGCCAGTTGATCTTTCCGGCAAGGTAATCGTCACTCGTATTCGCGAGTTTATCGGGGCCGCTGCTCACAAATTCAAGCGTTCTTGTTTTCGGATCGAACACAACCCGATACGGCATTCCCCAACCATCGCATTCAGAAGAAAAGTCGACGCCCCCCTTTTTCAGGTCCTCACGAAGATCCCCTTCGGTCTTCGGATATCGAGCTGTCTGCGGATTCTGTGTATAGAGTTTCCGCAACGCTCGTTCCATGGTGGCCAGGTTCTCCTTATCGAACTTCTCATGACGGAAGGTGTAGTAACCCACCCACCATCCTCCCCACGATTGCTGGCTATCAAGCAATGCCCAGGCTACAAGGTCGAGCCCTTCAGGAAATGGACGGGCCGGATCAAGACGGAGCAGGTCAGTTTTTTCGAATCCCGCGATCCGTCCGCGATCATCCTCTCCTGAAGTTACCGCGAAGCGTGGATTGTCCGGTTCGACGCGGTCTGGATCCCACATCTCGGTTGGCCACCTCTCGCCATCCTTTTGTCCCGCGCCCGTAGGGTAAATCACCTCTCGGCTCCATGAATCGACGGGATTCGGATCATCTTTTCCTGTTATGGCATAAACATGCACAAATAACAGCCCCTGGAACTTTGCGTTGTACGGAAAGGTCATGTGCGCGCTGCCATTCGATAGCTGAAGGTGTTGAGCTCCAAGCAGTTCTCCTTCTGGGGTGCGTATCTCGACCAAGGTTTCTGCCAGTCCCTCATCGCTTTCAATCGAGACATGGATTGGATCGCCGGGACGATAAATTGAGTGATCCGTAGAGAAGCGCGTTCCGAAGTGCGTCTCGCGTACGACCCACACTTCCTGATAAAGACTTCCGGTTTTGCCCTTTCCATCCGATGCCCTTAGCAGGATGCAGGCATATTTGGACGCCCGCTCGTTGGGTGCGTCCCATTTATGAGTTCGCGCGTACCAGCTATAGGGTCCGTCCTCGCGCTGCGGATAGGCATAGTGAATCCAGCTTTGGGGCAAAGTGAATTGCGCAACGCCATAGCTATTGGTATGGAAGCTTCCCAGGCTGATTCGCTGCGCCTTCTCGGGCTGGGCGGGGCATCTCTCATTCGCGGCCGGTATCGCCGCCTCCACCACTCCATCGACTGAAGCAGGCAATTTGTCGACGTACGAGCTGACAATGCTAAAGGTCTTCTTTGATCCTTCAGATCCGCCCTCGCCCGTGCGGAGATGAATCTCCTGAGGCGTGAGGCGCAATGCAACATGGCGCGATTCGGTACTTCCGGTTGAACTTTCCGTTAGCGAAACATAGACTGGGAACTCATAGAAGTGCGGCCCCGGGCGTCCCTGCTCGAGCAGTTCCTTAAACTGGTCCGACATTTTGTTCAGGTCGATTTGAGCAACAAACTCTCCCGAGTCGTCCAGCTTTCCCTGCGATTCCACCTCGGGGTACCACCCCGTCTTCGTCATGACCTTGCCATCATGGATCGGCTTGCCGAAAAGATCGAGCCCCGTCACTGTCAGTTTCGCGATCTGACCCGGCAGATAGTACTGGTGATCGAGGACGGCGTTCAAGACGAATGTCGGCTTGACTTCTTTCTCTACCCGAATCTTTACTTTGCTTTGCGCCGTCCAGTTTCCTTGCGGTTCGTCGTTTGATGTCACCAGAATTGAAATGGTGCCGTCCCTGGTATCCTCCGGAATCGTCCAATCCTCGGAAGCCTCGCCGGTTGGGGAAGTCACGATCTTCTTTTGGAGGAGTTCCTGTTCTTTGAAAACGTTCGTGAATTTGAGAGTCACATTACTGCTGGCCCACGGCTTTCTGTCGGTCCCGAGCAGCAGCAGGTGAGCATGAACGGTTTCACCAGGGTGATAGGCGGTCTTATCTGTGGTCAGTGTGAGATGCGGAGGCGCACGCCGAAAAAACAGGCCGCCCCAGGCCGTTTTATAGTACCCACGGGAGACTGTAACTTCGAAGCTACCGTCCTGGTCGACGCGATCGATCGGCAGATTGTAGCGAATCTCCGCATAGCCGTCTTTATCAGTGGTCGCATGGATCACCGTTTTGCTGCCCTGATAGAACTCGGCTTCCACTTCGTAGTCCGCAAGGCCGCGGCCGCTGTTGGGGTCCGCCACTCGCACAAGGAAGCCGCAGTCCAAGCCGCAGTGAAAATGTGACCTCGGATACCCTTGAATGCCAAATCCGTCGACGATGTGCGGACCAAGCTGGATGATTCCTTGAATCGGCACAAGTTCGCCGCTTGCCTGCAGCGTGATGGTGTAGCGAAGGCGATGGCCACCCAAGCCAAGAGGGCTCTGGTACACCGGTTTTTGGGCCAGGCTCAGTGACTCGGTGACTGTGCCCGGAGCAATCTGAAAATCCTTGTCCGCCTGGTCGACGACCGAATTCGAATCCTCATCAAGTATCTCGATAACAAGGGCACCCTGAAGAGGATGATCCGCTTGGTTGGTGAGGGGAAAGTCGACTCCCAAATCGGGGAAAAGATGGAACTGAATCTTCGATTCGTCCACAGTCACCGATTGGCGGCGATCGTCTTGCGGAAGTAGGTTTGGGGATATCAGGATCGCAAGAAATGGGATGAGCCACGCGCAGCGAACAGACACGATTCCACCTCGAAATACGAGACGGCTCCAATCCTAAGGCATAAACCTGTTCGCCTGCCGGACCTGACATGGCCGGTTTGGGGTTTCGGTTGTATCGTTGCCGATCCAGCAACCAAGCGACGCCTTCAGCTCAGGCCAGCTTCGCAAACCGCAGTGCAGCTGAATTCATGCAGTATCGCAGGCCGGTGGGGGCGGGGCCGTCGTTGAAGACGTGGCCCAAGTGTGCATCGCAGAGGCGGCAGGAAACAGCGGTGCGGACCATCATGAGGCTGTTGTCGGTCTCATCCACTACGTTCTCCTTCGCGATGGGTTGCCAGAAGCTTGGCCAGCCGGTGCCGGAGTCGAACTTGGTGTCGGAGCTGAAGAGCGCCAGGTCGCAGCAGATGCAGCGGAAGATGCCGCGCTCGTGCTCGTTGAGCAGGTCGCCGGTGAAGGGGCGCTCTGTGTCAGCGTGGCGAGTCACCCAATAGGAAGTTTTTGAGAGCTGGCGCTGCCATTCCGCATCGGTCTTGATGACGCGAGGAAGGGTGGCCGTGCGAGTGCGTTTGCCGTCGGGACCAAACTCAACGATGGTGACAGTCTTCGGTCCTTCGTTTGGATCGAGCGGCTTCGCTGCGGCGACGGTGCTACGGCGCAGACCCCAGAATGCCGCCGCGCTGACTGCGCCTGCGGCGGAAAGGATGAAGGCGCGGCGACCAAAGTGGCGTAGCTCCGGCTCAGACTGAGTTGTGAGGATTTTGTGGCTCATGGCTCGACCCCACAGTGAGATGCATGAGAGACGGGAAGGTTACCGAATCTCCCTCCCTGGGGCATGGGAGAAACAAATCTGCGAACTCATCCTTCCCCATCCATTCCGCAAAGTGCGCGGGACGGATGGGGCACCTGGCGCCTTCACCTCAAGGGCGAAGATACGCTAGTAGCGCTGCAGGAATTCGGGGTCGACTGGGTTCTCGAAAAGCGAGGCATCGCGGGTGACGATCGTGAGGCCGGACGGCGTGACGAAGTAGCGGCGCTTGTCTTCGACGGGATCGTAGCCGATGACTGTGCCTTCGGGAATGTGGACATCGCGATCGATGATGGCGCGGCGGATGCGGCAGTGGCGGCCGATGTTGACGTGGGAAAAGATAATACTGGCGTCGACATCGGAGTAGGAGTTGACGCGGACATCCTGCGAGAGGACGGAGTTGGAGACCGAAGCACCCGAGATGATGACGCCGGCGGTGATGACGGAATTGATAGCGGAGCCGGTGCGGCCCGGCTCGCCGAAGACGAACTTGGCGGGAGGGTATTGGCGGACGCGGGTGCGGATGGGCCAGTTCTTGTCGTAGAGGTTGAAAGTCGGAGAGACGGAGCAGAGGTCCATATTGGCGTCGTAATAGGCATCGAGGGTGCCCACATCTCGCCAGTAAAGCGCCTGTTGCTTGTTTTCGTCGACGAAGCTGTAAGCCATCATCTTTTTCTTACCGAGCAGATTAGGCAGGATGTTGTGGCCGAAGTCATGCTTGGAGTTGGGGTCTTCGGCATCGGCGATGAGGGCTTTGAGCAGGACTTCGGTGTTGAAGATGTAGATGCCCATGGAAGCGTCGACCGCATTGGGGTTGAAGGGCGAACGGAAGCTGGTGGACGCGGGCTTTTCCTGGAAGCCGAGGACCTCCCCGGTGGAACCAACTTCGACGACGCCATAGCGGGAGACTTCGTCGGGCGGAATGGGCAGCGTGGCCAGAGTTACCTCGGCTTTTGTCTCTTTGTGGTGCTCGAGCATGCGGCTGTAATCCATTTTGTAGATGTGATCGCCTGAGAGGATGATCATGTAGGTCGGCTGCTCGCTGCCGATGGAGTAAATGTTCTGGTAGACTGCGTCGGCGGTGCCCATATACCAGTTGGAGCCGGTGCGCTGCATGGGCGGGAGGAGCTCAAAGAACTCACCGAGTTCCTGGGCAACGATGCCGGTCCAACCTTCACGAATGTGCCGATTAAGCGAGAGAGCTTTGTACTGGGTGAGGATATAGACCTTGCGCAGGCCGGAGTTGATGCAGTTGGAGAGAGTGATGTCGATGATGCGGTAATGCCCGCCAAAGGGCACGGCCGGTTTGGCGCGATCGCGGGTAAGCGGAAAGAGCCTCTCCCCGGCTCCCCCTGCAAGCAAAACTCCAAGTGTGTCTCTCATAGCCGTTTGATCCTGTCTTCGGTTCCCTGGTTAGAAGAGCTCCGCGGCGCACGTGAGGAAGCACCGCAATCCGGTACGACATATTTCCCGGCGGCACTTATTCAGAGGCGTCACCGAACGGTGGAGAATACCACAGACAGATTGCTGTTAGCAGCCCGTGATTTTATATCGACGCCGTTGGATCGAGGATGGTTACCCGAAGGCAGGCGTGCGACTGGCCTGCCGGGCTAAGAAGTCATGAATTCGGCGATAGGGGGTAGGAGCGGGAATGTGGGTGGATTATCTCTTCTTCTTGAACTTGTACTGAACACCGACGGAGAGAGCGAAGTTCCAGTTGTCGTGACCGCCGGTTCCGGTGGTGGGAGTTGCGTAGTTCGTGCTGTAGCGGGTGTACAAGGCGTCAGGCGTAATGCGGAAGACCCAGCGGGCGGAGCGATTCAAGTCCAAGTGGCCACCGAAGACCGCAGCAGGCGCAACCTGATCGTTGTAGAAATCGACAGCAGAGGGTGGCAAGCCGCGCAAGTCTTTCTCGAATTCGCCGTATGCGCCGCCAACAAGAACATGGGCGATGAGAGCGCCGTGCTTGTTGTGGGGTCCGAGCCACTCAGGGCCGCCGGCAAAGATGTATTGGGCGACAAAAGGGCCTTTGATCAGTTGGGTGGAGACGTTATCTCCGAGGCCAGCGCCGCTGGTGCCCAGGTAGCCTCGTCCGGTGCCCTCGATTCCCCAGTGCTTCGATAACCAATAGGACCCAGCGAGATCGAGTCCGCCGAGATTGGAGCCCTGGTTAAGAGTAGGGCCAGCCATAACGCGGGCATAGGCCATGCCCAGCGAAATGTCGTAGCGGTTGTCATAGCGGACAAGGGCCAATGGATCTACGGCGATGTAAGTGCCGTTGGTGGTGGTGGCGGGTGCGGCGGGCTGGGCAGTGGATTGGGCCAGGGCAGGGGGGCCCGTATGGAGAGCCACGGCAGCAACAGCTACGAGAGAGACGAAACAACTAACTTGAAGACGCATCACCATCCAGCTTACAGGACCGCGGCGACGAGGGACAACGCGGATCCGGCTCGACTTGCATTGGGTTGTAGCTCGCAATTATGGCTCGCAGCGATCGGCGAAACGAGCCCAGATAAGGTAGCGCATGGTTTTCAGGGTTTCGACGGATGCAGAGGCGATATTGTTAGCCGCTGAATTGGGTGACAAGGAAGGAGCGGCGTGGGCGCGCCACTCGATAGGAAGGCGATTGAAGATAAGAGTCGCGCGGGGAAGATGGGCGGAGCTGGCGACGATCTCAGCTGAACGCCAGCCGTGGGATTTCATAATGCGCTCGGAGTAACAAGCGTTCTGGATGGTGTTGCGGGCTTCAGGTTCGACAAAGATGGCGGAGTCCGGTATACCCTGCGCATGCGCTGCCTGCGCCATGACGCGTGCTTCGACAAAGTGATTGAAGACCGGTCCGCCAGTAAGGATGAGGCGCGGGGCAATACCACGCTCGTACTCGTGTACAGCTTCGGTGACGCGGGCCAACTGTGAGGGAGTGGGGTTGCCGTCGGAATCGGCCGGCGTACCGAGAACGATGATGGCGTCAAAGCGAGTGAGGGAGGTGTTGGATTCCGGCGCCAATTGGCGGGCAATCGCAGCCCAGGCCAGCAGCGCCACGCAGAAGGCTGCGCCGGCGAGCGCACCACGCAAGGGCCAATTAGGTGCAGGGCGGCTGAACCGCAGGTGTCTGGGTCTGCGAGCGGGAGACGGATACCGATGACTGCGTGACGGGGTGGGGGTCAAAATCAGAATCCCTCCTGCTTCCAATTTAACTTGCGCGGGAGGTGCTGGTCGGGAGGCCAACCTGTCGGCAAATGTTGCGGTCAGGCCAGGTTCGCCGGGGAATCCCAGGCAGAGAAAACGAACTCCTTCAGTGGCTTACGCTGCCGGGGCGCGATTTCCTGCGCGATGAGCTGCTCGTTGGCGAGAGTTTCTGGTTCTCCTTGATACCCCAGGGCAATGACTGCGCCGATGGCGTAATCTTCAGGAATTTCAAAGGATTTCCGCGCGGCTTCCGGGTCGAAGCCTCCCATCTGGTGGGTGGCAAGGCCAAGGGCGGTAGCCTGAAGCGTGAGATACGATGTTGCCGCTCCCAAGTCGTAAAGAGCGACTCGATTCGAGGAACCATTGCGGCTGAATCTGGTATTGGCTACGCCGAGAATAAGCACCGGAGCATGGCCGGCCCAAGTCTGGTTGAAAGGCACGAGGGAGTCAAATATTTTCTTATAAGTCAAGGAGTTGCGGTGGCCGACAAGAAAGCGCCAAGGCTGCTCGTTGTTAGAAGAGGCGGCCCAGCGGGCGGCTTCAAAGACCTTGGTCAGGTCGGCTGGGCTGACTTCGCGATCAGCGAAAGCGCGCGGGCTCCAGCGCTGGTGGAGGATGGGCAAGACGCCATCAACGAGAGGGGCTTGCTTCGATCTATGAACTTCATTGGCAGACAAGGTCATGACTGTGGCTCCTTGAGGGCTTGCGAGATATGCGTCAACAGCAGCTCTTTTGATTGGGGAACGGAGCGGGAAGATTCGGCAATCGGGCAAGAAAGTTGTTGCAACGGATAATTAATGGCGGCCACGAAGCCCACTGCCAACTTGCGGCTTTGAGATCTGCTGCATGCCAGCGAGTGGTGCCCGATCGGAGTGGGAAGATCGTAAAGCTTAGATTACCGTGGCTCAATAGCGGAAATCGCTCAGGATAAATCACTTAGGCGTTTGGCGAGTGGGTCCACAGCGTCAGTCCACGACGACGGGGGTGCAGTAGACAATGCGGTTCCTTCCTGAGTGCTTGGCGTCGTACAAAGCGCGGTCCGCGCGGTCGAGAAACTGCTCGACGGTCAGCTTCTGGCCACCGAAAAGTGTGCATACGCCGAAGCTGCATGTTAGCTTGATCTGGCCGCTGGCAAATTGAATGGGTTCAAGGCAGATGGCATTGTGCACCGCGGTCAGACGCTCACGCATATCGGGGACCTCCATCTGCGGCATGACAAGGAGGAACTCTTCGCCGCCATACCGGCTGACTGAGTCATATGGGCGTACGGAATCGGTAAGGCGGACGGCGATTTCGCGCAGAACATCGTCTCCCACGATGTGGCCGTAGGTGTCGTTCACTGATTTGAAGTGGTCGAGATCTACCATAACCGCGGTGAGTGCGCTTCCGTCCCGTCTGATGCGCGCCATTTCTTTGGTGAGGACGTCGTAGATGGCGCGGCGATTGAGCAGCCCGGTCATGGGATCGCGGCTGGCGAGTTCGCGAAGGGCTTCACGGGCCTCAGTGAGCTGCTCCTTCTCTTTTTCAAGCTGGCCGGTCCTTTCGCGCACCAGGGCTTCCAACTTTGCCTGGCTTTCAAGCAGCCCGCGCTCGCGATGGCGGAGGATGATGTGAATCATCAGAATAAGAAGCGCGCCCAGAATGATTTCAAATGGAAGGCTTTTCCACCACGGTGGGCGCATGGTGAAGGAAACAACCGTGAGAGGAGAACGAATGTCGCTCTCCGTGTCCTCAGCGTAGATTTCGAGCCGGAATGCTCCGTCGGGAAGGGACGAATAGCTCAGGTCGTGGTCGCGCGTGGTGTTCCAGTCCTGTTCGAGGCCGACGAGACGATAGCGGTATACGGTGGAGGGTTGGTCCTCCAAAGGAGAGGAAACGACGTGGACTCGTAGCGGCTCCCGTGTCCACGGGAGGGAGGGAGCATCGTCGACAGAGATGCGAGTGTTTCCAAGACTCGCGCCGGTGATGAGTACCTGGAGGGGCTTCTGGTCGAAGATGGCTTCAGGATGGAGCAGATGGGAGAGCCCGTTCGAGGTGCCAATCCAGATGGAGCCGTCAGTGTCCTGAAGATAGGAGCCCTCGTTGCAGTCATTCCAGACGAGCCCGTCGTTCTTGGTGAGGTGCCGCCAGCGATTGCCATTGAAGACGTAAACGCCGGAACCGCTGCCGATCCAGAGCCAGCCGCGGCGATCGTGTTCAAGAAACATCGGTTCAATGGACTTGAAGCCAGGGGGTGGCGAAGGATCCGCCGCCGTAGCGATGTTTCCCTGAACGCGAAGGTGCTCAACGCCCGTGGAAGCGCCACCGATCCAGAGCGAGCCGTCAGCGGCACAAGCCACATTGCCGAAACGGTCGCTTGCCACGATGCCCTGCACTACGATCTTGCTCCACTGGCCATCTACGAGATGGATAATGCCGGTATTGGAGGCGAACCACAGCCCATGATGGGCATCTTCGCAGACGTCATAGAACGCTTGGTCCTGCACGGCGGGATTGTGCACCTTGACGATGTCGTTTGAAGCTTGGTCGAAGGTGTAAAGGCCAGAGTTTGTCATGCCCCACACGTTGGTAGATGAGGCTCTCCAGATCCAACGCAGGCCTTGCCGCATATTCCAGTTGCGGGAAGTGCCTGTATCCGGCGAGTAACGTAGCAGCGGGCCGGCGGAGGACGAGAACCAAAGGTTGCGGTCGGCCCCTTCGACTACAGAAATGACTTGCCCGTGCGGCACGTCGGAGTTCGGATTCCAGGGAACGAAGGTGTTGCCGGCCTGGTCGAATTTGACGATGCCATGCTCGGAAGCGCCCCACAATGTTCCCTTGTGGTCGCGAACCAGGGACCAGACCAGATTCCCTTCGAGCCCCTGGCCGGAAGCCCAGGTTTCCCAGTTTCCATTGCCAAGCCAACGTTCAACACCCTTTCCGTACGTGCCGAGCCAGAGGGTGCCATCGCGGTCGACCATGAGCGAGAGGATGCCGGGAACATCGAGGCCGTTCACTGCGCCGAGCGTCTGCCAGCGACCCTGACTCCATATAGCCAAACCACGGTCTGTTCGGGTGAGAATGCGGCGCTGTGTGTCCTCGATTATGGGAACAAGCGGGGTGGAGAAAGTTACCGGTGTAGAGGGAATGTCCTGATTCATGAACGTGGAGGCGTGCGATCCGAGTTGAAGAATGTGGTGGTAGCCGCGCATCCAGAGCCGCCCGGCGGAATCCTCAAGGAACCAAGCCCATGTATCGGATACGACCCCGTCAGCAGGCCCAAAGACTCTCACATTACTGCCTGAGATTTGACAGATTGCATCGCCGCACCCGGTCAACACCGATCCGTCGTGACGGACGTAGACGCTGTAGATGGTTGCCAATTCCGGGTGCGCGCTGAGCATTTCCGGCGAAATGAAAGGAGAGACGCTCCAGGTTCCGCCGGAATTGGTGCGAGTGATTTGGAAGAGATGGCGCTTACTGACCGCGAGGACTTGTCCGGAGGCGGTCGAGGTGAGCTGCTGGCCTGAGCTTCCGGGCATGCCGCCGAGGCCGACGACGATTGCACTGAAATGATGGCCATCTCCGTGATAAAGGCCAGTACTGGTCCAGACCCAGAGTTCGCCAGCAGCATCCTGGTGGATGGACAGGATATAGCTATCGAGGAGCCCTTGCTCGGCTCCTAAACGGGTGTAAGTGGATCCATCAAATTGGTAAAGGCCGTTCTCAGTGCAAGCCCACACAACTCCGGAACGGTCCTGCAGGAGGCAGTTGATGGTGAGGCTATTCAGGCCCTGATTGTCACTGTCTTCTTGAAAGGCATACTGCTGCGCGATTCCGTGCAAGACAAAGAGCTGGCTCAACGCCAGCAGCGCACAAAGTAGCCTCAGGGGAAACATACCGTCATCGTAATCCGCTGCTGGACGAAATGTGACGACCACTTTAGTGGCATGGGGAATTATTTGGTGGTACGAGAACCGGATTGCATTCTGTCTTACTTTCCAAATCCCGACGACCCGGGCACGAAACAAAGGAGATGAGCGCTGCGCCGGGCCAGACGGAACCGCGATAGCTTCAAGGATAGATGCGATGAAGGGTGCGGGCGAAGGGGATGGTTTCGCGAACGTGATCGAGGCCGCAGATCCAGGCCACCGCGCGCTCGATACCCATTCCGAATCCGCTGTGTGGGACGCTGCCGTAGCGGCGGAGGTCCAAGTACCACTCAAAAGCTTCGCGGGGAAGCTGATGCTGGTCAATGCGGCTGCTTAGCAGCTCATAACTTGAGACGCGCTGAGAGCCGCCGATGATTTCACCGTAACCCTCTGGAGCCAGGACGTCTACGCAGAGAGCCAGGCTGGGATTCGCGGGATCTGGCTCCATGTAAAAAGCCTTCACGTTGGCCGGGTAGCGGTGCACCATGACGGGGCGGTCGAACTGGCTGCTGAGCCAGGTTTCGTCGGGGGAGCCGAAGTCGTTGCCATACTCGAAGGGCTGCTCAAGCGCTCCGGTTTTATGGGCGGCGTTGAGAAGGGCTGCGGCATCGTCGTAGGTGATGCGGGGAAACGGGGGAATGATGGACTGGAGCTTGGCTGGGTCACGGCCAATGACAGCTAGCTCTGAAGCGCGGTTTTTCAGGACAGATTGGACGATGTGAGACAGGAAGTTTTCTGCGATCTTGAGGAGACCATCGAGGTCGCAGTAGGCCACCTCCGGCTCGATCATCCAGAACTCGGTCAAGTGGCGGCGCGTCTTGGACTTTTCAGCTCGGAAGGTGGGACCGAAGCTGTAGACCTTTCCCAAAGCAAGTGCGGTTGACTCGATGTAAAGCTGGCCGGACTGCGTGAGGAAGGCCGGGTCGCCGAAGTAATCGACGGGGAAAAGAGTGGAAGTGCCTTCACAGGCCGCCGGTGTGAGGATGGGCGGATCGGTGCGGATGAAGCCGTTGGTGTCGAAGTACTCCGCAGCGGCACGCATGATTTCGGCCCGGATGCGCAGAATAGCCGACTGGCGTGGAGAGCGGACCCAGAGATGGCGGTGCTCCATGAGGAAGTCGACGCCGTGCTCCTTGAGGGTGATTGGGTAGGGATCAGACTCGGGGACGCGCTGCACGACTTCGAGGTCTTCGACGTCGAGTTCGAAACCGCCGGGCGCCCGCTTGTCGGCTCGAACCTTGCCGGTGACGATCACACTGGATTCCTGGGTCAAGCCCTTGAGAGCTTCGAAGACCGCGGGTGGCACGCTCTTGACATGGGCTACGCCCTGGATGGTACCGGTGCCGTCGCGAAAAATGGGAAAAAGGAGCTTCCCGCTTTCGCGGAGGTTATAAAGCCATCCGCGGAGGATCACGGATTGACCTTCATGCCGGCCGAGGGTATCGATGGTGGCCACCTGCACCTGCGGTAGAGCAGACGTCGGCACCTGAGGTGCGGATGACGGCGTTTGTGCGCCAGGGGTGGGCGGGGACGATTCAGAGGTTTCAGTAGTGCGAGTAATCTCTTCAGGCATTGGGTTGTCGGCTCTCTGGGCGGTTTCGTTTCCCACTCTTGAAGCAAGTAGCGCTGCAAGGATGGAAGCCCCAGCTCCTCAGTTGAGCCGGGTGACCGGACCTCTTAGGATAACGCGGGTGTGACGGGCTGGGGCAGTCCGAGGGCAATGGCCAAGGCCTGATCGACTTTAGGGTGGGTAAAGCGGAAGCCGGCAGTAATGAGTTTCCCTGGATAGACGCGAGCGCTTGAGAGGAGCACTTCATCGGCGATTTCACCTAGCGCGAGGCGGAGTGCGAATGCTGGAACGGGGAGAAGCGCGGGTCGATGGAGGGCGCGAGCGAGTGCGCTGGTGAATTGGGAGTTGGTGACGGGGGTAGGGGCGGTGAGATTCACGGGGCCGGTGAGTGCAGGGGCTTCGAGAAGAAAGAGAATGGCAGCAACGACGTCGTAGAGGCTGATCCAGCTCATCCATTGAGTGCCGGAGCCGAACGGTCCGCCAAGACCGAGCCGGAAGATGGGAAGCATACGCGCGAGAGCACCGGGGCCTGGTCCGAGTGCCACCGCGAAGCGGAGGTGAACGATACGGGCCCCGGCAGCTGCATTGTCATGCGCGGCGGCTTCCCATTGTTGGCAAAGATCGGCGATGAAGCCGGAGCCCGGTGTGGATGATTCATCGAGCAACTGATCGGCACGGTTGCCATAGATTCCAGTGGCGGAAGCAACAAGGACTGCCAGGGGTGGATTGCGGAGGCTGGCAAGTGTCCTGACAAGGGCGCGCGTGGAACCCACACGGCTATCAACGAGTTCGCGTTTATAGGCCGGAGTCCAGCGATGAGCTGCAAGGTTGGCTCCGGACAGATGGATCGCGGCGGTGAGACCTTCGAGGGGTCCCGCGTTCGCGAGGGGGCATGCTGCATGCGGATCCCACTTGATCTCAAGAGGTGAGCCGGTTGGACGTCGAACGAGTTGGAGGACGGATGTACCATGCTCGGCGAGCGCTTGGCGGAGTGCTGAGCCGACTATCCCCGAAGCTCCGGAGAGAAGTATTTTGGGTTGCGAGCCGCTCATATGGACGAGGTAAACATTCCTTTACCTAGGATGAAACGATAATAGGTTTTGAGTCAGATTGATTTAATGGGGCGAGAATTGTTTTTGATCTAGACAACAAATCCATTGATAGCGCATCCTACCAAGTGGGTGGCCCTTGGGGGACCGATGAGCGAGCTGGCGGTGATGAAAAGCGAAGAAACGCAGAAAACTCAAGTGGATCCCGAGACCGCGGAACGCTTCATTGCGGAGAAGAGGATTGGGGAGCGGATCAAGCGCCTACGGCTGAAGAAGTCGATGGGTCTGGTTGAGTTGGGCAAGCACACGGGCCTCTCGGCGAGCTTTCTTTCCCAGCTTGAAACGGGGCGAGTGGTGCCGACGCTGAGGAACCTGGCGCGGATTGCGATGGTGTTCTCGAAGGACCTTTCTTATTTTTTTGAGTCGGAGCCAAGCTCATTATTCCGCATTCACCGGCGCAAGGAACGCGTGCGGCTGCCACAGACAGGGGTAGAGAACCCGACGTACTTCTTCGAAAGCCTGGGATACATGGTGCCAGACCGGCACATGGACCCCTACTTTGCCGAGTTCATTCCGCTGACCAAAGAGATGGAGCCGAAAGGGCACATGCATCCTGGGTTCGAGTTCCTATATCTGCTGGATGGCGAACTGGAACTGCGGCACGGTGATCATGAGTGCAAGCTGGAGGCGGGCGATGCGGTCTATTTTGACGCGAGCACGCCACATAGCTACCAGTGCGCGGGGAAAAAGCCAGCAGGGGCAATTATTGTGACCATGCACCAAGCGCCCTCGGTGATGCCACCGCTGCAGCGTCCGGCTTTGGCGGCTGCAAAGCCCGCGACGGGCACCGTACTGAGAGCGACTGTGCGAGAGAATTTGTAAGAGCCTGCGCGCTGCGCGGGCCGTCATCTTGGAGCCACTACAATCGGGATGGAGAAAATGGAGCGATAGAATGGCCCAGTTGAGCAGGACGGGCGTTTCTCTGGATGACGCCCTGCTGAAAGAGTTTGACCGGCTGATCGCCAAGCGCGGCTACGCGAACCGCTCCGAGGCTTTCCGCGACCTGATCCGCGAAGCGCTTCTTGAGGAGACTGTCGAGTCAAACAAGCCGGTGGTGGGTACACTGACGCTGGTTTACGACCATCATGTTCCAAACTTGGCGCAAAAGCTGACCGAGGTGCAACACGTTGCCGGAGCGATGATTCTGGCGGCTACACATGTGCACCTAGACCACCATTACTGCCTGGAAGTGATCATCATGAAGGGCCGGGGCAAGGATCTCCAGAATATTGCCGACGGGATGCTGGCGTTGCGTGGGGTGGAACTGGGAAAGCTGGTGTTGACTAACTCAGGGGCCAACCTGAAAACCGCAACGCACTCACATTAAATATCTGACCTCGAACCTCCGACCTTTGAGACAGTCCGCAGTGAAGGCCGTCTTCGCAAGGTTTGCAAAATCGTGTTACGCTTGGACTTGGAATCTCATTCCGGGGAATCCCGCGTCTGATGTGACGAATGGCATTGTTGCAATGATTTATTCCGGTCATATTCAGAGCGAGCTACTATCCGTGTCAGCAATCTAAGGACCATGATGATCTCCCTCCTGCGGAGTCTGGCGAATGACGAGCCTGGCAGCACCAAGGCCAAGGTAATCGCTTTGTATGGCCTGTTGCTGGGTTTCAACCTGGCCGCCTGGTGCTGGGCGTTCGTCGCGTTTCACCGATTTCCAGTGCTGTTGGGAACGGCCTTTCTGGCTTACAGCTTTGGACTCCGCCACGCAGTGGACGCAGATCACATTGCCGCGATCGACAACGTCACGCGCAAGCTGATGCAGCAAGGAAAGCGACCAGTAGCCGTTGGACTGATGTTCTCGCTCGGACATTCGACGGTGGTCGTGGTCGGAGCGATTGCGATTGCGGCGACTGCGCTGGCGCTGCAACATCGCATTGACTCGGTGAGAGAGATTGGTGGAGTGATCGGCACTCTAGTGTCGTCACTCTTTCTTTTCGCAATTGCGATTGTGAATCTGATTGTGCTGCATTCGGTGATTCGCAGCTTTGTACGAGTGCGGCGCGGCGAGCCTTATGTGGATGAGGATTTTGACTTGCTGCTGGGAAACCGCGGATTTCTTTCGCGGCTATTCCGGCCCATGTTCAATCTGATTCATAGAAGTTGGCACATGTATCCGCTGGGCGTGCTGTTCGGGCTGGGATTCGACACTGCAACTGAGATCGGGCTGCTGGGCCTCTCCGCTGCGGAAGCTTCGAAGGGGCTGTCGCTCTCGTCGATCCTGGTGTTTCCGGTCTTGTTTGCGGCAGGGATGTCGCTGGTGGATTCGACCGACAATATTCTCATGCTGGGAGCGTACGGCTGGGCATTTGTGAAGCCGATCAGGAAGCTGTATTACAACATCACGATTACTTCTGTTTCCGTTGTTGTCGCGCTGGCGGTGGGCGGAATCGAAGCATTGGGATTGCTGGCTGGACAGTTCCATCTGACGGGCGGATTGTGGAACCTGGTGGGCAAGCTCAACGATAACTTCGGCATGCTTGGCTATTGTATTGTTGCGTTGTTTGCCGTGAGCTGGATTTTGTCGATTGCTATTTATAAATGGCGTCGGTTTGACGAGATGGAGTTCGGCGTTAGAGACGCGGCATGAAGCGCCTACTATAACTATTACGGTGGTATCAGGCTATTACCCAGATAACTACATCACTCAGGGGACAAGCAGGATGGGGGCGCGCCAGAAGTTTGCCTTCCCGGTTGTCGGGTCGAGAATAGTGACCTGGCAGTTGTACTCTCCTGGCGGCAGGCCCTTCACGCCAAGATTGAAAGCAAGCGGCATGGTTCCCAGGCGGCTGGTTGGATTGGGAGCAATTGCGGTGGGCGGTGTATCGAAGACTTTGCTACCGCCTTGATAGAGGGTGACGAAAGCGAAGAGCGGCTGGCTGGCGGGCGCGCTGGCGACTGGACTCGATGAGGTGGTTGTCGAGGCAGTGGTCAGCGGCGGTTTGTACGCTTGGAAGTAGACATAGATTTCACGAGTTGTGCTGAAAACGCGCGTGACGCTGGGAATGAGCTTCTTGCCATCCTGAACAAGCGGATTGACGCTGTCTTCCTTCTGGCGGTCCTTGGCTTTTGCAGCGTCAAATAGAACTTGATTGAGCTCGACGCGTTGACTCGAGAGCACGACGGAGCTGATGGGAACGCGCTTATCTTCCTTGTTGAGGTTTGGAATGATGAAGGTGGTTTGATAGGTGCCGATTCTGCCGGTCTCGTCGTCGCGGGCGAGAAACTTGATCATGTATTTGCCGGGCAGGAGGGTGAAGCCGGTGTCGTATTCGATGGGGCGATGAGCGAGCTCCGCGGCAGTGGCATCAGAGAGCTTGATGTTGACGTTGTCGCGGACGTTGGAGACAGTGGAGCCACCAACAAGATCTTTGATCTCGCCGACGAAGTCGATGAGCGTGTGCTCGGCGCCACCACGCTTGGCAAGGGCTAACTCGCGACCGGGAATCTTGACGATGATAGGGACAAAGTACTCGGCGCGATTGAGCTGGAAGTGATCGATCTCCATGGCGATGGATAAGTCAGTGACAGGATCTTCGAGCATGAGTGCATCTTCAAGCTGGCGCTCCTTGTCAACGATGGTGAATTTACTGAATTCCTTGTCGGCGTAGTATCCTTCGCGATAACTAAGCTTGGCATCAAGATTCTGCGTGAGGGAAACCTTGATGCGGCGGAAGTGGCCGTTCTTCGCGGTGTTCGTCGCGTAGTAGCCGATGAGGTAGTAATCGGAGATAGCTTCCTGCGCCTGAACAATGCCACGAGTCAGATCGTTGTTGTCGAAGAGAGCCTTGCCACCTGTGTCACCCGCTAAAGCGTAGAGCGTGTCCTGCGACTGCTGGAAATTGCTAGTGTTGGCTTGAGCAGCAGCGCCGGTGTAGATGCCTGAGTTACCTTGCGAGCCTTGAGTGGCGTCGCCGAGCGGGGCCTGCGCAACGAGGCCGCGTGTGTCGATGGGCCAGAAGGAAACACCGGCCTTGATAGCGGAGTCGACTGTCGCGTGAAGTTGCGCCTGATTGTCCACACCGTTAAGGCGGAGGCCGCTGGCGAAGTAGATGAGCGATTTCTTCTCGTTCAATTGGCCGAGCATTTTGACGGCGGTTTCAAGAGCGGAGAGTTGGCGATCTGTGTTGAAGATGTTGAACTCACTGTCGTCCTGCCCGAATGCCGCGCCGGTGTCTGCGCTGCTGGCGTCGTCGGTGGTTTCGGTGTCGCCCTGGGCTTCGCCAACGACCAGTGTTTGCAGGATACTGAGCAGCTTGTCGCGGTCGGAGGTGAAGTCCTGGAGGATATCGACCGCGCCACCTTGGTAGCGGAGGATGGAGACGAGATCGACGGTGGTCATCTGAGTGCGGAGGAACTTCTCTGCGGCCGAGAGAGCGCGAAGCTGGTCGGCTGGATTCATGGCTGACATGTCGAAGTAAAGGGCAAGCAGCCGGCGATTCTTGTAGCGCTCGTTGTCGACGGACTCGGGGGCGATCTGCGTATGAGCAAGCTTATTGTAAGTCCGCACGTTTTCGGTTGCCGGCGTCGAGACCGGCAGTGGCGCAGAGAGCGCACTAAGGTCCTGATGTTCGCAAATGCGGACGGTTTGCGGGACGCCATCCTCGGTGACGGCGAAGTCTTTAGCGGTGAGACCGGGGATGGGCTTACCGTCTTTGTCTTTGACGACGACAGCCTCGGTGACCAACTGCACCTTAACGGAGAGAGTGTAGCTCTCCGCCGCTTCCCCCGGCTTGTTCTGGCCGATCTGCTGAGCACCAACGAAAACGTGGCCGACAGCGGCGGAGATGAGGGCGAGGCTGGTCAGGATTCTCATCGCTAGAACCTCAACCGAACGGTGGTTTGCAGGCTGCGCATTGCATTGACAGACGCGGGCACGCCGAATTGCGTGCTGTTGACAGTGGTGACCCAACCGGTGAAGACCGCGTGGTTGAGCAGATTGGTGGAGTCGATGCGCGTTATGAGATTGAACTTGGTGGTGGGGTGGAAGGTGCGCTCTAGCGAGGAGTTGAGGCTGAACTGCGATGGACCGGTGATGGAGTCTCTGCCTGCTGTTCCCCATTGACCAATGGCGGGCGCTGTGTAAGCAGAGACATTGAGGTGCTGGCTAGCATTGGAAGCATAGATCGGAGCGCCGGTCAGGCTGGGGCGAATGGTGCCGGTAAAGCCGGTGCCGGGGACGGCGGCTAGATAACTGGGCGTTTCTGGAAGACCAGTGCCGACGTTGATGCTTGTCAGCAGCGTCCATTCCTTGTAGGCCTTCCCTCGCCAGCCGGTGAGGAGAGTTCCACCTTCAACGCCCTGGCCGGTGGTGTATTGCGCCTGCACGTTGAGGAGATGGCGCTGGTCGAACGAGGAAAGAGCACGCTCGGCGTGAAGGTCAAGCCAGTCTTGGGCAATCGATGCAGACGGTGTGGGTGCCGGCGAAGACTCGCCTGAATTTCCACTTTGCGAAGTGGCAGTGACGTGGCCCTGGCCACCGAGGAAAGAGTCGTCGTCGATGGATTTTGAATACGTGTACAAAAGGGACGCGGTGAATCCGGCGCGGAGCCTGCGGCGCAGCTGCAACTGGCCGGATTCGCGCGTGGAGTCGCCGCCGGAGGTTCGATACTCAAAACCCAGCGGGCATTCGGGACAAGGATTGGTCGCCCCGATGGGGTAGGTGTTGGGCAGGAATTCCTGAACGCCGCGCGTACCTTTGACGCCCAGATAAGTTGCAGTCATCTGCAGCGCGCCGGGCAGATCGCGCTGCACGGATATCTGCCAGGTTTGCGCGTAGCCGACCCGGAAGTTGGGATCGACCGCATAGGTGTCAGAACTGACGGATGAGCATGGGGCGAAACCCTTCGCGAGGGTAAGCGGGCAAGCGGCGGAGTTTTCAACGTTGAGGCTCGTGGAGAGAGGTGCCTGTTGAGCAAGCTGCTGCGCGGAGCCGAGGTAGACCGAGGTGTCGTGATAAACGCCGTAACCGGCGCGCACAACAACGGTGGAAGCAGGGATGGGACGCCAGGAGATGCCGATGCGCGGCTCGTAACCGAGCTTGTCAGGGCGGACGAGGGATGTGGGAAAGTGATTGCCGGTGACAGACCCAACAGGATTGCTGCCGAGGACATAGGAGTCGGCGGAAAAGTCCGGAGCGAGATCGAGATTCACGAGGCGTCCATGGAGCTCCGAGATTGGCGACTCGTAGTCGTATCGAATACCTGCGTTGATGGTGAGTACGGAAAGTATGCGCCAATCGTCAGTGGCGTAAGCGTCGTAGACAGGTTGGCGGAAGTATTTATCGGCATTGCCGAAGGCGAGGGAGCTGGTGTCGGGAACGCCAATGAGGAAGTCGGCGATGTCAGAGCCGGTAGCGGGGGAACCAGTCGCCGGGCCTGCGGTGGCGGCGCCGGTAAAGGCAAAGTTGCCGCGCGGGTTTTGCTGGTAGAAGTCGTTGTACTCCTGATGGCGGAAGTCGCCGCCTACGGTGAGGTTGTGATGGCCGCGATATACGCCGATCGAGGCCGAGAAGGCGTCAGTGCGATTGCGGTTGAAGGAGCTGTTGGCATCACTCAGACCGGTAATGCCGCTAGAGAATGTGAGCGCGGGTGGGCCCCAATTGGCTGGATCCTGGTCGTTACCGGCGATGCCCGCATTGCCGGAGATGTTTTCACGATTTTCAAATTCGGGCGTGATGATGGTTCTGAGACGGCTGAAATTGTATTTGGTATAGAAGAAGAGATGCTGATTGAAGCGGTGCGACCAGTTGATGTTGGTGTTGATGCCGAGCGTGTCAGTGGTATCGACGAAGCCGAAGAGGTTGACGCCGTCGGCGCGCGTGCTTTGCAGATTGAATGCTCCGTAGAGCTGGTTCTTGCGGCCAAGAGTCTTGTCGAGACGCGTCTGCACCACGTCCTGATGAGCATTGGTGAGCACGGGCGTCTGGTAGTTGTAGAGCGGGTTGTTGGTGAGGTTCGGCACGGGATAAAGCTGTAATAGCGACTGCGCCTGGGAGCTGACAGGAACCTGATTGCCAGCATATGGCAGACCGGTTGTGGGATTGAAGACAGTGACCGGCTGACCCTGCGCATTGAGTAGGCCGAAGAGGTTGCCGGTGCGTTCTGCGTCAGTAGGAACAAGGCCGGTTTCGTCCTGCTCAGTCTGGTTGCGCGTCCACTGATAAGCAACAAAGGAGTTGGGGCCGCGCGGCAACACGCGTGGGATCTTGAGAGGTCCGCCAAAAGTGACCGCGCCAGTGACGAGATTATAGAACGGCTTGGGTAACTCCTGTCCGGTGAGAGAATAGGCGCGTGCGTTGAGCGTGGAGTTACTGAGGATGGCCGCTGCGCCACCGTTGTAGAGACTTTTGCTATTGGGGCGGCGGTTCCCAAAGGCGCGATCGAGTGAGTATTGACTGGTGGCGGCGTTGTTGACACTGCCGTTGACGAGAAAACCGTCATTGGCTTGCTGGCTTTGCTCGTCCGGGGTCTTGGGAATCTCGGTGGGTGCGTTCGCAGCGGCCGCGGCGTCGGGTTTCTTTGCGTCGGGAGGGGTGATTAGGGATGGCTGGATGACTGGCGGAGCCTGCGTCAGTTTGGTGCTCGCCATGAGTTGGTCGACGGGAAGCAGGACCAATTCCCACTTGCCGGCTGGTGTGTTGGCGGTGATGGCCACGTCGGCCTGTATGGTGACGAAACACTGCATCTCAACCTGAATCTTCCATTGGCCGTCGGGCAGATTGTCGAAGTTATAGACGCCGCCCTGGTCAGAGATAGCACTGAACTTCTTTGTCCCTTGCGTAGCCGTGACGGTGGCTCCGGGAACGGGCAAACCGCCGAAAGTGACCTGGCCGTGATACTCCGATGCCGCCGTACGGATAGAGGCACAGAGACACGCAAGGATGCAGATGAGCGAGATATCGATGATTCGCCGAACCTGCTTCATGAGGTCACTCCAACCTGGGATTAGTTTTCTGAAGGCTGCTCGATGTGGTCGATGACAATCAAGTCGAGCGGGCCCTTTTGGGATTCTAGTTTCAAACCGAGTTGATCTTGCAGCGCGGTAAAGAGCGAAGGCGCCGCGGAGCTGGATGAAGTTGCATCCACAGAATCGTCGGGCGAATATCGAAGCGTGAAGTCATAGGTTCCTTCAACGCTGGTTTTGTTTTGAACCTTCGAATTCAATTGCCCGGAAAGTTGAACTGCCAACCTATCCATCGAAAACCCTTGAGCGGTAATTACGAATCCCCCTGAATCCGACTGCATTTGCATCATGCCTTTCCCGCCCGGCCGACCGTCGAATCCCTTGAGCCCGTCTTTGTAATCGTCGTCTGCCTTCGACTCGTGAAGTTTGAGACCGCCCTTTGCAACAACCAGAGCATAGATTGGGAATTGCCTTGTCTCATGGTGAACAACTAGCTTGAACCGGTCGGCGAGAAGGGCCTGCGCCATGTGCTGACGGACCAGCGTTTTCTGATCGGGAGAGAGTGTACTCAGCGACTCCATGGTGGACTCGTCCATTTTGGCGGTGACGTCATAGTAGTCGGAGGACGCCCATTCAGGACCGCCGGTTACCTGATAGTCGCTGACGCCATAAGCGAGGCAGATGAGCGATTTGACTTGGACGTGCGATGCTGTCAAGCCATCTGGATTTGTCCTGGTGTAAACCATCAACGGACCGCCGTTGGGCTTGAACTTGTGAATGGAGGCTACGTCATAGACCGCGGAGGGGATGGCAGCAGCTTGCGCATCGGCGGACCTCGCACCCGCGGGTGGTGTTTGCTGGCTCAACAGAAATGGCGCAGTCCAGGCCAGGAGACCAAAGGCAGTCAGCAACCGCTTCGCACGAAGATCAAGTTGTGACACAAAGCGCTCGGTCATCCTACACGGTCCTTGATGGAGTTGGGAGCCGGGGACTCCGGAGAGTCAAAACAACGCACACTTCCTGATTCCGCGCTGGGTTCGCCTATTTGACGGTGCTCATTTCGTTTCCGCTCACTGTGCTTGCCGTCCCCGGTCACAAAATCAGGACCAGGCACACCCGATGCAGTGCCTGAATCAGAGGCTTAGTTGGCCGAAGGTTTCTCCACGTGATCGATGACCATCACGTCGGCAGGGGCCTTGGTGGCCTCCAGCTTGAGACCTATCTGCTCCTGGATGGCGGTGTAGAGATTGGGTGGCGCATCAGCGCTATCTGTGGGTGGTGGAACCCTGGCGCCCATGCCGGCGAACTGCGAGTCATCGGGGGTCCAGTTGAGAGAGAAGTCGAATCTGCCGGTGAGTGCGGTCTCGTCCAGCACCGGACGGTCAAGTACGGCGCTCTGCATGAGTCCGGCGAAGTCCGTCATCAGCGCGTTGCGTACATTGAGTTTGCCCAACCCCTGGAAGAAAAGGGCGGGAAGGCCGTTCGGCGCGCTGTCGTTCTTGGTCATTTTCGCTCCGGTCTTGGAGACGCTCAGCACGTAGACAGAAAGCTCCTTCTTATCCTTGTGAAACGTAAGTTTGAAGCGATCGGCCAGCAGCTTCTGGATCATGATCTTCCACTGCTTTCCGTTAGGGGCGCCTTCGCCGTCGGGTTTGCCGTCGATGTCGAATTTGTCGGAATCTCCCCAATCGGGAAGTCCGATCACCTGCTTGGCCTGCACGCTGTAAGCGAACGAGATGATCTGCGTAAGGGGCTGATTGATGATATGGAATTCATTTCCCCGAACAACGAATGCTTTGCGCTGATCATCCGGCTTGCTTGGTTTGATGGTGGCAACCTCAAAGCTAGGGTCCGCGTCGGCGGCCATCGGCGGGAGGGGTGGCGGAGGCTTCGGAATGGCCCACTCGGTTTCGGGAGTGGCGCGCGTGTAGGTAAGAGCCAGTGGATTGGGTCCCTGGCTCCAATTGCCGACGATCGACTTTCCGTCGGCGCTCATCTTGCCCTCGTAAGTACCGCCGATTGCCGTCACAGCCATCTTTACCGTGCCACCGTCCAGGGTGATCTTGGCTACTGGAATGGGTTGGCCCCCCTGGTCGATGCTGTAGGCGGTCGCCGCGTAAGCACCGCCATCAGCCTTCGTAACCTTGAGCACAAGGCGCAGATCCTGGCCCGCGTGGAGTGTGCCTTGCCAGGTGCCTGTCAGGTCCTGCGCTGAACCTGGCGCGGGATTCGGGCCGGCAGTTGGCGCCGGGGCCTGCGCGCAGAGCTGATCGGCTGGCATCAGGCCGAAGACGACTGGCGCAGCTATGGCGAGGACGGCGGCGAGCTTGAGCAGCGGCTTCCTGCTGCATCTCAATGTGGGCGCGAGGGATTCAGGCATCATGCGGATAATCCTTTTCTCCGTTGGGAGTTCGGAACTCGAGAGAGGTGAACCAGCTCTGTTCCCTGTTGGGGATATACCGATACAGACGATATTACGGGTCTTTGAGTTCGCCAGTTCCGTGTTTTTGTGACGGGTGGTACGTTTTCTGTCTGCGTTGAAGCTAGTTTGGGGAAGGACGCTCAACATGGTCTATGACAAGCACTTCGACTGGGGCCCTTCGCGGTTCCAATTTCAATCCAAGCTGCTCTTGAAGTGCGGAGAAAATCGAGGTTGGTGTTTCGTCGGGCATCGCTCCGTCGGCACCTTGAGGTTGCTGCGGCTGCTGAGAAACTCCATTGAGCACCCAGTCATAGTGCCCCTTGAGGCCGGTATCGTCGACGACGATGCGGTTGCCAAGCTCAGAGAAGTAAGAAAGCCAGTCGGCCATCATATTCATTGGCCAGGCACTCGCCGTGAACTGGTCGTGTCCAGTCGGACGGAGTTGCGGAAGATGGGCTCCCGGTGGAGCGGGCGTTCCAGGCGGGGGAAATGGAGAGACCTCGACCTCCTTCAGCTTTGAGCCACCCTTTGCAACCACAAGCGCATAGACCGGGCGCTCGCGATTCTCCATGCTCGCCTTCATTCGGAATCGGTCGGCCAGCAGCGCTTGTACCATCATGCGCCGCTGCTCGAACCTCTGGTCGAGAGGCAGGTTCTTGAAGGCTTCTACCTCGGAGTCGGACACCTTCGCCTGAACGTCGTAGAACTCTGTTCCGACCCAGCTGGGTGCACCTACAATCTGATCGTCGGACTTGAAGTGATATGCGAATCTGATCAGGTCCATGACCGACGAATGTGTGGTCGCGAAGTTAGCGGGGTTCAGCGTGATGCGAAGGCCGGTCTTCGAATCGTTGTTTGGCTTTATTGTCGCCACTTCAAAGGCCGGCAGACTGGCAGGGACTGCCTGAGGCTGAGATGGGACTTGGCCGCGCGAAGCAGGCACAAGACCGAAGAGTATGGGGAGCGAGACCATGGCGGCTCGGCACAACGGAACCGATCTTCGGCGTTGATACTTGCGCATGACTTGTGAGCGACCTCAGCGGGGATGCGGCGAGCCGAAGATTAGAGCAGTTGATGGCGCCCTATTCAGTTAGACACCCGTGCACACTCGATTGTTCCCGAAGCCGCGGATCGAACTTCGCGACCAGTGCAGAAGGTTAATTGACATGAGATTGCAACACTTTTTGCGACCTGGGGTTTGAATGAGAAAGCGCCGGCCCGGAAGTTCAGGCGGGACGCCGCAAATCGACAAGCGAGGAACGATATGAAGAAATGGCTTGCACTTGCTGCTTTGTTGCTGCCCATCTCTCTGGCCGGGTGCTCTCATCCGCAACCGGTGGTTGTTTATGCTCCACCACCCCCACCGCTAGAACTAAGCGACGCGGGACGGCAGGGATTTAACACAGGGTTCGAAGCTGCACGACGGGACGTCGCCGAGGGAAAGCCACCGGGCGTGGAAAAGCATCCACGGTTCCGGAATCCCCCGGTGCCACCGCCGCTGATCGAGGAATATCGCCACGGATTTAGAGCCGGGTATGAGGCCTTCCTGCACCATGGCGCGCCACCGCCGCCAGGATATTGATAACGCTAACCGATGAAGGTCTTGTGGCCCCATCCTTTCTGCGATGAAACTGCGGAAAGGATGGGGCTTTCATTTTCATGGGACTAACGGGACGGGATTAGATGTTCCGTTACTGGGCGCTGTCGGCATCATCGCCGTAAGTGGGATACGGTTGGGGCTCGGTGCTTGTCGGCATCGCGGCGAAAGTTACCAGGTCGGCCTGCACCTGTGCCCATTGCGTGGGGTTCTTCTTTGTCGAAATGGGTGAGTCTGGATTGGCGTAAAAGGTTTGGACATCTTGTTTGATGCCCGGCGGGATGGGCTGAGTGGGCACGCGCGTCAGGCGATGAAGGAGATCTGCGTAGGTGGAATCAGTAAGCGAATAGCCGCCGGGCTGAACCACGTGCCCGGTATCGAGATCGCGATTCGGTAAGGGATGGCGCGGATCTCGCGAGTGACGTGGCACGGTTTGACTGCCCGCGGGATCCGCAGGGAGCGCGCCCGAAGGCGGAGGCAAGGAATGCGTATCGGCCTCAGCCGCGCTCGCTGCGGTGGAGCGAGTTGCGATGGGCGGCGTGAAGCGCGCGAGGCTGTAACGAAGTTCCGCAAGAGATTGCGACAGGCTGTGCACGTAGTCGGCTTCAGTGTCCGTGGTGGGTCCCTTTACGGCAAGCATGGAGAGCGGGCCAAATTTGGGCAGGATATAGAACAGGCCGGCGAGTGTATAGGTAATGATTCCCGCTTTGCGGCGATATGAATCCCACTGATTGAGCGTTGACACCGCGGCCACTTCTTTCTCGATCTCCGCGAACTCCCGCGTATCCGGCTCCGGGGGCTCGTGATGACGACGTTGGATGGTGAGCGCATATGCAATGCGCGGAATGAACACGTGTACTGCGAAGCGATAGGCCCGCAGGTTGAAGCGACGGCCGCGCGTGCCGGAGAAGTCTTCAGTCAATCCGTAGGTCTGGTAGTAGGCCAGGGCGAGCTGCTTCTGAGGCAGCTCAAGTCCGACATGACGCACGTAGCGTAACGGTGCGGTGCGATGATGCGCGATCTGGTCAATGTCGAAGGCAAATTCGGTTTGGACATGTTGGTGCCTGCCCTCGGCATAGGTGACTACCTTGCCATATTTCTTGCCGAGCTTTTCAAATTCAATGGGGACGGCGAGGTTGGTAGCTTCAGAATGGCCGATGGAGTCGCCGATGTAGTGGGAAAGCGCGCCAACGGCAAAGGCAAGCTCATCGGCATTTCCTGCATTGCGAAAGAGATTGACGACGAAGTCACCGGAGCGGACATAGTGGGTGAGGTTGGAAAAGGATGTGTCACCAAAGGGATAGTAGCCGATATCTTGAATGACGCAGCCGCCGTATGCATAGGCGCGCGCATGTTCGAGCTCGGCGGGCGTGAGGGTGGGATAGCGGCTGAGCAGCAAGGGAACGATGGAGTCCTGCCATGTGAGGTCGATGAGCATTTCGTGAGTCAACAACGAATAGGCCGCGGCGCGTCTTTGACAGCAGAACGGCAACAAGAGAATTAGAAGGACGACTGCTCGAGTTTGCATCGATCTCATGGTTTGTTGATGGTATCTAATGCCTGCGATGACCCATTGTCCAATTCTGCTCTCTAAATCTCAGCGGTTTGGAGGATTCGTGCCGCGCCGGGAAATCAGCGCGCGCTCATAGCGCCGGACTCTAATACCTATGATGCAAACTGCTAGCCGGCGATGGCGGCGAAATAATCCGCAACCTGAAGCCAGCAATCGACGCGAACGAAACCGGTAGCCGTGATGTTATGCGGAGCGGTGTAGAGAATACCCTGACCTTCAAAGCGGAGTAAGTTGCGGGGAAGGTCGTCGATGAGGTATTCGGCGCGAAGGATGGACTTATCACCGCAGAAGACATAATGCGTGGGCGGAATGAAGGGAAAGTGGCGTTGGAGCCAGCGATACTTGGGGCCGAGTGAGTTGGGGACGGCCATGGCCTGGGTGGCGATAAAGATCTCAAAACGCGTGGAAAGCTCTTTGAGGACCTGCTGCGCTTTGGGCATGAGAGCGAGGTCTTCAAAGAAGTCCTCGGCGTCAAGGAAAGCGCGGAGCTGCTGTTGGCGGTCGAGAGGTGTGATTTCCCAGAGTCCTTTGCCGACGAGGTCTTCAGGAGTGACTTCCTCATCAAAGGCCTGGTTGTAGCGACGCAGGTGCTCGGCGAGTGTATCGGCCATGACCTCATCCATGTCTACGCAAATGCGCTGCACAGTTTACTCCTGAAAGAGCTCCAAACTCTCAGTGGTTGGTTCGGGTAACCAGGGTCCGGCAATCGGTGGGGCTCATAAAAGAGAGAGTAACAGGGTGGTATGCAGAGCTCCAGAATATGGAAGAGGGTGCCGTTTGAGATTTGTCTGGGTGGTCAGACCAGTGGTTGACAGCCATAGTCGCCTCGCGTGAAGATCAAGCAATGCGCACATTCAATTCTGCAGTCTTTGCGATGCTCCTGGCTTCGATGGCGGCCTTGGGATTGCCCACAAAATCAGGGGCCAATGTGATTGGCACAAACATCATCGCCCAGCCAGTCACCCGCGAGCGGATCGCGACGCTGCCGAAGAAGGAACGTAAAGAGTGGATGGCCTATCTGGACCGTTCGGATCGACAGAAGGCGACCGATAAACAGGCGCTGAAGGACGAGCAGCAGGCAGCGGGCAATACCCATCCCAAGCATGCTGGAATGGGCCGCGGCATGTTTGCGCTCAGGGCTGATCATCCGGCCGAATGGTTTACCAGCGACGAAGCGCTGCATGTGGCACACAACATCATCACCTACCAGATAGCAGATGGCGGCTGGAGCAAGAACATCGACATGGTCGCAAGCCCGCGCGCGCCTGGAGACCTGTACGACGCCGACAACATGAATCGGTTTCCGGATCCAACGGACTTCGACAGGCCTGTGGATGAGAACTGGCACTACATTGCGACGCTCGACAACGATTCGACCTGGATGCAGATTCGCTTTCTGGCGCGCGTGACCACGGCATTGTTGGCAGCGCATCGCGATGCGGACGCTGCGCCGATTCGAGCCTCGGTCGAACGAGGCGTGCAATATCTGCTGGACTCGGAGTATCCCAATGGCGGCTGGCCTCAGGTCTGGCCGCTGGAAGGCGGCTACCATGACGCAATCACCATCAATGACGACGCGATGACGCATGCCGTAGAGATATTGCATGATGTGTCAGAAAGCGCGCCAGACTACGCGTTTCTGCCGCAGGAACTCAAGCGGCTGGCAGGTCCTGCGTCGGAACGCGGCATCGAGTGTCTGCTCAAATTGCAGATTGTGGTGAAGGGGACAAAGACAGTGTGGGCGCAGCAGTATGATGCTCTCACGCTGGAACCCACTTCGGCGCGCAACTACGAAATGGCCGCGCTGAGCAGCGATGAGAGCTATTCCATAGCGGAGTTCTTGATGGGATTACACAACCCTACTCCGGCGGAGGTGGCTGCGGTCCATGCGGCAGCGGACTGGATGACTAGAGTTGCGATTTACGGATACCGTTACGGCAGCGGCGACTTCAGGGCTGACCGCGCCAGTCCAGATGGTCGGAAATTGGTGGCAGTTGCGGGGAGCGGTCCGATCTGGGCGCGCTACTACCAGATCGGTACGGACAAGCCCATTTTCGGTGATCGCGACAAGACCATTCACGACGACGTAAACGAGCTGAGCCGCGAACGCCGCAACGGGTACGCATGGTACAACAATGCAGGCGTCGACGTGCTGGCCCACTACAAAACCTGGGCGCCCACGCATCCCAAATGAACTCTTGATTAGACAGGTGAAAAAAAGTCAGCAGTACTGGCTGCGACGGTCATGCTCCGGCCGGGTGCGACTTGCGGAGGGCACGACCGGAGCCAGGGACTGGTTCGGGTTGGGGGGCTTTGGGGGCAGGAGCCATGGCTGGGTCCCAGTAGAGCAGGCGGCCGCAACTGTCGCAGGGAAGTAGCTCGCCTTCGCGGAGCTGGTTCCATGTCTGAGGGCGGATCCCCATGCGGCAACCAGTGCACTGCTGGTTGTCGACGCGAGCAATGCCTGTGCCACGCGAGCCCGAAAGGCGGTCGTAGCGGACGAGCAGCTCGGGCAAGATGAGCGGGCGGAGAGATTCGCGTTCGGCGTTAAGAGTGGCAAGCTCGGCAGTATGCTCCTGCTGGCGAAGGGCAACGCGGGCACGGGTCTTTTCCAAAGCAGAGGCGAGTGACTCAACCTGGGCGCGGGCGGCGGCGAGCGCGGCCTCCTGGGCTTCAGTGCGCTCCAGGCTCGCAAATTCCTCATTCTCGAGGCGATCGGCTTCAGAGGTTTCAAAAGTGATTTCGTGCTCGATGGCGTCGGCCTGCTCGGGGGTCTTCACCGTATCGAGCTGGGTGCGGAAACGGGTGGCTTTCTGACGGTGGGCGGCGACCTCGCGATCAAGACGGGTGCGGAGGGTCTCTTCACGGGTGAGAGCGGCGGAAACCTCGGCGGACTGGCGTTCGGCGGCAGCGAGGGCGGCTTCGGCCTGGCTGGTCTCGGCAGGTAGGGCGCGCAAGGCTAAGGTAAGACTGGCGCGCTCGAGATCGATACTCTGCAGCTTTACGAGATTTTCGATTTGCGCTTGCATCGGTGACAAGAAGTTTACGTCATTCACCGTCTTTTAAGAAACAGGGTTCAACTGTGAGGGATCCGGGATGGGAGGAGTTGCGAAGCAAGTTCCTCCCAATCGCGCTTGAAGTAAGTGCATCAAACATCATGTCGAGCTTTGCACGGGGATGGACTCGGTCTGGAAGAATGAGAACGCGTAGGAGGCAGGTTTGGGGCAACAGCAGGCAGGTTTCTGGCGCAGAAACAGGTGGCTCATGTGGGTCGCGGGTGGGTTGCTGACGGTGACCGCAGTATTGGCTGCGCTGGTAGCCGTGGCGCTGCATCGGGCCGAGCCGTTTTTGCGCGCGCGGATTGTAGCCGCTCTGCAGGAGCGGTTTGACGCGCGGGTGGAACTGGACAGCTTTCATATTTCATTTGGAAACGGCCGGCATGGACGATGGGGTGTCTTCGCAGAGGGACGTGGATTGCGAATGTGGCCCAGTCAATCACCTAAAGACGGGGGCCTCGCGGTGGCGAACGCGGGCGCGGTGCCGGAGCTGCCGTTGATTCGAGTGAAGGAGTTCCATTTCCACGCGCCATTGCGGTACGAGTCCGGCAAACCGATCCGGATATCGCTGGTGCAGATCGAAGGATTGACAGTGACGATTCCGCCGAGAAGACACGATAAGCCAACGACGAGTGCTGAGAGTACCACGGCAGCGACATCTCCAGTGCGGTCGGGTGCCAGCGAGTCCGCGGGTAAGCAAAAAGGACAGGATGCAGGTCTTCTTTCAGATGTGGTGGTTGAACGCGTGCAATGCGAAAACTCTGAGTTGATGCTGGAGACCGACAAGCCAAACAAGCTGCCACTAGGATTTGCGATCGCGCATCTTACGTTGACCAGCGTCACCGCAGACGGTCCAATCGGGTACGTAGCAGAATTGACGAACCCGCGACCGCTCGGGGAGATATACACAACGGGCACTTTTGGGCCATGGCAGGCAGATGATCCTGGCGCTAGCTCGGTGAATGGGAATTACAAGTTTGTAGATGCGGACCTGAGCGGCTTCAAAGGAATCGCGGGCACCCTGAATTCGACTGGACATTACGAGGGAACGCTGCGGGACATCAATGTGGATGGGGAGACGGAGACGCCAGACTTCAGGCTGACGCATTTTGGGAATCCAATGCCGCTGTATACGAAGTTTCATGCAAAGGTGGACGGAACAGACGGCGACACATGGCTCGATCCGGTGGATGCAACGCTGGGCGAGTCGCACTTTACCGCGCGTGGACAGATCGTGCGGTTGAAGAATGAGAACGCTGATTCCCTGCAGGTTCAGGCGTCTACGGGCGGAGACGCGGTTCTCCAAAAAGATTCGCCGTTTCATGGCGGGCACGACATAGATCTAGCAGTGAACGTGGATCGTGGACGGATCGAGGATTTTCTGCGACTGGCGAGCCACGACGGTAAAACGATACTGACGGGCGCGGTGTTCTTGAAGACTACTCTGCGCATTTTGCCAGGCCCCGAGCAGGTGGTGGAGCGTCTGAAATTGAATGGAGCATTCAAGCTGCATGACGCGTTGTTTACGAGCGAGAAGGTTCAGGGGGACATTAGACAACTGAGCCTGCGCGGGCAGGGTCGCCCCCAGGACGTGAAGCGGACCGATCCGGCGACGAGCGACGCCAATATCAGCTCCGCGATGAAGGGCAATTTTCAGATGGCAAGCGGAGTGATTACGCTGCCCAATTTGCAGTACACAGTGCCAGGCGCGCTGATCGAAATGAAGGGCACCTACGGTGTGGAAGGCGGCGCGCTGGCGTTTGACGGGACTGCGAAACTGCAGGCCACTGTGTCAGAGTTGGTGGGTGGATGGAAGGGATTCCTGCTAAAACCTGCAGATCGGTTCTTCAAGAAGGATGGCGCGGGGACAGAGGTTCCGATACGCGTATCGGGAACGCGGGAAGACCCGAAGTTCGGTGTGGATCTTGGACGTATGAAGGAAACTTCGCCTGAGGCACCCGGACAGAAGCCGGAGACGCCGGGACAAAAGTAGAGAGGGCGTGCAGATAGCGAGTCATGGAAAGAGGTTCTCCAAAGAGCGCGTCCATGTGATAGCTTGGCTACCGTCACACCGTTGCCGATTTGACGAGCAGCGGAAGCAGACGAGGAGAACCGCAATGCACTGGACCGCAAGAATCGCAAGAGCCACGGAGAGCTGCGCCCTAAGCCTGTTTCTGGGGGCGGTGGCGTACTCCGCAGGGGGGCAGGTGTTGCCCGCCCGACCAACAATCCAACCCAATTTAGAAGCAACAACGCAAGCCTCCCACGAGGTCAAAAACAACGGCGCCGCGAACGAGCGGGACTGGTGGAAGAATGCCGTGATCTACGAGATCTACCCGCGCAGTTTCCAGGATTCAAATGAGGACGGCATTGGGGATCTGAACGGCATCACACAACGGCTGGACTACCTGAAGGAGCTCGGGATAGACGCAATCTGGCTTTCGCCCTGCTATCCCTCGCCACAAGTGGATTTCGGCTACGACATCTCGGACTACAAGAATATCGATCCACAATACGGCACCCTGAAGGACTTCGACAGGTTGGTTGCCGAGGCGGAGAAGCGTCATATCCGAATTCTGATGGATATGGTGATGAACCACACCTCGGATAAGCACGAGTGGTTCATTCAGTCGCGGTCGTCGCGCGACAGTCCCTATCGCAATTGGTATATGTGGCACGACGGCAAGGGCGAGACCGCAACCGATAAGGGCGAAGTGCCGAATAACTGGCAGTCCGATTTCGGGCACTCGGCATGGGAGTGGGACGAGAAGACGCGGCAATACTACTACCACAAGTTTTATATTCAGCAGCCGGACGTGAACTGGGACAACCCGAAGATCCACGAGGCGTTCAAGGATATCATCGGATTCTGGCTGAAGCGCGGAGTGGGCGGATTCCGGTTTGACGCGATTACGACGCTGTTTGAGGACCCTCAGCTGCGAGACGAGGAAGTGCTGAAGGACAAAGACGGCAAGCCCTATCTGAATGCCTACGGCGACATCAGTTTGAACGACACGATGACGAATAATCTGCCGGGGACACATCCGGTGATGCAGGAGATGCGTGCGTGGACGGATACCTTCGGGTCAGACAAGTTTCCAGGAACGCGCGTGCTAATTGGCGAGACGTATCTGCCTAACATTGCCGAGTTAGCGAAGCAGTATGGACAGCCGGGAAAGCCCGAGTTTCAACTGCCGATGGATACACAGGTGGGATTCATCAACAAGCTGGATGTGGCGACCTTCCGGGACAAGCTGAATGACGTGGAGACTCAGATTGGCGACAACACTCCGTTGCTGGTGTTCGACAATCACGACAATCCACGGCTCGACGCTCGCTACGGCGACGGGGTCCACGACACCGATATTCAACGCGTGATTTCTACGATGCTATTCGCGAGCAGGGGGACAGCGTTGTTCTACTACGGTGACGAAATCGGAATGAAGACGACCCCGCCCACACGCAAGGAAGACGTCAAAGATCCGATTGGCGTGACCGGTTGGCCGAAAGAAAAAGGGCGTGATGGCGAGCGCACTCCGATGCAGTGGGACGCGAGTGCGAACGCAGGATTTACAAAGGCCGGGGCCACGCCTTGGCTGCCAGTGCCGCCGAGCGCTGCGACCGTCAATGTAGCTGCCGAGAAGGGCGATCCGAACTCGCTGTTCACGTGGTATCAGAGCCTGATCCGGCTGAAGAAGACGACTCCGGCATTTGCCCTCGGCGCCGATACGATGCTGGATACGACGAATACGAAAGTGCTGAGTTGGGTGCGGCAGGCATCGGGTGCCCCGGCTGTGGTGGTCAGCGTAAACTTCACGGCGGAGCCGCAGACGGTTAGCCTCAACATTCCGGGGGCGGGAGGCAAGACGAAGACGCTGCTAAAGACGCCCGGAGCAACTGATCCACGGGGGCTGGGACAGATTGATCTTGGACCGTATGGGGTTTACATCGGAGAAGTGAAATAACTGTGAGCCATTAACTTGAAGTAAGACAATTGCGGCGGCTTCCGAGTTACGGTAGCCGCCGCAGTGGTTTGGAGAGTTAAGTTTACCTCGATTTTCGCGCGAGGATTACTGGCTGACGGCCTGGGGCTTGATTACTTCGTCAAGATAGTCGGGCTTGGCGTCGTCGCGGACGAGATGGGGATAGCGCTCGCCGCCGTGGTAGTTGATCGTGGATGTTTGGAAATAGTCGTCCACGACAACCAGTAGCGTGATTGGCAGCTGCGTATCTTTTGCAGCTTTGATTGCATCCTCGAGCACATCCGAAGTGTAGACGCGACCGTTCACGCCGATCACTTTCATGCCAGAGGAGATGCCAGCTTCAAACGCAGGACTCCCGACAATGGCATCTCTCACAGTTCCGTCCTCACCGAGTTGTAAGCCGATGGAATAGGTATCTCCCTGATTGCCGCGACGCCCCTGCAACTTGGTTGGCTCTGCGTTGAAGACGACTTTCCAACCGCCGTTTTCGATGCCCCCAACCGGAGCGTCGGCCGACGTAGAATCCAGGCGGGTATGGAAGAAACCGGCCCAATCATAGGGAGCAATGTTATTGAGGTCAGCGACTAATTCTTCGAAGGTGTAGGTCTTGACCTCCGGGCCATTGTTAGGACCGCCGTGAAAAACGTGGCAGAAATCGTCGATGGACTTTTGTCCATGCGACTCGCGATGAATGATGGTGGCCACTTCAAGCCAGAGCAGATCGCCTTCGTCGTAGTAGTCCACACCGCGGCGCCAATTCATCCAGCCACCACGGCCAGACATACCGGGTTCTCCTGAAGCGGTATCGAGCAGAGGACGCCAGGTGCGCCCAGGGCGTCCGGGGCCGAGGCTGGCTGCAATGCTAGCGAGGTATTCATGATATTGGTCGGGGGTCCAAAGACCGCTGCGCGCGGCCAACATGGGGCCGAGGAAATCCGTCAGCCCTTCATAGCCCCAGAGCAGGTCGGTCTCCATGGGCTGTTCGTAGTAAGGGACGGTCAAGTCAGCGGGACGGCGAAACTTGCCATTCCAGGAGTGGACGAACTCGTGCGCCAGCAATCCGCCCAGGGACATTCCCGCGCTGGGCAGGAGCAGGGCGCGCTCGGGAAGACGGCTGTCGTTGGATTCGTGATGCTCGAGGCCGAAGTGCGCAACGTGATCGCTGAGCGTGAAGAGGAAGTGGTAGTCACGATAATGGCGCGCGCCGAAGAGCTTGCCCGACTCGGCCACCAGATTGGTCATCGCCTTCTGGATCTTAGGGCTCATTTCGAGAGCGGCCTCGCTGTCAGCCACCATATCAATTTCATGGTGAATGGGCTCGCCGGATGGCGTGAGATCTATGGCGCGATAATACTCGCCGGTAATTACGGGTGAATCGACGAGCAGATCTAGAGATATCGGCTTGAACGTAACCTGGTTGCCAGATTGATTTGCGATAGGAAGGGATGTGCCGAACTTCCAGCCATCGGGCATCAGGAGCTTCGCTTCATAGCTCAATTGTTGAGCGGGCGTGCCGGCGGGATAGAGCACGACGTCGTTCCACTCCAGAACCATCAGCTTGTCTGTGGCCGAGTTTCCATCGGGTTCAATGAAGTCATATGAAGCCTCAAGACGGTTGACACCCGCAGGGATGTCGAGATGGAAAGTGAACACATCGAGCAGATCGCGCTTCCAAGGAATGGTCCTCCCGTCTACCTGAAACTTCAGCCCAGTCAGGTTGGCAATGGGGCCTTCCGGACCATGTTCTCCAGGAATCCATTTTGGATAGTAAAGAGTAAGAGGTCCAGGCCTGACCGGCAAATCCAAGCGGGCATGCAGAAGCTTCTGCGGAGTCTTCGTAGCATCTACGGTAAGGGAGATGGTTTGCCCGGAGAGGGGCAAAACTGCGGGACCGGCCAGCGCGAGGATGACCGCGAGCGCTCCCAAAAAGCGAAAACGATATGGTTGCATTTGAATGCTCCTGAGGCGGGACAAGATAAACCTATCTGTGCATCATACCGCTTCAAACATCGGTGGCAGGTGCGCAGGGGCGATGCTACTGTTGACGTTTCTCGATGCCAATTTGGCCGCATCACGTGAGCTATTTCGCCGTCCTGTATAATCCGTCGTTGCTCGCTGCGGCGGGTGACGGAGGAACGAAATGGATATTGCTCTTGTGATTCTTGCGGTTGTTATGGCTATCATCGCGCTTTCATTGGTTCTAGGAAGCTTCTTTACGGTGAACACGGCGCAAGTGGCCGTGATTACACGTTTCGGCAAGTTTCTTCGCGTAGCCGACGCTGGGTTGAACTGGAAGACGCCGTACTTCGATACAGTGTCGGGGCTGGTGAGCCTGAGGGTTAATCAAATCTCGCTGACAATGGAAACAAAGACCAAAGACAACGTGTTTGTGACGATTCCGATTTCAGTGCAGAACCGTGTGCGTCCTGAGAAAGTATATGACGCGTTCTACAAATTGTCTGACCCTGTGGCGCAAATCAAGAGCTATGTGGAGCAGGTGATTCTGGGCCACGTGCCAAGTATGACGCTGGATGAAGTGTTCGCCTCGCAATCGAGCATTGCCGCAGCGGTGAAGCAGGAACTGGATTCAGACATGTCAACCTTCGGCTACGAGATTGTGAATGTGCTGGTGACGGATATCGTTCCCGATCAAAAGGTGAAGTCGGCGATGAACGATATCAACGCAGCCCAGCGGGAACAGGTGGCTGCGAATGCCAGGGGCGAGGCAGAAAAGATTCTGGTTGTGAAAAAGGCTGAGGCCGAAGCAGAGAGCAAGGCGCTGCAAGGACAGGGCATTGCGAATCAACGGAAGGCGATTATCGAAGGGCTGCAGACCTCGGTGGAGCAGTTCCAGAAGGCGGTTGAAGGCGCGACGTCAAAAGAAGTAATGCAGCTTGTGCTGGTAACGCAGTACTTCGATACGCTGAAGTCGATTGGCGAGAACGACAAGACTAGCACGCTGTTTCTGTCGCATTCGCCAGCGGCCGTCAAGGATGTTTCAGATCAGATTTTTCAGGCCATGCTGGTGGCGGAACGAGCAAACTGATTACTCCGGACACGACAAATAGCTCCTCTCGCTCGGCGACGTGAGTTCACAGAGCGAGAAGACGAAACTGCGCATCTAATCGCCCACCCTCTTGAGGACGACACGAGCCGACTCAATCGGGCAACCCGATGGGGCAAAGTGTGTCTGTGCAGAACGCATTGGCTCCAACCGGTGCGGCGGAGTCTGCGATGAGATGATTCAGGCTAGTAAGCTCTACCGCAACTGAACAGATCTCAATTAGTTAAGAAGCCATCTTGAGCAGTTCCTGCTCAGCGCGGAGCCAATCCTGCTCCGCAAATCCATCAATGTAACCACGCTGTGCCCAGTATTGCTGGGCGAGTTTCTCAATCGCTTCGCGTGAAGGCATGACCGGCACCGGTGCTGCAGTAACTTTCTCTTTCTTTACAGCAGTTTTTGCGGCAGTGTTTATCGAGGTCTTGCGGGGTTTCGCAGGGGTCTTTGCTTTCTTGACTGTATCTGCCATATAAAGAGTCTCCTTCTTTCGTCGGAATCGCCGCCAACAAGCGGGGCATCAGTTATAGCTTACTAAAATCCCTTGTCAGGTGCGACCCCAATCCGACTCCTGTACCATTTTGCTCAATATACGGCACCTAACAATTGCGGACCGGGCTCTGTGGGCAGCGGTCATGGTCTCTCCATGACCGCTGCCGGCTGGAAAACTATTGATTTTGCAGCGCGTCGTTCGCTGGTTTGTAGGTTGAGCCATAGAGATACTCGTAGTCGTTCCAACCTGTTACAGCTGGATCGGCAGATGTGTTGGTGACCTCAAGGCGCAGCGCATCGTACATGACGCCTTCTCATCCCATCTGTATTCACGGAATAGGTGTTGGTGAATAGAGGCAGGTTGATCCGGAAAACATATTGAACCTGGCCCAGGCTTCCAGTGACATCCGTGGCCGAGTGGTTGAAAACGATGTAGACATGAAAGCCGGAGTCACCGGCCTAAGGATGTAGTGCTGCGTGTAGGTGAACGCGTTGGTCGAGTTGGATTCCGTGGTGATCCACCAATCAAGATATTGGCCCTGCACCAACTGGTAGCTGGCTGAGGTGGTGCCGGAGCCGACGCCGCTGTTATCCATATAGAGCCCGTCGGGTTGACCGTTCTGAGTAGTTGTAGTGTCGACGAGTTCGTCGGGGTGTCCGGCAAGGTGGACGCTGAAGACGTGTGCAGTGGTGGAGTTCCAGTCAAGCGAGATGACGCCATTCGATATCTGCCAGTCGCTTGGATTGGTGATGTCGATGGAGAGTTGCGCACTGGGGCTGTTGCGAACAGCGCGAGTGTGGCGGCTGCCAGCACAAGTGTTCTCATGGGGGAAACTCCTGCTCCGTTTTTTTGCGATTTCCAGCCTGGGCCGGTTCCTTCGAATGCGCTGAAGTCGAACCGCCCAGCGCGGCACAAAGTACTACATCCTCGAGATAAGAATTGTCAAAGAGGGAATTATTTCAAATATGACAATCTGATTTTCTTGGAGGGGATGAAAAACACGTGACGCCGGCAAGTATGCAATAGGAGTGATCGCTTGGGCAGCGACAAGTTTCCCCGATCGGACTCCGAAGGTGTCGCAGACGACGGTCAGGGAAGCTTGGCGAGGAACGCGGTCATTTCTCGGAGAACCTCCGCGGGGTTTGAGTAGAAAACGAAATGATCGGCGTTGGGCAGGCGGATAACTTTCGCTGAAGGCATGGCGGCTCCGAATGCATCCGCCTGCGCAGAGCAACTTGCAAGATCATTGGCGACTATTGCCGCTTTGGCGGCGGGCTCGTTTGGGTAGACGCGGTCAAAGTTGTGCGGGCACGCAAATATGGCGAGGATGGGAACGCGAATCTGCGTATATTTCTGCTCGCCGAATCGGGTGGCCAAGCCGATGGGTGGAGGCGGCGGCGAAGGCGCGGGAGGCATGAGCGCGAGCCGATTGTTCAGCTTTTGGGTACTCTTTTCAAGTTGCGTCACACTGTCCAACATGTCCTGGCCGAATTTTCGGTCGATGACTGCGCCATTTTGCAACGCGTCAATACGCCTCTGAAGGTCGAGCATGTCGAGCATCCAGTCTCCTTGAGCGCGGTTGTAGAAGCCGTACCCATCGGCGGCGTCAAGGTAGATCAACCCGCGAACTTTCTCAGGATAGCGGCTGCCAATGGAACTCAATTCCTCGCCCGCGATAGAGTGCCCAGCCAATACAGGACGATCTAGCTTGAGCGCGTCGATCACGGCAAGCACATCGTCGCCCAGACGGTCCGCTGCATAATTGGCGACGGTTGGAGCTGGCTTGCTCGAAGCTCCCCAACCGCGCCGCGTGATGCCAAGAACATGAAAGTGCGCAGTAAATTGCGGCGCAAAGCTGTCGTAGATATGTGCAGTGCTTCCCAGGCCAGCCAGAAAAACCAGCGACTGCCCGGCTCCACCCCAATCAAGCACTTCGAGCTTGACGTCTTTCTCGACGGTGAGAAACCGCACGGTATGCGGCGAAGAGTCTACTCTTTCCTGCGCCCATAGAAACCCGCGCGAGAGCGCCGTAAGAACGATGAGCAACAGAGTCATCTCCTTCATGTGCAGTTACCTCGACTCTTGGGATTGTCAGAGCTCATTGTTGCTTGGCGATGGCGGTGGTAGCTAACGCGCCGCCAAGGCCCATGGTTTCAATTGCGGAAGATGGCACGATGACCATTGCACCCTTCTCGCGGATAGCTTCGTAGAGCATGTTCATGCCGCGCAAATGCAAGGCACCGGGATTCTCCGCGTAAACGCGAGAGGCCTGTGCGAATTGATCGGAAACCTGAACTTCCGCCTCGCCGAGGATGACACGGGCCTGGCGCTCGCGCTCCGCCTGCGCCTGCTGCGACATCGCATTCTCAAGCGCTTGCGGAATGCGCACATCGCGGATTTCAACGGATTGCACGGTAATGCCCCACGGGGTGGTCTTCTCGTCGAGGATCCGTTGCAGCTGGTGGCCCATGGTCTCGCGCTCGGTAATCATCTGCGCCAATTGGTGGCGACCAATGGATTCGCGCAGGGCGGTTTGCGAACTGAGGGTAATGGCTTCCTTGAAATCCTCGACTTCGAGGATGGACTTCTCGGCATTCCAGACCAGCCAGAAGATGATGGCGTCGACGTTCACCGGCACCGTGTCTCGGGTCAGGGTTGATTCGGCGCTTACTGTGGTGACTCTGACACGCTGATCGACGTATCTGCTCAGGGTGTCGACGATGGGAACGATGAGGAACAGGCCTGGCCCGCGCAGGCCGCGATAACGCCCAAAGCGCAGTACAGCGACCTTTTCCCACTGATCGACGACCACGATGGCAAATATAAAGTAGAGACCGAGAAGCGAACCTGCCAATGCAATGAGCGGCATATTGGCGAGTTTGGCAGCCACCAGGCCAGCAATGAAGCAAAGCAGAAGCACGGTTACGCCAACGCTATTGAAGTTCTTGTTCAGGTTCATGTTTTCCTCCTTACGGACTCACTACTTTTCTCTGGAATCTTAGTCGGGGTCGAGTTCGCGCAGAGCTTTCATCAACTGCTTAAGGGTGAAGCCCGCAGCCCCGGCACGCGAGACAAACTCACCGGCCAACTGCGCGAGGATGCGGTCGCGCTCGTCTTTGGAGTACTCGACCTTGCGGTCGGAGATGAAGGTACCGGTACCTTGCTCGGTGTCGAGCAGGCCGCGAATTTCCATCTCGCGGTAAGCACGCGACACGGTGTTGGGGTTGATGGCGAGGTCAACGGCGACCTGACGCACGGTGGGGAGCTGGACACCAATGGACAACGCGCCAGAAGCAATGGCCGCCTGCACCTGGTCAATGAGCTGACGATAGACGGGGACACCGCTGTGCGCGTCGAGGCGGAAGGCGAATTCATCTACTCCGGCCTGTTCGCGGTCTTTGCCGCTTCGCTTCATGAGTACTATAGTGTACTAATTGACTAGTACAAAGCAAGAGAAATCTTAAAAACTATTTCAGGCCTCCGTTTTGTGCGGCAGCGAGCTTTCCGAGCTCGCGGGCAAGATGGTGTTGAGGACCTGTGACTTGAATCACCTTGCCCTCACCATGGCGAGCGTGTTTGACTTGGGTCCGAAGGCAGGTGGACGGGATGGGCTTGATCGCACTGGACTGGATAACCAACTTCCGAGCGACTTCATTTGACTGGACCGAAGTGATCTCGGTCCACACTTCGAAGATCCAGGTTGCGCTGGCTGTTCTGTTGCTAAGTGCCACACCGCATTGCCTGAGCGCCCAAACCCCAGTGACACCCGTTCCAGCTCCCGGCGCGCCGGCATGGGCGCAGCCGGGATCGGCAACGCATACCCAAGTCGCGCCTCCCGCAGACTTCCACCGGCCGAGCAAGAATTTCGCCAAGCCTATCGGCGCATTTCAGGGCCAGTCTGACATTGGCGACCCTCTCGTGCCCGGCAGCGCCAGTTTCGATGCGGCCACTCGGACATATACCATCCATTCCGCAGGCTATAACGTCTGGTACACGCGCGACGAATTCCGCTATCTGTGGAAGAAGATGTCTGGCGACGCATCCCTTGCAGCGGACATCGCCTTCCCTGACCCCAACGGCTATGGTGATCGCAAGGCGGTGCTCATAATCCGTCAGGACTTTGATGACGATTCAAAGGAGGCCATTGTCGCGCTGCATGGTCTGGGGATGATTCACCTGGCGCAACGCCCTGAGAAGGGCGTCCGCGTGAAAGATATGGAGTATCGCATCGGAGGGCGCGGCAGGCCGGGAGGCGAAAGCCCCGACAGCCTGGTGAACGTGATCGCGAGGCGCATTGGCATTGAAAAGCGCGGCGACTCATTTGCGCTTTTTGTCAGCCTGGAGGGCGAGCCCATGCACCAGTTTGGTCCGCCCATCCAACTGCACCTAGATGGACCTTTTTATGTCGGCATCGGGTTTTGCTCGCATCTTCCGGATAAGTCAGATACGGCCGTCCTCTCAAACGTAGTCCTCGAGAACTCGTCCGGCATAATGCATTAAAACGATGATCGGGGCGGGTTCGGCCTACGGAGTGCTTGACCTACTTGGAAGCCGCTCTCTGTTGTGGCCGAAAGAACGCCGAGGTGGTTACCCAGAACATAAGAAGAACCGTTAGGATCGCGTATTCCAGAAGCTTTCTCATTCTGTATTTTCCCTTCATCAGCATTGGAGCCTTCGGGGGAAGGCGGTTTTGTGCCGGAAAGAAAGCTGGCCAGGATGCGGGCGGCTCAGATTTCTCCGACCATAAGGTGGCCACAGGAAGTAAAACGTGACAGCTGAAAGCTTTCCTTTTGTTAAAACCTGTGCGAGTTGCCCTGCGGAGGGCGGCCGTGATTGACTTGGGTCCGAAGGTGGGTGAACGAGATGGGCTACATTCTTGCACTGGACCAAGGGACGACAAGTTCGCGCGCGATTCTGTTTGACGAGGCGGGAGCGATTGTTGCGGTTGCGCAGCATGAGTTTGAGCAGTTCTATCCTCAGGCAGGGTGGGTAGAGCATGATCCAACTGAGATTCTGACAAGTCAACTCTCATGCGCTGTGGAAGCGCTGGGACGGGCGGGCGCGCGTCCGCGGGATGTAGCGGCTATCGGGATTACGAACCAACGCGAGACGGTGATCGTGTGGGAACGGGCGACTGGGAAGGCGATTCATCCGGCAATTGTCTGGCAGGATCGGCGGACAGCTTCGCGGTGCTCGGAGCTGGAGGCTAGCGGCATTGGCGATGGGGTTTCCGCGAAGACCGGGCTGGTGCTGGACCCCTACTTCTCGGCGACCAAAGTGGCGTGGATACTGGACAACGTGCCGGGAGCACGAGCGAGGGCCGAGCGTGGAGAGCTGGCGTTTGGGACGGTGGATAGCTGGCTGATCTGGCACCTGACGAGCGGGCAGAAGCATGTTACAGACGTGACGAATGCGTCGCGAACACTGCTCTTCAACATTGTGAAAGGCGAGTGGGATGCGGAGCTGCTGCGAATTTTTGGCATTCCGGAGAGCTTGTTGCCTGAGGTGGTGTGGTCGAGCGAGCGGGTGGGCGAGGTGACCACGACGCTGGGGTTAGGCGGCGTGGCGATTGCCGGGATCGCCGGAGACCAGCAGGCGGCGCTGTTTGGGCAATTGTGCTGGAGCGCAGGTGAAGCGAAGAACACGTATGGGACGGGGTGTTTTTTGCTCCAAAATGTTGGCCGGGAATTTGTACGGTCGAAGCACAGGCTGATTACGACCGTGGCTGCGAGCGCGGAGAAGCGGCTGGAATATGCACTGGAAGGGAGCATTTTCATTGGCGGAGCGGTGGTGCAGTGGCTGCGGGATAATCTCCGGCTGATTGGCTCGTCGGCTGAGGTAGAAGCGTTGGCGGCATCTGTGCAAGATGCGGGCGGAGTGGTATTTGTACCGGCGTTTGTGGGCCTGGGTGCGCCGCACTGGGACGCGCATGCGAGCGGAATGCTGATTGGGCTACGCAGGGATACGAAGCCGGGACACATTGCTAGAGCGGCTCTCGAGAGCATTGCGTTCCAGGTTGCGGACGTGTTGGAGGCGGTGCATAGCGAAAGCGGAACACCGCTCGCTGCTCTAAGAGTAGACGGCGGCGCGGCGGTCAACGATTTGCTGATGCAATTCCAGGCGGATGTGCTCGGAGTGCCTGTAGTACGACCGCAGGTGACAGAGACGACGGCATTGGGCGCGGCGTACCTGGCCGGGTTAGCAACCGGATTCTGGGCGGGCCCGGAGGATTTGAAGGCGAAGCGACAAGGCGATGTCCAATTTGAGCCGGCGATGGATGCGGAAGAGAGGGCGCGCCGGCGTGGGGTTTGGAAGAAAGCTGTGGAGCGGACTAAGAATTGGGCCGAATGAACGGGAGCGTTTGATGAGACGGGACGAAATGATACGCAGGGTGCGCGAGCGAGCGGAGCCCTGGGACATTGCGGTAATCGGGGGCGGGGCGACGGGGGTGGGCGTCGCCGTCGATGCAGCGACGCGCGGGCTGGATGTAGTGCTGGTGGAGGCGCACGATTTTGGCAAGGGGACGAGTAGCCGGAGTACAAAGCTAGTGCACGGAGGGGTGCGGTATCTAGAGCAGGGGAATATTCCGCTGGTGATGTCCGCGCTCAAGGAGCGAGGACTTCTGCGGCGAAACGCGCCTCACCTCGTACATGATCTGGCGTTCGTGGTGCCGAATTATTCGTGGTGGGAGGCGCCGTTTTACGGGATCGGGTTGAAGCTCTATGACCTGCTGGCAGGTAAATATGGGTTCGGAGCGTCGAAGATGTTGTCGAAAGAAGAGACATTGGAACGGCTGCCGGGATTGGAGGCCGAGGGCCTGACCGGTGGGGTGGTCTATTTTGACGGGCAGTTCGACGATTCACGACTTTTGATTCACCTAGCGATGACTGCGGCGGACCACGGAGGGACGCTGGTGAATTATTGTCCGGCGACGGGCATGCTTCGGGACGCGGATGGGTATGTGAACGGGTTGACGGCGCGGGATGAAGATTCAGGCGAGGAACTGAGGATTGGGGCGCGCATGGTGGTGAATGCGACCGGGGTATTTACCGACTCGGTTAGGCGAATGGCCGATCCCGAGGCCGAGCAACTGGTAGTGACGAGTCAGGGGATTCACTTGGTGTTCGACCGGTCGTTCCTTAAGGGGGACACGGCGTTGATGGTGCCCCGGACCAGCGATGGAAGAGTATTGTTTGTGATTCCGTGGCATGGACACGCGGTGGCAGGCACCACCGATACACCGGTGGACGAGCCCAGCCTGGAGCCGAGAGCGTTGGAAGACGAGATTGAGTTTGTGCTGGAGACGGCGGGCCGTTACTTGAGCAGGCCGCCGGGACGCGGGGACGTGCTCGCAGTCTATGTGGGTTTACGGCCACTGGTGAAGGGCGACGGGAAGACTTCCGCCCTGTCGCGGGATCATGTGATTCACGTGGACACGTCGGGATTGCTGACGATTACCGGGGGAAAGTGGACAACTTACCGGCATATGGCTGAGGACTGCGTGGACCACGCGATCACTCTGGGCAAGCTGGCGGATGTGGAATGCAAGACGCGGAATTTGCGGATTCATGGGTATCTGCAGGAGGCGGGACAGCTCGGACCGCTGGAGGTTTACGGTGCGGACGCGGAGGCAGTGAAGGAACTCGCGCGGGAGCCGCGCTTTGGGGCGCAGTTGCATCCGGAAATGCCGTATATTGCGGCCGAGGCGGTTTGGGCGGCACGGGCGGAGATGGCGCGGACCGTGGAAGACGTGCTGGCGCGGAGGATGCGGGCGCTTTTCTTGAATGCGAAGGCTGCGATGGAGATGGCGGAGCCGGTGGCGCGGCTTCTCGCTGGCGAACTGGAGCGGGATGCGGCGTGGGTTGAGTCGCAGGTAAAGGAGTTTTCCGCGCTGGCCGAGCAGTATCGTGTGGTGTAGATGAAGCCGTGTGTGGTTTTCCACATCTCAGAGTCAAGAAGCAGAGCACCAGACATCTGGTTGGGCATCTATGAAGATGTGTGGACGAAAGGTCGAGTTCCTTGGAGGTCGAAATGGCGGCAAAATGCACGCACGTTGCGGAACACATGAAGAAGGTGAAACCGCAGTCGAAGGGGTGCGAGGAGTGTTTGAAAAGCGGTGACACGTGGGTGCATCTGCGGATGTGCCTGGAGTGCGGGCATGTGGGCTGCTGCGACTCGTCGAAGAACCGGCACGCACGGGCACACTTCCAAGCGACGCAGCATCCGCTGATTCAATCTGCCGAACGCGGCGAAAACTGGAAGTGGTGCTATATCGATGAGATTTACCTGTAGCTCGCTTTCCCACGCAGCATGGGTACTCGCTGCTAATTTATTCAGGCTAGCTCCACTTCGATCTTCTTGGATTCCGAGTCTAGCTTAGTGACCTTGAAAGTGCGGATTTGGCCTTCGGCTATTGGCTCGGGCTTGAGTGACTCGGTGGGGGCGTTGCCTTGCCAACGGGCTTTCAGCATTGAGGATAGGCTGGATAAATCGACTTTGGGCTCGGACTTCGCTGCAGCGGCGGAGGCTGGTTGTGTCTGTGCGGCTGCTGATGAGGTGATGCGGCATACGGCCCTGATGCCTTCGCCTAGCTCGACTGTGATTTGCGTTGGCGAGTGCTCGATTACGCGGCCGGAGACGGTATCGCCGGGTTTGTGCTCGGTGATGTACTCGTCGATGCTGGTGGGAATGAGCTGCTTCATGCTGAGCTTGATCTGGCGCTTCTCGGGGTCGACGGCGAGCACTTGCGCCTGGACGATTTGGCCGGCGCGGAGAACATCGGACGGGTGGTTGATGCGCTTGGCTGCGCTGATTTCGCTGACGTGGACCAGACCTTCAATGCCATCGGCGATCTGAACGAAGGCGCCGAAATTCATGAGCTTGGTCACCGGCCCTTCAACCTGCGAGCCGATGGGGAATTTGCGCGGCGCTTCAGTCCACGGGTCGGCGAGGGTCTGCTTGAGGCCGAGAGCGATGCGGCGCTCTTCGGGCTTAACGGAAAGAATGACGGCGTCGACTATGTCGCCCTGCTTGAGGATGTCGCTGGGGTGACGCACCTTTTTGTTCCAGGCCATCTCTGAGATGTGAATGAGGCCTTCTAGGCCGGGTTCGATCTCGATGAAGGCGCCAAAATCCATGAGGCGTGTGACGGTACCCGTGACCCGCTGGCCGGGCAGCAGACGCGCGGGAGCGGTGGTCCAGGGTTCGGGTTGGAGCTGCTTCAAGCCGAGTGAGAGCTTCTTGGATTCCGCGTCAATTTTAAGGATTTTGACCTGGAGTTCCTGGCCGATGGTGAGGACGTCTTCGGGCTTGTTGACGCGGCTCAGGGCGATGTCGCTGATGTGGAGCAATCCGTCGATACCGCCCAGGTCGATGAATGCGCCATAGGGCATGAGCGTGCGGACCGTGCCGTTGACGATGTCGCCTTCCTTGAGCGCAGCCTGCATGGCTCTCTGGTTGGCCTGGGTCAAGGCGCGGGCTTGCTCCTCGAGAACGACGCGACGATCGACGACGACATCCTCATCGGTAATGTCGAGCTTGGTGATGCGGCAGGTAATCTCAGTGCCCACCAGCTTTTCGAGTTCGACTGCGTCGCGGGTTCCACTGCGTGAGGCGGGCATGAAGGCGCGGACGCCCACGTCCACGCGGAGGCCGCCCTTGACCACTTCGGTGACCGTACCGACAATGGCAAGCTTTTCGGCGAAGGCGGCTTCAAGAGCGGACCAATCGCGGGGTTGGGCGACTTTGAAACGCGAGAGCTCGTAATAGCCTTCTTCGTTGCGTCCAGTGACGGAAACAGGAAAGGTGTCGCCTGGCTTGACGGACTCGGCATTCAGCGGAAAGGCCGAGCGGGGAAGAACGCCTTCGGTTTTGTAGCCGATGTCGAGAAAGATCTGGTCGGCGGAGAGTGAGACTACGGTTCCCTCTAGCTGGCGTGCTCCGGGCTCGGCCTTGTGGGTGTGAGACTTCTCGAAGGCGGAGAGAAGATCGGCGAAGGATTCTTCTGACTCGGGGACGGGAGTTGATTGGGATCTAGGGTTGTCGTTGTCGGTCATGGTGGGAGCCTTATTCATTCTCCCATGATTGAGCGGGGAAGGTTGTGCACGCTTATGGGAAGTCGGTGACTTTGGGGGTGACGCGGGGCTTGGTGGAGGTGGGTCCACCAGTGTTGTTGATCACGTTACTGATCTCGCCCAAGTTGTCGAGGGCGATGGAAATCATGTGATGGAATCTGACGCCGGGTGCGGTTGGGACTTCAATGGCGCGGGTGAGGACGACGTTGGGATGGCGGAAGACCGAGTAGACGCCGAGACCCCATGCTTCGTGAGTCGTAACTGAGTCGGCCACTTTATAAGACGCCCAGCCGTTTACGCGCGCACCGTTTGAATTCGATCCGCTGGTATAGCTTTGCTGGTCGGGCGGGTCGTAGGGGATTTCAGATTGATAGAAGTAAGTGCGGCCAGCGTTCCCGTTCCAGAGAACCTGAAACTGCTGATGGTGCTCGACGAATAGGCCGTAAGCGGTGACGTTGTTGCCGTTCACTACAAGTCCGTTGGCGCTGGGATTCGTAGTCCAACCTGCGCCGGCACCGTGGTCAGCGCGCCAGATCCATGTGTGGTCGATGATGGTGTCGTTGGAGTTGACTTCAAGATCCACGACCGCGCGGGCAGGACCTGTGCCACCGACGCGGAAGAAGACGTCGTGAAGCGAGATAGGGTTCTTGGCGTGACTGGCCTCACTTCCTTCGGGACCAATTTGAACCAGAACCGGGGAACTCACGGAGCCTGCATCGACGAGCAGACCGGCGAGGATGATTCCGTCTGCGTCGGCAGTGGTGATGGCGGCGGTGCCGTTGACGGGACGGAGAGTAGCGAAGCCTAGGCCCATGACGACTACTCCTGGATGCGTGATGCGGATGGGCTCGGTCAGCGAGTAGATTCCGGGTGTGAGGAGAAGATGTTTGCCGGCGTCGAGTTGGGCGTTGATGGTGGCTGCGGTGTCGGTCTCGGCGTGGGCGATGTAGAACTTGTCGAGAGGGACATTGTGACCGGGCGTTACGCCTCCGTGCCAACTGATGCCTGCGCTGTTGGTGACGAGATAGGGAATGTGGACGGAATAGTTGCCGAATGCGTCGCCTACGAGGAACGGTTTCTCGCGGACGACGGGGGTCTGGGAGATTTTGGTGTACGGGGGAGTGGGCCATTCGCCGGCCGGGGGATTGGGAATGCCGACGAAGACCATGTTCCAGTTGGCGCCGGTCCACGAGCCCCACTCGCTGTTGCGGGAGATCCATTGCTGCTGCGTTCCGGAGCCAACGTTGCCATCGATGAGAGAGTCAGAGATCCAACCACCGCTGGCCCAGCCACGGTTCTGATGCAGGACGAGATTGCCGAGGATGTGCATTCGGCGAAAGGGCGCGGCCTGCGAAACGGCCCACTGCATGGTGCCATTGGTTGGCCCGCCAGTGGGCGCGACGGAAAATCCTTCTGCAGCGCGCCAGAACGTGCAGGTAGCGTTGTTACGGGGCAGGCTCGCGTCGGCATGAACATTGCCAGTGATGTGGACGGCGTCAGGTGTGGCACCGAGGCCTACGACTTCTGTGTAGAAGCCGATGGGGACATCGACCTTGTAGTCCCCTGGGAGAAAGAAGAAAGCGTTGCGCTGGGAGCCGAATTCACTGTGCTGCTGGGCCGCGTAGACCTTGTCGATTTGGTCCTGGATGGTGGCTGCGGACATGGAGGGGCTGAAGACAAGGACGTTGGGACCGAAATCGGGCTTGGCTGGAGCGGCGGTTGCGGAGATTGAGGAAAATACAAACGACGACAGAACCAGAGCGAGGGTTATGGACGGTGCGCGAATACCTTCGACGCGTGCGTAGCAGTTCATGGAGTTTCTGATTGTCTCCCGCTTAGCATCGTATGGTATCGACCCTCAAGGCAACTCCGAACCCTTGCTTCATACAGCTACGACTACCCCAATCTCGAGACAGTATTTACCGAAGATTATGTATTCGGTGAGCCGAGAGGTTCTAGCGGAGCGGGTCTGCGCCGATGGATTCTGATGCCAGCAGCGCCGAACTGATCTCCTGATTTCTCATTACAGAGGCGATTTTGTCTTTCATGTAGCGTAGGGAAACGTCGTGATGCTCGCGGTCATATGAATCGATACAATCCAAGGCCAGGACCACCGGCCAGTCGCGCTGATATGCGTCAATCGCAGTGGCGCGGATACAGGCGTGGGTGTTAATTCCAGCGAGGATGATCGCGTCGGGTGCGATCTGGCTGAGGATTTGATCGAGATTTGTTCCGAAGAACGCGCTGTATCGCTTCTTAACAATGACGTGATCCGCGGCAGCGAGTGCAAGTTCGGGCAAGATCTGGCATCCCGTGGTCCCCTTGATTACCTTACGTATCCGCTTGGCTCTCATCTCCGGGTAAGCGTCTCGGAGATCGGGTTCGAACTCCTGGCGAATCCAAATCACCGGAAGAGACAGCCTGCGCATGGTGCCAACCAAAGTATTGATCGCTTGAACCAGGCCTTCAGTGCGGGCGGGGTCCCAGCCGTGGAGAAAATCGTTCAGCATGTCAATGACGATCAAAACTGGCCTTTTCATCAAGAGCAGAGTACCAAAGAGATCTGCCACGCTTGAACGGTCACGATTCCAGAGGCTTCGCTAGGTTGGATCAAAAGGACCCCCTGCTCGATTTCATGGTTGGTGGACATGACGCGGTGTGCGGCGAGAGAATTGCGAACGCGCAGGGAGAACACTTTGAGACTACCTTCTATGACACGGCGGGATTTTGTGCGTTTGGGCGCGGGTGCGGTAGCAGCGGGTGCGACCATTAATGCGACGCTTCTGGAACCGGCGACAGGGATGGCTCAGACGGTGGCCGGCAACGCAAGTACGCAAGGGCGCAAGATCCGCTTCGTGTCAATTGGAACGGGAATACGCGGGTGCGACCTATTGCGGGCGGCGCGGCAGGTGCCGAATGGAATTTGCGTTGGCTCGGCGGACTTGTACACGATGCATCAGCAGGCTGGCAAAGAGGCGTACGGAGCTGATTTCCCTGCCGGACGCGATTATCGCGCCTTGCTGGATCGCAAAGACGTGGACGCGGTGATTGTGGCCGTGCCCGATCATCAGCATAGGCGGGTGGTATTGGATTGCGTAGCGGCGGGCAAGGATGTGTATTGCGAGAAACCGATGAGCCATAATGTGGCGGATGGGCTGGCGATGGTCGAAGCAGTGGCGGCGGGGAAGCGGATCTTCCAGGCCGGGAGCCAGCGAGTGAGCAACGTCGTCTACAAGAAGGCGGCGGAGATTTACAAATCGGGGCGGCTGGGGGAGGTGCACCTGATTGAAGGACACTCGGATCGTAATTCGCCTTCGGGGGCGTGGGTGTATCCGATTCCGCACGATGCGAGCCCGGAGACGATCGATTGGGAGACGTTCTTGCGCGATGCGCCGCAGAGGCCATTCGACGCGGTGCGGTTCTTCCGCTGGCGGTGCTTCAACGATTACGGCGAGGGTGTGGCCGGAGATCTGTATGTGCATTTGCTGTCGGGCATTCAATGCGTGAGCGGGATCAATGCGGTTCCCAGCCGGGCTTATTCGACCGGCAGCCTGACGCACTTCAATGACGGGCGTGATTTTCCGGATCTGTTGGCGACTCTCTACGACTATCCGGGCGTGACGGTGAACGTGCATTGCAACCAGAACAATTCGGCGGGCGAGCCGATCATCTTCTACGGCTCGGACGCTACGATGGTGATCAACGGCAACTCGCTTACGGTGACTCCGCAGGACACCGCGTCGCAACCCGAGGGCTACAGCTTGAACGGGTGGACGGCGGCGGCCAAGCAACAGTATCTGGATGAGTGGCACAAGGCGCATTCCGAGCTGGCAACGAAGCCGGGGCCGGCGGAGAGTTATGCGGCGCCGGCTGGTTACAACGACACCGCTGATCATATTGAGAACTTCCTCTACGCGATCGAGACGCGGGAGCATGTGGTGGAGGACGAGGTCTTCGGTAACAATGCGGCCATTGCATGCCATATGGCCAATCACTCGTACTTTAAGCGCACCGTGGCCACGTGGGACGAGGCGACGAAGACGATCAAAGGGTAGCCAGTAGACTTTCACAGGGAGAGTGCATCGATGAGCATTGCTTCGCGGAGGAGTTTCTTGAAGGCTTCGGGTGTGGTTGCGGCCGCTACGTGCGTGGGTACCGAGCGGCTGAGTGGCGCGCCGCTCAAGCTTCCGATTGGGCTGCAGCTTTACAGCGTGCGTGAGCTGCTGCCAAAGGATTTTGCAGGGACACTGGCCAAGGTGAGGGCGGACGGATACACGGAGGTTGAAGCAGCGGGATACTTCGACAAACCCCCAGCAGAGTTCAGGAAAGCGATGGACGTTGCGGGGCTGCGCTGCATCAGCACACATCATCCGATGCATTTGCTGAAACCGCAGCTGGATCAACTGATCGAGTACGGACACGCGTTGGGGCTCGACTATATTGTTTGTCCATCGGCGATGCATCGTGATCCGACGGCGAAAGGACCGCTGACTCTGGACGACTGGCGTTGGACGGCAGGCGAACTTAACAAGATTGGCGAAAAGGTGAATGCTGCCGGGATGCGATTTGGATATCACAACCACACGCCGGAGTTCGGAAGCGAGGGCGGAGTTGTGTTCTACGAAGAGCTGCTGCGGCTGACGGACCCGAAATTGGTGTTCTTCGAGATGGATTGCGGGTGGGTCGTCGCGGCGGGGCGTAACCCGGTGGACTACCTGAGCAAGACGCCGGAGCGGTTCCCGCTGCTGCATGTGAAGGACATGGCGCGCCAGGTGAATGGACAATTCCAATCGACGGTGATGGGCCGGGGAGTGGTGGATTACAAGCCGATTCTGCGGGCAGCGACGGGGCTGAAACACTACTTTGTCGAGCAGGAGGAGTTCGACATGGATGTGATCGAGGCGCTCCGGCTGGATGCGGAGTATATGCGCAAGCTGGACGTGTGAGGCCGGTTCCCTGGGCTCACGCCGACTCTTTGACTTCGATTGCTTGTACGGGCTTCTTGGCGGGCGTAGTAGTGATGACTACCACGCTGATGAGGACGAAGAGGGTTCCTAGAATTGTTCGAGTCCCGAGGTTTTCGCCGCCCAGGAAATAGCCGAGGATAACGGCGACGACCGGATTCACGTAGGCGTATGTGGAGACTTTTGTAGGCGACTCATGGTGAACGAGCCAGACGTAGGCGGTGAAGCCGATGATGGAACCCGCGACGATGAGATAAAGCAGCGAGAACCATGCGGCGGATGAGACAGTCAGCGGATTGAAGTCGTGGAACTCTCCAAAGGCAGCCGCAGCGAGCCCGAGCATGATTCCCCCTGCGAGCATCTGCGAGCCGGAGCTCATGACTTTAGACGAAGGAAGCGGGAGTTTGCGAGAGAGCGCGGAAGCGACCGACCAACTGATCGCTGCAATGATGAGCGCCACGGCACCCGCCGTCTCAATGGGTGCACCGCCCAGATTCAAAGAGTGACTCATCAGCACTCCCACACCGGCAATGCCAACCAAAAGTGCGAGAACCAGGCGCAGGGTGAGCTTTTGAGTGCGCAGGATGGCGATTTCAGAGAGCGCCATGAAAACCGGGATGGTGGCCAACATAACCGCAGCGATACCGGAAGGCACGCGCTTTTCGGCCCAGAACAGGAGGCCGTAGTCGATGACGAAGATTTGGAAAGCCTGCAAGATTGATGACAGCCATTGGCGGAGGGTGGGCGAGCGCTCGCCCTGCACAATCATCCAGAGGTATAGAACGATCCCCGCGACGAAGAAACGCATGGCCGCGAAGAGCAAGGGCGGAAGTTCGCGGTCTCCGATGCGGATGGCAAGGAACGTGGAACCCCAGACGAAGTAAATGATGCCGAAGGCCAGCAGAGTCTTCCAACGCGGGCGATGTTCTGGTACCTCCATGACAGCCTCCAGATTGCACCTTATCAGCGATCGAGCGCAGACATGGACAAGGCTTCACGAAGTCGCCAGTGAGGCTCGCGGCATGTCAGTTTTCCGCGGGCTGCTCGTCAATGGAATCGATGACAAGCAGCGAGACGGGGTATTTTGGGGACAACGTTCCAATCTATAGAAAATATATGGTGCGCCCGGAGAGATTCGAACTCCCGACCTAACGCTCCGGAGGCGTTCGCTCTATCCAGCTGAGCTACGGGCGCGCTCTTCCAGCATATCGCACTTTGGGTTGAGGAAGCGCATTCAGTCTGCGGATCAGGCTCAGGGGCGACTGGCTTCCCGCTGAGCTCGGAGTTCCTCCATCACCGATTGGATCAACGCTTTGGCCCCCTCCATTCCAGCCACCACCGCTTGCAAATCAAGCGCTGGTTTGGCTGGGTTTCGGCTCGACGCGCAATACACTCCATGCTGCCCCACCATGATCAGCGAGTCCGTGAGCAGGTCCAGCGCTACCGCCAGCCTGCCTCGTTCCATGCCCATCATGAACTCATGTTGTTCCAGTTCCGCCCGCTTGTCGTCGAATACGCTCATATCTAAAGCGTAACCGAAGCTCGAACGTGTGCGATTAAACTGGAAAGAGCTTGTGCGGCGATCGGGAAGCGGGTCGGGCAGGCGGACAAGGCGAAAATGCATTTGAATTTTGATTGGACGACGGCCCAGGTTCTATGGACGGTGACGTTTGCTGCGCTGCTGGTATTGCTGGTGGTGCTGCTGGGGCGGGAACGATATAAGCGGTTCAAGTGGTTCACGATCACCATTGTTCTGGTGACTTTCCGGCTGCTGGCAAGCCGACTGCTTTACGGGAAAATCGCGCCGCTGGGATTTTATGAGGTGTTTATTCCGCTGGCCGATCTGTCAGCCATTGTTAGCGTGCTGGTGCTGATCGAGATGGCGAGGCGAGCCTTCGCAGGATTGCAGAGACGGGCATGGATTGTGGGTACCCTGACGGTTGTGATCGTAGGTGCCGGCGTGGTGGCCGTATGGGGAGCGTGGCCCGCTTGGAAGACGCTGACAGCGGGTACGACGATGGCGGTTCTGGGATTGATGCAGCTGGCGTCGCAAAAGGCCGAACTGATGGTGGACGTGATGACAGCGGAGCTGGGTTTGGTGGCGCTGCTGTTTGGACGCCGGTACAAGGCTGGCTGGCGTAGCCATCCGCAGGGAATCCTGATTGGGCTTTCCACAGTGTCCATTGCGCAAATGCTGCGCGACGGGATTTGGCAGTTGATCGCGTTGAAGGCAGCTCCGCACAGCCAGGCGGAGTATGAACGCGTGGTGGCATTGCGCGAGAAGCTGTTCAATGCAACTGAAGTGGTGTTTCTTGCGGCGGTGGTGTGGTGGATTGCCTGTTTATGGATGGACGAGCCGGGGACGGGTGCTTTGCTAACTCCTGAGACTGCGGTGGCGAGCGACACTTGTGCGGTGGAAGACCAAGCTGTCGCAGAGGCAAAAACCGAGACAGAAATCAAAGAGGAGATCAAGGAAATCTAGCACCGTCTCACCCTTCCAGCCTTTTCTATCGAATCCAGAGACAATCTTCCGCATCGGAAACGATAAATAGGAACGGCTCGCGACCTATGGACAGCTTGCAAAAATCCAATAGTGCCGGACCGAAGGGCGCACTGAGCGACTATCTGGCCGCGGAACGGACTCTACTGGCGTGGATTCGCACGGGACTGGCCCTGATGGGATTCGGCTTTGTGGTGGCACGCTTCGGACTGTTTCTGCAACAACTCCAGTTTCTGCAGCGAGCTTCATCAGAACAGTCCTTTGGATTTTCGTTGTGGTTCGGAACATTGCTGATCGCAGCGGGTGTCCTGGTGAATGTCTTTGCCGGGTGGCATCATGCCAAGCTGGTCCGTGAATTGGATCGCGGAGAGACTTCCCACAGCCATGCCGCGAACCAGGCAGTGGCGATTGCATTCTTTCTGGCCCTAGTTGGATTGGCAATGGCGATCTACCTGGTTTCGATTCGAGTTTCCACTCATTCGCAGTCTGGAAGCGACAAGGAGGTCAGTATGACGCAGAACATGGGTAACGGCATCGTCGACATACCAAGCAATCACACCGTGGAACAGACGGTGGAGCGGCTCAAAGGAATTTTGGAGGCGAAGGGAGTTACGCTGTTTGCTCTGGTGGACCACAGCGGAGAAGCGGAGAAGGCCGGAATGAAAATGCCGCCTACAAAGCTGCTGATCTTCGGCAGTCCCAAGGCCGGGACTCCCGTCATGCTGGCCTCGCCCAGCATCGCCATCGATCTGCCGCTGAAGATACTGATTTGGGAAGACGGTAGCGGAAAGACGTGGATTTCCTACAATAGTCCGGCATACCTAATGGAACGGCACAATGTGCCGCCGGAGTTGCTCAAGAACATTGCGGTGGTGGAGACACTGGCAGCCAAGGCGGGTGAATAAAGGACGTGCTGCACTTCCTCGGGAACAGCATCAGGTCGTCAGGTTGTAGATGAGGCCGTAGGGATCCTTGATGTAGATTCTTGGAAACTCCGGCTCGTCCTTGACGATTTCGCAGCCGCTTTCGACAAGGTGGTTCGCGGCTTCCTGAACATCTTTGACAGTGACTTCGAGAACTGGACCCAAAGCTGGGCCGCGCTCGATGAAAAGATTGATGTGCTTTCCATGGAGACTGATCATCTCCGTGCCTTCGGCAGTAATCTGGAACCCGAGCTGCTCGACGTAGAAAGACGCCGCCTGCTCCGGATCTGGCGCTTGTATGAGGATGTCGGTACCAAAGCTGTTTGCCACTTGGCCTCCTTGGTGCGCGAAAAGACGGCTGGGGTCTTAGCCGACGATGGACGTCAGATGGATAATCTTTTCTCCCAGGTGTGGATCCCCTTCAATCTTAACTTGCGCCCGGGCTGAGTTGCGATCGATGCCTTTGGTAAAAAGACGCCATGCCAACGCTTGCGGTATTGTGACATGGGTCGCGACTTCGCCGGGAGGATTTCTGACGAGAGCCCACACAATGGGACCTTTGAACAGAAACCATTGGCCACCACAATCGCCTGAGATTTCAACCAGGATGGTTGTTTCTGGGGGAGCATAGACGTTGCGGAAGTGATGTGGAAGTCCACGCAGGAAACAGTCAAGGGCGGGGTGATAGAGCTCCGGAGTCATGAGACCGGAGCAGTTGCAGGCAAGACGAATCTGCTGCTGATGGTGCCAGCGTTCCGTCAGTTCGCGTGCAGTGTCAAACCAGTTGAGAGACGTCTCTTCACCGGCCCAGCTCACATTGAATGCGGCTGGAGCGAAGGGGTCGAGAGACTCGTGGAAATCCGCACTCTGCTCGCAGGCCGCGCTCGTCATCTCGATCAGGATCGCTGGACTGAGACGACGATAGACGGCGACACCTTCTCGGTTGAGGCGATTCACCAAGGCGACCAGGTCCTCCGGCGAGGGTATATCAGAGGATTCGACGAGATGGTGGTCGCGAACGAGGGAGAGTTTGCGAAGTGCTGTATCGAGGAGGTGCGCTGCCACGTCGCGGACCTTCCATTGTGGGGCGACGGTCTGGAGATTCCATTCATGCGGGGTGAGAGAACGCAGCAGAGGAATTAGTTTTGCATCGACTTTGCGAAGCAGAGGTGCGCAGAGGATGGGATCGAGAGTGGCGGGGAGCTTGGTCACTTTGTTTTTGAGGGTAGCAAGGGAATATGAATGCCATGAGATTGCTACCAATACGCCCGTTGTGCAGAAACTGAGGCTTTCAGCTAGAGAGGAATTACGACCGATGTTTCCCATTGACCCACGCGGGTTTTCGGTTGTCTTCGCCAAACCATCCCCAGTCATTCAACGTGTCGATAAAGTACTGCCGGGCATAAATCCGGTACGTTGGGAACAGATTTGAGTAGTAATAGCCAAGACGCTTTCGGACGCCGCCCAACTCGCCATCTTTACCTGCCACAATTGCTCCCTTAGGACCACCGAAGTCCAAAACATGCGCTTCAAACCACACGGTCTCGCCGTTTTCCGTGACGAGGGCGACCGGAGCTTCAACTCTGATTCCGAGATCGGCGGCTGCTTGCCGCCATGCACGTGAGATTTCCAGATCCATTCTGTCGCGTCCTAACCGCGCTTCTTGCTGCTGGGTTTGCCGCCGCGTTTCGGGCCGGAGGGTTTGCCTTTGTAGCCGGAACCGCCCTGCCTGGGTTTGGAATGCGAGCTGAATCCGGGTTTGGCCGGACTGCCGAAGCTGGGTTTCGGCTTCCATCCGGGCTTTGTCGCGCGCGGGGGTGCGGAAGTGCCTTCGGTTTCGTCGCGACGGAAGGAACGGCTGGTTGGTGCGGACGGATTGGATCCAAACGACCGTTTGGGTCCAGCACTGAAGGGACGGTCGGCAGTTTTCCCGAACCTTACGGGTTTGCTGTTGGGACGTGCGCCGCCTGCTCGGGGTTTGCCGCTGCTGGTGGTGAAGGGGCGGGCAAGGCTGCCTTCACTGCGGAAGGGGCGTGCCGAACTGGAGCGGCCTGAACCTGCGCGATCCTGACCGGAATATCCAGCGCCTGCGCGACCCGGACCGGAGTGGTAGGAACTGGGGCGAGGTGCGCTGGGCCGGCTGGGAGCGGAGCGATCAGGTCCGTGGATTTCCTCGATGTGGAGATTCGGCGGTCTGACGGGGCCCAAATCCTCGTCGTAATGGGGTTGCTCGCGACGCGGTGACGTCGGGCGGCTGAAGAGTGGTCGGTCGCTCCCAGCGGATTTCGACCAGCCTGGCTTGCCGGGACCGGGTTTGCCGGACGCAGGTTTGTTGAAAGTAGGCTTGTTAAAGGCTGGCTTGGGGCTGAAGGGTTTGCCTAGCGCCGGTCTGTCTCCAAAGGGACGGGCGGAAGCCGGCTTGTCTCGGTAATCGCGGCCAGCGCGCGACTCGGGGCTGAAGGTGCGTCCGGTGGCGGGTCTGTCGTTGTAGGGGCGTGCGTCCCGCGGACGGGATTCACCTGGCGGGCCAGAGCGCTGGAAGGGCGGACGAGCTGGACGGTCCTCCTTTTTCCAAGCTGGTTTTTGCCAAGCTGGGCGAGCGGGACCGAAGTCCCTCGCCGATGGCTGGCCTGGACGAGTCGGACGACCACCGACTCTGGCGCCTTCGCTCGGTTGATCGAACGACTTCTTCGGGCGATAGTCTTTGGGCCCTGCGGCCGGGCGCTCTTCAAAGGACTTGGTTGCAAATGGCCTGGATGGGCGTGGAGCTGTGGTGCGCGGAACTACGGTGGGCAACTCGGCGTCGGCCAGATTGCGGCGGCGGAGATCCTTGGATTTCGGCGTGCGGAGAGTGCCATCGGCCGCTTTGCGTAAAAGTTCAAGCTCGCGCGGGTCCAGCTCGCGCAGGTTGCCAGGCTCCTGATCAAGGACCAGCGGACCGTAGCCTACGCGCCGAATCTTCTCGACGAAATGACCGACCTCTTCGAACATCTTGCGCAGTTCACGATTGCGGCCTTCGATAAGAACGACTTCGTACCAAGGATTGTCACCCTGGCGGACCTGGCGGATGCGGGCTGGCGAAGTGCGAACCTTGTCAGAACCGGGCTTGCCACGTTCGATGGCGACACCGGCACGAAGTATGTCGAGTTCAGCTTCCGTAGGCTGGCCTGCGACTTTGACAAGGTAGGTCTTCTCGACCGCTGCGGAAGCGCGAGTGAGACGGTTTGCCAGCTCGCCGTCATTGGTGACGAGGAGCAAGCCTTCGCTCATGTAGTCGAGGCGGCCCACGGGATAGAGGCGCTCGCGCATTTTGTCAAAAAACTGCATGACGGTGGGGCGTCCTTCGGGGTCCTTGACGGTGGTCACGAAGCCGCGGGGTTTGTTGAGCACAAAATAGCGAAGACGCTCGGCACCTTGAAGGAGCTTTCCATCGACACGAATGTGGTCGCGGCCCGCGTCAGCCTTGGTGCCCAGCGCGGTGACGACCTTGCCATTCACCTGGACGCGGCCATGCTCGATCATCTCCTCGGCTTTGCGGCGGCTGGCTACGCCGGCCTGAGCGAGGATTTTCTGAAGCCGCTCAAGCTTGACGGGAGGGCGCGGAGTGAATTCTGGCTCGGACTCTTCTTCTTCCGTCTCGGCGGCGTATTCTGCTCCCGGCGTTGGTGCATGTTCGGAACCAGAGGCTGCATCGAGATCCTGGCCGGTGTAGGGACCGTCTTCGATTTCTGCTTCGGCCAAGACCGTGTCTTCTGCAGCTTCGATCCCGGCATCTGACGCTGGGCCGATCGGAATACCAAGCGCAATTTTGGCTTCGCCGTCTGTCTCGTCGCCGATGGGGTCTTCAACCTTGGTTGGTTTTACTGCTTTCTTGGTTTTGGCTTTGGTCGAGGCCTTGGGCTTGGCCTTTACTTTGGGCTGTGCCTGGGGCTCGGCGACCGCTTCAGTTTCGGTAGCCGTGGCCTGCAGGTCATCTGCTTTGGTTGTTTTGGTGGATTTCTTCGCCATTTGAGGAAGTCTCGGTTTCTGCCTGCTCTGTGGCCGGAGGCGCAGCAGGCGCAGCCTCGTCCGGGGTTGAAGATTCGATGCTGGCCGCCATCTCGGCGGTCACGGATGTTTCAGCGACTTCTGGCGATTCGGCAGAGACTTCACCTGTAGATTCTTCTGCGAGGGACTGGTCGAAATCCAAGCTGCGGTTCTGATCTGCCTCCGAGGCATTTGTCAGGCCGGGCTCTTCGCTGGAGGAAGAATCCGAGTCGTCGAGCTCGAGTGCCGCCATTTTTTCGAACTCCTCCATGGACGGGAGTTCGGTGACGTCTTTCAGGCCAAAGCGGAGAAGAAACTCGCGGGTTGTCTTGTACAGGATGGGACGTCCAATGACCTGCTTGCGACCGGCGGTAGCGATGAGCTTGCGGGCAAGCAGCGATCCGAAGACGCCGGAGGACTCCACACCGCGGATTTCGTTGACTTCAGGGGCGGTGACGGGCTGCTTATAGGCAATCACGGCCAGGGTTTCAAGAGCTGGCAGAGACAGCTTCATGGGTGGTTTGAGGCTCTTGACGAATGCGCGGACGGCATCGTGGCACTCAGGCTTGGTCGCCATGCGATAGCCACCAGCGATTTCGCGGATCTCGATGCCACGGTTGTCGGAGGCGTAGTCCACAATCAGTTCATCAAGAAGATCGCGGAGCGCGGCGCGCACTTCGCGGTCGCGCTGACGGACAAGCCGCTTCGCTTCAAGCTCCTCATCGATCTTCTGAAGTGGTGAGATTGCAGTTCCGGCGCCTTGTGCGGCGGTGAGTTCCGGACTCGAATCGGGGACAGCGTCTGGTTGGGGCTCGGCGACGGCGGTCTCGGGATCGGTTTCAGGAACTGCAGAGGAGCCGCTTGTCTGATCCACGTCCAGATCACCTAGTTCGGTGGGGATCAGCGATAGAGACTCGGCTGCCTGGTTTTCGGCGGCTTGTTCCGCATTCGCGGCCTGTTCGCTCTTCCATTCCAGGGCTTCAGATGCAAAAAGGGCGGAGAGCTGAGCCAGCGTGACGGGCTCTTCCGCGGCGTAAATGACAGCTTCCAGTTTGGCTTTCAGGCTCATCGGCAATAGGTACCTCAAGTATGGTACCGGATGGGGCGGGGCCTGTGTGTGCATCGCGGGCTCGCGAGCGCCCATTAACGAAGAAAAAAGGGCGTCCGCCTAAGCGAACGCCCTGAGAGGCAGAAAAAAAGCAGCTTAGTGGGAGATCTTGCTGAACGACCAGAACAGAGTACCGGAGAGAAGTGCTGCCGCGGGCAGGGTCAGGACCCAGGCCATCGCGATGCTGCGCAGTGTGGACCACTGCAGGCCGCTCCGATTGGCAAACATCGTACCGGCTACGCCCGAGCTTAAGACGTGGGTGGTGGAGACCGGGAGTCCAAAGTTGTCAGCACCGATAATGGTGGCCATCGCAACCAATTCGGCGGTGGCGCCCTGAGCGTAGGTGAGGTGCTCCTTGCCGATTTTCTCGCCAACGGTGACGACGATGCGCTTCCAGCCGACCATGGTGCCCATGCCAAGCGCCAGGGCTACGGCTACCTTGACCCAGGTGGGAATGAACTTGGTGGCCTTGTCCACCTTGCTCTTGTAGTTGGCCAGCGCTGCGTTTTCATCTGCGGTGAAAGCCGGGGTCTTGTTCTTTTGCATCAGGCGAATGGCTTCGCTGGCGACATACATGTCGTTGCGAACGTTGGCTTGCTGGTTGGGTGGGACCGACTTGAACTCCTTGTAGAGGGCGACTTCGTGATTCAGGTCTTCCACCAACTCCCGGAGGGCAAGAATTGTGTCCGGCTGAATCTTCTTGGTGCGGATATAGTCTGTGACTTCTGTCCGGGGGTCGGCGCCCAGGATACCGGCTTTGTCGACATGGCGGTCGAGAATGTGTCCCGCCTGCTCAGAGGAAGCGACGAAGTCCTGGACATCACTGCCGGTGACTGCGTGGTTCAGCGCATAGGCAGTGGGAACTGTGCCGATGAGGATGAGCATGATGAGACCCATGCCCTTCTGTCCGTCATTGGAGCCGTGACCGTAGCTCACACCAGTGCAAGTCAGGACCAGCAGGAGCCGGATGGGCCACGGTGGGGGCGTATCGCCCTTGGGCGCCTCGTAGAGTGCGGGGTACTTGATGGTCGCTTTCGCGAGCAGGAATAGCAGCGCGGCTACACCGAATCCCACAACCGGCGAAATCAGCAGCACCTTGAAGACCTTTGTAACTTGATCGACGTCGATGCCGGAGGTGCCGTCATGCCCATTCATCAGTTGGTTCGCAAGTCCGACGCCGATGATGGAACCGATCATGGTGTGGGAACTCGAGGCGGGCAGGCCGAACCACCAGGTGCCCAGGTTCCACAAGATAGCGGCGAAAAGCAGAGCGAACACCATGGAGAACCCGGCTCCCGAACTCACCTGCAGGATGAGTTCGACCGGAAGCAGGGTGATGACCGTGAAAGCCACTGTGCCAGAGGAAGTGAGCACTCCTGCAAGATTGCACATACCAGACCAGACCACGGCAATATTCGGGTCGAGCGAATGGGTGTAAATGACTGTTGCCACTGCATTTGCCGTGTCGTGGAAGCCGTTCACAAACTCAAATCCCAGCGCGATCAGGAGGGCGACAACCAGCAGAAGATAGGGCCAGAAGCTGCCTACTGTGACTCCCTGGAAGTCGCTGGATATGTTGAAGCCGATGAAGCCGATGCCGGCAATCAACGCGCCGAAGACGACGATTCCGCTGATCAGGGCATGGGACTTCTTCATCTTCTTTTCGAGTAGTGCGGATGCAGGAGGACGGCCAGGAACGGTTGTAGCCAGATCTGACATGGAGAGGCTCCAGAGATGGAATGGAATTGCTGTCCGGGACCGCTGGGGGCGCAAAACCAGACTCAGCAATGGATATACGAGTCAGATGAAAAGGGGATGAATTGTTACCGGAGATCCTTGGCAAATCGACTTGAAACGGCTCCGGTCGGGCGAGGAGAGGGGTGCCCGGAGGCTGGGGGCACCTTCAAGACGAGTTCGGCAGCTGCTCAAGAGATGGCGCGGAAGAGCCAATAGAGCGCGCCGGAGAGCAGCGCCGCGGCCGGCAGCGTAAAAACCCAGCCGGAAGCGATGTTGCGAATAGTGGAAATACGCAATCCGCTGCCATTTGCGACCATAGTGCCGGCGATGCCTGAACTGAGAACGTGCGTTGTGCTCACCGGTAGACCAAATGTGTTGGCGGCGAAGATCGTGCTCATGGCGACCAGGCTCGCTGTGGCGCCCTGGGCATAGGTGAGATGCTCTTTGCCGATTTTTTCGCCAACTGTGACGACGATGCGCTTCCAGCCGACCATGGTGCCCAGACCCAACGCCAAAGCAACGGCTACCTTGACCCAGTCCGGAATGAACTTGGTGGCCTTATCCACCTTGCTTTTGTAGGTGGTGAGCGCGGCTGTTTCAGCCGGCGTAAAGACCGGGTTATGGTTCTTTTCCATCAAACGGATGGCTTCGCTTGCCACGTACATGTCGTTGCGGACATTGGCCTGATCCTGCGGGGGAACCGATTTGAAAGCCTTGTACAGGACCACTTCGTGATTGAGATCTTCGATCAATTCGCGCAGTGCCAAAATGGTGTCAGGCTGGATCTGCCTGGTGCGGATATAGTCGGTGACTTCAGCGCGCGCATCGGGACCGAGGATCCCATTTTTATCGACGTGACGATCGAGGATGTGTCCGGCCCGCTCGGAGGCGGCGATGAAGTCTTGAATGTCGCTCGCCGTGACGGCGTGGTTGAGCGCATAGGCAGTGGGGACCGTGCCAATGAGGATGAGCATGATGAGTCCCATGCCCTTCTGGCCGTCGTTGGATCCATGGAAAAAACTGACCCCGGTGCAGGTGAGCACCATGAGTGCTCGAATGGGAAAGGGCGGCGGTTGATTGCCCTTCGGCGCCTCATAAAGAGAGGGGTACTTGATGAGACGCTTGGATAGGAAGATGAGTAGTGCTGCAAATCCGAATCCGAGTACCGGCGAGATCAGAAGGACCTGGAGAACCTTCATAGCCTGTTCCCAGTCCACGCCGGAGGTGCCGTTGTGGGTGTTCATGAGTTGGTTGGCGATGCCAACGCCAATGATGGAGCCGACCATGGTGTGTGAACTGGAGGCAGGCAGGCCGAACCACCAAGTGCTGAGGTTCCAAACAATGGCGGCGATGAGCAGCGCAAAGACCATGGCGAAGCCCGCGCCTGAACTGACTTGGATGATGAGTTCGACAGGAAGCAAGGTGATAACGGCGAATGCCACCGTTCCGCTGGACGCGAGCACACCTGCAAGGTTGCAGATTCCAGACCAGACCACGGCAATGTTCGGTTCGAGCGAGTGGGTGTAGATGACCGTCGCTACTGCATTCGCAGTGTCATGGAAGCCGTTGACGAACTCGAAGCCGAGGGCGATGAGCAGAGCCAGGGTAAGCAAGAGATAAGGCCAGGCACTGGTCACCGTCACAGAGTCGAGATCACTTACGACATGGAAGCCGATGTAGCCCAGGGCGGCCAACAACGCTGCGGAGAAGACAGCCATGCTGGCTCTGCTTTGAGAATTAGTTTGCCTGCGATCAAGGATCGACGCGCTCGCAGGAATCACCTCAACTGACGTTGCCACACTTGCCATCAGAAGTTTCCTAGGCGACCGGAGAAATTCCGGTGGCGCCTGGACCTCCAAGGTGGGAGTTCAGCGGCGGCGATACAAAGTGGATAGAAAGGAGATGAACTGCAGGAGGAGAAAGAAGAGACCGATAAATGGACGTCCATAAAACCCCAACAACTGCAATCTTTCGCAGTTGTTTGCTCGGTGAACCAGGAAAAACTGGATCTGCTTTCTAAATTCTACACCGCTTAGGCGCGGGTCAAGAAAGGAAAGGGGTTGAACGGTGGAAATCGCGGTACGGCGAGCCCGAAGAAGCCTAGAAAGCGCCTGACCGGATCAGCGCCAGTCATCGCGGGCGTTGGCGAGACCCTCGTTCATGACAGTCTCGAATCCGGCTTGCTTCTTGATAAAAATCTCAGAGAAGGCGCGGTCCTGGCGGAGGAGGATGGCCTGAAGTCGGACGAGCTCAAGCAGGGCGAGAAAGATGGCCACCAGCGCTTTCTCAGAGCGGGTGTTGCTGAGCAGGCTGCGGAGAGCAACCGGCTTGTCCTCGATGGAGAGACGACGGGAGAGGAACTGGATCATCTGGCCCACGGTCGCCGTGTCTTCCTCGAGATCGATGACGGGGCGCTTGCGGGCGCGCTCCAGAATCTCGTGAAAGATCCGCACCAGGTCCACGGTGTCGGCGGCGATATCCGGCTCATCATTGGCAACGTCCTGGAATTCGCGGACGCCGGGGTTGGTCCAGGTTGCGGCTTCGAGCATTTGTTTCTGCTGGAGCATCTGGGCGGCGTTTTTGAAACGCTCGTGTTCGAGGAGGCGCTCGACAAGCTCGCGGCGTGGGTCCTCGGGTGCGTCGTCAGGACCAGCCGGAGAACGCGGCAGCAGCATCTTGCTTTTGATGTGAATGAGCAGCGATGCGGTGTAGATGAACTCGCCAGCCACGTCCACGTCGGTGGCGCTCAGGTGGTTTACATAGGCAAGGAACTGTGCCGTGATAGTGGCGATGGGGATGTCGTAGATGTCAATGTCCTGCTTGCGGATGAGGTCGAGCAGGAGATCAAGAGGCCCGTCATAGACCTGGCCAACCATAACCGAGAAGGGAGATTCGTCGTCGTTTCCTCCCGTTTTTTTCTGTGCCGCAGCTTTTTCCGGGCTGGGATTCGGAGCCGGAACCGATTCTGGGATGAATGATGCGGTGCGGCGCCTTGGAAAAGCCTGACCGGAATCCAGAGATGGAGAGGTCTCGACGGCCGGAGAAGCGGACGTTTCAACTAAAGAAGGGCCTTCCCCAGGTGGAACGGCGGGCGAAATCTCGCGGATGGAGAGTCTCTCCGAGGCTGGCTTCTTGGAAAACGGGTGCTTGGCGCCAGAGATCAACTTCGAATGCGGTTGTGCAGCAATCTCTTCAGTTGGTTCGGGGGTGCGGGTGGTTTCGACCACGACGGCTTCTTCTATGGCTGATTCCTCTCCGAGTTCATGCCGCGAGGCAGATTCGGGGACAAGTTCTGGCACGGCGCCCGCGGGCAGGTCTGGCACGGATTCTGTGGTCGGAGTTGAGACCGGAGCTTCGGTCCCGTCCGGGACGGAAGACTGTGTGTCAGCTTCGGCGGGAGTGGCGGAGCTGGGCTGCGAATTGGGGGAGATGATCGTCAATGCAGTTTCAGCAGCCAGAATCTCCTCGAGTCGCTGCAAGAACCCGTCGTCTTCATAGGGTAATAGCTCAGGGGGCTTGGAGAAAAGGCCAAATCCGCCAAGGGCGTTTTGCCACCACGCGAATTTCTTTTCTTGCATACTTTCCCCCGGTGACTCGGGCTGCGCGTCGCGCCGGCCAAGCCACATCGTTATGCAACTCAAGTGAGCCTTCCGTTAGGGCAAGGCGACGCACCGCAGCGGGGGAGTGCCGGCGGGCGCGAAAGAAAGGAGAGTGACCTTACCTAGTGGCCTTTCATGCGCAACTGTGACAGAGGTTTGTTGATCGAAACCACGTACCGCCGGGGGTGCGGCAAGGGGTGAGCTGAACAACGAGTGGTCTCGGTGTATTGCGATTGTAGTACGTTTTTGGTTTGGCTCAAGGGGAGGATTTGTTAGCCGATTTCATTTATACGTCCGCGCACGCCTGTTGTATAGCCAAATCTCCGCTGGCGCGGGGATCGACTAGGGGCTGATTAGGATCGACAGCAAGGATCCAGGGAACTCTCTGGGACAGTGCGGGGGGAGATTGATTGGAACAGCGTGCGCCTTCAGGAATTGGTCGATACCCGCGATATCCAAAGCAGCAGGCTCAGTGGCGAAGAAAGCTCCGGCTCTCACGGCTTGGACGATATTCCTCCACTCAGACTCCTGCCATGCAGCGAGTTCGGCGGTACGTTCAACCTTCTCGTCAGATTCGCAGTCCGAAGCTAATCGCGCTACCTACACTGGCTCCATGATTGGAGCCGACGCAAAGACGGGGGCTGCGGGCTGCGCGACATCCGCCGGAGGGGCGTTGAAGGTCCGCGGCGGTTCGGGCGCGTAGCCGGCTTTCACCGGTTCGGGATCCAGAACTTCTTCAAGCCTCCGCACGAAGATTTCCTGATCCTGGATCATGAATTTGGGCTCGGGGGGCCGGCGAAAGAGGCCAAACCCGGACCGAATGCCCTTGGATGATTTCTCAAGTGTCTTTGTCGGTTGCGACTGGTTATTGTTGACCATGTTCATTCCCCCTGCCGCTCAGGTCCCGACACTTGCAGCGGGAGCGAGAGCTCTACGTCCATTGATTCCTATACATCGGCCGATGGCAAGGTTAGAACAGGCTACGAAAGTGTCAAGTGGGCAAACTATCTGGGTAACACCTTCGTGTGCTGGGCAGCAGACCGGGCTCGGTGGCAAAGGCTTCGTGAGCGCGGGGGGCCGTTAACGGTTGGATTCACCGGCGGGAACCAATTGCATGGCAGCACGGACTTCCCGCATGGTCTGTTCGGCTCTAGTGCGGGCACGGCTGGAACCGTCCTCGAGGATTTCCGTTACTTGCGACTCAGAAAAGCTTTCGCGGCGGGCCTGGATGGGCTCCAGAATCCGGACCAGGGCGTCCGCTGCCCAGCTCTTGCACTGAATGCAACCGATCCCGGCGGAGCGGCAGCCTTCATAGACGGACACCAGTGTTTCTGGCGTTGAAAAGACTTTATGCAGATCCCCGACCGGGCATTTGTCTGGATCGCCGGGGTCGGTGCGGCGAATGCGAGCTGGGTCAGTGACCATGGTCTTGAGCTTCTGGCGAACGATGGGCTCGCGGTCCGTAAGAAGGATGGTATTGCCGTAGCTCTTGGACATCTTGCGACCGTCGGTGCCGGGAAGTTTGGGCGAGGGAGTCAGCAGGACTTGAGGCTCAGGAAGAACCTCGCGGTCGTCAAGTTTGTAGAACTGGTTGAAGCGTCGAGCCACTTCGCGAGTGACCTCGACATGGGCGGTTTGATCGTTGCCCACGGGCACGAACTGCGCCTGGTACAGCAGGATGTCGGAGGCCATCAGCAGCGGGTATCCGAGGAACCCGATATTCGACAGGTCCTTGTTGGCGAGATTCTCCTGCTGCTCCTTGTAGCTCGGCACGCGCTCTAGCCAGCCGAGCGGCGTGATCATGCCCAGCAGCAGATAAAGCTCGGCGTGCTGAAGGATCTTGCTCTGCAGGAAGAGCACGCTGCGCTCGGGGTTAAGCCCGGCAGCGAGGTAGTCGAGCATCACATCCCTGGTGTTGGGGACGACTTGCGAGGGGTCCGCGTAGTCCGTGGTCAGGGCGTGCCAGTCGGCAATGAAGAAATAGCACTCATACTGCTCTTGCAGCTTGACCCAGTTGGCGAGGGCGCCCATGTAGTTGCCGAGATGGAGCTTGCCGGTGGGACGCATGCCGCTGAGAACGCGGGGACGAGACGATGAGATTTCAGGTTCAGGCATTGTTTCAGTCGATTCCGGGGTGCTGCAGAGTGTGTGCCGCCGCTCTTCAGAAACTGTTCAGACAGGGCTTAATTCATTGTAGTGGCAACCGGAAGCCGTCATCCCTTGTCGGCTATATATGAATCAGCGCCCACAACACCAATGCACGCGAGGGGACGAGAAATAACCCGATCACAAAGCCGCCCAACAGTATCATGAGGAGATAGCTAACCCAGATAGGAATGCGGTCGTAGACCTGGACTGCGTTGTAAGGCAGCATATTGCGCAGCAGGTGGCTGCCATCGAGCGGTGGAATGGGAAGAAGATTGAAAAAGATCAGAGACAGGTTGATCAGGATTGCGAGCGTGCAAAGCAGCATCACTGCCTGCAGGCCTGAAGAAACTCCCTGAAAGAGGCTGCCCGTAAAGACGTAAAGAACAAGCGCATGATTGTCGGGTGACACAAGCGAAATGACCGCCAGGATGAGAAAGGCGAGCAGGACGATCAGCAGGTTGGAAGCGGGACCAGCGAGCGTGGTCAGGTTGTCATCGCGGACGATCCTGCGGAAGTTCCGGGTAAGGACAGGGGTTGGTTTAGCCCATCCGATCAACAATCCGCTGAAGAAGGTGAACCCGACAAAGGGGCCGAAGATAATGAGCGCGGGAAAGAGCAGCGTACCGATTGGATCGATGTGTTCTATCGGATTGAGCGTAACGCGGCCCATTTCGCGGGCAGTGTGGTCACCGAGACGTGAAGCAGTCCAGGCGTGCGCACATTCATGAACACACAGCGAAAAAAGAAGCAAAACGAACTCGAAGACAGCAACCACCAAGGCGCCAGAATCCAAGCGAGCACTCCAAGGAACGAAAAGCTCAGAGTAGCATGTAGAGGCCCCGCAGGCTCAGGCGCGATCAGCCGGGAAGCTGCCGACCGCTTCGCCGGGAGCGACACTATGACCCGCGAGCACGATTGCGTGGCTGCCGATGCGTGCGCCAGGACCAATCTCGGTGGGTACCAGGGTCGCCTGGTCGTAATTGTCGGCCGCGTAGGTCTGGGAGTAGATACGGGCGAAGGAACCGATGACTGCGCCTTTGCCGATAATGATGCCGCCGCGATCATTCAGCAGTACGCCCTGGCGGATCGTGACCCCGTCTTCGATGCTGAGGTTGTAGCCGTAGGTGAGGTCGACACCGTGATGGATTCTGACACCTGAACCCATGTGGGCGAAGATGTGGCGGCCCAACATGCAACGGAAACGAAGACCCAGCCAGTGGTTCAAGCCAACGGGAGAGCGATCAAACATTTGCCAGAACCAGAGGAGCGGCTTGCGCGGGCTGAAGCGTTCGCGGTCGACTTCGGGATAATGACCGGCCTCTAGCGTGATGTTTTCCGGATCGAGCGAGAGGCTCAGGACGTTGCCTGGCAGCTCGGAAGTGAGCGTGAGGTTGAGCTTTCCACCGTGCGGGCGGCCCAGATAAAGCTGATAAAGCTGGTCGCGGACGATCTCAGAGCGGCGCTCCTGAGAGCCATGCCGTGTGAACTCATCATCGAGAAACTGAAGCCAGCGGCGGTAGACTTCTTCGGCTTCAGCCGCGGGATGGGGAGCGGTGCTCGCTTGGGTTGCCATACGTTTTGGACGATACACCACGAGGCCAGGTTGCATCGAGTTGGCCGGGGCAAAGCGTAGGGAGGGCGTACATCCGAGCAGAGGCGCAAGGCGGATTGTGTCTCGATCGAAGGGAGGATGCGCTTCGCGTCCGCTCTTGCATAGGATGTCGGAACGATGAAGATCGGCCTCGAACGCGGGCGCCAGATGGGTGTGTGGGCGGCGACGGCCGTTGTCACTGGCGAGGCCATTTCGCTGGGAATCTTTCTTACCCCCGCAGGAATGGCCAAGTCGCTCGGCTCGCCCGCGCTCCTCGGGGCAGTGTGGTGCGGCATGGCCGTGATGACGCTGGCCGGAGCGCTTTGCTTTACCGAGTTGGCAGTGCGCTTTCCGCAGGCAGGCGGGGAGTATGTGTACCTGCGCCACGGGTTTGGTCGGCGCGTGGCATTTCTGTATGGATGGATGGCCGCTATGGTGATGTATCCCGGTGTGGCCGCGGCGCTTTGCGTGGGCACGGTGCCGTACGTCCTGGCGCTGGTTGCATTACCGCCTTGGATGGCGAGCCCGCTACCCGCCGTGATTCTGTTGGCGCTGGGGGCGATGAACTACGCAGGAACGCGGCTGAGCAGAGGCGTGATGACCACCCTGAATTGGTTAAAGGTTCCGGTGTTGCTGGGGCTGGTGGGCTGGGCGCTGGTGTGGACAATGAGCGCGAGCCACACGGCGATGGCCAATTTGGCCCCACTCACGGAGCGGCGCGTGGGATCCGACCCGTTGATGGAGGCGATTGCAGGCGCGGCGATCAGCGCGTTTTTCTGCTTCGGCGGCTGGTGGGAGGCGGGGAAAATTGCTGGCGAGGTGCGCAATCCGCAACGGACACTTCCGATCGCCTTTACGGGCGGTGTGCTTGTAGTCACGGCGGTTTACCTGCTGGTAAGTCTGTCGTTTGTTGCTGTGGTTCCTATGGAGCAGATCCAGAGCAACACGGCGTTTGTGGCGCAGTACGGCCGGGCACTGTTTGGAGCGGCAGGCGGGCGTGTGATGTCTGCCTGCGTTGTGGTGTGTGTGCTGGGCGGGTTGATGGTCTTGAGCATGGCTGTGCCGCGAGTAACCTATGCGCTGGCGCGCGAAGAAAGTGGCGGCAAGATCCAGAACGGTCCATTGGCGTTCTTTGGCCGCCTGCATCCACGCTACGGATCTCCCGCAAACGCAGTGCTGTTGCAAACAGGGATGGCACTGGCCGTGCTGGGGCTGGGCGCGTTCGACCGCATCCTGGCGTTCATTATTTTTTCCGCGGTGGTGTTTCTGGCGCTGACCGTGGCTACGCTCTTCCGGTTCACTGTTCCAGCTCGTGGTTGGTGGTTTCCGCTGGCGCCGTTGGTGTTCTTGATCGGCAGTGGATTACTGTCGGTGATGCTCCTGTTGCACAGTCTGTGGCCGTCTCTGTTGGGCGCTGCCGTGGTGCTTGCCGGTCTGCCCGTGCGATGGCTGCTGGTGCGCGGGAAGTCAGCCGAATCAGCTCTGGCCCAGGAAACTGCCGCTTCATAACTTCGCACACAAATGGAGGATCTCATCATGCCCCACATCGCTCTTCCCCCCGATTTACCCGGAATCCGCGGCGCAATGGCCTTTCGTCCTGAAACTGCGCGGCCTTTGAATGCGCTGGTTGAAGTGCTGCTGACCGGCCCGAACACGCTGAGCCGCGGCGAGCGTGAACTGATTGCCACCTATGTTTCCAGTCGCAACTGCACCCACTATTGCCACAGCATTCATGGAATGATTGCGGCGGCGCACCTGGGTGGCGATGAGGCGCTGGTGAAGCAAGTGAAGACGGACTTCATGCAGGCCGCGATCAGTCCGAAAATGAAGGCGCTGCTGACGATCGCCGGTAAGGTGCAACAGGACGGCAAGCTGGTGACGGCAGCCGACGTTGAAGCCGCGCGCAAGCAGGACGCGACTGATATCGAGATCCACGACACGGTCCTGATTGCGGCGGCGTTCTGCATGTATAACCGCTATGTCGACGGGCTGGGCACCGACCAGCCGGACGATGAGGCGCTCTATCGGGAGCGCGGCAGGCGCGTCGCTCGCGATGGATATGTCACCGTCAGCGAAGAGTATCTTGCAAACCACGCACACGCAGCACACTGAGGAGAAAATCATGGCCCACATCAATCTTCCCGAGGGGTTTCCGGGTATCAGCGCTGGATTCACTTTTCGACCGGAGACGGCTAAGCCCATGCGCGCACTGGCGCACGTGCTGTTGCACGAGGCCAATTCGCTTACTCCGGGCGAGCGCGAGCTGATTGCCGCCTACGTGTCTTCAAGGAACGGCTGCTATTTTTGCCAGGCGAGCCACGCGGCCGCAGCCAGTTGCCATCTGGGTGACGCGGCCGTGGTGGAGCAGGTGAAGACGGACTTCCTTTCTGCGCCGGTGAGCGAAAAATTGAAGGCGTTGCTCAAGATTGCGGGCAAGGTGCAGCAGGACGGCAAGCTGGTCACGCCGGCCGACGTGGAAGCAGCGCGCAAACAGGGCGCAACCGACATCGAGATTCACGACACGGTGCTGATTGCGGCGGCGTTCTGCATGTTCAACCGCTATGTGGATGGGCTGGGAACATGGCAGCCGCGCAACCCGGAGATGTACGCGCAAATGGGCAGACACCTCGCCGATGAGGGTTACAAGGAACCCTCGATTCGGCGGCCGGTGGAAGTGAACGCTTAGTCGCGCGTACCGTCTCTATTTATTTCGCAGAAGCGCTTAAGCCTTGATGAACTCCACATCGAGGGTGATGGTCACCTCTTCGCCCACCATCACTCCGCCGGTCTCGAGCGCAGCATTCCAAGCCAGGCCGAAGTCCTTGCGGTTGATCTTTGTCGTGGCCGAAAGCCCGATGCGCAGGTTCCCCCAGGGATCTTTGGCAGGCTCGCTCGGGCCTTCTACCGTGAAAGTCTCAACCTTGGTGATACCGTGGATGGTCAGTTCTCCTACCACTTCGTACTCGGCGGGGCCTTTGGGATGGACTGCAATTGACTTGAAGTCGATGGTGGGAAACTTCTCGACATCGAAGAATTCGGCGCTTTTCAAGTGGCCATCGCGCTGCGCGTCGCCGGTGTGAACGGTGGCGGCGTCGACTGACGCCTCAACAGCGGACAGCGTGGAATCGATTTTGTGCTCGGTGAGGACTCCCTTGAGGCCGGCGAACTTGCCCTTCACGTGCGAAATCATCATGTGCCGGACCTTGAACTCGGCGGCTGAATGGGCCGGATCGATGTTCCAGGTGGTTGTTGCGGAGTCGGTGGCGGTTTCAGTGGTCATGCTTTGTTACTCCCTTCGTTTTGTTGGATGCGACGATGAGATATCCGTTGCAACAAGTATTTTGAAAATCGTGTGAAGCTGGGATGGGACGACTGGACTGCCCATTAGCTGTCCTTGCGGCTGAGCGCTCAGCTGTCTTTGCGATAGAGGAGGTCGCGGATTGCTTTTCGCCGGGCCTCGTTGGCCTCTGCCTCCGCCTTGCGCTCCTCAGCGCTCATTTGGTGGCCGGATTCGGATTCCATGGCCTCCGGCGTGCTGCATTCCGGGCAGCGGTTTGCGAAACCGGGCTTATCCGGCCTTAGCTCGAACTCCTCGCCGCATACGACGCAGGTTTTGATAGGAAACACCATTTATTCCCATGGTAATCCGGGGCGTCCCCCGTCGCCAGTCTCCGATCACCTGTGGAAATGCGCCGCTGTTTGCACAAGTGCGCCAATCCGGCCTCTGGACTTATCCTCAACACAGAACCCCCGTGTCCGACTTCGCACAAACCGTGAAGCAGCAGGCCGACATCGTCAAGGTGATCGAAGGGTATATCCGTCTGCGCAAGGCAGGGGCGCAGAACTACTCGGGGTTGTGCCCGTTTCACAAGGAAAAATCGCCGTCGTTCTCGGTGCACGCGGTGCGGCAGTTCTACCATTGTTTCGGGTGCCAGGCTTCGGGCGATGTATTCAGTTTCGTGGGCAAGATTGAAAACGTTCCATTTCCTGAGGCAGTACGAATTGTGGCGCAGAAGTGCGGAATCCCGTTGCCGAAGCGCGAGTTTTCTTCGCCAGAGGAGGCTGCCGGGGCGCGCCAACGCGCGAAACTACTCGAACTGCACGAGACTGCAACGGCATGGTTTGAGGAGCAATTGCGCGGGCCGGAGGGCGCAGTGGCTCGCGAGTATCTGGCTGGGCGCGGACTGACGCCTGAGGGGATCAAGGCTTTCCGGATTGGCTATGCCCCAGATAGCTTCAATGCGCTGCGTGATCGGCTCAGTGGCATGGCGGACAACGAAACCCTGCGGGCCAGTGGTCTTTTCAGCGCCAAGGAGCAGGGAGACGGGAGCCTGGGACCGATTTACGACCGGTTCCGCAAGAGGGTGATGTTTCCCATCGCCAACGAGAGCGGACGGGTGATCGCCTTCACCGCGCGCACGCTGGAGACGGGCGAGAAGGCGGGAGCAAAGTACATTAACTCGCCAGAGACGCCGCTGTATTCGAAAAGCCTGGTCCTGTTCAATCTGGACAAGGCCCGCACCTCGATCCGCCAGCATGATTTTGCGCTGCTGGTGGAGGGCCAGATGGACTGTATCTCCGTCTTTCTGCGCGGCATTCAGAACGTGATCGCGACCAGCGGAACGGCCTTCACCGAGCAGCAAGTGGCCTTATTGCGGCGCCACACTTCGCAGGTGGTGGTGAATTTCGATCCCGATGCGGCAGGTTCGAACGCTGCGGAGAAATCCATCGCTCTTCTCACCGAGGAGGGTTTCACCATCAAGATTGTGACCCTCGATGGCGGCTTGGACCCGGACCGGTTCATACGCGAGCGGGGCGTGGAGGCTTACACGCAAGCGCTGCGTGGTGCCCGGCGCCAATCCGACTACCTCATCGAGCGCGCCAGGGCTGCCTTTCCCGGTGCCAGTGCAGAGCAGAAGGTAAAGGCTATGAACTTTCTTCTGCCGCATATTCGCCGTATGCCGGAGAAGCTGGCAAGGGATCAGTTTGCCGCCGATGCCGCGCAAAAGCTGGGAATCGCCGACTCGGTACTGCGCGAAGAGTTGCGGCAAGCCGCCCTCAAACGACGCGACCACGTTGAGGTGCGGCCAACTGCGCTAACTGAGGTGGAGCGGGTGCTTCTCAGGGCGTTGGCCATCACCGATCCTGAAAATGAGCAGGCCAGGCGCACGGTGGTGGATGCCATTTTGAAGCAACCAGCTTGGTTTCAACATCTTGGCTCATTTCAGAGTATGCAGGCGTTGACTGGCCGCCAGTCCAAAGACCCGATGGATGTGGTCGAGGACCCGGCGCAGAAGGCTTTGCTGGCTGAAGCGCTGCTGGGCGAGACCAAGCCTCCGGAAGAGGGCGAGGTTTCGAGTGCCATCCAAGAGATTCACGAACGGGCAATTGTGAACCGGCTGCGGGAGTTGCGAACACTGATCGCCGAGGCGGAACGGCGTGGAGATTTTGCCGAATTGGCCATCCTTACCCAGCAAAAACTAGAACTGGACCGGGCACTGCGCCAGTTGCACAACCAGAGGCCGTCGGAGAGTTGAGAACCCTGGAATAAAGCCAATTTAGCCGGATAAAGCGGTCCTAAGTGTGCATCAATACAGTTGCCACCTGCGTCTAACTAACAGGAACAGAGCGGGGTGAGGAGAGAAAAGACCCGGCCCAGTTGTGAAGCGGTCAACAGTTTTTGTGCAGTGATTTCGGATTTTGTTGTGCTGAAGTCGGAACGGCCTGTGATATTCTGTTGATCTCTGTGAGGATGCGCGCCCCTCTGCCCCAAAAATGAGCTTCGGCTCGCGGGCGAACCAGGTGAATCCTGAAGCGCTTGTCATCCTGTTCCGAGCAACTACCTGAAACCGCTTTTTTGCGGGTGACCGCAGGTCTTTCTCCGCACGTGTCCGATTTCCACGTTTCGGAAATCTTTTTTGCGTGCCTGGAGTTGGACCGCGCACCGTCGCGCAATACGGTGCTGAACGACAAGATTGCGTTAGAGAGCAGGAATACATTGGCGATTGAAGACAAATTCGAACACGACATCGACAACCTGATCGAAGTGGGCAAAGAGAAGGGCTATCTCACCTACGGCGATGTGAACGACATGCTGCCGGAAGAGATTGGCTCGGCCGACGACCTCGACGATCTGATTACAACCATTGGCACCCAGGGCATTGATCTGCTCGATAGCCCCAAATTTCCAGGCGACAAAGACTTTGAACTGGAAGAAGGCGAGGATGTCGAGCTCGACCTGACTCCTGGCACGCTCGAGAAAACCAACGATCCGGTGCGCATGTATCTGCGCGAGATGGGCACTGTTCCTCTGCTTACGCGTGAAGGCGAAGTCGAGATTGCGAAGCGTATTGAACGCGGCCAACTGCGCGTGATGAAGGCTATTTCGCGGTCCCCGATTGTGATTCGCGAGATCGTTGCGCTGGGCGAGGACTTGAAGCGCGGTGTGCGCAACGTCAAAGAAGTGGTGGTCTTCGATGAAGAAGAACTCACTGAGGAAGTAGTGCAATCGCGCGTGCGTGCCACGGTGGCCCGCATCGACGCGTTGGGCAAACACCAGAAGAAGATTGCATTGCTCGAAGAGAAACAGGCTCCGGTACCAGCCGGCGCACCAAAGGCAAAGGTTTCCGCGGCGCGTCACACCCGCTGGCTCATTGCCCGCGAGAAGGTATTCATCTCGCGCATTGTGCGTGAGCTGAAGTACACGGCCATGGAGCGCAAGCGTTTGCTGGACAAGGTCAACAAGACCGTGGACACCATGCGCACGCTGGAGCGGCAGATTCGTTCGCTCGATCAGAAATTCGATGCTTCGAAGAGCGAGGAACTCAAGAAGGAGTACCGCAGGCAGCAGAAAAACTGCCGGGTCGACCTTGAGAAGATCGAGGGCGACGCGGGTGTTTCCATTGTCGAACTGAAGCGCACGCAGCGCGAAATGATTCAGGGCGATATGGATGCCGAGCAGGCGAAGCGGGAGTTGATTGAAGCGAACTTGCGCCTGGTGGTTTCCATCGCCAAGAAGTACACCAACCGCGGGCTGCAGTTCCTCGACCTGATTCAGGAAGGCAACATCGGCCTGATGAAGGCGGTGGACAAGTTCGAGTATCGCCGCGGCTACAAGTTCTCGACCTACGCAACATGGTGGATTCGCCAGGCGATTACCCGCGCCATTGCGGACCAGGCCCGCACAATTCGTATCCCGGTGCACATGATCGAGACCATCAACAAGCTCATCCGCACCAGTCGTCAGCTTGTGCAGGAGCTTGGCCGCGAGCCCAGCAGCGAAGAGATTGCGCGCCGCATGGACATTCCGGTAGCCAAGGTCCGCAAGGTACTGAAGATCGCACAGGAACCCATCTCACTGGAGACACCGATCGGCGAAGAGGAAGATTCGCACCTGGGCGACTTCATTGAGGATCGCCAGGCGGTTTCTCCTTCCGAGGCAGTCATCAGCGTGAACCTGAAGGAATACACATCGCAGGTTTTGCGTACGCTGACGCCGCGCGAGGAGCGGGTGATCAAGATGCGCTTTGGCCTGGAAGATGGCTCCGAGCACACGTTGGAAGAAGTAGGCCAGAGCTTCCAGGTGACCCGCGAGCGCATCCGCCAAATCGAAGCGAAGGCACTGCGTAAGCTCAGGCATCCCTCACGCAGCCGCAAGCTGAAGGCCTTCGTCGAAGGCGTCAAGGAGATGTAGTTTTGCCTGATTTCAAGTTCGGCTGAAGTCTAGCCGTAAAGAGCCGCAGCCTTGGAAGGGGCTGCGGCTCTTCTATTGTTTCGCGAGGACGTTAGAGATGGATGTGATGGATTATCTGATCGATCTGGAGGGCAAAGACTGGGCTGAGCTATTGTCCGCTTGGCGATTTCTGTTGCCGCAGTCGTTCAACGTGTGGCTGGTGAATCGTGTTGGCGATGTCTTCATGGTGTTTCCGGATGATTCGGTGCACATGCTTGACGTGGGGCGCGGAACACTTGAACGCGTGGCGGATAACTGCGATGATTTTGTGACGCGACTCGACCAGGACGACCACACCAACACCTGGATGATGGTGAGCCTCGTCGATGCCTGCAGGAAAGCGGGCGTGCCCATTGGGCCCAATCAATGCTACGGGTTCAAGATTCCTCCAATGCTGGGCGGAAGCTACGAAGTCGAGAACTTGCAACCGACGGATCTGTCAGCGCACTATTCCTTGCTTGGTGAGATCTGCGAGCAAACCAGGGATCTGCCGAGGGGAACGAAGCTGAAACGCATCGAGATCAATGAGCTTTGATGATTCGCGCTTGATTCGCGATTGGTTGGAGAAGCCGCAGCCTTGGAAGGGCCAGCGGCTCTTTTGTTTGCTGAATTATCTAATCATGTGCATATTTCTGGTGCTATGCTTCGTCGCATGGTTGAGTTCACTGTCAATCCGACGCGCCAGGACCCCTACAAGAATTTCAAATTCCGTGTGAAATGGGATGGCCAGTACATTCCTGCGATATCGCGCGTAACCGGACTTGTTCGCGGCACAGACGTAGTGGAGCACCGTGAAGGCGGTGATCCCAGTACCAGCCGCAAGTCGCCGGGCAGAACCGAGTTTGATGCCATCACTCTGGAACGCGGGCTCACCAATGACACTGCCTTCGAAGACTGGGCCAACAAGGTTTGGCAATTGGGTGCAGGACTGGGTTCTGAAGTGTCGCTGGCCGATTTCCGAAAGGACATCTATATCGAGTTGTATAACGAGGCTGGCCAACTGGTGCGGGCCTACAAGGTCTATCGCTGCTGGCCTTCGGAATACCGGGCGCTGCCCGATCTGGACGCGAACGCCAACGCCGTGGCGATCGAGCACATAAAGCTAGAGAATGAGGGCTGGGAGCGGGACACTTCGGTGACCGAACCCATAGAGCCGACGCTCTAAAAGGCCGCCTCAACTTCTGTCCAGCCCTGATCATTGAGTTTAAGCTCGGCCGCAGCGATGTTCTCTTCCAGATGCGCCACCTTCGACGTCCCCGGAATCGGCAGCATCACCGGCGAGCGCTGCAACAGCCAGGCCAGTGAAAGCTGTGCGACCGAAGCATGATGACGCGCAGCGATCTGGGCCAGCGACGGCGCTGATGGATGGTCGGACTTGAGCTGCTTGCCGCCGGCCATCGGGTACCAGGGGAGGAAGCCGATTTTCTGCGCCTCGCAGTAAGCCAGCGTATCTTCGTGACGGCGGTCGGCGAGACTGTATCGATTCTGCACAGTGACCACTTCGACGATCCGGCGTGCCTCTTCAATTTCCGCCTGCGTCACCTCGCTCAGCCCGATGTGCCGGACCTTGCCCTGCTCCTGCATCCTCTTCAAGGCGCCCAGGCTTTCTTCAAGCGGGGTCCGCGGATCGATGCGGTGAAGTTGGTAGAGTTCAATGCGCTCCAACTTCAGCCGCCGCAGGCTCATCTCGACACACTGAATTAAATAGCCGGCGCGGCCCACGTATTCCGTCTTTGCGGGTCCTTGCCGAGTAATGCCGCCTTTGGTCGCGATGACCAGGTCCGAGGGATACGGGTGAAGCGATTCGGCGATGAGGCGCTCGGCAATCTCCGGGCCATAAGCATCGGCAGTGTCGATCAGCTTGACGCCCAGTTCAACTGCTCGACGTAAAACGCGGTGGGCTTCAGCTGGGTCTCCGGGCTCGCCCCAGGCGCCATCTCCGACCAGCCGCATGGTTCCATAGCCGAGGCGGTGAACGGGCAAGTCACCACCGATGGAGAATGAGCCGCTGGCTGCCGCGTTCGGGATCTGTGTACTCATACAGAATTCGATTTTATTCGTCGGGTTGGCCTTGAGCCGCGTAGGTGGTGTGTGAAAATGCGAGCATAGGCGGGCTGGAACTCACGGCCTTCCCGCTGCGTACATTAAATCAAGAGGCAGCAAGGAGAAACCCATGAGCAGCGTCCCGTATCCGAATGCGCAAGCCATCTTCTATCAGCAGTACGAGTCGGTGCGCCGCGATGAAGTAGTCGGCATTCTACTGGCCCTGTTTTTGGGCACCTTCGGCGTTCACCACTTCTATCTGCGGCGGACGGGCCTGGGGATTCTCTACTGCTTCTTCTGCTGGACCGGGATCACGGCCATTCTCGGTTTCATCGAGTGCTTCTTCATGCCGGGGCGTGTGCGCGAGTTCAACGCCATTCAGGCGGCGGGCATCGCGGCAGCTCTGGGAATTACCATGCCGGGCTGGGGCGGACAACCGTTCAACGTTACAGTGAATGTGCCGTCCCCGCAACCCGCAGGACAGACAAGCACGCTCACAGCCTGTGGGCGCTGTCAACAGACGAATCCGGCCGGGGCGCGGTTTTGTTCCGGATGTGGAGGAGCGCTGTAGAGTTCCTGTTCAAGATCTCTCAGACGGCCGCGAATCAACATATCCAAGGTTCCAAAATCGAGACCCAGGGAAGTCCATATCTTCCTCAGATCCCGGATTTACATATTCGCGTGGCCGGAGCGCATGGACTCATTGAACTGCGGCTTGGTGAAATTGAGCGCAGCTTCCAGCGCAGCCTGGTACTCCGCTGCGCGCTCCAGCAACTTCGGTGTTGCTGCCGCAAATTCGCCGTCCAGGACCATCAGGCCCTCGCCCGCCTCATCTCCAGCCATGCGGAGCAGGTCAGCCTCGGTAGTATTGAGGTACTGCGCGTCGCGCGGGTCGGCGATCCAAACGGGCTTGCCCTCGCCCAACACGCCAGAGAGCCAGTAGACCTTGCGCAGCAGATACTGCAAGCGCTCCGCGTCGTTGGTCTCGGTGAAGAGAAACTTTTTCTGCCACCGGCTGTAGTAGCGCGTGGTCACCGGCACCGGCTGGCGGTTGCCGGACTTGATGAATTCCAGTTGACCAAGGTCGACCGTCTTGCGGACAGCGTTGTAAACGAAGGTTTCCGCATAAGGCTGCTCCATTGAGGGCACAATCTCGGCGAACGTCAGAGTGACCGAGGCAGCGATCTTGGCATGCAGGTTGTGAGTGCCGCCGTCGGCAAGGTGAATCTCGCCATGGACGATATACGTGTCCGCACCGGAGACCGATGTATGGAAGGGCCACTGAAACTCTCCGAAGGCAACCGGCAGACCACCGAGCGTGACGTAGCACTCAGGCCGGGGATTGCGCAGCCGCTTGGCTTCACCCGCAAGATGGGCCGTCATGGTCGGAAGCAGGTCCGGTTTGTCAAAGTCAAAGCTTTCGCTCAGCTCCAGCTTGAGCGTGCAGCCGGAAAGTTCTCCGCTCTTCAATCCAAGCTGAAAAACCGTGGTGGGGCGGCTGTGAAAATCGCTGCCCTCGGTGACCGATTGCAGGACCAGGCCTGCCTGTGCAGCGGCCGTTTCAACAGAAGTGACGAGATTAGATTTCAGATCGGCAGTCATTTCGAGGAATCCTACATTGAATTTCAGTTCAGCAACTATTCTATGTGAGTGCCCCACCGGGTGCCGCAGTTACAATGGAAGCGTGCCGTCTGAACCGTCATTGCCGATCATTCTTGCCGAAAAACTGACCAAGGTCTACATGGCGGGCAGAATCCAGGTGACAGCCGTACGAGGGGTTTCCCTTTCCGTGGAACGCGGAGAGTTTGTGGCGATTGTCGGCCCATCGGGCTCAGGCAAATCCACGCTGTTCTACCTTTTGGGTGGGCTGACCAGGGCTTCCCAAGGGCGCGTTGTGATCGACGGTGTGGATTTTGCCACGCTCGACGACGCCGAACGCACCCGGCTCCGAAAACACCGAATCGGGTTTGTTTTCCAAAAGTTCAATTTGCTGCCGACGCTTTCAGCTATGGGCAATATCGAAATCGCTTGGGCCGTCAGCGGACGCAAAGAGCCTCTGGACCTGAAATATCTGGACCATTTGAGTGATCTCCTTTCGATTCAGGGCAGGCTGAAACACCGGCCCTCGGAACTGAGCGGCGGCGAACAGCAGCGCGTGGCCATTGCGCGGGCGTTGATTACCCGGCCGGCCATCGTTTTGGCTGACGAGCCCACAGGCAACCTGGATACGAAGAACTCAGAAGCCGTGCTGCACATGCTGCTCCGTTCCAACCGGGAGCTGGGCCAGACTACCCTCATGATCACCCACAATCCCGAGGCTGCGTCCATTGCCAGCCGAATTCTGTATATGCGGGATGGGGAGATTGTGCGCGAGGAGAAGGGGTCGCGGTCAGGGGATGTTGCACTGCCCGCAGCCGGAACGCAAACCTCAATTAAGGCGCCTGCAGCGGTTTGACCCGGTACTGCAACAAGCGGGAGTAGCTCAGTGGTAGAGCATCGCCTTGCCAAGGCGAGGGTCGCGAGTTCAAATCTCGTCTCCCGCTCCATTCCGCCCTCCGGCGCCAGCCGGGTTGGCTACGGCGGTCTGGAGCGAATCTCATACAATTATGGCTGCCCTGCCAAGGCGCGGTACCCAAGTGGTAAGGGAGAGGTCTGCAAAACCTTTATGCGCCGGTTCGATCCCGGCCCGCGCCTCCAATCCTTTTCAACAACTTAGATCGGCTTACTCCACCTCAAAAAACCGCTGGTTGCCAATATGGTTGCCAATTAGCGGCTAAGCCGTTCGAAGTCTGCCGATCAGGTAGCGTTCACGGCCGAAAAACTGCCGTTCAGCTGCCCGCTCAGCGTAGCTGCCGCCATGTCCGCGGATTCGTCGAGGACATGAGCGTAGTACTTGAGAAGGATGTCAGGTCGCGAGTGCCCCAGGCGTTCCTGTGCTGCCTTGAGGGGCACACGTGCCTCCACCATCTGTGTCGCTCCCCAATGCCGGAGGAGACGCCACGTGATGTGCGGGAGGCCAAGTTCCCTTGCCACCGGCTGAATGCGCCGCGACAAGAGATCTTCGTGCCAGATAGGACCGGTCTTGCGATTGTTCGGAAACACCCAGTCTTCGTCCTTCGCCTTCATCCGGGCCTTGAGAGCAAGCAGACGTTCGACGTCTGGCTCCGTCAGCCGAATGGGGCGATTGGTGCGGTGATACTTCGGCGTGTGGAGCTTGCCGCGGTTGACGGCTCGCACGATCCACAACATCCGTTTCTCGGGCTCCAGATCTTTCCACTGGAACGCCAGTTCTTCCGGACGAACACAGCCCACCGCGGCCAGCCAAACCGCAGTGCTGATCGGTTCCTCCAGATTCTCGATCAGTTTGCCAAGCTGATCGAAGGTCGGAAGCACCTTTTGTTCGTGGATCTCTTCCGGAGGAAGGTCCGCTCCCCGCGCAGGATTCGACGTCATGTATCCGTATTTCATTGCGGCAACAAAGATGGAACTGAGCCCCCATTTCAGATTCTTGAGGGTCTGGACCGCCTTACCTTCGCTTGCCTTTAGGTTGAGGAATGCCTGCACCGACTCGATGGAGATGTCGGACAACTCAATGTCGCCGAACTCAGGGAGATAATGTGCGCGAATATTGGTTTCGTAGCCGTGCACGGTTGTCCCCTTGTGGTTCGTCAGCTTTAGAGCGCGGTATTTTTCGACAAAACCGCGAAATGTCATCTTCTTCTTCGGGCGGTGTTTGGCATCGTTAATGGGATCAAGAATCACAGCCAGTTTCTGTCTGGCAGCCTTCTCAGTAGGAACCTCTTTCAGCGAACCGAGGTTGACAGCGATGCGCTTCCGCACCGTCTTCCCCGCTTCGTTGATAATGTCCTCCCGATAGAAGCCCTGCCAGTAGGCTGGACCGCGATCCTTACGGAGCCGGACGCTGCCGGCCTGAAATCGCTTGCGAGTCAATGTGAAATGCCCCTTTCCGCTGACTCGAGCAATTCCGTCGGATGAGTCCAGAGTAGCATCGGGCCGGTGTCTTTCGCGAGAGCGGATGTAAAGCGCAATCTTGTCCGGATCGAAGCGAAGCCTCTTGCATCCAAGGCGAACAACCGGCAAAGCGTCCCTGGCACCATTCTTGGTGTGCTTGTAGACCCAACTTGCGGAGACCGCGAAGGTGGCGCACAATCCACCGACGGTCAGCAACTGCCGCGGACCCAACGCCAGTCCGCCGCTTCCTTGAGCATCGATTTGAGGTCGATTAACGCTCATGTTGCCCCGCGTTCCCCATCAGGGGTTCAGGGAAGGCATCATGAGAGCGTTGTGAGATTCGGTCAAATTCCTGGTATTTCGCTATTCGAAACCCCAATTCGTGTTAGACCGCGCGAGATTTGACCGAGTTCTGAATCCACGACATCCTGACTTCGCATTTGAGGAGGCCTGAGTGAAGGGGCGCGTAAGGTATCTGATGATCGCTGCTTTGCTGACGATCTTCGATGGGACCGTGACCGTGTATTTCGGTATGTCGAACTGGAAGGCTTCATCAAGAGACATCCTGGACTGCGGTTATTGGATCCTCTTTGCGGCACTAGGCGCCAGTTCGCTCGTTAACGTTTGGGCCCAGGCACTCCAGGATTCAGGCGTTTCGTTTTATGGTCGGAGCGCTGGATATAGGGAGAGAGCAGCGCCCGTTCCAGAGGGAGCGCGAGGACAGGGTGATGTTTGATTCGATTGCGGATCTAGCGGGCAAACTCGCCGCCACCGGTTACTTCATCGACCCGGTGATGACCCAGGTCGTCTTTCTGGCAGCCAAACTGCAGAAACCGTTGCTGCTCGAAGGCCCCGCCGGCTCGGGCAAAACTCAATTAGCGCTTTCTGTCGCCGCCGCTGCCGATACGCATGTTGAGCGACTGCAGTGCTACCGCGGCGTGACGGAGGACAAGGC
>JBEKPF010000002.1:0-140743 GCA_049521035.1 Occallatibacter sp. | reverse complement strand
GAAGGGGCCGCGGAAGCGGGATTAGACGGGTTCGTCCAATTGGCGTTTGATCCCCTGCAAATCCTGCTAGAATCGACCTTTCCGGCCGTCCGTGCCGTGCACGAGATCCTGCAATAGAAAGCCCTCAAAAAGTGCCAGAAGAACCCAAGAAGACAAAATCCGTTACCTACGCCGATGCAGGCGTGGACATCAGTAGTGGCGACCGCTCCAAGGAGCGAATCAAGTATTTGGCGCAAAGGACCTTCAACCGCAACGTGCTAGGCGGCATTGGCGGCTTCGGGGGGCTGTTCCGGCTGGATTTGCAGCGGTGGAAGAATCCGATCCTAGTGAGTTCGGCCGACGGGGTGGGGACCAAGCTGAAGGTGGCTTTCGAACTGGGGATGCACCACACGGTGGGCGTGGACCTGGTGAACCACTGCGTGAACGACATTGCGGTGCAGGGTGCGACGCCGCTGTTCTTTTTGGACTACCTGGCGAGTGGCAGGCTGGATCCGGAAGTGACGGAGAGCGTGGTAACCGGACTGGCGGAGGCCTGCAAGGCGAATGGGTGCGTGCTGATCGGAGGCGAGACGGCGCAGATGCCGGGCTTCTATACCGATGGCGAGTACGATCTGGCCGGATTTATTGTGGGCGCGGTGGACCGGGACAAGATGGTGACCGGCGCGGGGATCAAGGTGGGAGACGTGCTGATCGGGGTGCCGTCGACGGGGCTGCATACCAACGGCTACTCGTTGGCGCGGAAGCTGTTGTTCGAGGTGGCGGGCTACAAGCCGACGCAGTATGTGACGGCGCTTAAGGAAAAGGCGGGCGCAGCGCTGATGAAGACGCACCGCAGTTACCTGCACGTGATTCAAAAGCTGGTGACGGCTGGGCTGACGACAGGGATGGCGCACATTACGGGCGGAGGGATTACGGAAAACCTGCCACGCATTTTGCCCAAAAACACAGGGGCGCAGGTGGAGCTGGGTTCTTGGCCGGTGCTGCCGATATTTGAACATTTGCGGACGCTGGGGCAGGTTTCAGAAGAAGAGATGATGCGCACTTTCAACATGGGTGTGGGGCTGATTGCGGCGATTCCCGCGGAGAAGTTTACGCGCGCCAAGAATTTGCTGGATCGCGCGGAAGAGAAGTTCTTTGTGATTGGGCGGGTGGTGAAGGGCGAGCGTCGGGTGCACTACACATGAGTTCGAGCGATGCGGAGCACTCTGGGCGTCCTCCGCTCCGGATCGGAGTTTTGCTTTCGGGACGCGGGTCGAACTTTCTCGCGATTGCGGAGTCGATTCGAACCGGAAGGCTGAAGAGCGTGGAGATTGCAGTGGTGATCTCCAACGTGGCTGAGGCCGGGGGTATCGCCAAGGCGCGGGAGCTGGGATTGCCGTGCCAGGTATTGGTATCCAAGGGACGGAAGCGCGAAGAACACGACGCTGAGATGATTGGCTGTCTTTGGGCGCACGGCGTGGAGTTGGTTTGCCTTGCGGGCTATATGCGGTTGCTCTCGAAGGTGTTTGTGGCGGCGTTTCCCAATCGCATTTTGAATATCCACCCTTCGCTGCTGCCGGCGTTTCCGGGGCTCGATGCGCAGACGCAGGCGCTTGAGTATGGGGCGAAGGTGGCGGGGTGCACGGTTCATTTTGTGGACGAGCATCTGGACCACGGGGTGATTGTGGTGCAGCGGGCGATTCCAGTGCTAGAGACGGATGATGCGCACTCGCTTGCCGGGCGGATTCTGGCGGAAGAACATGTCGCTTACAGTGAAGCGATTGGGCTGGTGGCGAGCGATAAGTATGAGATTCGCGGGCGGCGATTTGTGAAGCGGAAGGTGCGAAAGGCAAATTGAAGATTGCGTGCTGCCGGCACAAAGGCGATATTGCGATATTCATTTTGCCTGTCAAGAAGAGGAACTGTAAAGTAGATGCGCAAGTCTCTGATTTTGTGAACCTTCTATCTGGACATCGATTTGCAGAAGATATAGCGCGGATTACATACGCTTAAAGATAACCAGACAACGAACAGAGATGCGGCGCCCGGCGAATGAGTTCGCGGCCCTGAGAACGGGCTGCGCCGGGGCGCGGGACTGTTCATGTCTTTCTGGTCTTGACTCCCTGCGGTGTGTCTCAGCTGCAACCACGGCTAAGGCGCACTGCGACGGAGGGCGTCGAAAGAATTCAGAAGAAAACCGTGGCGGCTCCTGCCGCCTTTCGCTCTTGGAAGGAGCTTTCCGCATGAACTTCATCTCGAATATCTGGAATCAACCAAAGACATCGGCCACAGGGCTGCTGATTGCGATTGTGACGATCGCGGGCGCGCTCTCTCAGCAGGGTGTGACCCTGGGTACGGCTGGGACTGGCACCGTGATTACACTGGTGAGCGCGATTGCAACGGCGCTGCTGGGACTGCTGGCGAGAGATCCGGACGGCGCAGGTTCGACTGTGCCGGTATCGTCACGCGGAGTTACGGCCAAGCTTGGCGCGTGGGCGTTGATCGCCTTATTGCTGCAGCTGCCGTTTGTGAGCGGCTGCTCAGGCACAACGGTGGCACAGGACATTGTGAACTGGACGCCAACTCTGCAGAGCGCAGTGACGACGGTGGATTCGACAGCCGCGCTGCTTGCTCCGGCGGATGCACCGATTTTTGCTGCCGCGACGGTGGGATTCGACGCAGCTTCAAACCTGCTGGTTGGACAGGCGAAGGCATACCTTGCCAATCCTTCAGCGAGCATTCTGGCACAGTTGCAGAGCCAGGTGGTCGCATTTCAACAGCAGGTCAACGCGGCGCTGTTGCAGGCGGGAAAGATTTCGAACCCGGCCAGCCAGAATCATGCGCTGGCTGCCATCCAGGCGGTTTCGACCATTGTGAGTGCGATGCTCTCGTTGGTGCAACAGGTGAGTAGCAAAGGCGCGGTGGTTAGGATGGCTGCCGATTCCACGGTGAAGACGGCGGAAGTCCGGCAATTCTTGGATGAGAAGAGGGCAGCTCGCATTGTGGCTGAACACTATGAAGAGCCGGTTGAGTTGGCGCGGATGCAGGTGGAGCAGGCGGAGCAGAATGCGACGCAGGCTGGATTCTAGAGAAGCAGAAACGGAGCAGGCCGCTCCGTGATCTGGAGCGGCCTACTTGGTCAACAAAATAGTAGATTAGCTAGATTCGATTGGGTTGATTTCCCGCCTACGTGCTTGCCTCTTGCGCTTCTCCCAAAATCAATTTGACGGTCATCTCTTTGCGGCCGCGATAGATGGTGACGCTGATGCTGTCGCCCGCCTGGTGCTTTTCCATGATGGCGTTGATGTCCTGGGGATCGGTGACTTCCTGACCGTCAATCGCAACGATGAGGTCGCCACCGAGCATGACGAGCGTATTGCCGACGTAAGCCTCCTCGCGGCCACCGCGCAGGCCGGCGCGGTCAGCAGCGCTGCCGGGCCGGACTTTCTGGATCAGAACGCCCTGCTCGGCTGCGAGTCCCATCTGGCCTGCCAGATCGGGGCCGATTGCGTAGGAGACAATGCCGAGTGACGGGCGCTTGACGCGTCCGTAACGGGTGAGGTCGGCGAGCACAGCTTTTGCGGTGTTGATGGGAATGGCAAAGCCGATGCCGGAACTCTGGTCTGCACCATTGGAGGCGATCATGGTGTTGATGCCGATGACTTCGCCGTGCGAGTTGAGCAATGGGCCACCGGAGTTACCGGGGTTGATGGCGGCATCTGTTTGAATAGCGTCTTCGATGGGCGCACCACTGGCGCTGCGGATGGGTCGAATGGCGCTGATGATGCCGCGAGTCATGGTACCGGCGAGGCCGAAAGGATTGCCGATGGCGTAGACCTTCTGTCCTACGTTAAGCCCGCTGGAATCGGCCAGTATGACGGGCTCCAGATTGGGAGCGTCGATCTGCAAAAGAGCCAGATCATGTACGCGGTCGGTGCCTATTACCTTGGCAGCGTACTTGCGCTTGTTGCTGAGCGTGACTTCGATGCCGCGGTTTGCGCCTTCGACGACGTGGAAGTTGGTGAGTATGTGACCGGATTTGTCGAGGATGAATCCCGAACCCTGACCTTGCTGTGGAACAGTTCCGTAAAAGAAGTTGAAGACCAGAGTGGTGGAAGTGATGTTGACCACTGAGGGAAGCACGCGCTTATATACCGCGATATTGTTCTGCTCTTCAGGGTCATAGGCAGGTGCAGCCTGAGCCTCAGTGAGTTCAAGCGGCGATCCGACGCCGCGCACATTCAAAAACGTGATTTTGTTTAGGTGAGCAGGGAGATGCGTGGTGAGGTACCAAAACCCACCCACCAGCAGGACGACCAGGAGAATAGGGCGAAAATGCTTCATGGCTCGTAGACTCGAACAACCTTCCTTGCAACACAGATGTAGGTAATCAGTGGCCGGCTCTGAGAAAAACATTGCCTCGGCAGAAATGACGCTCACTGATCGCTGACAAAAGATACGGCAGGCACGCGGCCTGGTTCAAGCGGGAGAGCGTGGCTGCCTGATCCTATTCTAAAGACAAGTTTTGCGGGGATTTGTTGCTCTCGATCTTGAGACGCTGCCACAGTGCTTCGACCTGCGCGCGGAGTGCGGCCTGATCTCCCGTGTTGTCAAGAACATAGTCAGCACGGTCAGCTTTTTCCGAATCGGGAATCTGGTGGGAAAGGCGGACCCTCGCGTCGGCCTCGGCGACGGAGCGGGCTGCGGGGGATTGACTGACGCGAGCTGCGTAGCGGGCGATCTTCAGCCCGTCAGGGGCAGTGACAACGACGACACGATCAAGGCGACGACGCCAATCAGCGAGGACACTTTCCTTCTCGCCGCGGGCGCGGGCATCACGCTGCACCTCGAAGATCAACGCGGACTCAACTACCGCTACGGCAGAGGGATCGCGCGCAAAAACGGCATCCATCCAATCGCGCTGGAGCGCGATGACAGCTGGATGGACGATGGCGTTCAGCTCGTTAAGTCGCCCGCCCAGAAAAGCCAATTCGGCGAGACGGACGCGGTTGAGATGGCCGTCGGGGGTGACAATTTCGGGGCCGAATGCGTCGACGATTTCGGCATAGACTTGTTGGCCGGGTTCCATAAGCGTGCGGCCCAATTGATCGGCTTCGACGATCTGTGCGCCCAATTCACGGAGATAGCCCGCTACCGTGCTCTTGCCGCTGCCGAGGCCGCCCGTGAGTCCGACACGAAGCATCAGCTAAAGGCCTCCGCGCGTCTCTCTCGTCTCATTCGGGCGGCGCGCACGGTGTTGGACATGAGCATGGCAATGGTGAGCGGGCCAACGCCGCCGGGCACGGGAGTATAGGCGCCGGAGAGCTCGAAGGCTTTGGGGTGTACATCGCCTACAACCGTTGAGCCACGTTTGGTGAAGGCCGCTTCACGCTTGGCGTTGCCGGCGAAGTAAAGGTCGAATTCCTCACGAGTCGTGATGCGATTGATGCCGACGTCAATGATGGTTGCGCCGGGCTTGACCATGTCAGGTGTGACGAAACCGGGTCGGCCGATGGCGGCAACCAGAATGTCGGCTTCTCGAGTTAGGTCTCCGAGGTTGCGTGTCTTGGAGTGGCAGATGGTTACCGTAGCATTTTGATGGAGCAGGAGCATGGCTGCCGGCTTGCCTACGATGTCGCTGCGACCCACAATGACCGCGTGTTGGCCCGCGATGGGGATGTCGCTGCGTTTAAGAATCTCAATGACTCCTGCAGGGGTGCAAGGTGCGAGCGCGGGACGGCCAGCGAGCAAGCGGCCGGCATTGACGGGATGGAAGCCGTCGACATCCTTGGCGGGAACGACGGCATCGAGAAGGGCCTTTGCATCGACTTGGGGGGGAAGCGGCAACTGGATGAGGATGCCGTCGATGTCGTCCCGATCATTGAGACTTACGACCAGGTCAAGCATCTCCTCGGTGGTGACGGTGTCAGGCGGGGTGATGAGGTCGCTGAAGATGCCGAGTTCCGCGCAGGTTTGTACTTTGCTGCGAACGTAGATTTCCGACGCGGGCACATGGCCCACCAACACAGCCGCCAGCCCCGGCCGGATACCTTGGCGGGCGAGAAGCTTTACTTCTTCTGCGACTTCCTGCTTGATGGCCGCGGCGATTGCCGCGCCGTCGAGAATCCTTGGCATCATTCGCTCCAAAGATTCATGGTATCGCTTCGTCCTCGTGGCGGCTTCCCCGGGCAGAGAAAACCGCCACGCTTCGCACTTGGCAGGTGCAGAGGAGATTGGAATGTGCGCTGATCAGCGATAGATTTGGGATTTGAAGTGAGCCTGATCCGAGCGGAGCTTGAGCTTGCTGATGTGAACGTCGTAGCCCGTTCCGGGAAGTAACGACTCCAGCACAAAAGTCTCAGTGCCGAGGGATTTGATTTCTCGATAGCGATAGATGCCTACATCGCCTTCGCTGGTTTCGGCGCCTGCTGACGGGGCGTTGAGGAAATGCTGGGCGTCGCCAACGGTTGGCGCAGTGTGGGTTTCACCCGCTGTGAGGCTTTCGGCGGCGTAGGAACGGACGAGCTTGGTCCAATAGCGGGAGAGAAGCTCAGTGTCGGTAAAGATGTCTGCCCACACCAACTCTCCACGTATGGCGACGACCACGCCGATGGCGTGTTCCTGGCGAAGCTGGGCGAGGACCTGGTCTCGGGACTTCATAACTGGCGCGGCTGCCTCATCCACTTTCTTGCTGACTTCGCTCTCTTGCATGACCTTGGCATAACTGGTTGTCGCCGGGGCGCGGGAAGTGGTCAACGGTCCGTCGGAAATTCCAATGGGCCCAGAGGAAGCCAGAGGTGCAGCGGCCATCATTCCGGCGATGGATCCATGCACGGAGTCCCAAACCTGCTGCTGGTTTTTTGAAACCATGGCCTGCTCGCGGACGGTGGGCTGCACCATGAAGCTGTTAATGGAGGATTTTGCGGCACCGCCGAAAGTTGCGGAACTCTCGGTCCAGCGGCCTGGCTCGATGCAGAAGACAGAGAGGTCGACGGGATCACCACCAGCTGGAACGATGCGGTCTTTGGCGATGACGCGGTCCTGCTTGCCACCGGTGACGATTTCGCCGGCCAACAGCAAGAGAGGCTGTTTTGAGTTATTGACGAGGACGAGCGTATTCACCTGGTCTCCGCGATAGCGCTCGCTCTGAAAGGGAGGCGTGCCTCCTCGGGGCCTGATTAGCCCGTGCACTCGTCCCGCCTCCGTGACCTCTACTTCACCATTCTTGATTCCTTCGTCCAGGGTGATGAACGGGCTATCGCCTGAGGACCTTGCGCCTGCACGGACGACAGGGAAGAGCAGGAGATTGCCGCTCTCGATGGGGGCGAGCACCCGGTAGGAATCACCTGCCGACTCAAGCGGCGCGCCAGCCGCCTGGACTATGAGTTGATGCTCAGCGACTGCGAGCGCAAGCAGGAACGCTGCTGCTAGCGTGAATGTGCCCAGAATTCTCATGACTCTCCTTTGCCGGACTGAAAACCTACCGGCTTGTGACCGATGAACGGCGACGGTATGGCTTCTTGCACAATTTTTTTAGCGAGTCATTTGGCGTATCTTGAGGGCGTGGGGATTACGCCGTCCCAATCCGTAGAGAATCTGCTCGCAGCAGGCGTCGCAGCCGTGGCGGGCGCGGTTGATCCGGTTTTGCTTGAAGAGCTTTGGCGGACGTGCGATGGGGCAGCGTACGGGCTGGAGCGAGGGGAGTTTGCGGAGATCCTGCTACGGGTTGGGACTTCGCGTAACTACGGATTGGCTGCGGGAGCAGTTGCTTCGCGGCAACAACAGGCAGACTTTTTCAGCGGCCTGCGGCTCGCCGATCTGGTGCTGGCGCGCGCCTGCGCGAGGGGGCACGAGCGCGCGTGGCAGCACTTCGTGGCCTTGTACAACCATCCGCTGGAACGGGCGGCTATTGCAATTACCGGCAGCGAAACACTCGGCCACGAACTGGCCGATTCTCTCTACGGGGAACTCTATGGATTGAAAACCGTGGAAGGAGAGAGACGCTGTCCGCTGGATTCTTATCAAGGAAGGGGCTCGCTTATTGGGTGGCTACGGACGACGCTTGCGCAGCGCCATGTGGACCATTACCGGCGCAGTCGTCGGGAAGAGCCGCTGGAAGAATTTGACGCGCCGGCAACAGAGCCCGAGTCAGTGAAAGCCTCGGGAGAGTTGGCGCTACTGGGCAAGGCTGTTGAAGAGGCTCTGGGGAGGCAGCCGCCGGAGGAACGCTTTCTGTTGGCTGCCTATTATCTTGACGGACGGACATTGCTGCAGATTGGTAAATTGCTCGGTGTGCATGAGGCGACTATCAGTCGCAAACTGCGAAGGGCGACAGGCGAGCTGAGGAAGCAAGTTCTCAAGAATCTTGAAGGGATGGGAATGAGCAGGCGCGCGGCAGAAGAGGCGCTTGGAGTCGATCCGCGCGACCTGGACCTGAATTTGAGGAAACTGCTGCAAAGTTCGCAATAGTACACGTTCCAAGAGAAGGCCGCATCATGAATTCAACTTCCCAACTCGGTATTCATCCCGGCGCGGAGAGCCTCAACGCCTTTGTTGAGCAGGCACTTCCGGAGCCGGAGCGTGAGCAGGTGTTGGCCCATCTTGCAGAATGTGGCCGATGCCGGCAGGTGGTGTATCTTGCGCAGGTGGCGGTTGGGAAAGTGGAGACGACGGGCGCTTTGTCGAGTGAGGCAACCGCAGTAGAGCCAGTTGGGACTCGAATCCGTTCGTGGTTCAAGGGCTGGCGGATTGCTTGGGTTCCGGCGGTCGCGTTGGCGGCGATTTTTGGTGTTGCGGTTGTGGTTCAATTCCGGCACGGTGAGCCCGATTTGAAATCGGGACCGGGGAGTGAACAAGAAATAGCCAAGGTTGAACCGGAGCCGAAGATTCAAGCACAAGGGGGAAAGGGCGGGGGGGATTCGACAGGAGCTCCGCCGGCTTCCTCTGCCTCCGACAAGCCGCTGGAAAAGAAGACACTGTCTGCAAAGGCTCCTATCGAGTCGAAGGCGATTACTGCACCTGCTCCTTCTGCGACGGCGCCTCAGGCAGAGATTGGTGCGTCCGAAGTTGCGAACGACAGGTTAGATGGGGCTGTGTCGCGGCCACGAGCCGAATTCCACGGGCCGGCATTGCAATCACCGAGCGCGCATGGTGGACCTGCGCCGCAGATGCAACAGAGCTGGAACGGTTCGCAGCAAGCCGGCCCACCTCCGCAGGTGCCGACCGCTTCGACCTCAGGCTCGTTCCTTTCGACGGTTACTACCAACTCAGTGCAAGTGAGTTCAGATTCCGCGCTGGATCAGGCGAAGAGTAGCTCGGCACTGCCGCGGATTGAATTGGAGAAGTCGCCTGGCAAAAAAGAGGCGCCGCGGGCGAGTTTTGCTGCGGCAACGCCTGTGGCCGGGTTTGCTCGCAAGGTGACGTCAATGAATCTCCCCAGTGGGCTGGGCGTTAAGTCTATTGCAACAGGATTGCATCGGACGCTCGCGATTGACGCGGCGGGCGCTGTGTTTCTGCGTGAGGACGCGGAAACTAATTGGGTGACTCTGGCGCCGTCATGGACAGGCCGCGCAATTCTGGTTCGCTTCCGGGAGACAGTGCCGAACGCGAGTGGTTCCATGCAAGCGGGAAAGAATGTCGGCGGCCCAGTGAGTAAATCCAATGGGACGGATGGATTCAGCGCCGGGGTGGTTTCTGGAATCGTGGCGCCTGCGGGTGTCTTTGAGATCGAGACGGATAGCGGCAAGACGTGGATTAGCGCGGATGGGAATGAGTGGAAGGCGAAGTGAACAACTGGGTTGGTGGCAGCCCTGGAGATTGCCGGGAGAATTAATCCGGCATCGGTCTGAGGCTACTTATTTGCGGCGATGAAAGCGATCGACGATCTTTTCGGTAATGACTCGCTGCAGCACCGGCGATGAGAGAACAGTGGCTGTGGAGGTGGTGCCGTAGTGGCCGAGGTCATCGAGAAAAATCTCGAGATGCTCGACCGAGACTACGCGGGCCTTGACGATAAAGGAGTCTGAGCCAGTGACCCGATGACACTCGAGCACTTCCTCCCAGATTTTTGCCTGCTGCTGAAAGGCACGCACTAGCGACTCCGGGCCGGACATGGAGAGACGCACGAAGATCATGATGGGCATTCCGAGGCGTTCCAGATCAATGTCCGCGTGAAACCCGCGGATGACTCCGAGCTTCTCCAGCCGATGCACGCGCTCAGCTACGGCCGGGGTAGTCAGTCCCACGCGTCGCCCCAGCTCCGCCCACGAGATGCGCGCATTCTGCTGCAGTTCCTCAATAATCTTCCATGCGATGCGATCAAGTTCGGCGGGTTCGTACGGCTGACTGTAACGGCTGGTGCCCATGAGCTAATCCTTTCGATTGCAAGGACAATCACATACTTTTCTTAACAAGATAAACCCGGAATGCCAAAACAGCTATTGAATTGGATTGTCAGTGAGGGCGAGCGAGTGCGATACTGCCGGGCATCGACGCCAGAAGGCGCTGCGGAGCTTCCCCGATGCTTCAATATCAAAGTGGTTTCGGCAATGAGTTTGCCACCGAGGCCCACCCCGGCGCATTGCCACAGGGCCAGAATGCCCCGCAACATGCTCCACTCGGCCTCTACACCGAACAAATCAGCGGCACGGCGTTCACAGCACCGCGCGCCGTGAACCGTCGGACATGGAGCTACCGCATCCGGCCATCGGTGATGCACGAACCGTTTCGCGACTTTCCACACTCCACGCATATGCGCAGCGGACCTTTCAACGAGGTGCCTTCGCCCCCAAACCAGATGCGCTGGAATCCGCTCCCCATTCCGGAAGCGGATACGGACCTGGTGGAAGGAATGATTACGCTCGGTGGAAACGGCGATCCTGCGATGCAGGATGGGGTGGGCATCCATCTCTACGTGGCCAACGCGTCGATGCACAGGCGCTTCTTCTACAACGCTGATGGCGAGATGCTGATTCTGCCGCAGCAGGGCCGGCTAATGCTGCGCACTGAGCTAGGCATTTTGGAGGTAGGGCCGGGAGAACTGGCGGTGATTCCGCGCGGCATCAAGTTCCGCGCTGAGCTGCCTGATGGCGCAGGGCGTGGCTATATCTGCGAGAACTATGGGCAGTCTTTCCGCTTACCCGAACTGGGACCGATCGGGGCCAATGGACTGGCCAATTCGCGTGATTTTCAGACGCCAGTGGCGGCCTATGAGGATCGTGAAGGCGGGTTCGAGGTGATCGCGAAGTTTCTGGGTCGGTTGTGGCGGGCGGAGATCGATCACTCGCCGCTCGATGTGGTTGCGTGGCACGGCAACTACGCGCCCTACAAATACAATATGGCGCTCTTCAATTGCATTAACACGGTGAGCTTCGACCACCCCGATCCATCGATCTTTACCGTGCTGACTGCACCATCGGGTTTGCCGGGCACGTCCAACGTGGACTTTGTGATCTTTCCTCCGCGATGGATGGTGGCTCAACACACATTCAGGCCACCGTGGTTTCATCGCAACATGATGAACGAATTCATGGGGCTGATTCTTGGCCAATACGATGCCAAGGCGGAGGGATTTCTGCCGGGCGGCGCGAGCCTGCACAATTGCATGTCGGGACATGGGCCGGATGCAGAGACGTTTGAGCGGGCCAGCCAGGCAGAGTTGAAACCGCGCTACATAGATGGCACGTTGGCATTCATGTTTGAGACGCGGCTGCCAGTGCGGCCCACACGCTTTGCGCTGGAAGAGAAGATTCTGCAGCATGAATACTACGAGTGTTGGCAGAGTCTGAAGAAGAGTTTTACGGGCGCGGCGTAAACGAAACGGGAGACCAATTTGACGGGCCCGAGCAGGAATTGATGGATCGATTTTCGAATGCTGAATGGGGCCGGACGAGTTGGGTCGACTCGGCCAACGATGCGGAATGCGGGTTTCCGCTGCAGAGTCTTCCGTACTGCATCTTTGCCGGGGAGAATGGGCGAGCGCGGGTTGGCGTAGGCATTGGCGCATTTGTGCTGGATCTGCAACACCTGAGCCGGAGTGGAATTCTTGAAGGACTGTCGGCTGAGGTGCAAGCAGCTTGCCTGGCGCGCGTGCTCAATCCGCTGATGGCCTGCGAAACGACGACGCGCAGGGCATTGCGCCGACGCCTGATGGATTTGCTGGATTCGGATACGGACCAGGCTACGCGGGATGCAGTTGACGCTGCGCTTACGCCAATGGCGGACGCGACTCTGCTGAAGCCTGTAGAACCAGCCAACTTCACTGACTTCTATGCGTCGATCCACCACGCCACAAACGTGGGTAAACTCTTCCGACCAGAACAGCCGCTGCTGCCCAACTACAAATATCTGCCCATCGGATATCACGGGCGCGCGTCGTCGATTGTGGTAAGCGGCACGCCGATTCGAAGACCACAAGGACAGACCAAGCCGGTGGCGGATGGAATTCCTGGCTTTGGTCCCACGCGGTTTCTGGACTATGAGGTTGAGGTTGGCATGTACGTGGGCACAGGCAACCCCTTAGGTGAACCGCTTCTTATCGGCTCGGCAGGAGAGAGGATCTTTGGACTGTCGCTGGTGAATGACTGGTCAGCGCGCGACATCCAATCGTGGGAGTATCAGCCGCTAGGACCGTTCCTGGCGAAGAGCTTTGCTACCAGTGTTTCGCCATGGGTGATTCCGATGGACGCGCTCGTGCCATTTCGCGTGTCGGCAGCAGCGCGCTCTGCGGGGGACCCCGCGCCGCTTCCGTATCTCAATGACGAAGAGGATCAAGAGGCAGGCGCAATTGATCTGACAGTGGAGGCATTCCTTCGGACGGCAAAGATGCGCGACGTGGGCTGCGCACCCTACCGGCTGAGCCATGGCAATATGCGCAATCTCTATTGGACGCCTGCGCAGATGATCGCCCACCATACATGCAATGGCTGCAACTTTTTGCCGGGCGACCTGATCGCGACTGGCACCGTGTCCGGTGCGGAGAAAGACGCTGCGGGCTGTCTGCTGGAACTCACACAGGGGGGCGCGGAGCCTATTCTGCTACCGAACGGCGAAAGTCGTGTCGCGCTCGAAGATGGCGACGAAGTGATCCTTCACGGCTCCTGTCGGCGCGAGGGGTTTCCGCTGATCTCACTCGGGGAATGCCGCGGGGTCGTCATGCAGGCGAAGTAGACCAGCTTTCGATTGTTAGGTTCGATTGCATATTTACCGAAGAAAAGACAAACTGAGCGACCATTTTATCTTTCAAGTGCTATTCAAAGGTGTCTATTCAGCGGCCTATGCTCTTGTTCAGATGTGACACGGATCACCCCCTCCATGGATCCCTGTCCTCTGCTAGTCGGAGGTCTCCGATGGCAACAGCCACATCCAGTGCCACGATGGCCGGGCAGGATTTTCTGCCCCTTCGAGGTACAGATCACGTTGAGTTCTATGTAGGCAACGCGCGACAGGCGGCCTACTACTATCGCACCGCGTTTGGCATGAGCCTGGTGGCATATGCCGGCCCCGAAACTGGTCAGCGTGATCGGGCTTCGTACGTGGTGCAGCAGGGCAAGATCCGATTTGTGCTGACGACATCGTTACGTTCCGGTTCCGCGATTACAGAGCACGTGGCCCGGCACGGAGACGGCGTACGGGCGATTGCCCTAGAGGTGGATGACGCGCGTCAATCATGGCTGGAGACGACGGCTCGCGGCGCGCGATCTGTGACTGCACCGATGGAAACGGCCGACGAGTTTGGTCGAGTGACGACTGCCTCGATTGCTGCCTACGGCGACACCATTCATACGTTTGTTGAGCGCGGCCACTACAACGGCGCTTTCATGCCGGGCTTCCGCGCTGTAACAGCGGACCCCGTGGCGCGCCCCACGGGCTTGAAGCACGTTGATCACATGGTGGGCAACGTGGGTTGGCACGCCATGGATGAGTGGGTGAGTTTTTATTCCCATGTAATGGGTTTTCAGCTCTACCAGCACTTCGACGACAAAGACATATCAACGGAATACTCAGCACTGATGTCGAAGGTGATGTCCAACGGTAATGGCTACGTGAAATTCCCCATCAACGAGCCGGCCGAAGGACGCAGAAAGTCGCAGATCGAAGAGTACCTTGAGTTCTATCAGGGCCCAGGAGTGCAGCATATCGCGATGGCAACGGACGACATTCTTGACACCGTTTCGCGCATGCAAGCGCAAGGCGTGGAGTTCCTGAGCGTTCCGCACACCTACTACGCGGAACTGGCGGGGCGGGTTGGGCGGATCGACGAACCGATTGAAGATCTGGAGCGGTTGGGCATTCTTGTCGATCGCGATGATGAGGGCTACATGTTGCAAATCTTCACTAAGCCCGTGGAAGATCGACCCACGTTGTTCTACGAAATCATTGAACGCAAGGGCAGCCGAAGTTTTGGCAAGGGCAACTTCAGGGCACTGTTTGAGGCCATTGAGCGAGAGCAGGCACTGAGAGGAAACCTTTGATGGGTACCACAGCCGCGCTACTCAAGGCCGCGCCATTTCTGATCGAGCAGGATTTTGCGGCATACACGACGGAGCAGCACGGGGTGTGGGCCGAACTTGTACGGCACCGCATGCCTCAAATTGAGCAACACGCAGCGCGCGAATATCTGGATGGATTCGAATCGCTGTGCCTGCCATTCGATCGGCTGCCGAATCTGGCCGCTATCTCAGCAAAGCTGCAACGGCGCACCGGATGGAGCACGACACCGGTGAGCGGGTTTATGCCGGGCCCGGCTTTCTTTGAGATGCTGGCGGCGCGCTGCTTTCCTACGACAACCTGGCTGCGCAGTCGCGATTCTCTTGAATACACCCCGGAGCCGGACATTTTTCACGATGTCTTTGGGCATGTGCCCATGCATGCGCATCCGGTGTTTGCGGATTTTTTGGCGCACTATGGGCAGCTCTGCGCGCGGATCGAAGACGAGGGAATTCTGGAGCGCATTGGTCGCGTCTTCTGGTACACGGTGGAGTTCGGTTTGATTCGGCAGGATGGTCAGGTGAAAATTTACGGCAGCGGGCTGATCAGCTCGAACGGCGAGTCTTCGAACGTTCTGGATCACGGATGCGAGGTGCATCCCTTTACCTTGGATGAAGTGTTGGGCACGCCGGTGAAGGTGGATGAGATGCATCATTTGCTGTTCGCCATTGAGAGTTTCGATGAAGTCTACGAGGCTATGCATACGCTGGAAGCTCGCATCGGCAGAGGATCGCGGCTGGAGGATTGAGCTGCGGCAGTTCGCCGAACATCAGGCCAATGTAACGACCGGTCAGTGCTGTTTCTTCGACTCTGTTGGGAGGGAAAGAAAGAATGTGGTACCTTCCTCGTCGCCGCTGATGACCCAAACGTGACCATGATGGGCCTCGGCAGCCTTGCGCACAGCGGACAGGCCAATGCCCGTTCCTGGAACGGAATCCTTCAATTCGGGAGAACGGTAAAATCGGTCGAAGATGCGCTCCCGATCTTCAAGTGGAATCGTCGATCCGAAATTGTGAACAGAGATGAGCACCTCGGCATGGCCCGCTCGCGCCACGATTTTGACCGGCGTATCCGGTGTAGAGTACTTTCTCGCATTATCAATGAACTGGACCAGGATCATGGCGACTAAAGCGCGGTCCGCACGCACTGACAACGCGGGTTCTTCCACCGCAACAGCGATGCGAGACTTTACTTCTTCCGCGGACCGGCTGGTCATCACTTCAGAGATCAACTCCTGGATGTTAATCTCGTCGGTTTGGAGGCCGACTTTTTGCGTTTCGAGCTTGGCTGTCAGCAGCAATTGCGTGCAGAGATCGTTGAGCCGAACTGCCTCGTCATCGATCAGCGATGCAAGATCGCGTTGCGAATCGGTCAGTCCTCCTAACTCAAGCAGGCCGGAACTGGCGGTCTGAACCGCCGTTAGAGGCGTTTTAAATTCGTGCGCCAGCGCATCCATGACAGCAGCGCGCAGTTGTTCGCTCCTGCTTGCCGTCTCAGCGCGTTCCTCATTTTCAAACGACTGATGTCGATCGATCGCGATGGCCGCGAGAGCCGCGAGAGCATCAAGCACGAGAGGGTCTATTTTGCCGCGCACGACCAGGGCACCTACCGGGCCAGGGCCAGAATGAAGAATACGCTCGGAGATATTTGATTTGTGCTCATCCTGCGGGTTTCGACGCCGATAACAATCTGCGGCTATGTCCTGCTCGTTCGGCCCCCACTCTCCCATCCGATCTTGACGCTCAAGATGCGCATCGAAGAGGGCAACGGCCACGAAATTGAATATCCTCTGGATCAGAACTACGAGCTGTGGGCCGGGAGGCTGGTGCAGATCGAGTAATAGCGAACTCCGACTCAACTCGTATAACTGCTCCATGCCGGTGCGATGAGATGCTGCTTCTCTGGCACTTCGCAGTTCTTTGGCCGATAGCCTGCCAATCGCGAGGGCGGTAATCTGAAAGGCTGCAAGCGCAACCCAGTCGTGGCGATTTGAAACAGCAAAACCGAACAGAGGCTGGGTGAAAAAATAATCGAGACTGGCCGCCGCGAGGAGCGAGATGAGAGAAGCCTGCCAAAACCCAAAGAACAGTGCCGTCGCGACCACAAGCAGCAAATCGAGGAGGCTGATGGTAGTCAGATCGACTTGGAAAATGAACCCGAGATAGGTCAACAGCGCGAGGACCGCACTGGATGTAATGCATTGCGCAAGGACACGCGGTCTTATCAGCGGAAACTTCCTTCTCGGCACAATCGGATTAGTCATTCAACATGGATGTAGTTCGGGGAAATGCAGTGGTTGCTCAATTTGAGCCTAGTCAGTCCTCTGTAAAGAACTCGTAAGGGAAAAATATGGAATGCAATCGGTGAAGAAAGGAATCGGTGCGCTCACGCTATTCTGCGACCTTGCAGGGCGTCGCTCAGCCGACTTGATGATTTACGTTTGCCGTGCTGTTTGGTCGAAGCGCCGGCAATTTCGCCGCCGAGCATCGCACATGTGGAGTGGGACGGCCAAGGTTGGTCAAATTCAATCTGCGTAAGCTATCAATAAAATTATGAGATTATGATAGGCACGACTGGACTCGAACCAGCAACCTCTTCCGTGTCAAGGGATGGACTTTAATATGTTCATGCACTTACAAGCGTAGATAGTGCTTGCGAGTTCCGCTAAGTCCTTGATAATACGCACAGCCATTCGGATCGCGGGTTCAACAACGGGTCGAGCCGAATTGCTTCATTGCGAAGAACGCAAAACACGCGAAATTGCCAAATCAATCGATCCGTAATCGTCTAGTTTGCCAACTATATCCCTGTCCCGGTTGGGTGGATGTAGCTTAGAAGATTGTTGGCCGGACTTCGAGAGTATCTCACCCGTCGAGGGCAGCCGGTCGCTGCCTGCGAATTCAATCGGGCGAGTTCGAGCTTCCAGCCTCGGGACCGAAGCCGCGCCCCTGTGCCATGTCACCCTCCCGTCTCCGCGATTTGGAGTCAAGGGCAGATGCGTCATTTCTGTGCTGTTAAAGCAATATTATTAGAACCAGACCGACTCTGCGCTGACCTTGGTCGAAGTGCTGAGGGTCGAGCATAAAATGTCAAATTTGGCGATTCCCCTATCAGCGGCAATCCTAGGCGCTGTATCACAGCCGATGTATGCCGTCCATCAGGGCCAAATCTGCCTACAAAATCCACTGAAATCCTGCTGTCGCTGTTGAGTGCATCCAGCGCTTCCGTTGGAACATATCGCAAATCATCCTCGTAGGTCCAAGGATCCACTATTTTGGGTCGAAGCATAATATATTTGAAATCCATCCATGGTGCGTTGGTCAATATCGCCTGTGATTCCCGAAAGAAATGAACACCTGTCCACATATATGGTTTGACAATCTCGATCTCGTTATCATTGTCGTTGGCGAGGGCGTCCTTATCGGCAATGAGCATGCCCATCGACCCTGGCTTCACCAGTGGCACATTGAGAGCAACGTTCATATCGCGCGCTGTTCTGGAGAGGTAGATCCAATGCATAGGCAGAATAACTGCCGCAATAGCGAAAGCCGCTATGCCGATCCAGGTCGAAAATCTGCGAGAAGGTTTTACAGAGGCTGCTGCAGTTATCAGGAACACGATCCAAAACACTGAGAACCTGGTAGAAAAGAAATTAGCTCCTGCATTGCGGAATTTATCCGGAGCCGCGGAACTCAAGATAAAGCAAATGGTCGTGAAGATAGTGAGCGAGAGTGGAATTGCTCCATAGCACTTATGCCTTACCAACGCGATGATGAGTGCAATGGCTATACTCAAAATGAGAAACGTCAAGGCAAATCGGAGCATGCCAATGTGAATCGGGATCGTCCTGAAGAACACGAGTTCGATGACTATGCGGTAGAAAAGGCTTAAAGTCTTCCCGGCATCAGTCCCCTTTGGAACGGGCTTGGAGTCATTGGTGAAATGAATTATCCATATGGAAGCTACTACCCCCATGAATGCCAAAGCGGCCAGCGGGCGCCCAAAGGAATGCAATGTCCGCTTGCGTGCGCTGGGATCACTGTTCCACTCTGATATGAAACTTACAGCCAGATACACGCCGGCAAAGGAGAGAAAGGCAGCCGGAGGTAGCGGGTGTGTAAAGACAAGGAGGATGAATCCCCCGCCAAGCGCAGCAATTCTCCGGACAGTGAGTTGCCTCATCCAGCGCAGCCAACAGCCGGAAAGAAGCAAAACCAGCGCGGTTCCAATCGCATAATTGAGGAAACCCATGTAGACGTAGATATTAAGACAGAATAATGCCCCCACCAGTGCCCACGGAGTGGGATACTCGGTGACCGACCTAAGGAGATAGCGAAAGCTCAAGATAAACATCAGAACGTAAGTGCTGATAAGCATCTCCTCGCTCACAAACGGCGAAAAAAACTGCTCCAGTCCCAGCAATGCGTAGTACTCGAGCATGTACGGAGTGAGGTAGGATTTGACCTCAAAATACTGCGCGTATGGCCCAGTGTGGGCAAGAAGATTGCGGAGCACATCGACGTAATAAAGGTGAATCGGCCCATCTTGACTGGGAAAGAGCGGCAGCAAAAGAATCATGATGATCGTGCATATTGCAAACGCCAGCGGAGTAAGACGCCACCCAAGAGTTCCGTATTTCAAGAATCTAGCGCCGCCGAACCAAGATCTAACTATCATGAATTACCAGCTTTCGGATGAGTCGAAGTTATTGATGACTATGCTATCACCGATCGCAAATCTGAAGTCACGACGATGGAGTTAACTACCAAGCCCGTCGTAAGGTGGTCGCCGCACTGGACGACGTTCCAATCTTGGGACGACTGGAGCGATGGCAGCGCTGGCACCACCACAGGGGAAGCAGCAACTTCTTTGGGAAGAAGACGAAAGGTATGGTCTGCGCGGAGAGATTTGAGCTCCTGTGAACTCGCTCCCAGGGCGAGTGCCTCAAGCCAGGCCAGGCTACGCGCAGACAACTTGGTGGCTTCGGCGGTGAGCTGCAACCCGACAGGGACGTGCTTATACACGGGCAACCGAATCACACTGGGTAAGTAGATGCCAGGGTAGATCAACATATTCGTGGCTAACTCCACCGTTGCTTTCCCTTTCGTGACAAGCTTTAGCGCGCGCATGGCCGGAATGATGCGAAGAGCCTCATACGATGCATTCAGTTGTAGTACCGGCCTTCGCATCAAACTCATTGCAATCCCCCTTGCATCTTCCTGTGGAGCTCCATTGACGCCTCGAACGCCAATCTTGTCTCCTAGGCGTTACCAATCCGGTCGATTTCCCGCTTGATGGCCATGTTCTCAAGCATCCCCAAAGGCAACGAAAGGAACAATCCGATCCTGCGATCAAGGACGGTGAAGGCATCGCGGAACGCACGGGCGATTTCGTCAGGAGTTCCCTTGACCGCCGCGGGATCAGCAATACCCCAGTGCGCCGTCATCGGCTGCCCCGGCCAGAACGGACACTGCTCTTTTGCCGCGTTGTCGCAGACAGTAAAAACGAAGTCAGGCTTCGGCGCAACCGGAACGGAGAACTCGTCCCAGGACTTGCTGCGCAGACCAGCCGCCGAGAGGCCAGCGGATTCGATCTGCTGAAGTGCCTCCGGTCGTGGCTGGCCGGTCGGATGACTGCCCGCGCTGTAAGCCGAGAACTTGCCCTTGCCTTTGTGGTTCAGGATTGCTTCTGCCATGATCGAGCGTGCAGAGTTGCCGGTGCAAAGGAACAGAACGTTGTAATGATCGGCCATGATTTCTATTCCTTCCCTTTTGCGACAGCAGGTGTGCAGCAGCCAGGTTGGCAGCAGGTGGTTTTTGGTTTGTTTGCCCGGACGAAGGCGCCGAAGAACTTGTTGTTCACCTGGGGAGCGATTGCGTCGACGTCAACGCCGGCTTCGGTGAGGAACTGTCGGGCATCCTCTACGCTGTAAACGCGCGTTGGCTCGACCGTTACATCCTCGAACCCGGCGCCCTTCAGCTTGGCGATGTACTCGCCCTCTTCGAGCGCCCCGGCGATACAGCCAACCCAGAGCAACATGCTTTTGCGGACTGATTCCGGCACGCTGCCACGCACCACTACATCGGAGACCGCGAACCGTCCGCCTGGCTTCAGCACACGGAAGGCTTCATGGAGAACACGATCTTTGTCGGCTGAGAGATTGATGACGCAATTCGAGATGATGACGTCCACAGAGCTATCGGGCAGCGGAATGTTCTCGATTTCACCTTTCAGGAACTCGACATTCGAGACGCCCGCCTGCTTCTGGTTTTCGCGGGCGAGCGCCAGCATATCGTCGGTCATGTCCAGACCGTATGCTTTGCCGGTTTCGCCAACGCGCTTCGCCGAGAGCAACACATCGATGCCGCCGCCGGAGCCAAGATCAAGAACAGTCTCTCCAGGTTGAAGATCGATCAGCGCGGTCGGGTTCCCGCAACCAAGCGAAGCCAGGACGGCCTTCTCCGGAATGACCCCAGTTTGATCGGCACTGTAGAGGTTTGTGGTGATCGGATCGCAACACCGAAGACCGGGGTCGCAACATGCCTGTAGGCTGCCGGATTCCGCCACGGCGCGGGCGGCGCTGCCGTACTTTTCCTTTACCTGTTCCTGAACGCTTGTCGTCGATTCCATAAGGGCATCTCCTCGCATACGCTAAAGCGAATGTATTCGCAACTGGACGTATATGTCAAGACGTATATAATGCGAGTGTGAGTATTTCCCCAAAGAGCTATGACCTGGCGCTCCTGTTTGCGGCGCTCGCCGATCGGACCCGTCTCAGGCTGTTGAACCTGATGAACGGCAAAGAAGTGTGCGTCTGCTATTTTGTTGAGATTCTCGGACAGAGCCAGCCCAAGATTTCACGACATCTTGCTTATCTGCGGCGTGCCGGAATCGTCACTGCTCGTCGTGAGGGGAAGTGGATGCATTACAAGATCGTAGAGCCGGCAAATGCAGGTGCTGCCAAAATCCTCCGCGAAATGCTGTCCGTGCTCAACGATGATAAGGCGATGCGAGCAGACGCAACTAAATTGAACAAGGCGTGCTGCGCCCCGCAGAGCGTATCCGCACTGCAAGGGGTTCCGCTTCCCATTCCTGTCGAAGCGGCGAGTCCCTATGCCTGTTGAACTGACGAAATCAATCTAGTTGCCGTGTCCAGTTTTTTCCATCAAATTCGAGCACTGAGCGCAATCTAAACGCGCTTCGCAAGGTTTGCAATCACTCTAGGTTTCTCCTCGTGAAGCTCGTGGTGCAGCTCATCGACTTTCACTCTTGCTTTGTCCAGAGCCTTCTTGCCAGCAGACGTGATCTTGTAAACCCGCCGACTGTGCCCGCCAACATTGTTGAGGACAGACTTCAATAATCCACCGCGCTCCAGGCCATGCAGGAGAGGATAGAGAGTACCCGGGCCGATTCGATACCCGTGGTGGGCCAACTCCTCCATCATCGCCTGCCCGAAGATCGGTTCATGAGACGCATGGACGAGAACATGAATCCGTATCAGGCCAAAAAAGAGTTCCCGCTGATGATTGGGCACAGATCAAATATACCTCCGATTTAACCAGAATCGAATACCGATAGTGTAATATCGAACTTCGATAGAGTAGGCCATCTAAATTTCTGCGGAGGCTGGGAGCACCGATGAATGGTTGGAGTCGCTGGCCGAAACCGATGCTGTTAATTCTGCTGATGACGGGCTGCTCACGCCTGTGGGCGCAGGGTCCTCCGTATCAGACCGACGATCCGGTGCCTGTAGACCTGCATCACTACGAGTTCTACATCTTTGGCGGTGTAGATGGCACACCGGCTGAGATCGACTCGACAGGACCAGCCTTCGAATTCAACTGGGGTGCTGTTCCCAGAGTGCAACTACACGCAATCCTGCCTTGGGGAGGCGTCTTCCCGTCGAACAATCCTGTTTACCTGCCCGGAGGAACCGGGCCGAGCGCATTCGGTCTCGCGGACATGGAACTTGGCGTGAAGCTAGCTATCATCAAAGAAACAAAGCATGTTCCGCAAATCGGCACCTTCACTATGTTTGAAATGCCGACTGGTGGCTATGACAAGGGGCTTGGAGTGGGCAAAGCCTGGTACAAGCTTCCGGTCTGGTTGCAGAAGAACTACGGCAAGTGGCTCTTTGATGGAGGCGGCGGCTACCAGGTGGTTCCGCAGACCAACTATCGCGACTTCCCGTACACAGGATGGCTGGTGAAACGGGAACTCAATGAGCGGTTGGAGTTGGGCGCAGAGCTGTTCGCGCACGGGCGCGAAGGCTTTGCCGCCGCTCAAACTGAACGCTCGGCGATGATCGACATTGGCGGCTACTACCACTTCAAGCACAACCCGAATGAACAGTTCCTATTCTGTTACGGCCACTCGGTCGCCGGGCAGACGGAGAACTATGCTTACGCGGGCATGTACTGGACTTGGGGTGGGAAAAACGACAAGAAGGATACGACTCGAAGCAACTGGATGGAGGGGCCGATGCGAGGCAACGGATTTGAGTGACCTGCGGAACGAGGCCAAAGTCCTGGCGGTCCGCAGCGGAGGACACAATAGATGGAAATTTCGTCACGCGCACTCTGGACTGTAATACACGGGTTAGGATTCGGTGCGCTCTACCTCCTGGCTTGTTCTGGTGCGCTCGTGGAGTTATATCGCTTCACTCTCTCTTCCACCCCGGGCGAGCCCACTCCCGGTCAGGAACGTTTCCTGAAGTTTTACCTCCTTGCGATGGTGGTCCTGGCGTGGACCGCCGTATTGACCGGAACGTACGTTATCTATCCGTGGTATCGCGCCGCGGCGCCGAGGGGAAAAACCGATCTCTCCATGTTTCCGCAACGCCTCCTGATGTCGAGTCCCGCAACCAGCGGGTGGCACTCCCTTGGCATGGAGTGGAAGGAGCATGTCGCCTGGTTCACTCCTATTTCGATCACGATGGTCGCCTTCGTCTTGATTCGGTATGGTCGCGACCTCAAGAACCATCGGCACCTTCGCGTCGCAGTGCTCTCGTTTGCCGTGGCATCGTTTATTGCCGCGGGGATTGCGGGCTTCTTCGGTGCGATGCTTAACAAGAACGCGCCGGTCCAGGGAGGAACCACGATTCGACTGAGCCGGGGAGAAGAACGATGACTCGAACAAACAAGGATGCCTCACCGAATGCCTCGGCCCTGACAAACGGCTCTGGCGCCGCTGCCATTCTTGCAGGCGGCATTGGCTCATTCGCTCTGGCGGTGCTGGCCTGCGCCGGAGACAAATTGGCAGCAATCAAGAACAGCCTGATCTTTTACAGACCGACTGGCCCGCTCTCTGGCGCTACCACGAGCGCCATCCTCATCTGGCTCGCCACTTGGGGGATTCTGGAGTGGCGTTGGCGGAACAGAAGCGTTGTCTTAGGGCGTATATCTATCATTGCTCTTGCGCTGCTCGGCTTGAGCCTGGTGCTGACGTTTCCACCCGTCGTTGATCTATTTTGAGAGAACGCTTCTTCTCCGATTTTGCTCGGAGTATTGTGATGCCGACGATTCTTTACGACGCTTGTTTTGGCGGATCCTGCTGGCAGGCATCCGAAAGCGAGATTGCGGGGCACCGTAAAATCACCGCACGCTGACTTATGCGAGGTTCGTGTGTGACTACCCGTTGACCAGTGCCAGAGAGTTAGAAACATCGATCTTCTCTTCCATTTCACGGGGCCAAGTGATCGACAGCGAAGCCCCTCCGTCTGGACGGTTCGACGCCGTTACACTTCCCCCGTGAGCTCGAACTACGGCTTCAACGAATGCGAGACCTAGACCATGCCCCTTGGAGTCTCTTCGTTTCACTCTCTGCTTGAACACTTGGGGGCCGATCTCCGCATCAAATCCCGGGCCGTCATCCTCCACAATCAGAGTCGCAGCATTCTCGCTTGCGCCAAGTGTTATGCAAATCGTGCAGGATGCGGGGACGTGATTGATCTCGTTATCGAGAAGGTTTGCGATCACTCGGTGAAGAAGAGCAGCGTCTGCCAGTACTGTGACAGGACCGGCGCTGCGCAGGCTGACTCGCAGTCCCTTCTCCGACAGGGAAGGTTCGTACAGATCAATCATGATTCGAACCAGTTCGTCGAGATCGACGTCTGTCTTTGAAAGCCTAAGCGCGTCAGCCTTTGCTTCGGCAACGTCGAGCGAAGTATTCAGGAACTCCGACAATCGATCCAGTTCATCGATGACTGAGACGATCTGCTCACTCTGCTCAACCTTTAGATCGCTAGACAGAACGATCTCCAGCTTTCCTCGAATTGCGGTCAATGGGCTACGGATGTCGTGAGCGAGAGACTCAGTGATGGTATGCAATTGGTGTACGGAGGTTTCGATCCGATCTAACATGTGGTTCAGCGTGAGCGCCAGGTGGCCCACTTCGTCGTTCCGTTTGCCGGTCGGGACCCTGCTACTCAAATCAGATTGCCCGATCCTGGAGGCGGCTTCGGTGATCTCGCGAACGTGACCGAGCATACGTCTGGTCACGAAGAACACGATTACGGAACCGAACAGCACAATCAGCAGCCATAAGAATAGAAAACGGAAGCGGAGATTATTCAGTACGCGTATTACATCTTTTTCCGAAAGTCCGAGATAAATGTGACTTCCATCATCGAGCCGCACGGACGCCACTCGAAATGGTTGTTTGAAGCCCTGAACATTCAAGTCGTAGGGAACGTCCGAAATAAACTTGCGCGCACGAATGGCCGCCAAATTTGGCAAGCCGTCACCGGAACCTACCCAAAGTTTCAGAGTCCCATCGTCTCCAGCCTGCAGAAAAAAGACAGAGTCGTTTTCGTTACTGTTGGAGCGGAGTTTGTCTGGCACTTCTCTGCTTGCAAGTTCGGCGACTTCGCTCAGCACCCGACTGTAGAGGCGGTCCTTTGGCGTTCGCCCGGCTACATCACCGAGGACGGCGACCTCTCCAGTGAGCCACGCATCGCTCCTGCGCTGAATATCACTCGCTACGAAGCGATGAAGCATGACAAAAACCAGCAACGTTCCAATGGCAAATGCCAGCGTTGCCCAAAGCGAAATTCGCCATGCGGCGCTATGCATGACGGGGTTAGCGGTCTTTGAGGACATAGCCAATACCTCGTAAGGTCTTGATCAAAGGATCGCGGCCTTCTGTATCCACCTTGCCGCGCAAACGGTAAATATGGACATCAACAACATTCGTGTTAGGTTGAAATCGCATTCCCCACACCTCGGACAGAAGCATCGATCGAGTAACAACACGACCAGCGTGCCGGCAGAGATACGTGAGAAGTACGAATTCTTGCGGGCTTAGATTTAAGACCTCTTCACCGCGAGAAGCTCTTCGGCTGATGAAGTCTAACTCCAGATCGAGTACGCGGAGGCGGGTCGCCTCCTCACTCGTAGCAGGATTACGCCGCAAGAGGTTACGCAATCTTGCGAGTAATTCTGCGAGCGCGAAGGGCTTTGTTAGATAATCGTCGCCACCTTGCTCAAGGCCTTTGACCCTGTCGTCGACTGATCTTCTGGCTGAGAGTATCAATACGGGGCTGCTTACGCCAGAACGACGAAGCTGAAGAATCAGGTCGATGCCATCTTGATCCGGAAGTCCAAGGTCGACGATCAGAACGTCATAATTGTTTTCAGTTGCGAGTTGGATTGCTGTTCGTCCATCCTTGGCGGCATCCACTTCGTAACCTGCGTTGGCAAGAGGCTGCTGCAGGAAACTCTGAATCTCGGGCTCGTCCTCGACCAGCAGAAGTCGCATGATTCATGTTAAGGCATCTTGATTCACCATCCGCACAACCCCCGGAGGCAGCAAAATGACGATTCGGTCATTTGGCGCCACCTAGCGATGGACGAATCGAGAGGGGTTAGAGAAGGACCAGGATAACCGGAATCACAACCCCTGCCGCAATGGTGAGCAGACCGACCGATTTGCGGCGAGCATACTCCCAACCCATTATGAGGCCCGTACACGTTGATAGCCCGAGGGCAAGCGCCGTGGCGGTAAAGAATACTTTCATAGGAAGTGAATTGTGTGGTGGAGGGACTTGGGCTGGCTTTGGAGCGTCCGTCTTCGGACTGTCGGACTTTGGCCCCTCAGACATGGCCAGGCTTGGTGGAGCGGTCTTTCGTGGAGGAAGGTAAAGCGTCCCCTTCTTATGCAATTGTGAAAGATGTACGAGGATGTTGGGAGGAACGTACGAACTGCCGCGAGCCGTCTCATGCAGCCCGAACATCTGCAGACCGCCCGTGATCGCAAAAAAGAGAATCGTCGGCGCGAAGAATAGCCCAAGATAATGATGAATGATGCGGATGGATTTGAGCGAGACTGCAAATGTCATTTCGGAGTATCGACCTCTCAAACGTCAGGACCTGGCAGAGCGCGAATGCCGATTCCGATGCAATCTTGCTTTGCTCTTCCGTAATTTAGCATGGGTACGGATGAAATCCGAGTGCACGTCTGTGATTGCGTCCTCCATGAACGAATCGTCATCCTATTCCCCTGCCGGAAAGTGCTATCAAAAGAACAGCGGTCTCGTCTCAAAGAGTAGCTGTTGAATTGAGAATGCGGAGCCTGTTCTCTCAAATAGTCGACCGTCGCCGCATAGTCGTCTTTTCTTGGTCCGGCTTCCCAAGTCATATACGCGACATTGACTCCCGATAATCCGGGCGAGGACTTACTACGCATGACTACGGCTTATTTGAACCGCGTTGCAACTGCTGTACCTGAGCATGATGTGCATGACGCGTTCGTCGTATTTGCAGAGAAGATGCTTGTTGATCCGCGGCTGCGCGCCATCTTCCGCCGCATGGCGAGCCGCGCAAACATCGCGCATCGTTATTCATTCCTCGACGCCGAGGAAGGTTCCGGCCAATTCTCGTCGCATGATGCGCATGACTTCTATCGACGAGGCAGCTTTCCCAACACTGCGCGGCGCATGGAACTCTTTGAGCAAAGCGCTCCGGTACTGATGAAGAAGGCCGTGGACCGGCTGGCGCTCAATGAGAAGGAATGCGCCGGTATTACGCATGTGCTGGTGACCTGCTGCACCGGACTCTATGCGCCAGGGCTGGACTTTGAGATTGTCGACCACCTCGGGCTTTCGTCCGGAGTGGAGCGCACTATGGTTGGATTTATGGGATGCTATGCCGCGATCAATGCGCTGAAGCTGGCACGGCACATTGTGCGCTCAGATCCGAAGGCGGGTGTTCTGATGGTCAATCTGGAGCTGTGCACGCTTCACCTGCAGGAGACCCAGGAACTGGAGCAGGTTCTGTCCTTCCTGGTCTTTGCCGATGGCGCAGCAGCTAGCCTGATCACCGCTTCCGAGCAGGGCTTTGCACTAGACAGCTTCAAGGCGGTGATGGTGCCCGGGACAAGAGGGCTGATTACCTGGAAGATCCGCGAACTCGGGTTCGACATGCTGCTCTCCGGACAAGTGCCGGGAGAACTGGGCCGCGCTCTCCATGAGGGCGAGCTGATGGCTGATCGTGATGGCATCGACTTGTGGGCAGTGCATCCCGGCGGTCGGTCGATTCTAGATGCGGTAGAGAAGGGACTGGAGCTGCCGGCCAATGCCTTGGAGGCATCGCGCGATGTTCTGTCGCGCTTCGGCAACATGTCGTCGGCGACAGTGATGTTTGTGTTTGAGCGGATGATGCAGCAGGCGCGCTCGGGGCAGCGCGGGTGTGCGATGTCGTTTGGGCCGGGATTGACAGCGGAGACGATGCGCTTCCATGTGGTCTAGTGCACAATTCGACTTCAGTGATCGGGTCTCTCCTAGTGAGTTGCCGGAGCTGATGGATGGTGACTGCAGTTATGAAGACTTTCGTGACTGCTTGCGGAGCCTGGAAAAAATAAATCGCTGGCTGCTAGGCTATCGTCCGACGCTGGCTTGGCTGAAGCGGTTGCCGCTTGGATTGTGTGATCCGATCCACATCGTCGATGTGGGCAGTGGTGGCGGCGATTTACTGAGGCAGATTGCACTCTGGGCACGTAGACGGGAAATTCCTGTGCAGTTGACGGGGATCGACTTGAATCCCTATGCGGCGCGGGCGGCAGCAGAATCAACTCCGACCGGTTTAGGAATCACGTGGGTGACCGGCGACGCTATGGCGTATTGGCCGGACAAGCCCATTGATATTATCGTCAGCTCGCTGATGGCGCATCATCTGGAAGACAAAGAGATCGTAACGCTTCTGATGTGGATGGAAACGACGGCGCGGCTAGGGTGGTTTATCAATGATCTGGAGCGGGCCGAGTGGAGTTGTCGGATGTTTGGGTGGGTGCGTTGGCACCCGATTGTGCGGCATGATGGGCCGGTTTCGTTCCGGAGAGCCTTCCGTAAGGAGGATTGGGCACGCTTTCTGGCTGAAGCTGAGGTCCCGCGAGAAGTCGTAACCGTGGAACGTTGGCGACCGGGACGGCTGTGTGTGGGGCGGCGAAAGTGAGGTCTTTGATTGCGTCTAGATAGACTAAAAGATAAGCCGGCTGTCGCCCTTGTCGCATTCGTGGTGAACCTCGTCACGTCTAACACTGTGAGAGACAAACAATGTCAACTCCAACACTTCAAGCTGCTCGCGCCTCCGGTTCCAGATTCAAGACGATTCTCTGGGTCTGCATTGGTCTCACTACCCTCTTTGTCTTCATCACGTCAGAGGTCCTCCTCGTTACTGATTACCCGATGTATCACGCTTACCGTCTGCAGGTGATCGCCGATCGCCAGCTGCTTATACCGCACACACTGGCCGGAATCTTCGCTCTCTTGATCGGGCCAATCAATTTCTCTTCGCGGATTCGACAGCGCCATTTCACGCTCCATCGCGTACTTGGCCGCATATACGTGGTTTCCGTTTTGGTCGGTTCGTTCACGGGGATCGCTCTCGCGTGGGGCCGTCCCGGCCTCCCCGGAACCTCTATGCAAGCCGCTGCGTGGATGGTCTGCACCACCGCCGCTTTCATCACCGCACGCAATCGCCATATTGCCGCGCATCGCCAGTGGATGGTCCGCTCCTATGCGGTCACGTTTACCTTCGTCTCCAGCCGTGTACTCAATCTTGTGCCCGCCTACTGGAGCCATCTCGGCGACGTCCTTTCCGCAGTCGGTGTCATCGCTTTCACCCTCGCATCCCTGCTAATCGTCGAACTTGGACTCAACTGGCACGAACTCACCACACATCGCGACTGAATGCCGGCGAGAAAGTCAGAAGATTTTTGGCGCATCGCAAAAGAAGAGTTGACGCACGTCTTGCGTTCGAGCGGTCGGTTCACAAAATGCCTTATTTCGCGAAGCTGGTTCCCTCCAGTTCCGAGCTAAGTACTGGACCGGAACCACCCAACTGACCGACGACTCTCATCACCGCTGGCGTTTCACCCTGCAGAACCCAGACCATGACATCTTTCGGCTGTAGATCGAGCAGAGTCGCAATCATGCCCAGGATGCCACCTAACTCCGGATGGATGCGAAACACTGTTGCCTTAAGGGTCTGTCCGGACTCTTGAAACGGTTGCTCCCCCTCCGGCGATATCAGGATCCGTATCAATCGCCCACCGAAGACAGGCGCCAGTATCCCGACCCGAATCGGTGCCGTGTTGGGCGCCACATTCAGCAGCAACGTTCCTACAAATCCATTCGCCAGGTCATCCGGCAGGTCGATATGCTCGCTTTCTACGCGTATCTTGCCATTCTTGTCCACTGTGCGGCTGGTCGCTACGCCGGTAGCGGCTTCCACGGCAAAGTCGATGGGCTTCGCAAAGAACGGTCCATTCTGCATATGGTGGTTGCGCACTAATTGAAACGTGCCATGCTGCCTGTATGTCGTCGTCTCATCGTCAATTGACCCATCCACGAAATGATAGGTCAGGCGCATCGTCACTTCATCACCCTGCACGCCCTCCGTAAACTCAACGCGAGCGACGATCCTTCCAGTCTCCGAGCGCGCCACCATAAACTCATGCCTCGCGAGTTGGATATGTTTCACTGGAATCTGTTCTGCCAGGGCCGCCATGCTGATCATTATTGTCAAGAAAATGAATACCAGGAAATTGCTGCGCTCCATCAATACCTCGTTCTAACGATCAGTTTTATGGGATGCCAAATGGCGCAGGACACGAACCGGCGTCTTACATCTCAACTTTGAGCCGTGACTCTTGTTCAGAAAGCATCCCTCCAAAGCGGGTAAAGCAAACAAAGACTGCTAGAACACTGATTAGCCTTTCCGCACAAGACGATCAGTCCACTGACGAATGCGACGCCTCGGGTAATTATGATTCCGCTTGGCCGGCTTCTTGCCTGCTCCAAAATGACGATTTGTACAGAATGATGCGCCAAACCGCTCCTTGGGCGTCTACTAGAAGTGTGGAATCCCGCAACAAATTGTCTGAACATCCAGCGAATTAGGAGCAATGCTTGCAAGACGAAGTCCTCATCCTCGGTGGTGGAGTGGCGGGCTGTGCGGCTTCAATCGCGCTCGCCCAAAAGGGAGGGCGCGTCACGCTGATTGAGCGCGAACCCACGCCGCGTCATAAGGTCTGCGGAGAGTTCCTAAGCGGTGAGGCTCTTGAAGACCTGCATTTGTTCGGTATCGACGTGACCTCGCTTGGCGCCGTACCGATCGACTACGTTCGACTGGCCGCCGCAAGGCGCGCCGCGACGGCGCCGTTGCCGTTTCCAGCGAAGTCGCTCACGCGCAAGGCGCTCGATACAGCGCTCATCGCCGCGGCCATCGCCGCGGGAGTCCGCGTAGAGCGTGGCCGCAGTGTGCAGTCGCTCAGCCGCGCGAACGCGAACCTCTGGCAGGCTACGCTCGATGACGGCACCATATACGAAGCTCCCACAGCTTTTCTCGCCACGGGCAAACACGATCTGCGCGGCCACGGTCGGCCGAAAGACCCTCACCAATGGGTCGGCTTCAAGATGTATTACCGCCTGACTGACGCCCAGACCGCTGACCTCGGTGACGCTTCCGAGTTGACGCTCTATTCCGGAGGCTATGGCGGTATCCAACCGGTGGAAGACGGCATTACGAATTTCTGCTGTGTGGTGCAACGGCGGTATTTTGCACGTGCCGGTCTTCGCTGGGAAGGCCTTCTTGCGAAGATGCAGCAGGACTGTCCCCACCTCGCGATGCGACTTGATGGTTCGAGGCCGCTGCTCGACAAGCCGATCACCATTACTCATATTCCGTACGGCTACCTCCGTCGCTCAACCGAGGATGGGCTCTACTGCATCGGCGATCAGGCAGCCGTGATCCCCTCGTTCACCGGCGACGGGATATCGATCGCGCTGCATACCGCGCGTCGTGCCGCCGCTGCCTATCTTGCCGGGGAGCCGGCACCGATTTTTCAACCACGATTGCGCTCTGCCATGCTAACCCAGATGCGTCTTGCCGAGGTCGCCGCCAACGGCTTGAACAACGCTCTCGCGCGCGCTGTACTGCCCTTCTGCCTCAGAGTCTGGCCCGGCGCGATGCGCGTAACGGCAAGACTCACACGTGTCACCCAGCCCCCAGCTGTTGTTTCACAGGCGTTTGCCAACTGAAATCGAGTCGCGACCAACTCTCAAACCCTCCAGGGAGATGCAATGAAATCCTTCGCAGTCCTGGCTCTCGCGGTCATGCTCGCTCCAGCCGCACTTGCCCAGCATCAAACCTTCGTGGTGAACCCCGATGCGAGCCAGGTCAAAATGACACTCAACACGACACACGAGGTCGTCAACGGCACTTTTCATATCCAATCCGGATCGATTGAATTTGATCGCAGTGTTCCCAAAATCTCTGGGTCCGTCGTCGTATTGGCCAGCAGCGGAAAGACCGGAAACGACAGCCGCGATAAGAAGATGAACAAGGACATCCTCAAGGTGGACCAGTTCACCAATGTCTCCTTCGCGCCTAAAGCGTACAGCGGAACAATTGCCTCTTCAGGCGACTCGACTATCCAGGTAAGCGGATTGTTCACTCTGCTCGGAACTGGCCACGACCTGACGATTCCTATGCAGATTCACATTGATGGACCGAAGGCAACGGCAACGGCGCATTTCATCGTACCCTATGTGCAATGGGGCCTCAAGAATCCAAGTTTCCTGATCTGGAAGGCCGAAAATGACGTTGCGATAGACCTAAGCCTTGTGGGGAAGATCGCAAATTGAAACCGGTGCGGGCACGACTAGCTCTTTTTTTGCAGGCATGGTTGTGACATGTTTCCCGGGCATGGTTGTGACACGAAGTGAGAGCAGGCTGTGGGTTGATTGGGCATACAATCTTCAGGCGAATCGATTCCATTTACGAATGAATATTCGTGCGACTGTATTGGCTAGTTTCTGTCTCTTCGCAATGCCGGTGCTGATGCTTGCTCAAACCGACGAGATCCAGGTGTACGACGGAGAAATCGCGCCGCCCGGAATCTTCAATCTGATGATCCACAACAATTTCACCCCCAAGGGGCGCACGGTGCCCGACTATCCTGGCGCGATCATCGCCAACCATTCTTATCAGGTCACTGCCGAGTGGGCGTATGGCGTTACGCCGTGGTTCGAGCAGGGACTTTATATGCCTGTGACCTCTCCCTATTCTTCCAACTATGGCTCGACGATCAACGGGTTCAAGATTCGCGAACTATTCGCGCGACCCAACGCTCATGACCACACCTTCTTTTATGCTGCAAATTTCGAGTTCAGTGTCAATCATCACTACTGGGAGTCCCGAACGATTACCTCCGAGATCAGACCGATCGTCGGGCTGCACTTGCATCCATGGGATTTTATCTACAACCCGATTGTCGACACGGACTATACCGGGGGACTTGGAAACCTGCAGTACAACCCCTCCGGCAGAGCGGCCTACAATTTCAATGACAGATGGGCCCTTGCAGCGGAAGAATATGACGGCTTCGGACCGCTGCATGGGTTCTTGCCACTTTCGAAGCAGTTTCACGAGGTCTGGGCGACTTCGGATTATTCAGGCAGCGAGTTTCTCGGCCTGAGCGTTGAAACGGGTGTGGGGTACGGTTTGACTACGGCTTCGGACAAATGGACTCTTAAGTTGATGCTGTCACGTAACCTCAACGTCCACCCATGGCGTCCCTGAGTGAAGAAAACCCGCAGAATGACAATGTTGTTTTGGATGGGTGGGCCAATTCCTAACAGTCGTCTCGCTGATCGCTCACTTTGCTGCGGGATAAGCGGCAGTTACTCATTCTTCTCTTTCTTCGGAAATGCCCCGTGAAATCTGCGTGAACTTCTGGATAACGCGACGGAAGGGCCTTTAACTGGCTAGATGTTTAGTCCCACGGTGTGATGGAGAACCGCATCAAGGAACAGATGTGCCTGTTCGCCGACCGGCTCTCCACCGACGAAATGAAGGGAAATCAACTTAGGCTTTACTTCTCTGCCCTGGCCTACACGCTGGTCGAGGCGCTCAGGCGGCTGGCCCTGAAGGCACCGAGTGGGCTCAGGCGCAGGTCGATACCATCCGCTTGAAGCTGCTCAAAATCGCCGCAGTCATGCGCCTCAGCGTGCCCCGCATCGTGCTCCAGATGAGCTCGGCCTATCCTTGGAAAGACATCTACGTACAGGCCTTCCAGGCTCTGCGTCGTTGAAGACCGACAACGACTTCGACAACCCCAGGTCCACCTTCGCTGAACGCCTCGGCGGGCGGAGCCATGCCCTGAATCCATCCCGATGAGCAGGACAAGCAATGGAACGCGCTCAAACTCCCCAAAGCCAATCCTCATTTCAACAAACACACCGACGCAGTTCCCGCGCCAGCTCTGAACTACTAAAAAATCAGTGCCCGTGAGAAATGCGGGCTAGAGCGATTCATCGCGTGGCCTCCTCCTGCTTGGGTCTTTCATTTGGCCGCCAGCTGGCGGACGTAGTCGCTGCTAAGCTTGGCTGTCGACAATCAATCTGCGAATCGAGAGGACGCGCCGGTGCAAACGCGGAAGGAATCAACATCCGGTTCCTTTGCGACTGGTGGAGCGGGGCATCTCGGACGATGTTCCGGCAAGCAGCTCGGGTTGAATCTCGGGTTGGAGAAATCAATGAAATTTCTGTAAGTTATTGATAAATTGGTAGGCACGACTGGACTCGAACCAGCGACCTCTTCCGTGTCAAGGAAGCGCTCTAACCAACTGAGCTACGCGCCTGCAACGCAATGTCTTGTAGTTTATCAGGATCCAGGCGGCGGGGAAAGGTAAGATGCTGCCTGCGGGCAACATGATATACCATCGTTCACTAACGAAGGACCGTAATTCGCGAGGAACCGCGTCGCCCGAGACCGATTCCCTATGATTGCAGGGAACGTTTCTGCGGATGATGGAAACGCATCAATGTGCAAGCGATTGAAGCCGCCATGTCCCAAGCCCCAAACACCCGACTGAACCCATTCCGAACCGCTCCCAACCTGATTACGCTGATGCGGATTTGCCTGGCTCCGATCCTGGTGGTGGCAATCTGGGAGGGCCACTTTGCGCTGGGCTTTTACCTGTTTCTGGGATCGGGTCTGACCGACGCGCTGGACGGTCTGCTGGCACGGGTGCTCAAACAGCAAACCGTGCTCGGCCAGTACCTTGATCCGGTAGCTGACAAACTGCTGCTCAGCACGCTTTTCCTGGTGCTGACACATATGGGGCTGATTTCGGCGCGGGTCACTGTGCTGGTGTTCGGCCGCGATGTGGGGATCCTGGTGGTGGCGGCGATTCTCTACGCTGCGGTGGGGCGGAGGGAATTTAACCCGAGTCTGCTGGGCAAGGCAAACACCTTTGTGCAAGTCAGCGCGGTGGCTTCTGTGCTGCTGCGTCAACTGACGCTGGCCGCGTGGGTTGCCGGACTGTGCACGATCACTCTGGATGCCACGATGGTGCTGACTGTAGTTTCAGGCCTGCACTACGCGTGGACCGCATCGCGTCGGGTGGGGGCCCTTGCGCCGAATGGACACAGCACAAAGTGAGGCTACTCTGGTCAGCGTGGGTGCGGCTTGGCTTGGAATGGGGGCTTAGAGGTCGTTAGGGGCTTCCTCAGTTTCAGCGGTTTCTTCAATCTCCATATCGCGGAATTCTTCGGAGTCAAAGACCTCGCCACATTCCAGGCACTCGACGTATTCGGTGTCTTCGTGCCGGGAGACGATACGTACCCTCGGGTGTTTGCAGATGGTGGCCATCGCTTCGGAATTGGTTGGATCAAGTGCTCTTTCCGCCAGATTGTAGCGGTCTTTTCGACAATTGAAAACGTGTATTTGTTGAATCTTTAAGTGCCAGCCCGGATTTACCCCATGAAGACGTGACAATCTCCGGGCGGACTTGAAATCCCGACATAATTGGTCGTATACTGAATGCGGACCGAAGGGGTCGGATATTCCATGCTCAAGCTGACGAAAAAGGCGGATTACGGGTTGATGGCGCTGAAGTACCTCGCCGAGCACCCGGAGATGCCGGCATTGAGTGCGAAGGATGTTGCCGACGCTTACGGGATTCCAGCACAACTGCTGGCCAAGATTCTGCAATTACTGACAAAGAATGGTTTGCTGCGATCGCATGCCGGGATGAATGGTGGCTATGCCTTGGCCCGGGAAGCGCGCGAGATCTCGGCCTATGAAGTGATTCACGCCATCGACGGGCCATTTTTCATTACCTCGTGTACCAAGGGCGCGAAGAGCTGCGACCTGACGCCGAATTGCACCATCAAAGAGCCGTTGGCACGGGTGAACGACACAATCGCCGGAGTTCTGAAGAGCATCAGCATTCAGGACCTGGCGGAGCATGAACAACCGGCGGGCCGGGTGCATCAGGCGCACGGGTTGGTTTCACTGACGGTGTAAGAGATTTGACGCGGTAGCAAGAGCTTTCCCCCCTCCGCGATGAGCGGAGAAGAGCATTGAAGAGGATGGAGACCGGAATGAGTACCTTTGCCAGTACAGTGGAAGCACCCGCAGGCGTGAGCTTGCCTATTTATATGGATAATCACGCAACCAGCCCGCTTGACCCGCGGGTTTTGGAAGCGATGATGCCCTATTTCACCACCAAGTTTGGGAATGCGGCCAGCCGCAACCATTCTTTCGGTTGGGAAGCGGAGCAGGCCGTGGAAACGGCTCGGGAGCAGATTGCCAAGTTGATTGGAGCCACAGCCAAGGAGATTATCTTCACCTCCGGCGCAACGGAAAGCAACAACCTGGCGATCAAGGGCATTGCAGAGATGTACCGCGAGCGTGGCAACCACATCATTACCCAGGTGACCGAGCATAAGGCGGTTCTGGATACCTGCAAGAGGCTGGAAAAGTACGGCTACCGCGTGACGTATCTACCGGTGAAGGCAGACGGGTTGATCGACCTCGAAGACCTGAAGCGGGCCATGGACGACAAGACGATCCTGGTCACCATCATGGCGGCTAACAACGAGATTGGGGTGCTGCAGCCCATCCGCGAAATCGGCAAGCTTTGTCATGAGAAAGGTGTCATCTTCCACACCGATGCGGTGCAGGCGGTGGGCAAGGTTCCGGTGAACGTGATTGCCGATAACATTGATGTGCTTTCGTTGTCGGGACACAAGATTTATGGGCCGAAGGGTGTGGGCGCATTGTATGTAAGGCGGCGCAACCCGAGAGTGCAGATTGCGGCGCAGATCGATGGCGGTGGTCACGAACGCGGCATGCGGTCTGGGACGTTGAATGTGCCGGGCATCGTAGGCCTGGGCAAGGCATGCGAGATCGCTTATGCGGAGATGGACAGCGAGGCGGCTTACCTGCGTGGATTGCGCGATCGGCTGAAGGCGAAGCTGGAGTCGGAGCTGGACTACGTCCATGTCAACGGCTCATGGGAGCACAGACTGCCGGGCAATCTGAATATGAGCTTTGTGTATGTCGAAGGTGAGTCTCTGCTGATGGGCATTAACGACGTCGCGGTCTCCAGCGGTTCGGCCTGCACCTCGGCGACGCTTGAGCCGTCCTATGTTCTGAAGGCGCTGGGATTGGGCGACGATGTGGCGCACAGCTCGATTCGCTTTGGCCTGGGGCGGTTCAATACGCAAGCGGAAGTTGATTATGTGGCGGCCAAGGTGATTGAGATTGTGAAGCATCTTCGCCAGCTTTCACCGCTTTACGAGATGGTGCTGGAAGGCATTGATCTGACGAAGATTCAGTGGGCGGCGCATTAACCACCTGCGGTGGAGCAGATGCCTTCGGCACGAAAAGGTTGAGTGAACGAATCAGCAGGCAAGCCTGCTGAATCAAATCGGAGTTACAGCGGCTTCCCCCGCAAGAGGAGATGGAACATGGCATACAGCGATAAGGTAATCGACCACTACAACAATCCGCGCAATGTGGGCCAGTTGGACAAGGGCTCGACGGAAGTGGGCACGGGTCTGGTGGGCGCGCCGGAGTGCGGCGATGTGATGCGGCTGCAGATCCGCGTAAACCCGGAGACGCAGGTGATCGAAGAGGCCAAGTTCAAGACCTTCGGCTGTGGCTCGGCGATTGCAAGCTCGTCGCTGGCGACTGAGTGGATCAAGGGCCGCACTGTCGAGGACGCGCTGGCGATCAAGAATACCGACATTGTCAAGGAACTGTCGTTGCCGCCCGTGAAGATCCACTGCTCGGTGCTGGCCGAAGATGCGATTCGCGCGGCCATCGGCGACTGGAAGAAAAAGAACGGCGTTGCAGAGACGGCGGACGCCGCGGCCGTAGCGCACTAAGATGCTTCCCCTTTCCTGCCAGGTGGCGCGGTCAAAGCTGCGCCACCGTAACGGCCGGGAGTGGGGAATGAAAAGGCAAGTATGTCGAACATGGTGACAATCGAATCGAAGCCCGCGGATGGAGCGTTTGCGGCTCCAGCACAGGCGCCGGCTAATGCAAAGTCAATATCGTCCTCTGGCAGTGCGCCAGGGCAGGGCTTACAGCTCACCGAGCGCGCCATCAAGCGCATTCGCGTGGCCATGGCCAAGGAGGGCGTGTCGCCAGAAGAGGGCGGACTGCGTCTGGGCGTGATGGGCGGCGGGTGCTCGGGACTTTCCTATTCGATTAAGTTCGACACGCGGCCGCGAGAGCGCGACCGCATCTACGAGTTCGACGGAGTGAGGGTATTTGTCGACCCAAAGTCGTTTCTCTACCTGCACGGTATGACGCTCGATTATGAAGAGACGCTGATGCGGCAGGGATTCAACTTTATCAATCCGAACTCCACGCGCTCCTGCGGCTGCGGTTCGTCGTTCTCCTAATCGCATCTCGCAGGATTCCGCTTCGCAAGAGTTCAAATATGCTCAAGGTCCTCGATACCGCCGTTCCGATTGCCTGTTGGTCCTGTTCAATCGGGCACAACGACTCTACGCTCTTTTGCCCGCATTGCAGCAAGATTCAGCCTCCGCCTGGAGGCGATTTTTTTCACGTCTTTGGTTTGGAGCGTCGATTCACAATCGATTTACCCGCGCTCGAACATGAATTTCATCGGCTGAGCCGCAAGGTGCATCCAGACCGTTTTGCGCGCGCGGGCGAGAATGAGCGGCAGTGGAGCTTGGCGGACACGGCGCTTTTGAACGACGCCTATCGGACGCTCAAAGATCCTCTGCATCGCACCGAGTACCTGTTGAAACTCGAGGGTGCGGAGATTGGCGAAGAGCACGCGGGTAAAGATCGCAAAGGCTTGAAGGATCCGTCGCGAGTTCCGGCCGATTTGCTCGAAGAGGTCTTCGAGTTGAATATGCAACTGGAAGAGATGCGGATGGCTCGCAAGATGGGAGAGGAAGACCCGCAACTTCATGCTGATTTGAAACAAGCGAAGGCTAAATTCGAAGGCATGTTGGATGCCGTGGACAGCGATCTGCGCGCGCAGTGGCGAGTGTGGGATGCGGGCGACGCGGACGTTCGACTGGCCGCGCAAAAGACGATGGTGGCCCTGCTTGACCGGCGCCGCTATCTTAGCAATCTGGTGCGTGACGTGACCGAGACCCTGGGAGACTAGAAGAGAAGCATGGCGGAATCGAACTTGAGCGGTCGCGTTGTTGGAATCGACTTAGGAACCACCAACTCCCTTGTGGCTTATATGGAAGGGGATGCGCCGGTGGTGATTCCCGGCGTGGATGGCACCAACCTTGTGCCGTCGGTGGTGGCGCTGGACCCTATCCCGGCCGAAGGTGGACGGCCCACGGTCACGGTGGGAAACACCGCGCGTAAAGCGCTCATCGAGACACCGGAGCGCGTGATCTACTCCGTGAAAAGGCTGATGGGCCGCGGCCTCGAAGAGATTCAGGACGAATTGAAGCTGTTTCCGTTTCGCTTAGCGGAAGACGTCGAAGCGGGCGAGGTTCCGCGCATCAAGCTGGGTGACCTCAGGTTCACTCCACCTGAGATTTCCGCTTACATTCTGCGCCAGCTCAAGCGGAACGCGGAGCGTTTTTTCGGCGCCCCGGTTACGCAGGCGGTCGTTACAGTTCCTGCTTACTTCAACGACGCGCAACGCCAGGCTACCAAGGATGCGGGACGCATGGCGGGCCTGGACGTGATGCGGCTGGTGAACGAACCTACTGCGGCTGCGTTGGCCTATGGTCTGGATCGCGCCAAAGAGGGCACGATCGCCGTATACGATCTGGGCGGCGGCACATTCGATATTTCCATTCTCAAATTGCGTGACGGCATCTTTGAAGTGCAGTCCACCAACGGCGATACGCACCTGGGCGGCGACGACATCGACAACCTGCTGCTGGCCATTGCGCTGGACGAGATTTATGCCGAACATGGTGTTGATCTTCGCGGGCATCCGGGCGCTGTGCAGGCACTGCGCAAATCGGCCATTGATGCCAAGATCACGCTTTCCACGGAGCCAGTGGCGCAGTTCGACATCGAACTGCCGAACGGCGATCGCTATCAGAGGGAGATTCCTCGCCCGGTTTTTGAGTTGCTGATTGAGCCGGTTCTGGAGCGCACGGCTGGCCCTTGCAAGCAGGCGCTTACCGACGCTGGAATTACACCGGAACAGATTGATGAAGTGGTTTTGGTGGGTGGATCGACGCGGATTCCGGCAGTGCGCGCATTGGTTGACGAACTATTTCATCTTTCGCCGCGCGGGAAAAAGCCACACATCGAGCTGAATCCGGACGAAGTGGTGGCGCTTGGCGCAGCGGTTCAGGCGGACATTCTTGCCGGGGCATCGAAGACGACCGAAGAGATGTTGTTGCTGGACGTGACACCGCTTTCACTCGGCATTGAGGCGCTCGGCGGAACGGTCGCGAAGATCATTCAACGCAATTCGACGATTCCTGCGTCCGCCACCGAGCACTTTACTACCGGCGTTGACGGGCAAACCAACGTGGCCATTCACGTGGTGCAGGGTGAAAGAGAGCTGGCTGCCGATTGCCGTTCACTGGCGCGGTTTGACCTGCGGGGCATTCCGCCCATGAGCGCGGGCTTGCCGCGCATTGAAGTCAAATTTCTCATTGACGCCGATGGGATTCTCAAGGTGACAGCGCGCGAGCAGCGCAGCGGACAAGCGGCCAAGATTGAGGTCAAGCCGACTTATGGGCTGACCGATGAGCAGGTCGAGAGCATGATTCTCGACTCCTTCGACAACGCCGAAGCGGACTTTGCGAAGCGGCTGCTGATCGAGGCTCGCAACGAGGCGGAAACGATTCTTTCGCTGGTGGATCGTGCGCCCGGAAGTCCCGCGTGGATGCAATTGACCGGCGAGGAACATGCGGCGATTTCTGCGGCGCGCGACCGTTTGGCAAGTGTCAAACTGGGTGAAGACTCGACTGCGATTCGTCAGGCGACGCTTGCGCTGGACCAGGCAACGCGACGCTATGCGGAGTTGCAGATGGATGCGGCGGTCAGCACAGCGATTCGCGGCAAGAGCATGGATCAGGCCGATGAAGACCTGGGCGATGATGATTTCACGGCGCCGCACCCGATGGCTCCGGCGGAATTCAAGTGAGGCAAGTCGGCAAGTCACCGGACCAGCGAGTGAGCACGAGGAGTTTGGAACCATGAGCGAAGCAAATGGAAAGAGCATTCCCGCTGAGAAACTGGTGCGCGTGACGTTTCAACCAGAAGGCCGGACGGTGGAGTTCGAGTTCGGCACCTTGCCTTACGAGCATCACGGCAAGCCGATGTCGTTTCTGGATGTGGCGGAGAATTTTGGGGTCTTCCTGGACCACGCGTGCGGAGGCGTCTGTGCCTGCACCACCTGCCACCTGTGGATCAAGGATCAGCAAGGCATCAGCGAAGCGGAAGACGATGAGATTGACCGCATGGACATGGCCGCAGACCAGCAATTGGATTCGCGGTTAGGCTGCCAGGCCGTGATCACCAAACCCGGCGAGTACGTTGTCGAGATTCCCAAGTGGAACCGCAACTACGTTTCCGAGGGCAAGCCGTTGACGCTGGCTGAGAGTAAGTAAGAACAACTATCATTTTGCGAGGAGCGCTTGAGCCAGCCAACGATTGAACGCAAGCAACTCTTGAACGCTACGCTGGGCAGCCGCAATGTGAGCATCGTAGATGTGCGGGAGATTCGTTTTGTGCCGGGCCAGGAGACCGGTCGCCACTTTCATCCCTGCACCGTGGTCGGATATATAGCCGCCGGTACAGCCGAATATCAGATAGAAGGCGAGCCGGCGCAACTGCTTCCTACAGGTTCGGCATTCCATGAGCCCGCCGGCAAAGTGATTGCCAGCTTCCGCAACGCATCAGCGAGGGAACCCATGACCTTCGTCGCCTTCTACCTGCTGGACGGAAAACAAGAACTGATTTCGATGCTCGACAACAATTAAGGAGTGAAGAATTGCCGCGCAAAATTCTGTGGACCGACGCCGAAGAGATCGGCATTCAGCTGCAAGAGAAATTCCCAGACCTGGATCCACTGACGGTGCGTTTTACCGACCTGCACAGGTATGTGACTGAGCTTGAAGGTTTCGCCGATGATCCGACCAGGTCCAATGAGCCGCGGCTGGAGGCTATACAGATGGCATGGCATGAGGAGTTTGAGGACGCGCAAGGGTAGATATGCCGTTTCTCCCACTTCTGTTGAAACAGACCTCTGACTTGTTTATCGCCCCTCGTAATCCAGGCGATCGCTCCAGCCGAAGGATCCTTCAAAGTGCTGGAACTCCCTCTTCTTTCCCGGCACAAGGTAGACGCTGATGACGTCGAACCGGGAGGGTGGAGCATTGTCCTGGGGCAACTGTCGAACGTATTGACGGGCCAAACGGCGGAGTGTGTTTCGCTTGTGGGAGTCGACGGCGACTTCGGCGGGGGTGGCGTCGTGGGCTGTGCGCGTCTTTACCTCGATGAAGCATAGCATCGGTCCCTGCCATGCAATCAGGTCAAGATCGCCGGGCAGATTGCCTGAAGACCATCGGCGCGCCACTACGGTGTAGTCTTTGCGGCGCAGGTAGAAGAAGGCTGCGTCTTCGCCGTTGATTCCGGTAACCAGGTGGGCAGGTATGTTTGTCGCAGTACCTCGGCGGTGCGCAACCCAATTCAAACCGGCGAGCGCATGCTCCTGACCAGCAATACGGATCCGCTTCAGCAATCTCATGATAGACCATTGTCGGCGTGATGCGCGAAAGGCGCAAATCAGACTGCGACTTGGCCGAGATCCCACCCTAGTTGGAAAAGTAGATACCGAGCGAGGGTGGGCACCCGTAGTTGCATTGCTCAGACGGTGGTCACTTCCACGGCGTTGGCATGGGCATGTTCCTGCTCCACCAGGGTGAGCGCCTCCTCGAGGATATCTAGAGCAATGGTCGCCTCGTGCTCATTGACGATCAGGGGAGGACAAAGGCGGAGTGAAGTTTCGCCGCAACCGAGGATCATCAGACCTCGTTCAAAGGCCAGGACTTCAATGCGGTTGCGCAGCGCAGTCGCGGGCTCGCGTGTGGTCTTATCCAAGACGAGTTCGATGCCGATCATTAGACCGCGTCCGCGCACATCACCTACCAGCGGGTGAGCGTGCTTCCAGCCGTGCAGTCGGTCCAACATGAACTCTCCCACACGAGCGGCATTGCGGATGCCTTCTCGTTCGAGGACATCCATGGTGGCCATGGCCGCAGCGAGCGAAACGGGATTGCCACCGAAGGTGGAAGCGTGGGAGCCTGGAACCCAGTCCATGATCTCCGCGCGCGTCATGCAGATGCCCAACGGCATCCCGCTTGCGATGCCTTTGGCCATGCAGACCATATCCGGTTCAACGCCAGAGTGTTCGATGGCCCACCACTTACCCGTACGTCCTGCGCCGCTCTGGACCTCGTCAACTACAAGAAGGATGCCATGACGAGTGCAGATGGTACGCAGTTCGCGGAGGAAATTGTTGGGCGCGACTACGTAGCCGCCCTCACCCTGAATGGGCTCGATGAAGATGGCGGCAACTTCTTCGGGAGCGAGGATGGTCTTGAACAGCCTTTCTTCGATGTAGCGCGCGCAGCCGAGGTTGAAGGCTTCTTGCTCCTCCGGGCCTCCGGCGCAGCCGCGATAGGTATAGGGAAAACGAACGTGTGTCACCCCGGGCACCAGCGGGGAGAAACGACGCTTCTGCTGCGGCTTCGAACCGGTGAGGGAAAGCGCGCCCATGGTGCGGCCATGAAAAGCTCCCAGGAATGAAATCACCTGCTGGCGACCTGTGTGGTAGCGGGCCAGTTTGAGAGCACACTCAATGGCCTCGGCGCCGGAGTTGCCGTAGAAGAACTTGTGCGGACCCGGCATGGGGGCTACAGCGGAAAGGCGATCTGCGAGATCTGCGAGAGGCTCGTGATAGAAGTCGGTTCCGGAGATGTGGATCAGTTCGGCGGCCTGCTTCTGGATGGCAGCAACAACCTCGGGGTGGCAGTGGCCTGTGGAGACCACGGCAATGCCTGCAGCGAAGTCGAGGAACTCATTGCCGTCGACGTCTTCCACACGGACGCCGCGACCGCGCCGAGCCACGAGCGGATACGAACGCGTATAGCTGGGTGAGATCAGGCGGGCATCGGCTGCGACCGCTGCTTGGGCCTTGGGGCCTGGAAGCGGGCAGACAAGTTTGGGTCCATATTGCGCGTATAGCTCCTGCTTGGTCATCATCGATCTCCTCGGCAGATTCGGTTATGCGGCCATAGATAGGGCACGGCCACGAACCCCAGCGTGTGGGATCACCATTTCTGTAGACCCTGACTGGGTCTGAAAAAGAAGCAGCGAAGGTAAAGTGGAGGCCTTCAGCGGGGCGCTGCTAATCGCTTGCGAAGAGGCTAGGTCTAGTGCGGGTGGGCAGCACGCGCAGGTGTTTCCGAGGGCAAATCATTCGTGCGCGCGACCGCGACCAGCGCCGGGAGGGCGCGAGCAGTATCGCGTTGGAAGTCGGCTTGTACATAGGAGCCCTGCTGGCATGAGAATAGACCATATTCAATGAAACTGTATAGCTGCTCGTTTGAGCGGGAGAGGAAGTGCCAGGAATCGTCGGCCAATCAAGCGGCACCCTGCTCAGGTTTGCTGGAGGACCTACCGGGCGTATACTCTCTCCTGTCCGGCAAGTGAAAACAGGAATTCTGGCTCGTGGATGAACATTGGCCAGCCGGAAAGCAACGCCCAGTTGGTCAATACTCACGAAGGATGGGACGCTGTTGGAATCAGGGACACATTGCGCATACAACCAAAGCAAGGGCTGTTTTCTTAGCCTTAACGTGGTTGCCGGCGAGTTTTCGGGCAAGGGTACCAGCGAATGGCTGCGTAAGCTTACGCCCGAATCAGGTTTAGGCCTGTGGATGGTGCCCTTCAAGGGGGTTCCAGACCCAGAGGGGGGACTCGAAGTCGACCTGATCTATATTGACGAGGAATGCCGCGCAATTGACGTAGTCAAGTCTTTTCCGGCATCTCGCGTCAATCCCGGCCTTCCGCCTGCGATAAGTGTTTTGGCGCTGCCAAGGAATGCGATCACATCCACTGAGACTCGACCGGGCGATGAGTTGATGGTCTGCGCTTCTGAAGAAATGAAATGGTTTCTCGAGCAGAACTTTGGTGCCAATGCCGCAATCCCAAGGGGTTTCCAGGGCCCCATTTTTTCGAGAGATGACATTCCTGGGAGTATCGGTTCCGGCCCTTGGCAGGCTGAAATTCCCGCCCCAGCACTCTATTCCCCGACCGCCGATGCACAGGAGTCCATGCAAGCCGAGGTGGAGAACCCCAAGCCTCAGAGGAATTGGTTGGAGCGCTGGTTATTCCCCGAGCCCCCGGGTGGGGATCTGGATAGCAGGGGTCTTCCACGGGAATGTGTGCCTGGTCTCTCTGCTCATTTCTGGACAGGTGGGGCTCCACGCGTACACAGCATACGAGACATCAGCCCCAACGGGCTTTACATGGTAACTGACGAGCGTTGGTATCTTGGAACGCGAGTTCGCATCACTCTTACCAAGACGGATGATCAGGATGAGAGCGCTACGCGTTCGATTACGGTGGAAGCTGAGGTCGTCCGTTGGGGTAACGACGGCGTTGGCCTTTCATTTATTCTCCATGATCCACGCAACATTCGCCGCGGGGAACTACTGCCTTCCTACGGAGCAGACAGGGATAAACTCAAGAAATTCCTGAAGCTGCTCAACGACAAGCGCTAAGCACCTGGCACGGGTTACATTGCGTAGATAAACACGGCAGTCGGGGTACCATTTATCAGAGCGAACGTGACTCGCACCTGATCGCCGGTATCGGGTTCAAACTTCTTTCCATCAACTGCGCCAACCCTGGTTTCGGCAATCGAGTCGGGAGCAAGCTTAAAGGTCTGTTCGTTCCCGGCATCGTCCTTGATCGCAAAGAAGTGGTCCCGGCCACTAAATCTGACGATAGTGCCGATAGTTTTGGTAAAGGGGCCAGGGCCGATGCCGCGCAACGCCACAGCCGTGCGATCAAAGCCGTCCCCGAAGAAGAGGACAACCGCGACGGTTCCCTTGGCCTGGAATGACTGGGCTGGGATCAAACTGGCCCGAAATGCCTTGTCCATCACAATGGGTATCTTGTTATTCGTTAGAGCCTTGAAGTTCAGCTCGTTGCCGTCGTCAGTAAGTACCGTGATGGTCATGGCAGCCGAATCAATGGAACTGACGGTTCCAACCATGGCATGAACCACTTGTTGAGCCGTGGAGGCAACTGGAATAACAGCAAGGCAGGCAATGACGAAGTTGGTTCTCGAGATGAGGCTCGGCGTGAACCTGCGCCAATACTTGATGGGCGGACGACCCTCGAATAATTCCAAAGCTTCCCCTTCTTTTCGACGCCGAGAATCCTAGCACAGGCATATCGGGGCGGCAATTATCCATTTGGGGACGGCGCTGATCCTTTAGTTCCTGATTGCGGTGACTTTGGTGACTGCGGTTGATCCGCCGCAGCCGGCTTAGCAAGACGGGTGTCGCACCAATCGAGCTGAGGGGGTGCCTCAGGTCCTAGTTGGTGGTGCATCTATCGGACTTTACTTAGGCCAAGACCTTGAGCGAGGAAATCCCCAGATCTTCTGCCTTGTCAGCCGGCATATTTGCGAAAGCCTCGGCTTCGTTTTCCAGCTGCGGATCCCAGTTCTTGGGTTGATAGATGCAGCATGGCTCCTGCGCTAGAGGATCACCCGTCACGGCATAGGCCCGTGCCCGGGAACCACCGCAAATCTCCTTGTACTCGCACGCCCCGCACTTGCCTTCCAATTTACTGGTATCTCGCAATGATTTGAAAATAGGTGCGTTGCGGTAGATTTCGCTGAGTGGCGTCTGCTTCACATTCCCAGCGTGAATGGGCAGAAACCCGCTGGGATAAACGTTGCCAACGTGGGACACGAACAGGAAGCCCTTGCCATCGTTGACCCGACGGGTTGCCCAGCTTGCGGTTCGGGTCGGAGCATCGGCGGTCGGTGCACCGGGCTCATAGGCTTGAGCCGACCCCATCTTCAAGCTGCCTGGATGTCCATGCCCATGGCCGATCTTCCGTTCTTCCAGGTTGTGCTGCAAAAGATAGCGCCGGTAATGCATCGCTTCTGTCGTTTTGATTTGGAAGCTCACCCGATGTGACAGTTCGTAGATCTTGCCGAAGACCTGCTCAAATTCCTCGCCGGAAAGCAGATCGGCAAGCTGCCCGCGACCGACGGGAACGAGAAAGAATACGTTCCACATGACGATGGCCAGTTTCTCGAATAGAGCGCACAAGTTGTCGAGATCGTGCGCATTATGGCGGCTGATAGTGGTGTGCACCTGGATCGGCAAGCCCGCTTCACCGGCCCATTCAATTGCCTGGATGGTGCGTGCCCATGCGCCTGGTAGACCGCGGAATGCATCATGAATTTCGGGTGTGGATCCATCCAACGAAATACCGAGCCGTACGAGGCCCGCTTCTTTCAACTTGAAGATGGCATCGCGGGTCAGGAGAGGAGTTGCGCTCGGAGTCAATGCCACCTGTACACCCTTGTCCGCGGCGTAGCGGATCAACTCAAATACGTCTTTCCGTTTCATGGGATCGCCACCAGTGAACACGAAGATGGGCACATGCATCTCGGCGATCTGGTCAATCAGCGCCTTGCCCTCGGCATTGGTTAGCTCGTCGGGGTGGGCGATCGGCTGGGCCGCAGCGCGACAATGCTTGCAAGCCAGATCGCAGGACTGAGTTACCTCCCAGATGGCTAGAAAAGGTGCTTCGTCGTAGTTCAAACCGCCGCGAGCGGGAATTGTGTGCATCGGTTGCATACGGCCTCCTCAGTGAGAATCGCGGTTGGCCGGGCCAGAAGGAGAGTCCTGCGGCAGGGGAACGCCTCGATTCCTATCAAGGACATCACCTAGGGAGGGCTCCGTGCTGTGATTGGGATCACTTCATCTCGCTGAATTTACTCGCCTGGATTTCACTGACTGGACAAATTTCCACAAAGGGAGCACAATCCGACATCTGATGAGCTCTGGTCCTGAAACCCAGGTCTTTCTTGCCGGAGCTGGATTTCCACCAAGCCGAACCGAAGACTCCGCAATCTGGCGGGGTGAATTGAATCACAATTCCGTGTGCCGCTGGGCACTGCGAACCGGCGGCGAGCATGCAAAAATCTTTCCGCAACAAAAGGAGGTTCCCATGGCTGCAGTGATCAAGCCTGGTTGGAGCAAACCCTCCACCATCCTCTTCGCCTCCGAGATTCCCGCCAACGAGAAGGCTTTCGCCTTCGCTCTTGCGCAAGCCGCCGAATTTGGCGCAAATCTTATCCTGTTTCACGCGTATGACACGCTGGTAGTGGCTGCGTCGGAAACCTCGGGTATCCGGTACTACGACTATGCCGCCGCCGCGCGTACCGAAATGAAGCAACTTGAGCCCCTTGCCCAGCGGGTTCGCGCCGCTGGGATTCCATGCGAAATAGCTGTCCGTCCAGGACTTGCGGCCGATCAGATATTGGCATTCCTGCGCGAGCGGGAGATCGACCGGGTGGTTATGGGCACTCACTCACCCGGCCCTATCGGCAAACTGCTCGTCGGCTCGGTGGCAGAAGCCGTGCTCCGTAGTGCCAAAGTGCCTGTCTATATTGTTGGGCCTGATGTGGTGGATGGAACCTACCGCAACTTCGCGACCCGCACTATCCTGTGCGCTGTAAGCCTTCAGGAAGCGAGCCACGTTGTGGCAGCATTTGCCGCTGAACTTGCAGAACAGCACAGCGCACGCCTGATTCTGCAGCACGTCATCAGACCTCAGGAGCGCGCTGAGGTTCTGGCGGGCCGGACCATCGACCAGGTGGAAGTCGATCTGAAATCCCTGGTTCCAACTGAGCTTCAGGACAAAATTGCCTTGCAGACGATCGTGGTACCCGGCGATCCAACCGAGGAGCTGCTCTACCAGGCCAGGGCCCAGCAGGCCGACATCATTGTGTTGGGGGCGCAGGGCGCGTCAGCCTTTGCCGCCGTTACCCGTCACGGTGTTGTCTACAAAGTGCTGGCACATGCCCATTGCCCAGTCTTGACACTGTCGCCAGTGGTACTGGCCGAGTGCGGCGTCCAGGGAGAAAAACACCGCCCGGCAGAGGTCTATATGGCCGGCGTGTTTTAGGGCCGATTTGACAGGGACGGAATTTGATTCCGTTCCGTGGTTCATTTGCTAATTGTGGCCTCCACCCGAAGGCTTGAGGGTGGAGGCAGGGAGAGTGCGCCTGGGCGCCGGCTTGCTGAGACATGGCTGCCTCTCGCAAAAGACGCCCGTGATGCCTTTCCCCTCGGTGATGGTGAAGATGCGATCAACCGCGGGAATCTCCACGATTTCCCTTGCACCTGACGGCCAATGAATTTCTGCTGTTCCAGCGTCTGTCGCATCGCCGAGGCCGAAGTGTGGGCGCTGGTCATTGGACGAGATATAGCTGCCGCCGCTCATGACATCTTCCCGCTGGCGCATCCCATTCGCGGTTAAATAGACGGTAGTTCCGACGGCATCCCGAGGACTCGATTTGCCGGTCGCAGCGTCGCGGCCGCCAACGAGCTTCAACTCGACCCAATGGTGATGGTCTGGATTAACGTTCTTCAGCAGTACAGGCGGCCCGTCGATGGGACTGATTACAACGTCGATCTTTCCGTTGTTAAAGAGATCGCCAAAGGCTGCTCCCCGTCCTGAAGTCAGAACCGCGAGTCCCGATCCTTTGACCGGAGGAACATACTCGAATTTGCCATTGTGAGTGTTGCGAAACAAGAGCGGTCGTTCGGCAAAGGTGGTGCCCCAATCATGCTGGTCGACCTGCGGGTAGACGTGCCCGTTGATCATCATCAGGTCTTTCCAACCATCGTTGTCGTAGTCCAGGAAGCCGTCGCCCCACCCGACAAAGGGAACAGCCATCTCGGTGATGCCTGCTGGATTGCCGACTTCAGTAAAGCTGGCATCGCCGTCGTTGTGATAAAGCGCCTTGTAGTCGTCTGAGAAATCGGTAACCAGCAAATCCACAAGCCCATTATTCATGTAGTCCCCCACTGCCAGGCCCATGGATGCAATCTCGCGGCCCTCTCCGTTCAGTGCGAAGCCGGAGATATAGCTCTGATTGTCAAACGTGCCGTCACCCTTGTTGATGTAGAGATAATTCGGCACCGAATCGTTGGCGACCAGCAAATCGACTTTGCCGTCGTTGTTCACGTCGACGAAGATGGCGGTGAATCCGTAGTACGCTCCCGGATCGGAGACTCCGGCCTTGACGCTCACATCGGTAAAGGTGCCGTCGCCGTTATTGTGAAACAAGTGGTCGGGTTCGCCCTGTAAACCGTGCGGGCCGCACATCACCGGAGTCCCACGTATCTGGCAGAAGGCGAACGGAACACCGTTACTGGTCGTGGGCTGATTGTGCCAGTCGTAGTGAACGTATCCTGAAACGAAAAGATCGAGCCGTCCATCCCCGTCGTAATCGCCCCAGGTAGCTCCGTCGGACCAGTTCCCTAGCGTGACTCCGGCCTTCTCGGCAACGTCGGTAAATGTCCCGTTATGGTTGTTATGGTAGAGGCGGTTCTTACCGTAGTTAGCCACAAAAATATCAGGCCAGCCGTCATTATCGAAGTCACCGATTGCTACTCCGAATCCCCAACGGTCGTTGGTTACGCCGGCTCTTTGAGCAACGTCGGTAAACGTCCCGTCATGGTTGTTGTGGAATAGGGCGGCATGTGGGGGCATCTTCTTTCCGCTCAGCGCATCGTACGTGGAGCCATTGACGAAGTAGATATCGAGCCAACCATCATTGTCGAAATCGATGAGGCCCACTCCCGATCCATCGGTTTCCAGGATGTACTTCTTATCAGCGGTACCCATTACATGCTTCCATCTACCGAGACCTGAGGCTTTGGTTGCGTCCTCAAAGACCGCCGTGCCTGTGTCCACAAATCCGCCGGCGGTGATGGGCCGCTTCTGCGCATCGTAGACAGGAGCGAAACTTCCGGCCGACGAGATGCCGCCCATGCCGCCTTGCTGTGGTGATGGCGGACTCTGCGTCTGCCGTGCCTGTGCTGACTGGCATTCGCTGGGGATGGAAAGAATAGCTATGAGAACTCCGGCCAACAATCCTCGAACATGCACCAGCAAGAAGCCTCCACGGCTTGCAGTGTATCGTGATCGGCCATGCTGTCGTTGGATGCGTGCAGTGGTCCGATTGAAACAGACCACCGCGGAGCCGAAAGGGCAATCTCAAGACTAAGGCGCGATGGAGGCGAAATAGATGAGCAAGCGGCGAACCGATGGACAGACCCCCACGGTACACGACCACTTCGGCCGCTTTGCGGCAACGGCTTCAGGCTGGCTGGGATCGACCTGGGCGTTTGTAGCCGCGGCCCTGGTCATTGCCATTTGGGCAGCAACCGGTCCCGTCTTCCATTTCTCCGCCAAGTGGGCGGCGATCATCAGCACGGGAACTGCGCTGTTGACCTTTCTTATGGTTTTCCTGATCCAGAACACGCAGAATCGCGATGCCCGCGCCATCAATCTCAAGCTGAATGAGATTATTCGTGCCATGGATAAAGCACGCAATCAAATGATCGATATCGAGAGATTAACCGATCAGGAGCTGGACGAGATGCAAGCGACCTATGAACGTGTCAAGGCATTAACGACGCAAAGAAAACCGGGAAAGGCTGCCGAGCCACCAGCGCCATGAGTTAGTTCTGTTTCAACGCAGAACTAACTCATGATGCTCATCTCTAAGTGCGAAAGCACGCACGGTCTCCAGATCAGCAAGATGAGATGGTCGCAGCCCGCATGATTCACTCAGATAACTCTGAGAAGCAGAAGTACCAGCACAATGGTGAGAAGGAGGCTCAGACCGCCTCCGCCGTAGTAACCCCATCCAGGTCCAACTCGATATCCCCCGTATCCGAATCCAAAGATTAATACGAGCAGCACAATTATCAGTAGCATCGCTTCCTCCTGCACAACTTCGATGCAAACCAAATCATTCGCGGCCACACTTGTTATATCTATTCTCTTGCGAGATACAGGCACTTACTCGGCAGAGGGCGCATAGACGCAATACCCACGTGGTGGCGCAGGGAACTCGGCATTTCCTTCGCCGTCGGTCGTTCGCTCGTCGGGATGAGCCGTATCATGGCCATCCCACGCCACAGGCTTGAACTTCTGATTGGCCCACTTGGTTTTCACGGATGTGCCGCTCCATTGATTTCCCAGATTGTTGAGCACATAGATAAGTCCGCTCTGCGCTTCGGTTCCGGCACGCTGCATGATGTAGAGGTCCGGGTCGGCATGCAGAATGGAGGACTCTCCACCAGCGTGCGCATGATGTGCAGCAATCAGCGCATCTATTCCATTTGGCGAACCGGGACGCGCTAGTTCGCAATTGAAGTAGTCCCACCAGAAAACGCATGGATATCCGTCGCCGGTAAGGATAAACGAGTAACCAAGCATCTTGTCGTTCACTACTTCGTTGCCGCCCATGTCATGATTCTCGACAAAGGTCACAGCATTGAAGGGACGGCCAGCGGATACAGAACCGCCATCGGTAAGATTGCGCAGGTCGTAGTTTGGTTTGTCGCAGACATCTTTCAGTTTGTATCGCAAGGGGAAATCGAATGCGGCTATCTGCTGATCAGTCACAGCGCGGACTCCGTCGAGCCAGCCGTCTATGTCTTCGGGACCAGACCAATACTCGCCAACTATAAAGGGAGCAAATTCAACGCCGTCTCTCTTTTGATATTGGTACTTTGCGAGGAGTCCGATCATCCATGCGCCAAAACCCTTTACGAAGTCAAATCGCATGCCATCGAAATCCAGTTCCTCGATGGCAAGGCGGGCGTATTCGAACATCGCTTCATAGACGCGGGGGTTGCGGTGACACAAGTGCGGAAATCCTGCAAATTGTTCGCCCTCGATCATTATTCTTTCATAGCGGCAGGGATGGAAGCAGTTCCAATCGCGGGGAAACTTGCCACTCTTCGGTTTGAATTTTGTCCATCGCTTCTTGCCGTCCAATGGGTTGGTTTCTTCTTCATCAGCGCCCGAGTTATGGTTGATGACCATATCTGCGATTGCACTCATCTTGTGCTGATGCAGCAACTGGATAAGTGCCGCAAGCTCGGCACGATTGCCATAGAGAGTCTTCAGGGAACCCTTCTGATCGAAATCTCCCAGATCGAAATAGTCATAGGGGTCGTAACCGTTTGAGTCTGGAGACGCGGCTTTGGAAAATGGCGGAAGCCAAAGGGAGTCAATACCGGAAGCCGCAAGCTGCGGAACTAACTCGGCGATATGGTTCCACCATTCTCCACGTTTGTTTTCTTTAGTTGGCGCATCCCAATAGAACGCTTGCATCATTACAGCCATTCGTACTTGCTCCTATTCATTTCTCGGTCCCGGGGATGGCATAACCTGGCAAACGGAACCGGAAGTAGCCGCTGCTTGCCGCCAACGCAGGTACGCAGGACATCCAGCTGATTGCTAAGCGAGTGAATGACTCTCGGCGTTCGTACCCAACAGCTATTGGTTGCACAAATGTGAGCGCGGGTTAGCTGCACGTTCGCGCAAAACTCATGGAATCAACCATGACGTAAATCTTTGTGAATGCGAACAACCATCGGCTGCGGGTTGTGCTTCAAAGCATAGGTCGTGAGGGAAGAGAAGACAGCAAGGCCTCAGGAGGTGTTGGCATGCTTTGGACGATTTTTGTAATTCTTTTAGTTTTGTGGCTGCTCGGGCTTGTGAGTTCCTACACTCTGGGCGGTTACATTCACATACTACTTTTGATCGCGCTGGTGGTACTGATTCTACAGTTGGTCTCAGGCCGCAGACCGATCGTTTGACGATACAGGATCTGATTTACTTCGAGCCGCAGCAAGGGCACAATTTCGTGCCACAAAACAGATTCAATTCAAGAGCCACGGAGGTGGAAGATGAATAAGGATACAGTCAAGGGCACGATTGATGACGCCGCTGGACGCGCAAAGCGCCAGGTTGGCGAGTGGACCGGCAACACAGATGCTCAGGTGGACGGTACCGCTCAGCAGATCAAGGGCAAGGTCGAGAAGGCATGGGGTAACGTGAAGGACGCAGCCCGCGATGCCGAGCGTGATGCCAACACTGAGACTGAGAATCAGGCTCGTGAACGCCAGCGCCTCGAAGAGGAGCACAAGCACCACGTAGCGTCTGGCAGCTAGAAGAGTCGACTCGCACTGAGCCTGATTCTTAGCTATGACTAGGGCGGCGGCTGAGATGGAACCTTGTATTGCGGCGTGCTTTTCTGATTAGGAGTGCGCCAAACGTTGCGGGGTCCAATTAGCCGCCCTTTTTGATAGGGGCGAAGAAAGTGCGTGGTGTTTCTCCCACTGGTTCGCGGTAGCTGACTGTATTAGATTTAGTCGACAGTGAATGCCTGATGAATTCGGTTTGCTTAAGTTGATGCTCCAGTGACCGCCATAGAATCTTGCGCGCCTTCCGCGTATACTGTCCGCAAGGCAGCGCGCACAAAGCACGCAGCCTCCAAGTGAGGTGCGTCTTCCGCAGGGACTCCGGTTCACTGACGTTCGACGTTCCACCATCGGAGACTACCCGATGGCGCGCAGTGGCCCGCGTGCTTCGAAGTCCCATGGACGCCTTGAGTTGCGCCCTCCTTCCTGCATTTTGTTCTCTTTGCGGCTCTCCTCTGCCGCAACTATCGACTGCGCCAATCTGCAAAGCCTGCTGGTCGGAATTTCCGCCCCAGAGCGGTCTCGCGTGTGAACGTTGCGGCGATACCCTGGATTCCCCGTGGGTAGTTCCGGATCAAGCCAATTCAGATCATCGGGCCAATGCAAATCTTTGTCGCGCCTGCCGAATGGCACCACCGCCATTTGTCCGGGCTGTGGCGTACGGACTTTACCAAGACCGTTTGAAGGCGGCCATTCATGCGCTCAAGTATGATCAGCTGCATCCGGCAGCACGCATGCTTGGACAGATGTTAGCGGAGGCGATTGCCCAACTGGCTCATGAAGCTCCGGCGGAGATGCTGGTGGTTCCCATTCCGCTGCACCGCTCCAAGCGTGCCCAGCGCGGCTTTAACCAGGCGCGCGCGTTGGCTGTTTACGCGCTAGAGTCTCTGCGCAAGTCACATCCGCAATGGCGGCTCAGGCTGGCAGCGAGCACGTTAATGCGTCATCGCGCCACGACAAGCCAGGCAGGTCTCACTTCACGCCAGAGACGGCTGAATGTGCGCGGCGCGTTTGCTGTTTCCGATACGGCGGTTGTGGACTCAAAGCACATTCTGGTGATCGATGACATTTTTACCACGGGCGCAACAGCGCGTGCTGCTGCACAAGTGCTAGTTCGTGCTGGAGCAGCATCGGTGTGGGTGGCTACGTTGGCTAGGGCGCGTCGCGTCTCTGGGCCTGGCTACGGAGACGCAGGAACAGTCGAAGATAACGCGGGACTTTCAAGCTACGGGGCCTCGGCGGAATTGCAGTACGAAAGGAATTATTCATCGCAAGACCAACCATCTTTTTGACGAGGGGATAAGAGATGTCGCTGGGAAAAGCTATGATTCATGCGCGCAAGCAGAAGTCCATTGCAAAGGCCGTGGCGTATGCCGGGGACTACGCAGCTGTGCAGCCGATACACATGCTGCAGATGCCGGTGTTGGTGCTCAATGCATCCTACGAGCCCATCAATATTTGCGGCGCTCGCCGTGCGCTGGTGCTGGTTCTGAAGGGAATTGCGCGCACTGAAGAAGAGCATGGCCTCACGCTGCACGCGCAACGCAGCCGCATCGCCATGCCCTCTGTAATCCGGCTTTTGGAGTACCGCCGCATCCCGCACCAGACGCGCGCCCTCTCGCGCAAGAACATCCTGCTGCGTGATCGCAACACCTGCCAGTACTGCGGCGTCGTATTGCCGGCGAGTGAACTCACGCTGGACCATGTGATTCCTCGCTCTCGCGGCGGCAACTCCACGTGGGAGAACCTGGTGGCATGCTGCCACGCCTGCAACCGCCGCAAGGGCAACCGCATGTTGAACGAGCTTGATGACATGATGCTGATGCGCGATCCGCGGCCGTTCTCGCTTCATACCAGCCGGCAGATCATGCGGATGCTGGGGCGCGGAGATGATCGCTGGCGCAAGTACCTGTTTTATTGAGTGAGCAACACCGGAATAGCTGCAGGTTCGAGCACACGAAGGTTTTGAAGTTCACGCCTGTGAAATCTTGCATGTAGGGGATCGTCGCTTGTTTACGCAGGCCATCGTTCGGGTACCAGGTAGCAACTTCGATACGGGTCTAACAACCGTTTCGCTCGGCCGGCCTCAATTCGATCGAGTCCTGGAGCAACATCGTCTCTACTGTGAAGCGCTGATTGAATGTGGCCTCGCGCTCACTAGGTTGGAGGCCGATCTTCGATTTCCGGATTCGACCTTCGTGGAAGATACGGCTATTCTCACGACCCGTGGCGCTGTCCTGACGCAGCCTGGGGCAGTGAGCCGCGAAGGCGAAGTGGATGCCATTCTGCCAACCATTCTGGATTTCTTTCCGGTACCGCTGACCATCGACGCCCCGGGAACCCTCGATGGCGGGGATATATGCGAGGCGGAAGACCACTTCTTTCTCGGGCTCTCGCACCGTACCAATGAAGAAGGCGCGCGCCAATTGACTGCCCACCTGGCGAGCCTGGGCTACACTTCTTCGACCATCGATGTACGGCCCATCACCAGCATTCTTCACCTGAAAAGCGGAATCTCTTACATTGGCGACAACACGCTGGTTGTTATGGAGGAAATGGCGGAGAATGCCCAGTTTCGCAACTTTAACTTGATCCGGGTGGGACCGGAGGAGAGCTATGCGGCCAACTGCGTGCGGGTGAATGATCGCGTACTGGTGGCGGCTGGGTTTCCCAGTTTTACTGCGGAACTCCGCACCCGCGGGTTCGACCCCTTGATTCTCAATATGTCGGAGTTCCAGAAGATGGACGGCGGGCTGAGTTGCTTATCTCTTCGCTTCTAGCAGCTATTTCTTCGGTTGCGGATCCGGAGCTTTCTGCGGTGGCGTAATATCCTGGCCGTCGTAAATGATTTTGGTCGTGGAACCAAACTGCTTGTAGTCGGAATACTTGATGGTGTCGCGGATGTGCACGTCCTGCGCCATGTAGCCGTGTCCGCCGCTGAAGTGCAAAATCCCCTCGCCCTTGGTGTAGACCGGGAACCAGTAGTGCCCGTCGATCTGCTGGCGCCAGGTCATAAAGGGCGGATGCAGGTCTTCGCTGTTCTTGCGCGTGTCGTCGGGAACCATTCTGCCGTTGGTTACCACGATCTGCAGATCGGTGACGTCGACCCAGATGCGCCCCAGCAAGTATCGCTTTTTCTTTTCGATTACTTTGGGGCTCACGTCGAAAACGTAGCAATCCACCTCATCGACCTTTTGCCGGCCCACGTACTTGACGTCGTATTGGCCGATCTCCTCCGCGGTGAGCACAAAGGGGTAGCCGTGCTGAATGTCCTGGAGATCGGACGGGGACATCATGACGCGCTGCAGAGAGTTTTCCGGCGCGTAAACCACCTTCTCAGTGCGCGCTCCGGAGGGGTCAAATATTACGTCGTCCACTTCGTAATATTCCCCGTCTACCTTGCCGTCGTCGTCGATGGTTTGAACGCGTGCGATGCGGCGATAGGTGTAATGGTTCAGGGCTTTCTGGAACTCACTTTCCTTGGCCGCAAACTGACGGATGATCTCTTCAGGAGCGATGGCGGGCGCAGTGATGTCCATGCGTCCGAATCCTGCATCCAGCGCCATCGGCGTAAAGCTGTCCTTATCCTGCGCTGCGGCGGTCAGGACGTATCCCGCCATCAGCATCGCCATCAACCATCCGTTTCGCACGCTCAGGTTTTTCTCCTCCCCTGGTTTCTTGACGACCGGGAAGACGGCGCCATGGGGCACCGTTCGGTCGCTTCCGACTCGTCCACATCTACAACATTAGACGCATGGACACGGCCACGCGATAGTCTGACAATCAAGGTTCGGTCCCCGAGTCCCCATGGGACTTGCCGGTGTTCCGGTTTCCTCGGGGGGTATGCTGGACTCGGAGTGCGTTCCCGTGTTCTGCTTTCCTTCATTGGGGTTGGCATCCGGACGGGCGTTTTAGTCCCGGGTCCTGGTGGCCGATCCGCAATAGTTAACCGGATTTTGCTTCCCATCGACGCGTTCTGCAAGGAGAAAATCGGCGTCCATGCCCGACAATTACCAGCTTCCGGCGCTTGTGCTTACTGCGCTTCTGCTGCCGGCATACGGTTTTCTCTATCTGCGATTCCGCAATACTCGTACTTTGCTCTGGTTTCTCGGTTTCCTCTGCGCCGTCATCCAGATGGTTCTTTTCTACAAACTGGGGGTAACCGATTTTATTGGTGGGGGTCATCCCTGGCTGTTGGCCGCTGGCGAAACCTCCATCCAGATCGGCTCGGCCCTGTTTCTCGCCTCTCTGTCTCCTTTACGCTTTCGTCTTGGTCACCTGAACGTCCTCTACGTAATCCCCTTTACGTTCCCCCTGGTTATCTATTCGCTGCTTTTTTACGGTGTATTTCATGGCATCTCGCCCCGTGGACCGCTATTCCTCATCTTTCCAGCACTGGGCGTGCTTTCACTGATTGCCGGGCTATTCTGGGGAATTGCCCGAGGCAGCATGCCCCCCCTGGTGGCGGAGACCGTTTGCGTTCTGGCCGGCTGTATTGGGCTGCTGGTCTGCTTCGCCAACGGAGCCGCGTGGCCACTCACCCTGGTTGAGTGTGCTAACCACTTCATGACTGCGCTGCTGCTGATTTTTGTCTTTCAGCGCGTCACTCCAGGTGTAGTTCTCAGTGTTCTCGGCTTCTGGGCCTGGTCGTTTTCCATTTTCACCATCTTCCCGGCAATTGCCTTTAACCCACTCATGAACCTCTATCTGCTCCGTTTGATCGTTCTGGGTAAGGTAGTGGCTGCGCTGGGCATGATTTTGGTGGCATTGGAAGACCAATTGGCACTGAACAAGGTGAGCAGAGACCGTGAACGCAGGGCGCGAGGAGAGCTGGAAGCCTACGCGAACCCCATGCTGGTGCGGCGCCGGGTAGAGGACTTCGATCGGCAAGGCAACGAGATCTGCCGGATTGCCGTGGATCACAGCCGGTTTGCCCAGGCTGCCCTGCTGCTTGAGACAGGAGGAAGGTACCGCCTGGCAGGATCTGCCGGGTTGGACGTCGCTCTTGTCAGCGCGCTGGACTCGCTGGCCAGTCGGATACCTCTCGCCGATTTTCTGGCACCAGGGGCTACTCCTCCTGCGTTTGAGCGGAGCCAGACAGTCAACCTGAACCTGGAGCCCTGGCTGAGCCCCGGCGATGACCTGAAGCGGCTCCGCTTTACCAATGCCCTAGCGGTTCCCATTGTCGGTCGGTCGACCTCCGAGGGTGCTCTGTTGCTGGCGGGGATGCGCAACCCACAGACCTCGCTCCGCGCCGAGGATCTTCTCCCGCTGGAGATTCTTGCCGGCCGTCTCCAGGCCGTTCGCAGTCAGACCCGGATGCTTGAAAAGCTCATCGATTCTGAAAAACTCGCCGGACTGGGACAGTTGGCCGGCAATGTGACGCAGCAGTTGAACAATCCTCTTACTGTGATTCTGGGGTATGCCTCGCTGCTCGATGAGGGATCGAATCTCAATTCGCAAGAACGAAAAGCGGTGGAGGCCATCATCAACGAAGCGCGCCGCATGAAGGCTACGTTGGAGAGTCTCTCGCGCATTTCGCGGCGTCAAACCGAACAGTTCGACACGATATCGGTATCGGAGCTACTGGCAGACATGGAACAGCTCCACCGATCTGAGTTTCTCAACCGTTCCATCGACTTCCGGTTGAATATTGCTCCAGGGCTGCCGAGCGTCCGGTGCAATGCCCAACAGCTGCGACAGGCCGTTCTTCACTGTTTGCAGTTTGCGATTGAAGCTGCGGACAGTCCGAGTTCTGGCTTCGCGCCCAACGAGGCACCGAGCAGGACTGTCCGCCTAGAAGCAACGGCCGAAGGAAAGGTTGTTCAGATCCTGGTGGCGCACTCGGGTCCAGGATTTCTCTATCCAGAGCGTGCATTTGACCCCTTCATTCCTGCGCAAACCACGGGCGAGATGGCGGCATTGGGACTTGGGCTCTGCGCCACCATCATTCGCGACCACAATGGCCGCGCCTCCGCCGTCAACCTGGAGCCAACCGGCGCCGCGATCATCCTCGAACTCCAGGCTGCTTAAGACACCCTCAGACACTGATAACGAATGACCAGAATGGCGCCTTGCCCACACGGCGCGGGAACTTCTGTGCGCGTAGTGCGTAGAGTGCACCAGGGACTGGTAGTGTCAGCAGGCCCTCAATCTACATGGAGGGCGCGTGAATCTTGTCATTGAGGAAGTCGCAAAGCGTTATCGAAGAGGCGTTCTCGCACTGCGCGAGTTCAGTCTCGCGCTGAAGCCTGGAGTGCTTGGTCTGCTAGGGCCAAACGGTGCGGGCAAAACCACACTGATGAGTATTCTGGCCACCATCACCAAGGCCAGCGAAGGTCGCGTTCTCTGGAATGGTGTCGATATTGCCCGTAATCCTGACGCACTTCGATCCGTGCTGGGCTATCTGCCGCAGGACTTCGGCGTCTATCCGAATCTGAACGCGGTTGAGTTTCTTGAGTATCTAGCCGCGGTCAAAGGGCTCGACCCGGCAACGGCCAAGCACCGCATCGATGAACTGCTGGAGTTGGTGAACCTGACGGAAGCGTGCAAGCGTCCGCTGGGCGGATTTTCTGGCGGGATGAAGCAGCGGGTGGGCATTGCACAGGCGCTGCTGAACGATCCGCAATTGCTGATTGTGGACGAGCCCACAGCAGGACTGGATCCTGAGGAGCGCGTGCGTTTTCGGAACTTGCTCTCTGACCTTTCCGGCAAGCGGATCGTGATCCTCTCTACGCACATCGTCTCGGATGTGGAGGCGACCGCAACCGATATTGCGATCATTGAGAAGGGCGCTCTTGTGGCCCACGGATCTCCCGAAGAGTTGCTACTTCAGGTTGAAGGCAAGGTGTGGGAGTGGGTGGTAGCGAGTGCGGAGCTGAACGCTGCAAAACAGCGATTTTTGATCAGCAGCACCACTCGCCGTAGCGATGGTGTTCACGTGCGCGTGCTGGGAGAGCAGCCACCTGAAGGCGCACAAACCGTTGCGCCGAATCTTGAGGACGCCTATCTCTACTGTCTCTCGCATCACCGGGCTGAAGTGCAGCAAGAAGCGCAGGTTGAGGTCATGGCATGATGCGGGCCCGAGCGCTCTATCACTTGGTCCGCGCCGATTTTCTTGAGCGGGTACGCCGCTACAGTTTTCTGCTCACGCTGGCTTTTTCCGTGTACCTCGGCTATGCCGTTTACTCCGGACAGATGGTCCTGCAGTTGGACAAGTATCGCGGCGTCGATAACTCGGCATGGCTCGGTTCTGTGATTGGGCTGGTGGGCTCCGTGTGGCTCTCGCTGGTTGGCTTTTACGTCGTCAAGAACGCGATTCAGAGTGACAGGCAAACCCGCCTGGGACAGATTCTGGCGACTACGCCTATCAGCAAAGGCTTCTACACGCTCAGCAAGGCTCTGAGCAACTTTGTCGTGCTCGCAGCGATGATTCTGGTTCTGGCCTTCGCAGCGCTCGTGATCCAGTTGCTCGACCGCTCCGATTCGCGCATTGATCTCTTCGCGCTGCTTTCTCCGGTGCTGTTCTTCGGGCTTAGCGCTGTGGCCGTGACTGCAGCACTTGCAGTCTTGTTTGAGAGCCTTCCGGTATTGCACGGCGGAGTGGGCAATATCCTCTATTTCTTCCTGTGGGTTTTTCTGTTGGCATTCGGTTCGGGCACCATAGCAGAGGGGGTATCAGACGATGGATTTCACCACTTTGCCGACTACACGGGTATCGTTTCTGTGATGAGCCAGATGCAGAACCAGGTGCACAAGCTCGATCCGCAATACAGCGGCGGTGCATCTTTCAACATCGGCAACATGAACCCGACTACAAAGACTTTTCTTTGGACGGGACTGATTTGGACCCCGGCGCTCGTTCTTAGCAGGGGAATGCTTTTTGTTCTTGCGGGCGCTCTTGCCCTGCTTGCAGCTGTCTTCTTCGACCGCTTCGATCCCGCGCGGGCGAGTTGGCTTCCGCAAAAGAGACCAAAGCTGACGCGTGAGCCCGAGAGCCATGAACCAGCCCTGGCGTCGATTCGCGGCAGTCTCTCTGCGGAGAATATCGCACATCTCCCGCAATCGCATCTATCCGCTGCGCACCTCGTGCCGCTGACGCGAACCGGGGCGCTATCCGTCTCGCGCGTGCGGTTCTTCACACTGCTGGGCGCCGAGGTTCGCCTGTTGCTGCGAGGTCACGCATGGTGGTGGTACACAGTGGCGGTGGGCCTGTTCATCGCATGTTTGGCATCACCGCTTGAGGCGGCGCGGTCCGGCGTGATCGTGGCCGCATGGATCTGGCCAGCCTTGATCTGGTCGCAACTGGGTACGCGCGAGGCACAGTTCTCCACTGGTGCGCTCGTCTTTTCTGCGCCGCACGCAGTCCCGCGTCAACTTCTGGCGACGTATGCGGCAGGCGTAGTGGTTGCCGCGGTTGCTGGCGGCGGCCTCGGTTTGCATCTGCTCTTCGCGCGCGATTTCAGCGGGTTCGCGGCCTGGGCCTGTGGTGCGCTTTTCATTCCAGCGCTGGCGCTCGTCCTTGGAGTAACCACAGGCAGTCGCAAGTTTTTTGAAGCGCTTTACGTAGTGTGGTGGTACGTCGGTCCGCTGCACCACATTCGCGATATTGATTTCATGGGAACCACGGCTCAATCCAGTACGCCGGCCGGCTATCTGGCAGCTGCGGCGGCGCTTCTGCTGATTGCTTATGAGTGGCGTAGAGCGAAGCTAGCGACCGCGTAAGAGCCGCCCCTGTCAGGGATTCTTGATTTTGAGCGGGATCGTCGTGAGATCATTCTTCCAGCGAACGACACGATTGTTGCGGAAATAAACCTCAGAGCCGCCGTACTCAAACTTATCCGCAGAAAACGCGGTCGGGGTCCCCTGAACTACCAGCACATCGTCTTTCGTTGAATCGATGGTGAAATAAATCTGGCTTGTGTCCACGGAATGTTCCGGCCAAAGCTTGACTCGGATAGGGTCGGAGACAGGATCGATTTTCCAACCGATCACGCTGCCGTCCTTGAGAAAAACATCCGACCGCCCATAGACGAGCCTGTCGCCAGTAGACGCAGTCGGAGGACCTTGCAATTGCACTACTTCGTCCTTAGTTGAGCCGATGGTGATATAGGGATAGACTTTATGCGGCGCGGATTCAGCCTTGTCAGGCTGCTGTACGGCTGGTCTCTCGGCGGCATTGCGAATGGGTTTCGAACTGGCTTCCGGTTCTGTATGCGCAGTCTTCGGTAGTGCTGGCGGAGAGGGAGGGAACAATCTTGGAGCCAATTTGCTCAGGTCTTTCAGCACAGCGTGTTTGAATCTTCTCTTTGGTTCCGCAAGCTCTTTCATTAAATCGTCTTTGCCGGTGCCAACGGCTTTCGTCGCTTCTTCGGTTGTGGGAGCAGGAATATCGAAGGCGATCCAAAGATATCTGAAAAAGAGAACCATGAGCGCGATGAGGGCAAGTTGTAAGAGGGTCTTGAATCCCCAAAAGGTCACACGCGATAAACGCTGGATCAGTTTTCTGAGAGAAGTCCTCCTCTTCGCTGCGACGACTTCCTCGTTTGAAGACTCGGTCGAAGGTGAGTATTCAGACCAATGACTGGGGCTCTGCCATTCCGCCCGCTCCTGCAATGTCAATGTCAGAAATTCGTACGCTGAATTAATGTCCTTCAGCTTTTTTTCCGCGGCTTCTTTCAACTTCGCGTCGTTTTGAAAGCGATCCGGATGCCAGACTTTGACCAGAGTGAGATAAGAAGAACGGACTTCTGTCTCTGACGCGTCTTGCTCCAATTCGAGAATTCGCAGGGAGGTGCACCGGTTGCACATAGTTCCGGTACCTTCAACGTTGTTTCCGCACACACAGGCAATCATTCAGGCAGAACCACAGGTTTTCTTCTTTAGGTGACGATCCGATTATAAAAGAGAGGCGCAGGGCCGGCTATGTGTTTCGTCACGCAGTTCGACATACATTTGCTGTGGATAGGAACGGCGCCGGAGGCTTTCCAAATCAGCACTTTGAGGAGGGAGCCGACATACGCTGTTCGGGCCGCGGAGCTTGAGCCTGCGCGCGATGCCGGGAATCCGTAGAATGGATGTGTAGGGTTTTTCCCCAACAAGATGGCATTCACAGAACAGTACGATGTCGTCGTAGTCGGCGCCGGTCACGCCGGATGCGAAGCCGCGATGGCGGCCGCGCGCATGGGGCTGAAGACAGCCCTGATCACCATGAATCTGGACCTGATTGCGCAGATGAGCTGTAATCCGGCAGTCGGCGGCGTGGCCAAGGGTCATTTGGTGCGCGAGGTCGACGCCCTCGGTGGCATCATGGGCGAAGTCGCCGATGCCGTGGGAATTCAATTCCGGCTACTTAATACCTCGCGCGGTCCTGCCGTCTGGAGTCCCCGCGCGCAGTGCGACAAGCAACTCTACCGCGTGAAGATGCGAGAAGTGCTGGAAGCGCAGCCCGGACTGCATATTCGGCAGGCCGAAGTCGTGAACCTGGTCATTGAGGAATCAGGGACAGCGCGGCGTCGCGTGTTGGGGTTGAAGTTGCGCGACGGCCGCAACCTGCTTGCTGGCGCGACGATCATCACTACCGGGACATTTTTGAATGGGCTCATTCATTGCGGCGAAGAGCGCTATCCCGCCGGTCGCAGCGGTGAGCCCGCATCGGTTCTGCTCGGAGAAGCGCTGCGTGCGCTCGGGCTGCGGACTTGCCGACTGAAGACGGGGACGCCTCCCCGGCTGGATGGACGGACGATCCGCTGGGATGCTTTCGAGGAGCAGCCGGGAGATGCCGATCCGACTCCGTTCAGCTTCCGAACGAAGAAGATCGTCCAGCCGCAGATCTGTTGCCACATTGCTTTCACGACGCCGGAAACGCTGCGCATCATTCGTGAGAATGTGGGCCGCTCGGCAATGTACTCCGGCCAGATTGAGGGGATCGGTCCGCGCTATTGCCCGTCGATCGAAGATAAGATCGTCAAATTCCCTGACAAGACGCAGCACCAATTCTTCCTCGAGCCTGAAGGCCTGAATACCCACGAGGTCTACGTCAACGGCATGTCGACCTCGCTGCCCATGGAGGTACAATGGCAGATCGTCCGCTCCATTCCCGGCCTTGAAGAAGCGGAGATGCTGCGCCCCGGGTACGCAATTGAGTACGACTCCGTGGACGCCACCGAACTCGATCGGACGCTGCGCGTCAAGAGTATGGACGGTCTTTACCTTGCCGGGCAGATTAATGGAACGAGCGGATACGAGGAAGCGGCCTGTCAGGGCATCATGGCGGGGATCAATGCCGCTTTGTGGTTGAAGGATGAGCAGCCGTTCACCATGGACCGCAGCGAAGGCTATACCGGAATTCTGATCGACGACCTCATCTCCAAAGGGACGAACGAGCCTTACCGGATGTTTACGTCGCGAGCCGAGTTCCGCCTGCATCTGCGCATCGACAACGCCGATCGCCGGCTCACTCCATATGGGCGCCGACTGGGACTCATCGGCGATGAAGCCTGGGCGGAGTACGAGCAAAAGCAGGCGCGCATGGCTGCGCTGGACATCTTGCTGAGCACGCGCAAGGCTGACCCGGAACGCATGGCGAGAGCAGGCCTTGGCGATCTGACTGCGACCGTAGGTCTCACCTGGGCGCAGTTGCTCAAACGCCCCGAAGTCGCAATTGAGCCGGTCCTTGGCGCGTTGCGCGAGACTCTTACGCAGGACCCACTGCTTGCCTACTACGGCGCTGCCAACGAAGCAGACCGATGCGCAGCCGCACGCAGAACGAATGAGGCGCGCGCCGTGGAGACGGGGATCAAGTTTGCTGGATACCTGGATCAGCAGAAAAAATCGATAGAGAAACTGAAAGCTGCTGAGGCTGTGGTGATTCCCGATTGGATTGAGTACAGCGCCATTAGCGGGCTTTCACGCGAAATGCGCGAGACGCTGGAACGAGTTCGCCCAATCACCATCGGGCAGGCGAGCCGGCTTCCGGGCGTGACGCCCGCCGCGCTAAGCCTGGTGCATATTTCGATTCGATTGCAGGGGGCGCGCCGAACCAGTGAATCGGCCCAGCCCAAAGCCAGCTAATTGGCGGGCTGAGACTTATCCAAGTTGGGCAACAAGCCGGTGAGCAGGCCGATCGCCGGTAGCCACGCGCATACGCGATACACAAAAACGATACTGGTGAGGTCGGCGATGTGGCCCAGCACGGCTGCACCAATGCCGCCCATACCGAAGGCCAGGCCGAAGAAGATTCCTGAAACCAAGCCGACGCGTCCGGGCATGAGTTCCTGCGCGTAGACCACGATGGCCGAGAAGGCCGAGGCAATGACGAAGCCGATGATCGCGGAGAGAATACCGGTCCAGAAGAGATTGGCGTAGGGCAGCATCAAAGTGAATGGCAATACGCCGAGGATCGAGCCCCAGATGACGTAGCGCAGTCCTATGCGGTCGCCGATGGGCCCGCCAAAGAAGGTTCCCGCGGCAGCCGCGACCAGGAAGACAAAAAGATGCAACTGCGAACTGCGCACGGAAACGTGAAATCGAGTGATGAGATAAAACGTGAAATACCCACCATGCTGGCCAGGTAAAAATACTTTGAGAAGATCAGCGCAGCCAGCACTGCGACTGCTTTGACAACCGCGCGGCGAGGCAACCTAGCCCCGCGGCTCAAGTGCAAGTGGCTGGGTGTGGCACGCGCCAGATGATGCGAGCGCCAGCGGCCGACCAGGATGAGCACGAGAATGCCCAGCACGGCTGCAATGGAGAACCAGGCAACGCCGTGCTGGCCTTCGGGCAGGACAATCAGCGCCGCCAGCAGAGGACCAATGGCGGAGCCAGTGTTACCGCCTACCTGAAAGAACGACTGAGCGAACCCATGCTGTCCACCTGATGCGATGCGGGCAATGCGGGAGGATTCTGGATGAAAGATGGCCGAGCCGATACCGACAACCGCGGAGGCCACCAGGAGCAGGCTGAAGGTGGGGGCGGTGGCAAGCAACGCGATTCCCAGCAGGGTGAAGCCCATCCCCACTGCCAGTGCATAGGGCATGGGCTTTCGATCTGTATATAGTCCAATGAAAGGTTGCAGCAGGCTGGCGACAACCTGATAGACGAACGAGATGAGCCCGATCTGGCCGAAGTTCAGGTGAAAGGAGACTTTCAGGATGGGATAGATCGAAGGCAGCAGCGACTGCACCATGTCGTTCAAGAGATGGCAAAGGCTCACCGCAGCCAGGATGTTGAATGCAGCCGTGGTCGTTGGGGAAGCCGGGACCGGCGCATGCATCGCCGCTGGAACTGGGGGAGTTGCGGTGGGGTGGGCCATGATTGCGGTTCCCACCCATCATAAATGGAGAGCAGTTATGGATGCTGGGAGCCGCATCGACTGACGCAATGCGGCTATTCATCTGGATTCTGCAGGATGGTTCGTTCTACTGAGGACCCTTGTCGCTCTTGGTGAAGAGCGGAATGTGGAATGGCATCTCCGCATTGGACTGCTTCTTCTGTTTGACGTTCGAGTCCTCGCGGAGCAGCGTGCGCTGCGAATTGATGCACAGCCAGCCGCCGTGAGTGCGCTCGAAAACGTGAGTAAAGATGCCCTTTTCGTCCACAGGGCCTGAGTTGCCTTTTCGATGCAGCGTGTAGGTCCCGTTGGCGACGGCGATATCTCCCAGCATCCTCACCGTAATCACGCGTTGATTCAAACGCATCGACTTATCTTCACCGGTGATCACGTTCGCCACCTGCTGATTGCGGGTCGTGATGTCGCCTGTGGCTGCAACGTCCACAAATAATGGGGATAACACCAGTTCCAGACCGTACTGGTCGCGCTGATTCACTGAGTCGGCCCAGGAGTCCTCAATCTTCTGGAATTCCCGGATCTCGGGGCTTTCAGCGGTGGTGACATTCGGCCGGGCTGCTTCAGCAGCCGGCGTCGTACTGGGGTCCTGCGCCACCGCCGCGCAGCAGGAGAGAAGTACAACAAAGAAACAAGAAGCAAAACGGGTCATATGCAAGATGTGCTCCCAACTAACAATCGCTCTATAAAAATCATACTTCCTTTGACTCGACAATCAGGCTGGATGGGAGCAGCAAGGAGGGAATTCGAAGATGAAATCGGGTCCGTGGGAGATCTCTATGCCAGCATCTGCAAATGCTCAGGATGGTGCAAGGTGACCAGAGAGTCTTCGATGGTAATCCAGCCATCTTTGCGGAACTGACCCAACGTGCGTGTTACGGTTTCGCGCGTAGTGCAGGCCATGGAGGCCATCTCTTCATGGGTCAGCAAAAGAGGAAAACGAAATTCGCCGTTATCGTGGTGTTCGCCAATTTGATGAGCCAGTTCCAACAGCAGTCTGGCCAAACGCGCTGCCACTGTTTCCGCTAGTGAAATGCGGCAGGCGTCCTGCAATGCGAACCGGTACTCCTGGCAGATGCACTGAACAGCCCGCATCTGCGCTTCCTTATGGATGCGCAAGAAACCGAGAAACCTGTCGCGCTCCACCGGTCGAAGTTGGGCGCTTGTCAAGGATTCCGCTGAGACCTCATAAACACCATGGGACAGAACTGCATAAAGCCCAAGCATTGAACCGGGGCCTGCGACACGAACGATCATCTGACGATCGCCAGGCCGGCCTGCGGTCAGCTTCAGATAGCCGCTGCAAATGAGATACAGACAGCGCGCGTCTTCCCCCTGGTTGAAAAGGGCGGCTTGCGCGGGAAGAGTGATCGTGCTGGTGGCCAACTCAAGATCCGCCAGAACAGAGCTACCCAAGGAGCAGAACCAGCCCGGACGCCGATTGGCGCATGCCGCACAGCCTGCCGGAACCTGTCGGGGCCCCTGTCTTTGCCTTCCGTGCTGAATTACCGGAATCCCTGCGTCTGCCATCGATTTTGCCGTTTCCGACGCCATGAGAAGAGCCTCACTGCGGCGGAGTTTATTGCCCTTACCCGCTCTTGAAGGGACTTGTCCGCGGTGAATGTACTCAGCGCCTCTCGGCAGAGAGGCTTTTGGTCCATCAAAGTTTGCCGGAACCGCCTTCGCCTTGGATGTGACGGGCCTCACGTGTCTAACGCCGTGAACTGCCTGAACATCCCCCGCAACTGACGAAGAGGAAGGATCAACCATTGTTTCGGCGTGATGGCCTCGATGCCTGTGCGGTGGCCCCACAAGGGCAGCATGAGCAGCGTTACACACACGAATAGTCGCGGGCTGATCTCTTCCATGGAGGAAGAGATCGTCATTGTGCTCGCAATGCACGTCGCAATTCTGGTTTGCTTCGGAGACTCGGCATCTTTTGAATCTCAGTGATTCTGGTTACCTCGAAGGCAGGCTGCTCCCGGGGTTTTCGACGCTCACCAGGGAGAGTTATTAATTCGCTAAGTATCAGTATTGATTACGCTTAGTCAATATTGGCCAAGGGGAGAAGTGGTGGCCTTGCGACATGTGATGAATATCACCGTTCAGGGAGGAAATAAATCGTAGCATTCAGCGCATGAAGTGATGCTCCGCACAAGGAGCCCTTTTCAAGGAAGCGTGACTGTCGTAACCGTTGTCCAGCCGGCCCTTTGGATTCAAGATTGCCGGGTTCAACAAGCAAGCGCAGGGAGTGCGGACTATGAAGAAGGCAACGAGAGCATCTAAGGCGGAATTTTTCATGCATAAGACTGGGCCTGTTACGCGATTGCGGATGAGTGCGGCCCCGGGCAAAAGGCCGGGACTGCGAGTTTGTTTGATGTTGATGCTGGGCGCAAGCCTCTTGTGCGCCACCGCACTGGCCGCCCCGGCTGCCAAGACGGCCACCGCACAGACCAAGGATGCCGGTGGCAACACTTATGTAGGCGGAGACGTTTGCGCCACCTGCCATTCCGAAGTGGCCAAGAACTTTGAAGGCAACCCGCACACCAAGCTTGCAGCGCAACATGGTGAGGCGGGTGTGAACTGCGAGGGATGCCACGGTCCGGGCGGGGACCACGTTGCCGGGGGCGGCGACGTCACCAAGATTTTCAATCCCTCCAAGCACTCCAGCAAAGAGGTTGATGAGACCTGCTTGAAGTGCCACTCGAGCGCGCATCCTGATTTCGAGCGCTCGCCGCACGCCAAAGCCAATGTGGGCTGCACGAGCTGCCACGACGTCCATGGCGCCAAGGAAGAGAAGCTGCTGAAGGCGTCGCAGCCCACGCTCTGCTTCCAGTGTCACACTGACGAGAAACCGCAGTTCGACATGCCGTTCCACCACAAGGTGAACGAGGGGCTTGTCAAGTGCAGCGACTGCCACGATGTGCACGGCACATTCGAGAAGAGCAACCTCAGGTCCAGAAACGATTCGAACCTGATCTGCACCAAGTGCCACTCCGAGATGCGCGGGCCGTTCGTCTACGAACACACGCCGATTAAAGGCGAGGGTTGCATGGGGTGCCACACGCCGCATGGATCGCAGAATGCACGGCTGTTGAATATGCCGAACATCAACGTGCTCTGCAACCAGTGCCACAGCCCGGTTGCCGCAGGCACCGTGCACGGTGTGAATGCGGGTTCGTCAGAGCTGACGCCCTGCACGGACTGCCACACCTACATTCACGGTTCAAACATGAATGTGGCGTTTCTCAGGTAAGAGTCATGGATTCGGGCCGCGCCTTCCAGCCAGAGCGGATCGGCGGCCCGGATCCCGAACACAGATTGCAATCGGTTTCAAGGTTTCGATGTCATGAGTGACGGTTTTTTTCAAGTGAGGCTTCATATGAAGAACGTAGGCTGGTTTTCTCGGCTGTCCAAACAACAGCCTTCTACCGCAATGATCCAGCGCATCGCTGGCGGCATGGGAGTCGCCGCATTATTGATGACGGCCGGCATCGCCGCCGCCCAAAACCCGACGCCCGCCGCTCCATTGCCGACGCCGGAAACACCGATGAGTGTGCCGAACGGATATGTGATCCACGAGAGCGTGGATCTGGGCGGCCGTATTGCGAATGCCACGGGCAGTCAGGCGATGTATAGCAACCTGGTGAATTTGCAATCTGGACCGCGCGTGCAAAATGAAACTTTTGAGATGCGCGTGTTGCCGGGTCAGAAGAACACGCTGGTTGACATGCTCAGCGCTGTCGGCAGCGGGTTCGGAGGCGATCCTGTCAACTTTGCCAGGATGAGCGCCTCAAAAGGCAAGATCTACGAGTTCACCGGACTGTTCCGCCGCGACCGCAGATATTTCGATTACGACCTGCTCGGCAATCCGAACATTCCCAGTGGACAGTCGATTCCAATCGGCCCTTCCAACGCGCCTACCGGCTCGTTCGCGTGGCCGCAGACACTTCAATCGCCTTTCATGATGAACACGGTGCGGCGTATGACCGATATCAACATCGTTCTGATGCCGCTATCGACCTTCACTTATCGGATTGCATACTCGAAGAATCTGATGGAAGGGCCGAGCTATAGCCCGAGCGGCTATCAGTTCGCCAAGTACAATGCGGTGCTTGGGGAGTATCAGCGTAACGACACCGACGACATCACAGCCGCCATCGACTGGAAGCCGGTCCGTGGTACGATGGTCACCTATGAACAGCAGATCACGCACTACAAGGGCGACTCGTTCTTCACTCTGGCTGCCAATTCACTGATCGCGCAAGAGGCGGATGGAACCCCGGTAGCCATCAACAACTTTGACAGCCTTTCGCCTTATGGCATCGGCGCCTGCAACACGGCCAGTATGGGCACGGCCTATACGAATGCCACCACATATACCATCTTCTCGGCGCCCAACGTGCCAGGCGGCAAGCCGGTAATCAACCCCGCCTGCGCCGTGGTCACCAATTATCTTCGCTCTCAGCCGACGCGCGCTCTATTCCCGACCGAAGTGCTTCGCCTGCAAAGCGCGACCCTCAAGAACGTCTCAATCAACGGAAATGTGCGGTTTACCGATGCGAACATGCACTTGCCCAATTACTACGACGGCTATCAGGGTTTGAACGGGGCGACGCGCTCGCTGGCCTATATTGGGAACGCGAATGCGACACGCCAGGTTCTTGCCGCAGACTTAGGTGGCGTGTGGCAGGCAACGAGCAATTTCAGCCTAGCTGACCAGATCAGCTATTCCTCGATGCATCAACCCGGAACGGTGATGTTTACCAGTGGAACCACGGTGGCGACACCGACCAATCCGAACGAGACCATTACCTACCAGGGCCCGCTCACGACCACGAACGCCGCAGCCGGCGCTTCTACGTTTGAAGGCAGTCCGAGCATTGGGGCAGCGGGACCGGGCTATACCGGCCAGCTGTATTTAACCAATAATCTGACCGGCCAATTGGATGTTTCCTCGAACACTACGCTTTCGCTTACCTATCGTTATCAGAATCACGTTGTCGCAGAGGGTGACCCTCATAACATTCCGTTACCTGTGGGAGCTTCGGTTGGCGGGACCGTGAGCATCAACGAAAACGCGGGAATATTCACCGCCGCTGTGCGTCCGACCGCGAACCTCGATCTGAACGGTTCGGTGGAAATGGCCTATGCGGACAACGCTCTGACGCCGGTCACACCGCGCCAGCTGTGGCATTACAGAGTGCACGCGAGATACAGACCGAAACCATGGGCGACGCTTTCGGGTGCCTTCAATGACCTTGAGCGGCATAACAACACGAACAACAACCAGGCTGCCGTAGCAGCGGGCGACGATCCGTACGAAGGCCCACTCGATCACGTCGATCACACCAGGATTGCCAGCGTGAGTGGCATGTTGTTGCCGAATGACCACTATGGCTTTGACTTCAGCTACGCCTACACCGATGTGTACACGGCGACCAACATCTGCTTTGATAATGGAGCCCAAAACGCGACTACGAAGCCGAGTGCGTATCCTGGTACGGCGACGCTCACGAGCGGCGGAGCGCCGAACGTCTGCTCTGGAGTATTCACCAGGGGCTCGACGACCCAACTCGCCGATTGGTTCGGACGCGACTTCATGGATGCGCCGACGCAGTACGGATCGGCGGCCTTGAGTGTGTCTCCCGTCAAGTCAATCCACTCCAACATCGGCTACCGGATCAGTTCGGTGAACGGGACTCGCTTCTTCAATGATGCACGCGACGTGAACGGATCATTGGTGTCTTCGTATCAGACTCCCTTTGTAAACTTCGCGTGGACGGCCCGTCCGGGACTGATTTGGAAGGCTGAATATAACTTCTACGGCTACGGCGAAGGTGGACCTTCCGGCCCAGAGAATTGCAGCTTGTCAACGGCCACGACCTCCGCGGTCGTACCTTGCACCTCTCTGCCCCAACAGACGGGTCTGACCATATCTCCTGCCGGTGAGACCGCGCCTCGAAACTTCCACGCCAATAACGTAACCCTTGGAGTGCACTATCAGTTTTAACTGAGATTGTCTTTTGCTGGAGAAGCGATAATGGGGTGGGCCGGGCTCGTCGGTTTTACCGGTCCACCTCTTCTTCTGAGGAAAGACGAAATCACCGGAGCCTTGGAATTTCCATCCGGTACAACCAGCGTAAGATGCTCATGTTGAGAAAACCGTACACGTCCGCTTGCGCCTTCGCGTACACTGGCCGTGGAATCAAACAAGGAGTTTTGCAATGACCAAGATGATTCGATCCCGTGCGACAATTGCCGTGCTGGCTTTGCTCGTTGCATCGGCCAGTTCCGTGAGCTTCGCCCAATCCGGTGGCGAAGCGACCTACAAAGCGAAGTGCGCAGCCTGCCATGGTGCCACCGGTACCCCCAGTGCGGGAATGGCCAAGATGATGGGCATTAAAGCGGCGTCCGATCCGGATATCAAGAAGCTGACCGATGCACAGGTGATTGCAGCCATCAAGAGCGGCAAGGGCAAGATGAAGCCGATCGCGGGACTCACCGACGCACAGATCAAGGATGTGGCCACCTTCTACAAGGGACTCAAGTAGCAAGTAAGGTCAAACCGGAAAGTACAACCAGGCCCGCCGTAATTGGCGGGCCATCTTGAGTCTGGGGGACAGGGTGTCAATGTTGCAGAAATTCCGTGAGAATTGGATACGGCCGGCACTGTTCTTCGGGAACAACCCTATAAGCCTTGCGGGCGGCGCCATCACGAGCGCCTCCGGCGTAACCATGATCGGCTACTGGCTCGTCGAGATCCTAGGCCGGCCGAATGACAATCCTTATCTCGGCATCATCTTCTTCCTGCTTTTGCCGGCCCTGTTTATCGCCGGCCTGGTGCTGATCCCGGTAGGAGTCTTCATCCGCCGGAAAAAGCTCCAAGCGGCCGGCCAGATTCCCGCCGAATTTCCCAAGGTTGATTTCAACGACCGCATGTTTCGCCACGGCATTGACATTGTCCTGGTGGCCACTATCGTCAACCTGCTGGTTGTCTCCATCGCCAGCTATCGGGGTGCGGCTTACATGGATTCGCCCCAATTCTGCGGCCAATCCTGCCATGTGATGCATCCGGAGTACGCTGCCTACAAGATCTCCGCCCACTCCCACGTGGCCTGCGTGGATTGCCACATCGGCGCAGGTGCGGCCGCGTACGTTTCTGCCAAGGTGAACGGCACCAAGCAGCTCATCGAAGTTTCTCTACACCCATTGGCCTCGATCGCGCCCAAGTACATTCCCGACTATCCCACGCCGATTCCATCGCCCGTCCAGAATCTGCGGCCAGCGCGGTATACGTGCGAAGGATGCCATACACCAGCTAAGTTCATAGGTGAAAAGCTGCTGGTCAAATCCACCTTTGCAGACGACGAGAAGAATACCGAAACACAAACGGTTGTAGTGCTGCACCTTGGCGGCCAGGATTCGCTCTCGCATCTCACAGGGATTCACGGTGTGCACCTTGGCCATATCGAGTACATTGCTACTGATTCAGACAGAACGACGATTCCGTGGGTGCAGAGGCAAAACGCCGATGGTTCGGAGACCGCCTTTGTGGCGTCAGCGCTCAACGGAGCCACGCCCAAGGGCGAACGGCGCGTGATGGATTGCATCGACTGCCACAATCGTGCTGCGCACACCTTCGTTACAGCCGAAGACGCGCTTAACCGCGCCATGGCCGAGGGCGCCGTTTCGCCTGATCTGCCGTGGGTGCACAAGGAGGGTCTCCAACTGCTGAAGGCCAACTATGCCTCAGAGGCTGAAGCAAGCACACAGATTCCCACGCAACTCACCGAGTTCTATCGCGCTCAGAATCCCGATGTGCTGGCTTCGAAGTCCGCTCTCATCAAGTCTGCGGGTGACGAGTTGGTTACCCTTTATAGTCAGAACGTTTTTCCGTATATGAAGGTCACCTGGGGAACACATCCGAACCACATTGGCCACATGGCCTATCCGGGCTGCTTCCGCTGTCACGACGGGGACCACGCTACGAAGGACGGTAAGACGGCCATCACCCAGGATTGCGCTGCCTGCCACAATCTGCTCGCCGTCGACGAAACCAAGCCCAAAGTCCTTGCCGACCTGGGTATTCAATAGAGCACCCAACGGCGTTACAAAGTGGAGCCCCATCCTTTCCGCGTTTTCTTGCGGGGAGGGTGGGAGACCCGTTAACGCCGGCCGCGCGTGACTGTTTGCTCACTCTTGGCGCTTGCTCGTTGCGACTGACCCCTGATCTGGTAGGCTGGCTCTTCGCGTCAAAGGAGCCAAACTCTTCATGCAGCCGAATCAGCCCTTACATTTCAATCTTGTTGCAGCCGCCCATGCGGCTATGATCGAGCACGGCTTTCAGCCTGAGTTTCCAGTTGGAACCGATGCCCAACTGGCTGCCATCGAGGCTCATCCCGAGCCGCCTTCCGTTCCTGGAATCCAGGACTTGACCAGGCTGCTTTGGTCTTCGATCGACAACGACACATCGAAAGATCTCGACCAGATCGAATGGGCGGAGCAATTGCCCGATGGGCGCATTCGCGTGTTTGTCGGTATTGCTGACGTGGACGCGCGTGTTCCCCTCGGCTCGGTGATCGATGGACACGCGCGCAGCGAGACCACCTCGGTGTACACCGGCGTCAAAGTTTTTCCGATGCTTCCTGTCGAGCTTTCTGAGGGCATTACCTCCCTCAATGAAGATCAGGATCGCGTTGCCCACGTGGTTGAGTACTGCGTAGACTCAGCAGGTACTACATCAGATGGCAAGGTATATGCCGCCTTGGTTCGCAACCGTGCGCAGCTCGCTTACAACAGTGTAGGCGCATGGCTCGAGGGCGCCGGTCCAGCTCCGGCAAAGGTGGCGGCCAACGCGGATCTGGCCGCGCAACTCAAGCTTCAGGACACAGCGGCGCAGCGCATGGTGGGTGGGCGCTTCCAGCATGGCGCACTCGATCTGGAAACGATTGAAACCCGTCCCGAAATGCAAGGCGATCAGCCGGTCGACATCGTTCCTCAGCAGAAAAACCGGGCCACGTCGCTGATCGAGGAGTTCATGGTCGCCGCGAACGGTGTAGTCGCCCGCACCTTCGAGCAGGCCGGTGTGGCTTCAATCCGACGCATCGTTCGCACGCCAAAACGCTGGGACCGGATTGTCGAAGTGGCGCAAGGGCTGGGTACAACCTTGCCCGCCGCGCCCGACTCGAAAGCCCTCAACGACTTTCTGCTTGCGCAGAGGCAGAAGGACCCCGATCATTTCCCGGATCTATCCCTGGCAGTGATCAAGCTAATGGGTCCCGGCGAGTATGTGCTGGTCAAGCCCAACGAGCCTTCCCCTGGACACTTCGGCCTCGCCGTGCAGGACTACACTCACTCCACCGCGCCCAATCGCCGTTTCCCCGATGTGGTCACGCAGCGACTGATGAAGGCACTCCTCGCGAAGGCCCCACAACCTTACTCTGAGAACGATCTCAATGCGATTGCACAGCGTTGCACGCTGATGGAAGACGGCGCGCGTAAGGTAGAGCGCGAGATGCAGAAGCGCATCGCCGCCGTGGTGTTGCATCCGCGCATTGGCCAGAGCTTTCCAGCCATTGTTACAGGCGTCAACCAGTACGGGACCTTCGTTCGCACGCTGAACCCGCATGTGGATGGGATGCTCGTGCGCGGCGGCAAGGGACTTGATGTGGGCGACAAGGTGACGGTGAAGCTGATCTCCACCGATCCGCAGCGGGGGTTCATCGACTTTGCGGCTTAGGGCTCTGAAAGAAAACGGAGAATCTCGTCCATCAGACGCTGCCCCTGGTCTGTATTGAAAAGGAACTGGGCATGCGCGGAGCCTTCAAGGAGAACGAGTTTCTTCGGTTGCGGCGCTCGATCGTAGTGCCTGGAAATTTCCGGGAGGCGAAGGCCGTCGGAGTTCGCGTCGTTGCGGGCGACAACAAAGAGCTTGCGACCGTTCAGTTTCTCCGGAGAATCGCCACCTGAAGAGCCAAGAATAACGATACGATCGAAAGTCCCGGGTTTTGATGCGGCATCTGCCTCACCCACCGCATCTCCGCCCATGCTCGCTCCGACGGCTGAAACCGTCTTCGCACCCCTGCGGTGAAGATACGAAGCGGCCGCCAGGATGTCGGCTGTATTGTCTGGTGTTGAACCGAATGCCCCGGGCGATCCGTCAGGATTGAATCCGTCCCCACGAAACCGAATGGAGAGAACCAGGAATCCGGATTGAGCGAGCGTTTCCGCCTGCTGCTTCCAACTTTCTTTGTTGAATTGTCCTCCGTGAGCAAGAACAACGCCACGGGCACCATGGCCATAAAGGTCTGCCTGAATCTGTCCCTTCCCATCCAGCAGCTGGAAGGTAACTTGCTCTTGTCCAAAGGCCAAGCTTGCGACCATTGCAATGAGCCCGCCAACGATATGAGGCATCTTCATTTCATAGCTCCCACAAAGAATGTTTGCATCAATACTGGGAAATCCGTCAAACTCGCCGGTCGTGTGAGCTCCCCGATCCTCTGATTTGCGCCCAATTTACAGGTTCATCTCCAAGAAAATCCAATGAAAATCCTGTGCAGCAAAAGCGTTCTTACGATTTCGCTTGCAATCTATCGCAATTTGCGATATTAATATTGCATATTGCAATGGAAATCCGATCGAAGAGAACTACCATTGCAGCGAGCCCGCCAACCTCGTCGGAGATGTCCGTTAACCGTTGAATGTAGCTGTCAGCTGAAGGCTGCGTTATGAAGCTCGGTGAGAAGATTCGGTACCTACGGGAAGTGGAAGGCAGCCTACGCGGCCTTGACCGCGACCTGAGCCAGCAGGAGACGGTACGGGCTATTGAAGCCGAAACCGGTTCGAAACTGAGCCAGAGCTACCTCTCGCAAATTGAGAGCGGCGCGCGGCCTCACTTGACCAATACCACTCGGCAGATTCTGGCCACTTTTTTCAAGGTCCACCCCGGTTACCTGGTGGACGACCCCGAGGGCTACCACCCCGAACTCCAGAGCGAGCTGCGCTCCTTTGAAGACAAGCTCGACCTGTGGCTGGTGAACGGCGCGGAGCGTTTCAGCCGCGATCCGGAGTTGATGCATGCGCTTCTCACGCTGGCGCGGAACGACCGTTCCCGTGAGTGCCTCCTGCTGCTCGAGGCAATTCTGGAGACGCCGGGGCTGGCTCCTCGGCTCGCCGAAGTGCTTCGTCCGAAACTTCAACCCAAAGCACACGAACCCAAACCGAAGTCCGTTAACCCGAAACCACCGAGCTCGCGGCAACCTGGAGCACGTAAACAGGGAGCGAACAAATGACCTGGGAATCCTTTTATCTCGTATGTTTTCTTGTGGGGCTTCTGCTCAGCGCGCTCTCGCTGCTGGGCGGTCTTGGACACATCGGGTTGCACATCCATGTTCCGCACGCCCCGCACATTCCGACTCACGTGCACATACCGCACGGAGTTCCGCATGCGGGCCAGGTGCCACAGGGTGCGCCCCAAGGCGGAAGCGGGCCAGGATCAGGATCGACCGTACCCTGGTGGAACGCATTCTCGATCATGGTCTTCCTCTGCTGGTTTGGTGCCGCGGGCTATTTGCTCACGCGCTACGGCAGCTTTGTGGCGGGCGTCGTGCTGGTGCTCTCTGGTATTTGCGGCGTGGCCGGAGGAGCGATCGTGTTTCTCTTTCTCACGCGCGTGATGCTGCCGCACGAGCATGATCTCACCGCTGAAGAAACCGATGTTGCGGGCGTTGTGGGAAAGGTTTCGGCACCAATTCGCGCCGACGGCATTGGGGAAATAATGTACGAGCAATTGGGCGCCCGCAAATCCGCTCCGGCGCGCTCGGAGGACGGCATACCGATTCAAAAACAGGAAGAGGTCTTTGTCGTCCGCTACGAGAAAGGGATTGCCTGGGTCCGACGCTGGGAGGATCTGCCCGATATCGGAGAAGAGCAAGCGGCAGGCAATACAGATCCAGCGCAACGCATGAAATCCGTCAACTGACAACCGACAACTGACACCCGAGAACTGAGGCACTCATGACCACCCAAACCACTGTGCTGATCACCGACATGGCCATCCTTGTAACCATTTTTCTGCTTGGATTCCTGGCCAAAATCTTTCCCAAGAACGGCAAGAACTCCGGCTCGAAGCACTGATTCCGCGTCGGGAACCGAACTCTGATTACTGCCAAGTGAAGAACTGGCAACTGGCCACTAAAAACTGACCACTGACGTAGCGGTAAAACCATCAACCTCTTACCTCCCGGGCGAAAGGGCCGGGAACGCAATGACGAATGAAATTGTTCTGATCTCCGGACTTGGCGTATTAGCTCTGATTCTGGTCATGGGAATTCTGGCTAGGATGTATCGCAAGGCCGGACCGAATGAGGCCTTGATTGTGTATGGATTCCGCGGCCCGCGTGTTGTGAAGGGTCATGGCACGGTTATCTTTCCCATGGTGGAGAACTGCCGCGAATTGAGCCTCGAGCTGATGAGCTTCGATGTGGCCCCGCAGCAGGATCTCTACACCAAGCAAGGTGTCGCGGTCACCGTCGAAGCCGTAGCGCAGATCAAGGTGCGCAGCGACCAGCCGTCAATTTTGACCGCGGCCGAACAGTTCCTGACCAAGACGCCTCCTCAACGCGAGGGCCTCATCCGCCTCGTGATGGAAGGCCATCTGCGCGGCATTATCGGCCAGTTGACCGTGGAGCAGATCGTCAAGGAACCGGAAATGGTGGGCGAGCGAATGCGCTCCACCTGCGCGGAAGAAGTAAGCAAGATGGGGCTGGAGGTAATCTCATTCACCATCAAGGAAGTCCGCGACAAGAACGAGTACATCTCGAATATGGGCAGACCTGACGTGGCTCGCATCAAGCGCGACGCGGAGATGGCGACAGCAGAAGCGGAGCGCGACACAGCGATTTTGAGAGCAAACGCATTGCGCGAGTCAGCGGTTGCCAAAGCCCTCGCAGATCAGGAACGGGTGATTGCCGAGACTGCTTCGCAAACCCGCCAGGCTGAGGCACAACGCGACCTGGACATCAAGAAGGCGCAATTCAGTGAGCAGAGCCGCCGTCAGCAGGCCTCGGCCGACAAGGCCTACGAGCTGCAGACCAACATTATGCTGCAGCAGGTCACAGCCGAGCAGGTGAAGGTACAACAGGTGGAAAAGGAAGGCCAGATCAAGGTGCAAGAGGCGGAAATCCTGCGCCACGAAAAGGAGCTCATCGCCACAGTGCTCAAGGGCGCGGAGATCGAACGCCAACGCATCGAGAACATGGCTGCGGCCGAGAAGAACCGTCTCACCGCCGAAGCCGAAGGCCGGGCGTCTGCGATCCGGAGTCAGGGCGAGGCTGAAGCCAGCATCATCTTCCAGAAGGGCGAAGCCGAAGCCAAGGCCATGAATGTGAAGGCGGAAGCCTACCAGGAGTGGAACCAGGCCGCGGTGGTGGACAAGCTGCTCACCAACATGGCAGACGTTGTCCGCGCAATGGCTGAGCCCCTCAGCAAGGTGGATCACATCACCATCGTGTCAACGGGGAACGATGATGCTGCCGGCGCCCACAAGATTACCGGCGACATGACGCGCATTGCCGCACAGGTGCCGGCGCTCTTTGAGGCCCTCAGCGGTATGGACATCAAGCAGCTCATGTCCAACGTCCAGGCCATCAAATCCAAGCCAGAACAGAACGGCAAGTCGGAGGAGAAATAGGCCGGAGTCTTTCGAGCGTCAGACAGAGACCGAACGCCGTGCCGCCGAAAGCGGCACGGCCGCTGTGAAAGTCGAGGAGAGTATGAGACGTGCAGTCAAATTCGTGGCGGGAATCGGATTGAGTCTTGCGATGGTTCCATGGGCAGGATTTGCGCAGATTCCAGTGGACCAGCTGACCGGATCGACCCCGGCAGCGGTAACAATTCCGGCGGATCAGCAGCCGACCAGGGAGCAACTGGCCAAGCTGTTTGAGTTGATGCGCATAAAGCAGCAGTTAGCGGCGGTAACGCAGATGATGCCGGCCCTGATGCAGCAGCAATTCACCACAACGGCAACGCAGTTTCGAAAGGATCATCCGGAGATGACGTCCACCACTCCGGAGCAGCAGCAGGCAATTGCAAAAGTGATGAGCAGGTTTGCTCAGCAGGCGATGAGCTTGTATGGGGTCGACGAGATCATCGAGGATATGTCGTCGCTTTATCAAAAGCATCTCAGCCGCTCCGATGTGGACGGAATCATCACCTTCTACAGTTCGCCGGCCGGACAACACATGATCGACATGACGCCGGTCATTATGCGGGAATTCATACCCACGGTGACGCAGCGTGTTCAGGAGCGAGTTAAGCCGCTCACTGAGGAAATGACCAAAGAGCTGATGGACATTTCGAAGCCATCAACGAATCAACTTCTCGTCGCCCCACCGCCGCCGCCACCCGCGCCTGCGAAATAGCCGCGAGCATTCACCCTGCGCTCCCATTCCGGCGGGCGGGAGCCCAGGCCAACACCTAACTGATGTCGGCTGCCACCGGTCATAGAGGGCCTGACAAACGAGGAGAATCCCATGGCACTGCTGGAGAGAGTAAGCACCTTGCTTCGCGCGAATCTCAACGATCTGATCGAGAAGGCCGAAGATCCTGAGCGGTTGTTGAAACAGATAGTCCTGGACATGGAAAACCAGTTGCTCCAGGTCAAGACCCAGGTCGCCATCGCCATTGCCGATCAGCACCTCCTGGACAAAAAGCGTGTGGAGCACGTGGAGCAGGCCGCCGAGTGGCGCCGTAAAGCGGAACTGGCCGTCCAAAAGGGTCACGAAGATCTGGCCCGTGCCGCGCTTGAGCGTGCGCTGAGCCACGACCAATTGGTGGCCGGGTTCACCGAACAGGCCGAAGACCAAAAGTCAGAAGCGGATAACCTTCGTCAGGCGCTGCACAAGCTCGACCAGAAACTCAACGAGACCCGTGCCCGCTGCGAAATGCTGGTGGCCGAGCATCGTCGCGCCCGAGTGGTAGGACGCGCTACGCAGGTCCGCCAGATTATCGGCAGCGATCAGGAGCAAGCCCTCGGGCGCCTGAAGAGCCGCGTTCGCATCAAATCCGCAGAGAATGCGGCTGCTTCTGAGGTTCTGGCTCCCGACTCCCTCGAAGACCGCTTCCAGGCTCTCGAGAGTGAGGACAAAGTCGAACTGCTGCTTAGCGAGATCAAGACACGGCTGTTGCCAAAACAATTGCCATAGCCTGCTATCCCACCCAGATCCCGTCTATTGATGCCGGGGCTGCTGTTTGGCGCATTTCTCTGTGTCCTTCGAGAGGCCTGATGCGTCTAACAATGAGGAAAGCGTGAAAATGGAGTCGATCGCTGCACCCGGAAGCTAGCTGGGTAACTTCCAGAAGGCCGGAGTGTTTTACTCTTGAAGTAGCCCAATGGTCTCTATCGGGCTCGGTTCGCCTGCTTGATTCGCCTTTTCGAGGCGGACCCGCTGAGGCGGGTGCCGACCACACGACTGGTGAATGGATGCGTTTAGGTTTTCGTCTTCTTTCTGTAACCCTCATTTCGGGCATCGCCCTTACGGCAATGCCCCATAATCTTGATTCACAGCAAATGGGCTCCGCGCCCGTTGTCACCGCTGGTTCAGAGATTCCTGAGAATCCCCAACCACAAAATGAAGTTGCGGAGATCGACCCCACCGATCCGCTAACCCAAGTTGCACAAAATCAGAGCACTCCGCCGCCTACCTCTAGCACTGCTCCGGTTCAGAGCACCACACAGACGCCCAGCCAGCCCGCGCAGGGTAGTTCCAGCTCACAGCAGCCCGGCCAGGAATCCGCCAACCAAAAAAGCCAGCGCGAAAAGGCTGAGGAGCAGCTCAAGCTGCAGGAGAAACAGCGGGTCATGGGAGTGATGGCGACCTTCAACACGACCCGAAACATGAATGCGGTTCCGCTTTCGTCAGAACAGAAATTCAAGCTTTTCTTCAAGAGCGCCACCGATCCATGGCCGTTCTTGCTGGCGGGCGCCGTATCAGGAATTGGCCAGGCCAATGACAGCTACGCCGAATGGGGCCAGGGCGCTCAAGGCTATGCAAAACGATACGGCGCAGCTTACTCTGACGCATTCATAGGTAATTTTCTCGGCAACGCAGTATTTACGAGTTGGTGGCATGAAGATCCACGCTATTTCCAAAAGGGCAGCGGCACTGCCTTTCATCGCTTTCTTTGGGCGGCGGGAAGCACCGTATGGTGCAAGCGAGACAGCGGTAAATGGGGGCCAAATTACGCCAACGTCGTTGGTAACCTGGTCGGGGCCGCCATTTCTAACGTCTACTATCCCGCTACCGAACATACGGTCAGCAACACGATCAATGACGGATTGACTGTGTCTGCGGAAGGCATTGTGGGAGCAGAAGTCATCGAGTTCTGGCCAGACATGGTGCGCGCCCACAATCGTAAGAAAGCCGAGAAGCTGGCCCGACAAGCAGCTCAGCAAGATGACGCGCAAAGCACCACTCCTTCGACTCCCAAGTGAAGAGAGACAGATTCGCAGTTGGAACGTAGATTGCGCTTTGCAGTTTTCTTCGCTAACTCTTCTTTCCAGATTTGGCAGGTCTCACAGAAGCGGCCTTCACTGTTCCCATCACGGCCAGGTTCTTCTTGATCAGCGCGTAACGCTGCTCCACACATGCATAGCTGCGCAACGGATCGGCAGGCGTATTCCGTACATAGTCCAGCAATCTGCCGACGCTAGTAGTGGCTACGTGCAGCCGCGTGTCCGACGATGCGTAATAAACGAAAACTTCTCCATTTTTACCCTCAATCCATCCGTTGCTGAAGACCACATTCGACACATCGCCGACTCGCTCTTCGCCTTCCGGGGCAATAAAGTAGCCAGCAGGCTTGTGCGTGATGACCCACGGCCGCTTCAGATCAGCTAGGAAGAGATACAGCACATAGCGAAGGCCAGCCGCGGTATTGCGCACTCCATGGGCCAAGTGAAGCCAACCCTGTTCCGTCTTGATAGGCGCGGGCCCCAGGCCGTTCTTCACTTCCTGAATGGTGTGGTATGCCCGGTTATCCATGATGATTTCTTTTTGGATGACTGCTCTTTCAATACTAGGAGCCAAGCCCCAGCCGATGCCACCGCCCTTGCCCGCCTGGATAAAGTCGTCCTGAGGGCGTGTATAGAAGGCGTACTTCCCATCCACAAGCTCCGGATGCAGCACCACATTCCGCTGTTGCGGAGACTTTGACTTCAAGTCCTCGAAGCGCTCCCAAGTCTTCAGGTCACGGGTTCGTGCAATGCCGCACTGCGCCACGGCCGAAGAAGTGTCCCACTCTGGCGTCTTTGGGTCCTTGCGTTCCGTGCAGAACAAACCGTAGATCCACCCGTCTTGGTGCTTCACCAGCCGCATATCGTACACATTGATGTCCGGGGCGGCGGTTTCGGGCATCAGGATCGGATAATCCCAGAAGCGGAAGTTGTCCACGCCATTGGAGCTCTCGGCCACTGCGAAGAACGACTTGCGATCCGCGCCCTCTACCCGCGCAACCACCAGATATTTGCCCTCATGCAGCAGCGCTCCTGCGTTAAAGGCGGCGTTCACGCCGATACGCTCAAGCAGGAAGGGATTGGTGGTTCTGTCCAGGTCGTACCGCCAGGTGATGGGCGCGTGCGCCGCGGTCAGCACCGGAAATCTGTATCGGTCATAGATTCCATTGCCGCCGCGAGCTTTCCTGTTTCGCCGAGCGAGAAGTTTCTCCTGCTGCTTTACTAAATCCTGAACGCGCTCTCTGAATGCTGCCTCTTTCATCTTTCCTCTCCGGTTTTCAAGCCCGTGCACTTTGCGTCGCGACAGGATTTGCCTTACTGTTCATCCGCTTCATCACTTCAAAGCACGTGCGGCTATTGTGATACGGACATTTCCACGGCCCCACTTTGTCCTGCTCATCGTCAGGCATGCCATCTTTCGAAACTAGCCAGAACCATTCGCCATGCTCGTGATCCACAATCCGCGTCTCAATGAACGCCCAGCTCTGATCCACGGCTTCAAGGAAATGGAGCCGCCCCGAAAGTTCAAAAGCATTCAGAAACCCAACCACTGCCTCCGCCTGGGGCCACCAGTGTTTGTCGCTATCGATAATGCCTGTGGTGTCGCCCTCATAGAGCAGTCCTCCATCCGCGTCGAGCCCCTCGTCGTAGACTGCCTGCGCCATCTTAACCGCTTCCACGCGCACACGAGCCAGCAGTGTTGGGTCGCCAAGAATCTCCGCCGCCTCGCACAGGAGCCAACTCCCCTCAATGTCGTGCCCGAAGGAGATGATGTCAGAGCGTCGACGCCACTCCTCGTCGAAAAAGAGAATAAAATGATCATTCGCGGGATCGATAATGTGGTCCAGGAAAATCTCAATCAGTTCCTGCAATCGCAAGCGCACTGTCGAATCCTCATGCAGGTGCAGCAGCGTCGCATAGGCTTCGAGCAGATGAAGGTGCGTGTTCATGGACTTCTTTTCATCCAGATCCGCATCGCTCAGCCGTTGATCTTCTGCGAGAGACCAGTCCCGCTCGTATGTCTCAAAATAGCCGCCTTGCGTAGCGTCGTGACCAACTGATTCGATCACTTCTACGAGACGCAATGCGCGCGCTAGAATTTCGGCGTCGCCGGTAGCGTGGTAATACCCGGCCAGCGCGTAGACGCAGAACGCCTGCGCATATATGCGCTTCTTGGTGTCCAGGGGTTGTCCCTCGAAGTCAACCATCCAATAGACGCCGCCAAATTCCTCATCCCAGAAGAAGCGAATCAGGTATTCATATGCTCGCCGAGCCGCGTCTAGATATTCGGGTTTGCCATACACGCTGTAAGCCTTGGAGAAGGTCCAAAGGATGCGCGCATTCAGAATGACTCCCTTGGCCGCATGCGGATCGATGGTCAGATCGTTTCCAATCCGCCCGCGAAATCCGCCGTACTCGCCGTCAATCGTGTACTTGAGCCAGAAGGGAAGGATGTTGGAGAGTAACTCGGCCTCTACTTTTTGCCTCAAATCATGCACTGAAGCACCTCCTTCTGGATCATTCGCCGCGCGTTGAAAGCTCGTCTCACATCCGTCATGCGCTGTGCTTTAGAATCGCGTCAATTCGATCCAATTCAACTTTTGAAAATGCAAGATTGGCAAGCGCCGCCACGTTCTGCTCAATCTGCTCCACGCGGCTGGCTCCAATCAGCGCGGAGGTCATGCGTCCGTCGCGCAGCACCCACGCCAGCGCCATTTGCGCCAGCGATTGTCCACGGTTTGTGGCGATAGCGCCCAGGGCGCGGACTTTGGCGAGATGGGCCTCATCGACATCATTCTTCTTTAGGAACCCATGCGGCTTGCTCGCCCGCGAGTCGCCGGGAATGCCACTCAAATAGCGGTCAGTCAGCAATCCTTGCGCCAACGGGCAAAAGGCAATTCCGCCGATGCCCTCGGTGCCCAGCACATCGAGCAGTCGATCCTCAACCCAGCGGGAGAACATGGAGTATCTCGGCTGATGAATCAGGCAGGGTGTGCCGAGGTCGCGCAGAATCTTCGCTGCGACCGCAGTTTGCTCCGCGTTATAGCTCGAAATGCCTGCATACAGCGCCTTCCCGGAGCGCACGGCCTGGTCGAGCGCAGCCATGGTCTCCTCGACAGGAGTTTCCGGATCGGGCCGATGCGAATAGAAGATGTCTACGTATTCAAGGCCCATGCGCCTGAGGCTCTGATCCAGACTGGCGAGCAGGTACTTCCTCGATCCCCAGTCGCCATAGGGGCCGGGCCACATTCCCCACCCGGCCTTCGAACTGATGATCAACTCATCGCGATAGGGCTTCAGATCGAGCCGCAGAATTTCACCAAAATTGCTTTCAGCGCTTCCCGGCGGTGGCCCATAGTTATTGGCCAGGTCGAAGTGCGTAATGCCCAGGTCGAAAGCTCGCCGCACCATTGCGCGCCCATTTTCGAAGACATCCACACCGCCGAAGTTGTGCCAAAGTCCGAGGGAGATGGCGGACAGCTGAATGCCGCTTCTGCCGCAGCGGCGGTAAATCATCGTGTCGTAGCGCTGTTCGCTGGCGATATACAAAATTCTGCTCCTCCGCGCTGCTAACTCAATATCCCCTTCACTACCACTTCTTTTCGACCATCCGTGGGCGCGAGCACAACGTTCCCTTCTATCGCCTTCCCGTCGACTGTCAGCGCAATTGAGTTTCCGTCGCCTCTGCGCTCGATTGAAATCCTGTACACGACGCCGCGAAAAACGCGAGTCGCGGTGAATCCAGGCCAGCTCTTCGGGATCACCGGAGCAATCTCAAGCCCGTCAAGTGAAGTGCGAATGCCCAGAATCCATTGGACGATGGCGTAGTAGTTCCAGGCTGCCGTCCCGGTGAGCCACGAGTTCTTGGCTTCGCCGAAGCTGGGCGCATCCTTGCCCGCAATCATCTGTGCATAGACATACGGCTCGCACCGATGCAGATCGCTGATTTCCTCGCGCGCCGAGGGATTGATGCGGCTGTAGTAATCGTGCGCTTGGTCTCCGTGACCGAGGCGCGTCTCACCAATCATGACCCAGGGGTTGACGTGGCAAAAGATGCCCGCATTCTCTTTGTAACCCGGTGGGTACGACGAAATCTCGCCCAGTTGCAGGTAATAGCGCGAGTACGCCGGTTGCTGCACCACAATTCCATGCTTTGTCGCTAGATGCTTGCCCACGGCCTTCATTGCGCTCTCAGCTTTGCCGTCCTCGAGCCCAATTCCCGCCAGCACGCAGAAGCCATTCGACTCGATGAAGATCTTGCCTTCCTCGCAATCCTTTGAACCGATCTTGGATCCGAAATCGTCGTAGGCCCGCAGGAACCACTCCCCGTCCCACCCGTGCTCGGCGATCACCCTCATATTCTTCTCGGTCTCGCCAATATATCTGGCGGCCTCGGCGTCGAGCCCGCGATGTTTCGCGATCGCTGCCAGTTCACGGCCGGCATGAACAAACAGCCCGGCAATGAATACAGACTCAGCCACTTTTCCGTCTTTGTTGGTGGTGGTTTGGAAGCTCTGCCCCGGCGTGTCAGAGAAGCAGTTCAGGTTCAGGCAATCGTTCCAGTCGGCGCGGCCGATCAACGGCAGTCCGTGTGGCCCCATCCGGTCCAGCGTGTATTGAATACTCCGTTGCAGGTGCTCATAAAGTGGCTGCTCGGAGCCGGGTTCATTGTCGTACTGGACGGGTTCGTCTAGAATGCTCCAGTCTCCGGTCTCCTTCAAATAAGCTGAAACACCCTCGATGAGCCACAGGGGGTCGTCGTTGAATCCCCCGCCGATATCGTTGTTGCCTCGCTTGGTCAGCGGTTGATATTGGTGGTATGCGCCACCGGTCGGCAATTGAGTCGCCGCCAAGTCAAGGATGCGCTCCCGCGCCCGCACCGGCGCCATGTGTACAAAACCCAGCAAGTCCTGGTTCGAGTCGCGGAAGCCCAGGCCCCGCCCAATTCCCGATTCATAGAACGATGCCGACCGCGACATGTTGAACGTGGCCATGCACTGGTACGCGTTCCAGATATTCACCATCCGGTTAGTGTGAATGTCCGGAGTATCCACCTGAAACACGCCCAGCAGGCTATCCCAATACAGGCGCAGCCGCTCGAAGGCCGCGTTGGCCTCTTTGGCGTCAAGGTACTTCGCGATCACCGGTTTCACGGTCTTCTTGTTGATCGTCTGCGAGCCGGGGGGATCAAACTTCTCTGTGACCGGGTTTTCGTGGTAGCCCAGTACAAAGACAATCTGCCGCGTCTCACCCACCTCCAGATCCAGCTTCACCTGGTGTGCCCCCATAGGAGACCATCCATGCGCAATGGAGTTCTTCAATTCGCCCGCTTCTACGCTCACCGGCTTGTCCCATCCCCGATACTGGCCCAGAAACGCCTCTCGTTGCGTCTCGAACCTGCTCGGCTCAGAGCACGCGAAATAAGCAAAGTGGTTGCGGCGCTCCCGGTATTCCGTCTTGTGGTAGATAACGCCGTCCTCGACTTCCACCTGGCCGGTATTGAAGTTTCGCTGAAAGTTAGTCGCGTCGTCCTGCGCATCCCACAAGCAGAACTCAATGCTGGCAAAAGCGGAGATCCGTGCATTCGTGTCGCGGCGATTCGTAATCGTCAATTGCCAGATCTCCAGATTTTCGTCGAGGGGCACAAAATAGCGCGTCTCTGCTTCAATGCCGCTGTAGGTCGACCCGATCGCCGTATAGCCCATGCCGTGACGACATTTGTAGTCTTGCAACTCGGTCCGTGTCGGCTCCCATGACGGGGACCAGAACTTCTTCGATTCGTCGTCGCGCAGGTAAACATAGCGCCCGCCGAAGTCCAGTGGGACGTTGTTGTACCGGTACCGGGTCAAGCGTCGAAGACGCGCATCTCGATAAAACGAGTAGCCCCCCGCCGTATTTGAAATAATTCCGAAATAGGCCTGACAGCCCAGGTAATTCATCCAGGGCAGCGGTGTGTCTGGTTGCGTTATCACATACTCGCGCTGCTCATCGTCGAAATGACCGTACTTCATTACACCTGCTCCCTTAACGGAAAACGCTTCGCAAGTATAGTCCCGGATTTGATGGCTAATCAAATCAAACGTTTTTCCAGAGTGTTTTGCAACTACTTCAAATACGAAGTTACCATTTGCACATAGTCGAACAAACGTGCAAAATGATCTGCGCGAGCTAAAACCAAGAATCCCGATCTGTGTGCGGGATCGTTGTCAGAGTTCAGGCGGGTATGAGAGACTTCTCCCGCTTTTCCATCCTCTCTGGCAGTTGGCGCGAGGCGCTGTAGCAGCATGGCAAGTTCTTTGTTTCCGTCTTGTTTGAGTTCACGATCTGGGCTGACGTTGGCTTCTGCTGGCCTAGAACCCTGGTGCGGAGACGTGATCTTGAAGGCGCTAGTTAAAGATCTACTTCCCGTCTGGCCCAGCGCCCATCTGCAGCAATCCGATGCGGAGAACAGGATCTCGATCAACAGGCAAGTGGCGCCCGCGTATTCATGGAAGCTCCAATAGCAGTAGAAAGAGGCATCCGAATGCATCTGCACGTCGTCGATATAGCAATCATCGTGGCTTACCTGCTGAGCACGGTGTTCATCGGTTACTGGGTTTCCCACCGCGCTTCGCAAAGCATGCAGAACTACTTCCTTGGCGGCAACACGATGCCCTGGTACATGCTGGGCATTTCCAACGCCTCGGGAATGTTCGACATCAGCGGCACCATGCTCCTTGTCTCCTGGATGTTCGTGTACGGCTTGAAAAGCGTGTGGATTCCGTGGCTCTGGCCAACATTCAACCAGATCTTCCTCATGGTCTACCTCTCCGCCTGGCTACGTCGCTCCAAGGTGATGACTGGGGCCGAGTGGATCAAGACCCGGTTCGGCACCGGCCGAGGTGCGCAGTTTTCGCATCTCATCGTGGTCATTTACGCCTTTGTCAGCATCATTGGATTCTTCACGTATGCATTCAAGGGCATCGGGAAGTTTGCTCAGACTTACCTGCCCTGGAATTTGACTGCCAATGAATATGCCCTGATCTTGATCGGCATTACTGCCATCTATGTCATCAAAGGCGGCATGATCAGCGTCGTGATCACAGAGGTCGTACAGTTCTTCATCCTGTCTATCGCCTCGTTTGCTGTGGGCATCATTGCTATGCGAAAAGTCGCGCCGGATATGCTCCATCGCGTTGTGCCTACTGGGTGGGACAATATCTTCTTCGGCTGGCACTTGAATCTTGATTGGGCCACACTGCTCCCGGCGGCCAACGCGAAAGTCGCCCAGGACGGCTACGGGTTATTCGGTTTTTTCGTCATCATGCTGCTTTTCAAGGGTATCCCTATCTCTGCCGCGGGCCCTGCACCCAACTACGATATGCAGCGCGTGCTCTCCGCGAAGGACCCGCGCGAAGCCTCGATGATGTCTGCATGGGTCAACATTGTGCTCACTCCTCCGCGCTATTTTCTGGTGATTGGACTCACAGTACTGGCTGCGGCCTTCTTCGGTCCAAATCTGCGTGCAATGGGAACCAACATGGACTTCGAACTCGTGCTACCTTATGCGCTTGGCCGTTTTGTTCCCGTCGGTCTGCTCGGGTTCCTGATCGCGGGCCTGCTGGCTGCCTTCATGTCGAACTTCGCTGCAACAGTCAATGCGGCGCCGCCGTACTTTGTCAACGACATCTACAAGCGCTTCATTAATTCCAACGCATCGCCCAAGACTTATGTGCGGTTAAGTTACCTGGCGTCCTTTTCAGTGATTGTGATCGGTGTGCTTCTAGGCTGGAATGTCACGTCAGTGAATGAAGTAGTGGTTTGGATTGTCTCCGGTCTGTGGGGCGGTTATACGGCTTCGAACGTTCTGAAATGGTATTGGTGGCGGTTCAATGGATGGGGGTATTTCTGGGGCATGGTGACGGGCATAGCAGCGGCGCTAGGTTTGCCGGCGGTTATTACGCAGGTGTCGCTCGTGCAGCATTTGCTGGCCACCTATTCCATCAACAAGGAAGTGGTGATTGTCTTCCCGGTGGTGGTTGGAATTTCGTTGATTGGCTGTCTTCTCGGCACCCTTCTTACAAAGCCAGAAGATGAAGCTGTCCTCAAAGACTTTTACCGGCGCGTTCGTCCGTGGGGTTTCTGGGGACCGGTCCTCAAGAAGGTGCTGGCCGAGGACCCGAGCTTCAAGCCTAACAAGGACTTCCTGCGTGATATGTTCAATATCGCTGTCGGTATCGTCTGGCAGGTCTCCTTGGTCGCACTGCCCTTGTATATCGTGATTCAGGAGTTCTATCGCGTTGCAATCGCTCTGGCGGTGATTCTGGTAACCTCCGCCGTTCTGAAGTTCACTTGGTACGACCATCTCAACGAGCGCGAGGTGGAAACTAACAAGGCGGCCGCTAAGGATGAAGTTGTTGTTGGACAGTGAGGAACGCAGCTGCCGGGGGCGGTCATTGATGTCGAAGTCTTCGAAGTGTATCGATCGCGCAGATAGCACCGGTTGGCTGCTCCTCGTGCTTGAAATAGGCAAAGACCTCGCGCTCAACAGTCCCCTCGCGCAGAGTCTTCTCAATCAAATCGAGCTGCGCTTCAGTGTATCCACTCTTACGAAAGCGGTAGCTCATAAACGGAGCGGTTACAACGTTCGGCGTCTCCAAGTCATCGCTCTTGGCCACGCAGAGCGCCGCGCCATGATACCGCAGTGTGGCGTATGTTTCGTCGCCAAACCATGTGCTGTGCCGAAATTCGAAAGCCATTTTCAGCCCACTCGTCTTTGCATCTGAAAGAAAGGAGTCAAGGCGAGGTATGTCGATCTTGAAATTAGGTGGGAGTTGGAAGAGCACCACACCCATCCGTTCAGCAGCCACAACTGGTGCGAGTGTACGCGACAAGGCGGCGACTGTATCCGAGCAGTCCTTGAGTCGAAGGATGTGGGTTATCCGCTGCGGCGCCTTAAACGAGAAGCGAAAGCCGGAGCCGGTCGCGGCCAGCCAGCCGGTGAGCATGTTTTCGGTAGGCAAACGCTGGAAGGTGTAGTTTACTTCGACCGAATTCAATTGAGCTGCGTAGTATTCCAGGAACTTATTTTCAGGAAGTCCGCGCGGGTAGAATCCTGGCTTCCAGCTCGAATACGACCAACCAGAGGTACCAATGAAGGCTCTATCCCGCAAGTCTCCTGTAACTTCTGGAAGCTTTGTAACTCGCGCAACATCGCGATTGGCAGTCTCTTCATTAGACACTCGATTGTTCGCAGCCACGAGTAACTCCAACGCTCCCGCGTATGAGGAAGGAAAGCCACAATGGCGGTTCTGTTCCATTGAGCGGCCGAGAGTCTCACACTGATATCTCGTCATCGGTCCGCAACTCTTGGAAAACAGACTAGCATAAATGCGTAGGCGGCCCTGAGTTTACGCCTGGGAGGCATTTCAGAAAACACTTCTGGACAACAATCGTGCCAAGAACAAATAATCAGGTGTTCTCTAAGCAGAGTTTCTGCTGTTTTTGGACGATTGGCTGAAAGCGATTGATCCTAATGGTACCGGGAATCGCAAATTGCGCTGCAAAGAATTCTTGTGCTGTCGCAAAGACCGGAAGCGATTCTAGTTTACGTCTGCAGATAGCAGTGAAACGGAGGTTAGGGTGAAGAGTACCTCTCTCGTCTTCCTATTATCCTGTCCGATACTGGTCCATGCGCAGCACGCTGAGATAGCGGGGCGATCCGTTGAAATGATGGTGGTGAGTAAGAATGATCTTTCACCTCAGCCCTGGCCATCAAATCCGATTGAGCTCGTTACCGCACCTGCTATCGCGGGGACTTCAAACGTGCTCAGAATGATTGAAGACAACGGGATCATGGCAGACTCGCAGGCGCTGGCACTTGTCTATGATCTCAATCCCGGGGTGAGCAATCTGGCCGCGCTTCAGGCGGGCCGCGCTCTGAAGCTGCCGAAAATACAAGGTGAAGGAACTCATTTTCTGATAACCAGCGGGAATCTGATTCAGTTGACCGTCGATCCTGAACTTCGGAAAGACATTTCTCAATTGTCGACATCCCTCCAACAGTTCACGCCGCTGGATCCAAAGACAACTTCCGACCCTTCGACAGGGAAAGAGTTGAGCCAATTGATCAGGTGGTTCGGAATCATAGGGTCGCGTTTTGCAGACAGAATGGACCCTCCCCTGACTCATGAGACGCTGGTTGAGTTGAAGGGAGAAGGACAGGCTCTAAACAGAATTCTGTCACAGTCGACAGAGCAGCGAAGAGAGTTGACGGCTGCGGAGCGCGGACAAGCTGCCGCGATCGACGGCGACATGAAGCTTATCTTTAAACAGTTTAATGAATCGCTGAGTGCAGATATTCCCAACGGGGCAGATTCTTTTGCAGTGACCGTGAAAATCACTGGCGGCGACTCAAGCACACTCGAGCGCCTGCGGATCTATTACGAATGCAACGGGCTGTTCTTGACGGAGAAACCGTTCCAAAGCTTTCGCGAGTTCACAGATTCCAGCTCCGGAACAACTCAATCAATCCAGAGGAAATTCTATGAATTTTGGGTCGCTCCGGACGGAAATCCCAATGACCTTTGGTCGGCTCCCGTTTTGGTTCCGGCGGATGCAGCCTCACCGGTCCCGGTTACTCTCCACCTGAAAGGAGGGTTGTCTAAATGAAGAACCGGACCGATCTGTTGACCGTCTCCGCCCAGGCAGTGACTTTCCTGTTTGCGATGTTCGGCGGGGTGCTGAAGAAGATTGCACCGCCAGACCAGGTGGGAGCCGGCTATTCGGTGGGCATCGCAAGCTTTCTTGCACTTATCGTTCTTCTCTTGATTACGGCGCTTGCCCGGACTAGTCCGAGCCGCGCGCTTTTGAGATCGTGGCTGATTGCCGGAGTACTGCTCTTCTTAATCGCAGGATCCTCATCCATCGTGTATCCCCAGCTCATCGACTCTTACACATATCCGCAGGACCGGCCGTTGCAGCTGCGGCAGATCAATGCATCCGACCAGTACCTCACTGACAACGCTAGAAAACTCAAGTCCCAACATTCTGGCGCAACTGCGGAGTTTCTAGTTGAGAATTTCGAGAATGATCAACAGGTCTGGACGGCTGCCGGTCTCGAGCGAGCAAAACGAGAGCTCAGACTGTGCTATTTGTGCCTGGTGTTGTCACTCGCGACAGCGATCTTTTGCCTGCTCGAAGCGAACAAAGCGAGAGTCAACGCGGAAACGTCCGCACCTTCCTCAAAGGGGTCTTCATAAGGAATTCCAGTTCCGACTTCGTTAAGTCAAACAGTGATTTCTCGTCTAGTCTCCTGTATACGGCATGATATCTCTTCCGGATTTCTGCATCGGCATTCAGCTTGCGGCATGCGTTCATCAGAAGGGGGCGTGGATATGGGAATTCGCCTGTGCTTCATTCTCGGGTTCCTCTGCTTCGCTGGGCTACGTGACGCGTTTAGCCAAGGCTCAACGAACAGCCCGACTTTCGTTGCGGCCTCGTTACCTGGAACAAGGTCCGGAGCCGCTTGCAGGGGAGACAACCCCGCTGCGCTGACGCAAGGTGGAGATGAAGTAGTCGAACCCGTTGTACAGAACGACCATTCCGATGCAGTTACCGTGATGACATTTTCGCCGCGAAGCACTTTGCTGGCCACCGGAAGCAAGGACGGAACAGTCAAGATCTGGTATGTGCCTACCGGACAGTTGCTCAGGTCAATTCCGATCGGCACGTATTGGGTGCACTCGGTCGCGTTCTCGCGCGACGGTTGCATGCTCGCTGTGGGAAGCGGAGACCGCAACGTATACATCTTCAACCTTGATACCGGGAGGCAGGTCTCTGTCTTAACGCCTGACTCCGGGGCTGTGGACGCGCTCGCGTTCTCGCCCGACGGAACTGAGCTCGCAGCCGGTACAACTGGACGGTTACTGCGGCCTTGTAGCACCGCGTTCATACAGATGGGTATTGCCTGTGAGGCCGGGAACTCACCACCGGAGACAAGGACATCTTTGTCCCTGTGGAACGTCAACGCGCGGCAGAGGGTTAATCAGCTGCCCGGCACCGGAGCGGTCCGTGACGTGGTCTTCGTTCCGCAATCGCACCTGCTTGCCGTCCGTTTCAAGAGTTCCTCCCCGTTAATCCTGTGGGACTATACAACAGGGAATAAGCAGGAGATGCAGACCAGCAACCGCGACGTAGAAAGCCTGTTTGCTCTTCAGAGCGACTCTACAGTCTTGAGTCCGGATGGAAAGTGGCGGGCGTCTTCTCGGGGCCCCCATGTTGAGATTGATGCTGCCCAGGTCGGCTCAAATAGCCAAATGCCCGCTTCTCAGTCAGGCCAAGCAGGTGGTGTCACTGCGTTGTTCTTCTCCGGGGATGTGCTCGCGGTGGGCCTTCGCAATGGGAAGATCAGCTTATGGAATAAGGAATTGCGCAGCCCGATCAGCACGATTCAGCAGCCAATCTTCGATACGAGCCGCGGCGTCCAGGCGTTTGCGGTTCAGCAGAAAGAACGTGCTCTCATGGCCGTAGCCGCGGATGGGGGAGTCGTGAGGCTCGATTTTTCGGCACCCAGGAGTTTGCAGATGATTCGCTCTTCGGCACAGGGATCGAGGCCGGAAGACACATCGGAAGGGCGTGAAGAAAAGGGATTGGTACGACCTGCGCCTCCGAGGGCTGTTATGGCCGCTGTCGTGGACGGGAACGGCGTCGAAGTAAGCGCAACGCCTCCAACCGAAGAAGCCCTTGTAAGCACGATGTCCTCGACGGGAATAACCGCAACAGGAGGGTTATATTTCGACCCCAAGATCCAGACCGGGTATGTCTCCTTGTCCAATGCTGACGGGAAGCAGACGATTCCGCGCATTAGTGACGACCAAAGATACGGGCAAGACGTGACTGCCTTGTCATTCTCTTCCAACGGCGACATATTGGCCATCGGATTCTCAGATAATGGTGTTGACCTCTGGAGTGTGGCGGAGCACAGGCTTGTCAAGCGACTGGATAACCCAGTGAACGACCGCACCAATGGCTCGGTCACCTCTCTGGCATTCGATCCGGATGGTGAGTGGCTTGCTTCCGGGAGCACCGATCGATCAGTGCGTGTGTGGAACCTCCATTCCAGTGACGCGTTTAGGATCCTTCCCGGACATACAGCCTCGGTGTTATCCCTCGCCTTCTCTTCGTCCGATAAGGGAAAAATGCTGGCTTCCGGTGGCGCGGATGACCAGATTATTCTCTGGAATCCAGCGTCCGGTCAACGCCTAAGGTCGATGGAAGGGCAGTCCACGGCCATCAACACACTAACCTTTGTACCGAGTAGTTCAATACTGGTCTCCGGCGGAGAGGACGGAACAGTCAAGCTCTGGGATACCGCCAATTCCAGACTCCTCGCTACTTTGTTGCCAGTCCACAATGGGGGAGATTGGCTGGCGACTACTCCGGAGGGATTCTTCGACGGCACGGAGGGTACATGGAACGAGGTGCTGTGGCAATTCAATCGGGACCTGTTTGACGTGTCTCCAGTCGAGATTGGATTTCGCGATTACTTTTATCCCAATCTTCTAGCGAGAATTTTGCATGGAGACTCGCCCACAACTGCCCGGTCGATTGCATCTCTCAATCGTGCCCAGCCAGTCGTGCGCGTCCTGTCCGCCACACCGGACTCGCCGAAGACGGTTTGCGTCACTGTGGAAGTGCAAAGCGGAACGTCATCCATGCAGCGCGATGCTGCGGGTCAGCTCCTGCAAAGCGGCGCTTATGATCTGCGGCTGTTTCGCAACGGTCGGCTGGTGGCACAGTCGTCGCGCTCTGGGGAGTCGGCCCTGCCGCAATCTGCTCCGGACTTCGCCAATTGGCGCAGTTCGCATCCGGTGCATTTGGGTGCTGACGGTAAGGCGATCATCTCATTCCCTGGGATTCAACTTGCTTACTGGGCTCCATCGGGCGCGAACCGTTTTACGGCGTATGCATTCAACCTTGATCGGGTGAAGAGTGCCACCTCGCAGCCGCTCGTATACCACGTCGATACGGATCAGAAGCCAGACCGGCACGCGTGGCTCATCACAATGGGCGTCAATAAGAATCAATACTCACTTTGGAATCTGACTATCCCTGTTCCGAGCGCTACGCAGGTCAGGTCGATGCTCCACGAACAACTGAGCCGAGCCTACAAAGTGTCCGACTTTTACCTCTATTCAGAACATGGACCCGGTCTGGCTCGGAAAAACATGCTTCAAGCCGTCCTCAACCTGCTGGCAGGAAAGCAGGCTATTTCCGATGTCCGAGATCAAGTCGACCGCGATAAGGTCATCCGGCGTGCCACGCCCGATGACCTGGTGGTGCTCTACATAGCCAGTCACGGCTATGCCGATCCAATGGGAAATCTCTATCTTGTGCCGTACGACACCGGAAGCGTACCCGTTACATCCAGCGATCTCACGCGCTGTTCTACCAACAGAACTGATCCTGCCTGCTCGGACGCAGACAACTTCCTGCGCCACACCATCTCCAGTGCGGAATTGTCGGAGTGGTGGGAGGGTATTGATGCAGAGCAGGCGATCCTGATTATCGACTCATGCCACTCAGGGGCGATAACTGGAAGTTCTTTCCGGCCCGCACCTCTTGGAGATCCAGGTTTCGGCCAGCTCAGTTATGACAAACGGATGCTTCTGCTCGCAGCCGCTCAGGCAGAACAGAAAGCCCTGGGCGATCTAAACGACAATACGACGTTTCTCGTCAAGGCGCTTCAAACTATAGCTGCGAAGAACCCCGGCTGGAGTGTGACGAATTGGCTCAGGGAGATAAGTCAAGAACTCCCTGCGTTAGAACAGCAATCGGACGTCGGAGTCGACGAAGTGCAATCTCCGGTACTGCTTGACTTCTCAGACACGGAGGAACTCAGCAACGCTTCGCCGGGCAGGTAATGATGAGCCGATGGACGACGAAAGCTGCGATCGCAGGAAGTATTCACGACCCGGCTGGAACAAGGGCCTGATGCCTTCACCGATCTGCTCGCAGGTCGAGAAAAGCTCGGCGAAGCGGCCCAGCGCTGCGTCGGAAACCGCTTGGTTATCGTTCGTGCTTCTGCCAATGAAGCATATGGTGATCGTCTACGGTAATCTTCGCAGGCAAGGTCAAACCACAGGTTTTGCAAATTAAAACATCCCTGCCGATCTCCCAGTGGGTGCATGACTTGCATTTGCATACCAGAAGTTCAATTTCCTTCTTAGCGCTCAATTACAACCTCCTGAATTCTTCTTTCACTTCGCGAACAAAATTGGTAAATGGCGCCGTGGTGATGATGCCTGGCTGCCAGCATAGATCTCGATCAATCAGATTGTACTGCTTCACGATCCGGGAACCGGGAAGAGAGTTCCCATCCTCGCCGGGACCGTGTCCCATGAGCCAGAGATGGTCAGCCACCGAGCATGCGGCAGTCACATCGTGAGTGACCACGATGATAGTGTTCAGGTCATCCATGTCGGCGACCTTGGCGATCAACTCACAGGTCTTCTCCAACATGATTAAGTCAAGGCCGGAGAACGGCTCATCCATGAGAAGGAAGTGTTCGCTGCACAGTATCTGCTGAATGATGGCGCATCTTTGCCGCTGGCCGCCCGATAGCTGCGCCGGATAGAGGTTGTACTTATCTTCGAGTCCGAACTCCTTCAGCATTTCCATGACTTTGTCATGGGCTACCTTCGGATCCTTTTCCTTTTTCCTGGCGCCCAGCATCAGGTTTCCGATCACCGAGCGATGCTCAAATAAAGGATAGCTTTGCGCTACAACGCCAACTTCGCCGGCTCTCACCGGGCGGTCGAAACCATTGACTGATACGCGGCCAGACGTGGGCGCATGCAGCCCAGCGATGATACGAAATAAAGTAGTCTTGCCGCAGCCCGAGGGGCCAAGAATGCCTACAACCTGTCCCTGTATCCTGCCCGGCACAATAATGTCGCGCACTTCCGCACTAACGCCGCTCAGCACGGGGCGGTCATCATACTGAAGAGATACGTTGTCGATCTTCAACAGAGTCTTGCCGAAGCTATACGTGGGGGTTGCCATTATTTACGCTCCAGCGTCAAAGCCGCATATGGGCATAGAAGGCTCTTGGCTAGTCCAATGCCGTAATCCTGGAGTAGGCCAAGGGCGAGAATCGTCAGTTGTATGGCAAACACCGCTGCCAGTCGGAAGTGGTGATTCTCATCCAGCAGAACAGTTCCAACGCCACCTTCAGATCGGACGATACCTTCTACCATAGTCAGCATCATCCACCCGATTGCCGCGTTCTGCCGAAGCACGTCGAAGACCTGGTCGATCTGGCCAAGAACAATGACTTCCCAAACAACCCGCCACTCACCCATGCGAAGTGTGCGCGCGAGGTCGAACATTTCCTTCGGAATGCTGTTGATCACGTCCGCCATTCCGGTGACAAAAAACACCGAAACAGAGAAGACCAGCAGTGAAAGTTTCAGTTGATGCCCACTCCTGGCCATGAGCGTGAAGAAGAAGGTCAATCCGACCAGAGAAAGAAAGCGCAGTTTGCTGAGCAGCGCCACCAGAGGACGGAAGAAAGGCATGACCGTCGCATAAGCCAGCAGCAAGGAAACGACAGTGGCTACCGCAATGGCCTGCACATTCAAAAGAAAGCTTGTGATCAGCTCAGCTCCGAGCCCTTGCTCCCACAAATCCCCAAGTGCACCGAATACTTCACCTGGTTTGGGAAGCAGCACGGAAGGGCTGAAAACCCACAGCAAGGCGACGATGACGACTTGCGTGGCGATCAGGACACGGACAGCGTTCTTGTTCAGAACCGCGTTTGGCGAAAACACAGCAACTGCATGATTCATGATTCACGCATGGTTCGAGAGGTTGAGGGAGGCTTGCGCCTCCCCGGTTGGATGAAAGCTATTGACCGATCTGAGTGATCTCGACGCGGCGATTGAGAGCTTTGCCACCTGCCGACGCGTTGGAGGCGATTGGACTCTGTGAACCGTGGCCTGACACCTCTTTGAAGCGAGAATTCGGGAAACTCAGAGGAGCGACTCGCTGGAAGTAGCTCTTTACGGCCTGCGCCCTCTTCTCGCTGAGCGGCACATTGACGGAATCGCTGCCCGCGTTATCGGTATAGCCGTCAATCTGAAGCGCCAACTGAGAATTGATTGCCAGCGAATCTTTCAGCTCATTCAATGTAGGAATACTGTCAGGCAACGGTTGGTCGGAGCCGCTGGCAAAGTTGATATAGACCGCCTTGTGGCCGAGCACCGTGCCGCTCTGTGCTTCTTTGGTGTAATCTACCGTCTCCGCGCTTGCGCCCTGCACTCCACTGGTATTCAATAATGCCTGCGCGCCGAAGATAAATGAGGTATCGGCGGCTTCTTTGTAAGGCGGAATCGGATTGTCCTTGAATAACTGCGGATAGTTCTGCGTGGCGATCTTGCCGAAGGTTTCGTAGGTGGCTCGCATATTATTGTTATGCTTGCCGTCGAGCCCGAAGTAGTTGACGTTGTCTTCGAGACCAAAAACCGCGGAGCCTCCCAGCATCTGGCCTGACTTGGCATCGCGGAATCCCGGATAGTATTTGTACCAGTCGATATTCGGGTCATTGTAGAGTTTCGCAGAGATCTCGCCCGCTTTGCGGCGAACGGCATCGAATGCTTTCACCTGGTCCGCAGCCTGGAAACTCGCCGCCAACAATCCTGAAATTTCGTCGCGGTTATCATTGAAGAACTTCTTGATGCCCAGAATTACCGCCGGCATCTGCGAAGCGTACTCGTGTGATGAAACGATCTTTGTCGTGCCCGGGCGACCCTGCACAGCCTGTTCGTCGCCGGGGGTCCAAGTCACAACGCCATCAGGGCAAACACTCTTTGTTTCTCCGGTGGCGCGTCCATCCTTTACCACCTTGCGATCCTCGCAGCGATTGGGAACAAAGACTTCGGTCACGGCCTTGATGTAATCCTCATCTGGAGCCGAAATCCAGTTCACTGCATCCGGGTCGTAGGTCTTCAAGTCCGGATTGTTCTTCAGTCCATTTGAGCCCAGATAGTTCAACGCAATATTCCAATCGCCGTCGCGAATAACGCCGACAACGGTCTTGCCCTTCATGCTCTGCGGGTTCGACTTCCATTCGGCCGGTCCAAGCAGGGCATCCTCGCCGTTGGAGCGCCCTACGGCACCGATGATGACCGCCTGATAGTCAGGCCCCAATTTCTTCAGTTGCGGATTCAGATCAGCCAGCCATTGACCGCCGCTGTCGCCCATCACCACAATTGCTTCGGCGCCCGAAGAGCAAGTCTTCTCGCCATCGTGAAGCTGCTTGGCGCACGCCAGAAGGTCAGCCTTCATCTGCGAGTTCGAGTCTTCGCGGTGCAAAGTCAAGTTGACACCGTTCTTTTCCATCAGCGAGCCCTTGGTGGTATCCGCACCGCCATTTGCGTAGATCAGCGCGAACATTGCATTCCACTCCCAGACATCGAACTGGATATGCGTCGCGGACACATTGGCTGGGGCAACTGACGGGTAGGGCAATGCCTGCACGTTCGCAACTTGGGCTTCTTCCTGAGGAGGAAGCTGAACTCGGCTGGCGACAATTGAGCGCATGATGCCGGGTGTGGGAATCAGGCCATGCTGCATCGCCAAGCGCAGCCCGAAAACTGCTCCACCTCCCAATACCACAATCAGGAATAACTTCGCTTGCGGTTTCAAACGCGGCATTTCTTTCTTCCCTTCAAAGATTTGGTTAAATGTCGACTACTTGAACATGTTGTCGTAATCGTTTCCGGACTTGGCGCTGGATGCAGCTACGTTTGCAAGCGTCCCAGGCATCTTCATTGGCGCCGGCACATCCATTCCCGGAACATGAATCATGTCTGCTCCAGCGGATTGATTTCCGGACGTGAGAAGCTTTTGGTTGAATTCTGCAAACTTGGCCGCCGCCTCGTCCGCGGCGGCGCCGGACTCGATTTGGTCATCCGTCAGCAGCTTGTCTGTATAACGCGAGAATTCCTTTATCTCGCCCAGCGTGCGAGATGTGTCTTCTTCCAGATAGTCGAGAGCCATATCGACCATCTTCAACTGCTCCGGATTGCCGCGCAGTAACTGCTGACCAACGCCGAGAGTGGCCTTGGCGTCCAGGATCATCTTGCGCTGTTCGGCAAGGAAATTGACCTTGTTTTCCGTCCGCTGAATCTTGCTGTCGGCGATCTGAGACCAGTGCTGGAAGGTCTTCAGCATTTTCGAAGTCTGATCTTCAAGAGCCTGAAGTTGCTTGACTCCCTGCATCAGCATGCCGGCCTGCTCCAGGAACGTCTGGCGCTCGAGCGACAGCCGTTCCTTCTCCATCGGGTCAGCGGCAGCATTTGCCATCTGCTCGGCCTTGGTAGCTTTGCGGCCAAGATTGTTGATCTCGTCAGACTTTGCGGCGATGCTCCGCTGCAGCTTTTCGTCGCTTCCGGCGAACCGCTGCAGCGTCTGGTCGAGGTTGTACTTGGCCTTCTTCATGTCGTCGAGGTTGTTGCGGAGAATGCCGATCGGATCAGTCTCCACCACCCACGAAGCAAAAAAGCGTACACAATTCTGAAATAGATTCGAAACGGCAGTGCGGAAAGTGGGATTGAATACCAACCACAGTACCGCGATCAGAATCGCGGCCAAGGCGACCATGTGAAGGGTATCGGTCAGCAGAGAGATCAGAAACGGCAAGATGGCGTATAGGCCAACCGCGCCGCCAATGATTAATGCCCCCAGCGCGACCATGCCGAATGGGCCCTCTGGCCTTTTCCAGAACGACTTTGGTGTATATCCCTGCAGGTTCTGGCTGAAACTGGGAACTATTGGCGAAAGCCCCATGACGGTCTCTTATCCTTTCAGAAGGGAAGCGTAGAGTTCCTTCTGCTGCTCGAGTTCGCTGCTGCGGCGTTGCACGGCCGCTTCGAATTGGCTTTGGGCGTGGGTCGATTTCCCTTGCGCCTCGACCAATTCGTTGGAAAGCTGTGCCAACTCCTGTTGAAGTTGCGTGATTTGTTCGGTGATCTTCTGTATCTGGTCCTGCCGGCCGGAAATCTCGTGAGCTGCAAACTGTTGCGCTTTTCCGCCGAAGGCATCCTTCTCTTGCTGGAGTCGAGACTTCAAAGTGTCAAAGGTCGAGAGAATCCCCTCTTCAGTTAGTCCAGCCTGCGCCGAGGCTTGCAGCACAGCGGTCCTGAACTTCACATTGGCCGGCATGACAGTATCTGGAATTGCCTTCAGCGGATCGAGAAACTTATGAATCGTGGAAGCTGTTGTCGTGCCTTCAAAATCGGTCTTAGTGAGCAACGTCTGGTAGACCGAGTCGTTGTCCGGCACGACTCCTGCGTCAATCGCAGGAGCGGGCGATGGCGGAGGGGGTGGGGCCGAAAAAGCAGGTGCAGTGAAGGCGGGCGCGGCAGGCGGCGGAGTGTGCTTCTCTGGGGGGGCCGGCTCTTCTTCAAAGGCCACTTGTTTCAGAGCATCGAGAAACCCATGCTTTCCAGTCATAACCCTCCCTGCGCGGCCTAAATCGCCCGGACCAGATTTCTAGCCATTAATTCTTGCGGTAAGGATATCCCGGCAATGCTTCAGAAGCAAGAGGATAAGCATCGAGACGGAGCCCGCTAGACGGTTGGAAGGCTTGCTTCCGCCCGTACATTTGTAATGCAGCTCACAAATTGGGGAAAGAGAGGATGGCCTTGCCACATCTGCACCCATAGTTTGGCCTCGCCGGTGACCATGTAAATTGGAATACGAATTTCGCCAGCCCTTAGTTCACGAAGATAGCACTATTATTTTTTTTAAGACCAAGTAAAACGTTGCCCGCATACCAAAACAGTCGGACTTAGTTCAGGATAGACCGAGATATTCGCCCTCATCGCGGATTGCGATGCATTGCTTATTGCAATCAATCACTTATTGCAATTCGATCTTCTTGACACTCTGCATCATATCTAAGTCGCTCAGCTTCCCACTCTGCTATACTTCCGCCCATGGAAAACCGCACATTCAGCGACGCAGGCGACACGCCCGGCGGCTTGGCTCATTTTGTGATGGGCTGCATTATGACCTGCGTTGGCGGCTATCTGCTCATCAACCAGGTTACCGTTGTGGGATCCTATTGGAATTTCTATGGTCAGAACTCCTTCGGCATAACGCTCTTGCCGATGCTCTTCGGTATTGGACTGCTCTTTTGGCGTGGTCGCAGTATAGTTGGGTGGATTCTTACAATTGCCGGAGCACTCTTTATCTTTGCGGGCGTCATTGCCAATCTACATATCTTCTTTCGGCCTATCAGTCTATTCAACACGCTCGTCATGCTGGTGTTATTTATTGGTGGGCTCGGCTTGATCGCACGTGGTCTCCAACCACATCACAAACAGCCGGCGGAGTGATGCCTTCATGCATACTCCCAAGTTATTGGTTACGGATATTCTTCTTTCTTCCCCTGCCTGGCGTATCTTGTGGCGGCTCGTCACGGTTTTGCTCTTATTTGCAATCTTAGCTCTAGGCCCGCAACCTAGAGGTTCGGCCCAAGTTCCCATAGCTAACTTGACACCTGCCGCACCCTGGGCTACCGGACCAGCATTGCCGCATGGAGAAATTGAATACTTATGGCAATCGGGCGCGCCGGGGGCAGTTGGCGAGGAAGATCAGGATAAGCCTCATCTGGAAATATTTGGCGCATCCGGTAGTGGACCACATACGGCAGTCATTGTCTGTCCAGGAGGCGGGTACACGGCCTTGGCGTATGACAAAGAAGGAACCCGCATCGCGGAATGGCTAAATCTGCGCGGGATCACTGCCTTCATTCTGACTTACAGACTGGCTCCTCGTTATCGCTATCCCGCGCCGATCCTGGACGGCTACCGCGCAGTACGATGGGTTCGCGGCAATGCTCAACGGTTCTCGATTGATCCTAACCGGATCGGGATGTGGGGCTTTTCTGCCGGCGGGCATCTTGTAGGAATTGTGGGCACGCATTTTGACGATGGAAACCCACAGGCCGCTGACCCGATTGACCGGCTGAGCGACCGTCCGGACTTTGTGATTAGTTCATATGGTGGTTTGACGCTTCAACCAGGTGTTGCGAAACCCGATGCGATGGGACCGCTACTCGGAGAGCACGTAACCGCCGAAGTTATCCATGATATGTCTCCGGATAAACATGTTACAGCCCGGACTCCGCCCTATTTCCTCTACGCGACAACGACCGATGAAAAGGTTCCACCGCTGAGCAGCGTGGTGTTCTATACAGCACTTGTGCGAGCGGGAGTGTCGGCAGAAATCCATATCTTTGGGGAAGGCCCGCATGGAACGGCTCTCGGGCAAAGTTACCCCGCACTCTCAGTGTGGCCAAACCTCCTCGAAAACTGGATGAAGGTAAATGGATGGATTTCGGACGGTAGGACGACACCGGTACACTGAGGGGTTCGCGAACGGGGTTTCGGCAGGAGATACACGGCAACCGTATGAGAAGCTCCAATACTGAGCTCGATACCTTCCTGTCCTCCGAACGGAGCAAGTGCGGCCACCGCATCGTTTGTAATTGCCTCGATCTTCCGCACATACTGCAAGAGAGTTGCTCCTGCGGGCGTGAGGCTCGTGTCGCGGCCTATGAGATCGAAGAGTGCAATTCCAAGGCTATCAAGGCCGATACCGTGTTTGCGCCAACTGGAGTGCCAAGTTCGCCTCGTTCAGAAGCTCGGCGGTCACACTTACCCTTTGATACGCAGTGTTGGCACCCAGCCATGTAGTACGAACGTCGCGGACAATCCGATCATGCAAGTCGCGGCTCTGTTCTGCAGCCACCTGAGCACGGATCGATGCTTCTTTCGCCTCGGCCTGATAGAGGAATCCATTGAAGACAGGAATATTCATGTTGGCGCCAATGCCACCCCACCAATTGTTCAGGTAATACTGCGCGGGCCGAATTGGCACGCTTCCCGCCGTCCCCGTGGCGCTGATACTTGGCAGCATCTAGTCGCGCTGCGCATGGCTGCGCTTTATCGCTCCTTGTTGGCTGTAATTCAACGCCTGCAGGTCTGGCCGCTGCTGAAGAGCAAGTTGCAGTAGTTGGTCAGCGTCGGCTGGTGGAGCTTTTAATGGTGCATTGTCATCCACCAACTCGTACGCCACCTGCCGATCGAGACCCAACACAGCATCCAGTGCGGCCATGGTCGAGTCAACATTGTTCCGGGCATCGAGCTGCAGCACCTTTGCCTGCGATAGATTGACGTTGGCGAAGCTTAGATCAAGAGTCGACTTGAGTTTGTTCACGGTCATCCCGTTGACTTGCGTTTGAGTCGTCTGCAGCGTGCCGACGTTCTGATCTGCAACCTTCAGCAGCGCCTGCAAAGCATTGAGGAACGCCAGATCTGCCACCAGGACCATATCTTCAGTCGTGGCGAGGGCGTTCGGATTCTGCGCCTTCTCCTGAAGCTTTGAGGATGCGACAAGGTTGCTGGTTCTGCCGAAGTCGGTAATGAGTTGCGTGAACCCCTCTCCGGCTCCGGCATGTGCGAAGAGGCGCGACGCAGTGAGCTAACCTGAGGAAATGCGGCTGGCGTTTTCCGCCTCCTCCGCAGTAATGCTCGCCAATCCAGTTGGCAGTTCTGCGGCTCTAGTCTCACGAACAACCTGATGTTGTGCCAATGCGAGCAAGTGCGCGACACTTACCCGCGGGTTGTTCTTGATGGCCATTTGCTCTGCTTCAGATTGCGTCAGACGGGGGGTCTGAGTCATGGTGGAGGGTTCTGTCGTTGCCGGGCTCGTTCCCTGCGGCGTTGGCGTGGTGCTTTGTTGCACAAGAGCCGCGCGCTATCTTTGCTGTTGGCTGAACAATTGCAAGCGTCCCAGAACAACTTTTCTGACCGCTTCTTCCGCCACGGGCAGGAGCTTATAAGGAACAATCTCTCCTGGCTTCTGCGCAAAGGCATCTTCCAGTCCGCGCCGCCATGCAACGCGCAGTTCGGTGTTGATATGAATGATATTTATTCCAGCCGCGATTGCTTCCCGGAAGTCAACGTCATCGGTCCCGGAGCCGCCGTGCAAGGTCAACAAACTTCCAGATGCACCTTTAATCTCTCGAATTCGTCCAATGTTGAGCCGTTTCTTCACGTCTCCGTGCACCATTGATTGCAGCATCCCGTGCATGTTGCCGACTGCGGGAGCGAGAATGTCGACTCCAGTACTTTCTACAAACTGCTTTGCTTCTTCAGGAGTAGTAAGTGTCTTCGAACTGCCGGGCACCGACTCATGGATTTCGGATCCAGTCCCTATATTTCCAATCTCTCCTTCCACGAGAAAGTTCGCATTAATTGATTTCAGCGTCTCCACAGCCTGCTTGGTCTGCTTGATATTCTCCTCGAACGGCAATGCAGATAGGTCGAACACAACCGAGTCGAAACCGGCTTTGGCAGCGGCAATTGCACCGTCCAGTGAATGCGTATGGTCCGCATTGAGAAAGACAGGGAAGTCATGTTCCTCGCGCAGGCTTCTGATCAGCGCCGCAAGTTGAGCGACCCCCAAAAACGCGCGTTCACCCTCCGATGCACCGACGATGACCGGAATCTTCAATTCCTGAGCAGACCCGAATACAGCCTTTATCAAAACCAAGTCGGAAACGTTGAAGTGACCGATGGCCGCTCCGTTACTTTGCGCTTCTTCCAGGACATTTTTTAGTAAGTACATGATCTTTTCCTTGACCCAATTGAAATTTTCATCATCAGCAGGGAATTTCTGCAAGCCGGAAATCTTCCTGGTCCGCAATGACCGGGTTACTCCACCCTCCATCGGGCGAAACTTCCTGTTCTACTTCGCCGGGGCCCCAGGTGCCAGGCTCATATTCATAAACAGGAGTTCCTGACTTCAGAACCGGATCGACGATTCGCCATGCCTCCTCCACATAGTCTTGGCGTGCAAAAAGCGTGGCATCTCCCGCCATCGCGTCGCCCAGTACGCGCTCGTACGCGTCCATTTCGTCTGGGCAAGGATTGCGGCTGGCGATAATCTCGACATGCTGGCCGGCCAGTGCCTCTCCCGGAGCCATCACCGTTGAGCCTATGGCGATCGTCATTTCTGGGCCGATCCGAAACCGTATATGATTTTGTGACAAAACACTGTCCTTCATGACCGTCGGCGGTTTTTTAAGTCGCGCAAGAACTTCTGTGCAGGTCACCGGCAAGTTCTTTCCCGCGCGGATGTAAAATGGGACTCCCTTCCAACGCCACGAATCGACTTCCAGCCGCAGTGCAGCGAAGGTTTCCATATTCGAATCGGCGCGGACGCCGCCTTCCAATCGATAGCCACGGAATTGGCCGCGAACAAGATTGTTCGTTTCCAGGGGACGAATTGCCTTAAGCACCTTTACCTTCTCATCGCGAATCGTTTCACTGTCTGTGCGGACGGGAGGCTCCATCGCAAGGTTGGATAGAACCTGGAACAGATGGTTCTGAATTACGTCGCGAATGGTTCCGGTCTGATCGTAGAAAGCGCCGCGTCCTTGCACTCCGAAATCTTCGGCCATCGTAATCTGCACGCTCTCGACGTAGTTTCTATTCCAGAAAGGCTCCATGAATGCATTAGCGAACCGGAAGATTACGACGTTGTTTACCGGGCGTTTGCCGAGATAGTGATCGATGCGAAAGATCCCCGATTCGGGGAAAACGGAATGCAGAATTCGGTTGAGCTCTTGAGCTGAGGCTAGATCACGGCCGAAGGGTTTCTCGACAATGACGCGGGCGTTTGCGGTGCAGCCCGATTTCTCCAGTTGTTGCACCACAGTCTCAAAAAGAAGGGGTGGGATGGCAAGGTAGTGTGCCGGCCGCTGCGCGTTTTTGAGTTCCTTGGCGATCGCCTGAAATGTGGCGGAGTCGTTATAGTCGCCGTCCACATAGCGAAGCAGATTGGACAGCTTGTTGAATGCGGACTCATCGATTCCCCCATGCTTCTCGAGGCTGTCGTGAGCCCGGGCACGAAGCTGTTCGAGGTTCCAACCGGCTTTGGCCACACCGACCACAGGCGTATCAAGGCGCCCGCGTTTTATCATGGCCTGAAGCGCTGGGAAGATCTTCTTATAGGCCAGATCTCCCGTAGCACCGAAGAAGACCAGAGCGTCTGATTGGGAATTAGTCATTGCGGATCTCCCTATTCTGCAGACCTATTTGCCACCGGTTTTTTCCAAGTGGCCGCCGAAACCGAAACGCATCGCTGAGAGCAATTTGTCCTGGTAGTCCGCTTCTCCGCGCGAGGTAAAACGCTGGTAGAGCGCGGTAGAGAGAACAGGGACTGGCACAGCCTCGTCGATGGCCGCCTTAATTGTCCACCGGCCTTCGCCCGAATCGGAAACCCGCCCCGCGAACTGAGAAAGTTCGGGATCGTTCGCTAAGCCGGCCGCCGCAAGGTCAAGCAACCAAGATGCGACTACGCTACCCCGACGCCACACCTCAGCGATGTCACGCAGATCGAGGTCATATTGGTAGTGCTCGGGGTCTCGCAACGGCGTAGTTTCTGCGTCGACCGCATCCTTCTTCTTTCCTATGTTGGCGTCGCGCAATACACCCAGACCCTCAGCGTATGCAGCCATAAGGCCGTACTCAATTCCGTTGTGTACCATCTTGACAAAATGGCCGGCGCCGTTCGGACCGCAATGCAGATAGCCCCGCTCGGCAGTGCCACCAAGTTTCTCGCGCCCCGGCGTGCGTGGTATGTCGCCCTGTCCCGGAGCCAGCGTCGCGAAGATTGGATCGAGATGTTTTACCGTCTCTTTTTCGCCTCCAATCATCATGCAATAACCGCGTTCCAAACCCCACACACCGCCGCTGGTCCCGACATCCAGATAGTGGATATGCTTGGTCGCGAGTTGCTTGGCGCGCTGGATGTCGTCCACGTAATGGGAATTCCCACCGTCAATAAGGATGTCCTCGGGTTCAATGTAAGGCAATAAATCGGAGATAGTTTTGTCCACTACAGCCGCCGGGACCATCAGCCATATCGCCCGTGGCTTTGCGAGTTTCACGACGAAATCTTTCAGAGACGAACTCCCTTCAGCTCTTTCGTGCACTAACTCTTCGATCGCTTGTGGCGACATGTCAAAGACCACGCACTCATGGCCTCCTTTGAGCAACCGCCTCACCATGTTTGCGCCCATCCTTCCGAGACCTACCATTCCAATTTGCATTGATTGCTCCTTTGCCGATGTCGTCAGTGTCTTCTCTAAAATTCGTAAATCGCTCAGTCGATGCCGCCAACTCCGGCTTCATCGCGACTGCCATTCCGGGATTCTCGCGAAATAATATGTTTTCGTCTCCTAGGCTCTCTCGGCAAACACCGACGAATCCGCTTTTGTAATGATGCTCACAGACACCTTTAGGTGGCAATCTGGAATGATTCATTCGGTAATCTGGCGAATTCACTCAATTTTCATACGGTCGTAGGAGGCAGTTGTTGGTCCCTAGAGACCGCAATAGACGGTCACAAATCAAACCTGGTTAGCATCGTACGAGACTTCCCACAGCGACACTGCAGGGTCAAATCTCAAGCTTCCAGAGAGCGGCTGCTTCACGAGGGAAACGTCCTGTTTCCTTCTGCAATCGACTTGGATGCATCTAGGCCCAAATCCCACTACCACTAAAAAGTCGTAGCTCAATCAGTTTGCAAAACAACGATTGCGCATCATGCCAGACCTTCTTTTTCGCGGTCTTGAACTGGACCACCTTCAGCAGCTTTGGAATGTTTTGCTTCCCCGCTGTCGGATCGGAACTTCCTGAGATCTTCGCCCAAGAAGATTGCTTCGGCGATCTCGCGCATGGACCTGCGGCGCTGCTGGCTTTCCGTTTGCATGGAGTGGTAAGCCTCGTTCTCGGTCAGTGAGAGATCGCGCTGCAGAATGCTTTTCGCAAGGTCCAGAGCCTTGCGCGTCTCCAGCCTTCCGGAGAGCTGGACATTCTCCGATTCCAGACGCGCGCGTTAAATTTCCGCGCCAACCAGAAAGCTCTTCGCGCGCAAGAGCGGCCCGCGCAGATGTCGAGCAAGTGATCGAGATATTGGTCGCGTTTCCGCGTTTGCGGATCGCTACCGACGTAAATGCTGACCAGTCAGGTGCCGGATTCGCGGCGAATTTTCTGACTAGTCCTCCGCACCACAGTGGCTCCTAAGACGAGAATGCGGCACATGTGTGGCACACGTGGTCGCCGCTTAGGGTTGGTTCTTACGGGCGAATCAGGAAAGTGGAGAGACTGACGAGAGGGTCAGTGTCTTTGAATAATGACGCATGGGTTAGGTTCGCTTTTCGAAGCCAGGCATTTGCAGCTGACGCGTTGGAATTGTCGAAAATATCCACAACTAAAAAGAAGATCGTCAATGTCTATAGTAGATCAATAATTTCAATAAGTTGTAGGCAAAAAACTCCCACAACAATTGTCATCCCACGGTTTGGTAGGGTAGAGGCGGGGCTATTCGACGGTGACAGACTTGGCGAGATTCCTAGGCTGGTCGACGTCGCAACCGCGTCGCACCGCGATGTAGTAGGCCAGCAACTGCAGCGGCACAATTTCAATGAGCGGCGAGAGAAGCTCGAAGGCCGGAGGAATGTGGATGACATGCTCCACCAGGCTGCCGATGGTGGCGTCGCCTTCAGTGGCTATGGCGATGACGCGGCCAGAGCGGGCGGTCACTTCCTGAATGTTGGAGAGGGTCTTTTCATAGCGCAGCTTGGATGCGGGATCGGAATCGTCGCTCGTGACCAGCACTACTACGGGCAAAGTCTCATCGATCAGGGCGTTGGGGCCGTGCTTCATTTCGCCTGCGGGATAGCCCTCGGCGTGGATGTAGGAAATTTCCTTCAGCTTCAGCGCGCCTTCAAGCGCGATGGGGAAATGAATGCCGCGGCCGAGATAGAGGAAGTCGCGCGCCGTTGAGAATTCCTTGGCCAGTTGCTCGCATTGCGCCGCACGGGAGCGCAGGACTTCCTCAATTTTCGAGGGGATGCGGCTGAGCTCGCCGATGAGGGCGATGGAGCGCTCGGTATCGAGGCGGCCGCGCAATTGGCCGAGTTTGAGCGCCAAAAGAAAGAGCGCGGTGAGCTGCGCGGTGAAGGCCTTGGTGGAAGCAACGCCGATTTCAGGGCCGGCATGGGTATAGATGGCGCCGTGCGCCTCGCGGGCCACCATGGCGTCGACCACGTTGCAGATGGCAACGGTCTTCGAGCCGAGGGCGATCATCTCGCGTTGCGCAGCGAGGGTGTCGGCAGTCTCGCCGGATTGGGTGATGAGCAGGCCAAGCGCGTTGCGGTCGGGGATGGGATTGCGATAGCGGTATTCGCTGGCGTAATCGACATCGACGGGGAGGCGCGCGAGCCGCTCGATCATGTACTTGCCGGCCTGGGCGGCGTGCCAACTGGTGCCGCAGGCGGCGATATTGATGCTGGAAGCAGCGGCCAATTCCTCGTCGGAAATCTTCATCTCGCCCAGGAAGATCTTGCCGGAGTCGAGCGAGACACGGCCCAGCGTTGTGTCCGTGATGGCACGCGGCTGCTCCCAGATTTCTTTGAGCATGAAGTGCTTGTAGCCGCCCTTTTCCGCCTGGATGGGGTCCCATTGAATGCGCGTCAGGGGACGCTGGATGGGGTTGCCATCGAAGTCGGTGAGGGCGACGCCGGCGAGGGTGAGGATTGCCATTTCACTGTCGCCGAGAAAATAAATATTGCGGGTGTGATGCAGAATGCCAGGTACGTCGGAGGCGACAAACGACTCGCCCTCCCCGACGCCGATGACCACAGGCGGACCGAGCCGCGCGGCAACGATTTTGTCGGGCTCGAGAGCGGATAGGACGCCGAGCGCAAAGGCGCCAGTGAGCCGCTTGACTGCGCGGCGGACAGCGTCTTCAAGAAGGATCGGCTGGCCGGCGGCGTCTGCATCGTTTTGCACCTGCTCAATGAGGTGAGCAATGATCTCGGTGTCCGTCTCGGTGACGAATTTGTGGCCGAGGTCAGTGAGCTCGCGCTTCAGATCCAGGTAATTTTCAACGATGCCGTTGTGGACTACGACGAGGCGACCGGTACAATCGCGATGGGGATGGGCGTTTTCTTCGGTGGGGCGACCGTGGGTGGCCCAGCGAGTGTGGCCGATGCCGAAGCTGCCCTCAAGGGGATGTTCGCGCAGAACCTCCTCAAGATTGGCAAGCTTGCCGGGGGCGCGACGGACATCCAGGGTCTTGCTTGTTGGGCTGCCGACGGCGATGCCTGCCGAGTCATAGCCGCGGTATTCGAGGCGCCGCAACCCCTCGATGATGACAGGAACTACCTTCTTGGGACCGACGTAACCGACTATGCCGCACATGCAACGATTCTATGCGACCGGATGCGGGCGGAATGAAAGACAGCTGCTAGCTCCTCCTGCTTTCGGCTTGTCAGGTTCTGGGTCGGCTTGGTTTTACGATGGAGTAGCTGAGAGACTCGGCGGTAAGTTGTCAATCGCTGCCTTGGGCGCTTGCAGGATAGAATTCGAGGTATGCTGCCGAATGGAACTCTGAACCTTTGGAGGAAGAATCTTGGGGCGGTTCCGGATGAGGTTTGGGAGCAGATCGATGTCGCGGTGCTCATTCTGGCCGACAACGGGCTGGCGGAGATTTCGCAGCGGATTGGCGAATTGCAGATGCTGCGGACCCTCGACCTGGGTCACAACAAGCTGGTGGAATTGCCGGACACGATTGGAAATCTCACGGAACTAAGCGACTTTCTCTATCTGCACGACAATCGACTTGCTTCACTGCCTGCGCCGATAGGACGGCTTCAGAAACTCCGATATTTGAATTTCAGCGAAAATCAATTCTCAATATTCCCTGATACGGTTTGCCAATTGTCTGGCCTGGTGGAGTTGCGCGTCACGGATAATCAAATCTCCCATCTGCCGGAATCGATTGCTGGCCTGTCGCATCTGCGTGAACTTCATCTCAGAAACAACCGGCTCAAAACGCTGCCAGCGGCGGTTTCGGAGTTGCGGGAGCTTCGCCAAATTGACTTGCGCGGAAACCCAATCGAGACGCTGCCCGACGGTATTGCGGAATTACCGAAGCTCGAGAAATTAGATTTGCGGTGGGTGAATACATTGCGAACACCGCGGTGGCTGGAAACTTTGGAAAAACGCGGCTGCATCATCTACAGGTAATGCCGGTGTGCTGGGAACAGGCTTTTCGATCGCTGGGGGAAAAATCGATTAAAGCGAACGGGAAGGACCCGGCCGGGCGTGGTAGCGTAAATTCATTGGAAATGTTTGGCTTCCCACCTGACTTTAGGATTTGCCTGCTTCCCCAAAAGCAAAGGCTTGGGTCTGCAACAGGAGTTGTGACGCTGTTCGGCATGATGCTGACCGCGAGCACTCTTGCGGGCAGTTGTCCGTTCGTTGCCCGAGCGCAGAATGCGAACGCGTCGACGCCTGTTGTGGTCCAGCCGGGCGCTCCGGGAGAGCCAAGCAAAACGCTGCCGTCGACAACAAGGGGCAGCTTGCCGCCGCTTGCGCAGGCGGATGTGGACTTCATGCAGGGCATGATCATGCATCACCAGCAGGCTGTGGAGATGACCGCGCTGATTGCGTCGCATACCGAGAACAAAGATGTGCGGGCGCTGGGAGCGAAGATCAGCAGCTCGCAATCTGACGAAATCCGGTTTATGCAGCGGTGGTTGGCGGGACGTGGGCAGGCCACGTCTATGCCTGGAGCGATGCCGGGGATGCCGAATATGGATATGAATGGCAAGCCGATGGCGCCCATGCCGGGAATGTTGACGCCGGAGCAGATGGCGGCGCTGCGGGTCGCAAAGGGTGCGGAGTTCGACCGTTTGTTTTTGACAGGGATGATTCAGCACCACGGCGGCGCACTGATTATGGTGAAGGCGTTGTTCGATGAGGCAGGTGCGGGTCAGGACGCCGATATCTTCAACTTTGCGACGGATGCGGACAACACGCAGCGGGCAGAAATAAGGATCATGCAGCACATGCTGGAGGAGAAACATTGACGAGAGTGAAGCGAGTGAATGGAGTAAAGAAAGACGTGCTTCTTTTGGCTGCTGCGGCAGCTGTTCTGATGTACTCCGCCATGGGATCTGCGCAAGCACCCGCAACTCCCCCGCCTGCCGCTCAGGCAGCTGATGGGCCCGCGAAGGCTCCGGAGGCCGAGGCGGACCCGTTCGCGCCGCATCCGGCTGGACCGTTGCCCCCGGGGATGACGGGGTCGGACACGAGCGATCCTCGATCGAGTTTGAAAGCGGGGATGTATGACGCGGGCGAGACGGCGATGGCCATGAAGCATATCGCGTTCCTGAAGAAGCCGGATGCGCTGCAGCTTACGGCGACGTCTGCCGACGATCCGACGGTGCAAAAGACGATTGGCATGCTGGGTATCAGAAACGTTGCGAAGATGCCGAAGGCGCGGCAGATGGTGATTGCGCAGCTTGCATTTGCGAATTCGGATTTTGCATTTCAGGGAAACCATCTGTTCCAAGGAAATTTCTACGGGGTCAGCATTTACGACATTGCCGATCCAGCGAAGACAACGTTGCTGACGACGCTGGTGTGCCCGGGTGGACAGGGAGACGTGTCGGTGTATGGAAACCTGTTGTTCATGAGCGTGGAGATGCCGAATGGGCGCCTGGATTGCGGTGCGCAGGGGTTTCCACCCGACCCGGCGCCGGCTGCAGGTCATGAAAAAGAACGCCATCCGCCGGCGGCGCAGAAGGACCGCTTCCGCGGCGTGAGAATCTTTGATATTTCAGACATCAAGAATCCTAAGCAAGTGGCGGCGGTGCAGACGTGCCGCGGCTCGCACACGCATACGCTGGTGGTTGATCCGAATGACAAGGATAATGTTTATATCTATGTTTCAGGAACGTCGTTTGTGCGGCAGCCGGAAGAGCTGGCTGGATGCTCAGGTGAGACTCCGGATAAAGATCCGAACACGGCGCTGTTCCGGATTGAGGTGATCAAGGTGCCGGTGGCGCATCCGGAAGAGGCGAAGGTGGTTTCGAGCCCGCGAGTGTTTATCGACCCGCGATCGGGCGCACTGAACGGACTGAACAACGGTGGCAGTCATGACAAGGGCGCGGAAAAACCAGCGGACACGAATCAATGCCACGATATTACGGTGTACTCGGCAATTGGGCTGGCGGCGGGAGCGTGCTCGGGGAACGGTATTCTGCTGAACATCAAGGACCCGGCGAACCCGAAGCGGGTGGATGCGGTGAATGACCCGAACTACTCGTATTGGCATTCGGCGACGTTCTCGAATGATGGGACGAAGGTGGTGTTCACCGATGAGTGGGGTGGCGGCCTGGGAGCTCGCTGCAGGGCGACCGACCCCAACAAGTGGGGCGCCGATGCGATCTTCAATTTGAAAGACGACAAGCTGAGCATGGCTGCCTATTACAAAATGCCGGCGGCGCAGAGCGATACGGAGAATTGTGTGGCGCATAACGGCTCGCTGATTCCGGTGCCGGGACGCGATATCGAGGTGCAGGCATGGTACCAGGGAGGCGTTTCCGTGATGGACTTTACGGACGCCGCGCATCCGATGGAGATTGCCTACTTTGACCGCGGGCCGATTGATGAGAAGACACTTGTGCTGGGCGGCTTCTGGTCGGCGTACTGGTACAACGGCGCAATTTATGGCTCGGAGATTGCACGCGGGCTGGATGTTTTTGAACTGACGCCGTCGAAATTCCTGACACAAAACGAAATTGATGCGGCAAAGGCTGTCAAGGTGAACGAGCTGAATGTGCAGAACCAGCAGAAGATTGAGTGGCCTGCGCAGTTGGTAGTGGCGAAAGCTTACCTGGACCAACTAACCAGGTCTCAGGCTTTGCCCGCAAAACGTATTGCAGCCTTGCAGAAAGCGATTAAAGACGTAGAGAAGTCTCACCTGAAAGCGAGCAAAGTGGCGAAGTTGAAGGGTATGACAGATGAGTTGGAAGCGAGCGCGAATGCGACAAAAAGCCCGGCTGACTCGGCACGACTGCAGGCGCTGGCGGATATTCTGAAGCACCCTGCGGCGTAAGAACGGAACAAGGTGGATGGGAGACCCCGCTCGGATGTACCGGGCGGGGTTTTCAATTGGGAGGGACTGCGCAGTTTCAGAAGCTCCCCGGCTGACAATTGCAGGGCGGAAGAACAAAACAGTTGTATTCGGATTATTTCTTCGCTATTGTTGAATTAATGACGGAACGAAGTTATCTGGGAGAGTTTGAGTTGATGCTTCTGCTGGCCGTGGTCCATCTCGGCGAGGAGGCATACGGTGTGCCTATCTCGCGCGAACTTGAGGCACAACGCGGCAGGGACGTGTCGGTGGGAAGTGTTTACGCGGCGTTGGAACGGCTGGAGGCGAAGGGGCTTGTCGACTCCAGCCTTGGTGATCCTACGCCGGAGCGCGGCGGCAAGGCCAAGCGATATTTCAAGATCACGAAAGAAGGACTGCGGCAGGTTCACGAGACGCGCCGGATTCTGACGAGACTATGGCGAGCGCTGCCCGACATGAAACTGGATGTGGGACGAGCTTAAACATGAAGCGTACTGAGCCTCCACCGCTGGCTGTATGGATGCTGGAGCATTGCACTCCGGACGATCGCGATGATGCGCTTACCGGCGATCTGCTGGAGAGCTTCTATTCCGGGCGTACGAATGGGTGGTACTGGCGGCAGGTAGTACAGGCATGCTCGATTGCATGGATCAACAGTCTTCGCGCACGAACTTCACTACTGGTGTTTGCGCTGCTGTGGTCGATACTGGCACCGGCGTGGAGAGCGCTGGTGGACCGGGTTGAGGACTCGCGCTGGGTTGATTGGATCTGGCGCCTGAAATGGGCTGGGCCGCTGTCTTCGCTCGCCGTGCTTGCCGTGTGGGTGGCGCTCAACGCGATATTTCTATGGAGCGGGATGCTGATTTTTCTCCTCGCCCAACCCGGCGCGGCAAAGGCCCTTCGCTGGAGAAGTCGTGCGTTTCTGACGGCTCTGCTGGTGTTCGTGCCGGCTTATGCGGCAACGTTCGTGGTGGTGAACCTTTACTGGTATTCGTTCTTTGCGGATACAAGGGTGGCGAGCACGGCTGTGGGGCAGATTGCAGATTTGCGGATGCTTGCCGATGCGACGCGCGTTCCGTACTTCGTTGCGATTCTGTGCGCACTTTGGGGAACGGCGCCGCGAAGGGTGCGCACACGCCAGTCTTTCCCGGCCGAGCCGCCGGCGAGTGAGCCTTCAGAGCAGCCCGATCCGCTCCTGACCTTGTCGAGCCTGGATCCGTTCACAGTGCGTCGATTCTTTGGCCTCATGGTGGGTGCGGGCCTGATCAATGCCATGATCGCTGCTTTCGTGCTTTGCCAATTGCCGCACGAGCACTCGCCAACACTTTCTTCCTTGCTCATGCGGGCAATTATTTATGTCGCCGTCGGCGCAATTGCGGGCGCGGTGGGCACCGGACTGTATTGGGTGAGCCCTGCAAGTCCATTCCGCGCGCATCCGCCAATTCCCTTTCCGCTGTTCGCACTCGTTTGCTCCGCAGCATGGGTCTGGGTGCCCGCAATGATGTTGTTCTCGGAGCAGTTGTCGGCGGCGACAGCCCTGGTTGGGGTTTTTGGTGCGATTCTGCTGGGAATCGGACTGCGCAATGCAACCTATACCGTCTTTGCCTCGGGACAACAATCCGACCATTTTGGATCAGAGAAGGCTGAGCTGTTTGCAGAGACGCTCTATCGCGCCCCTATGGAGATGCATGGATACCTGATTGCGATCTGCATGTATGCGGCCGTGTGGGCGCTGACGGATCATTCCAATCTGACTGCGGCTGCGCTGTTCGCGCTGAGTGGGTTTCTGTTTGCATGGAACCGGACATTTGGGCGGAGTTCCGGGCTGGATCGCGATCGCGAATACAAGCGTGCGGCAACGCTGGTGGCTTGCGCCATTTTGCCGGCGGTGATAGTGACTGTGTGGGCGTTGATGGATGGAGTGGCTCACCGTAACCGTGAGGATGGAATCAACACAGCGCTTGCGGCAGGCAGGGCGTCAACGCCAGATAACCGCACGGAACGGAAGGCAGAATCAGCCAACGGCATAGCCGGCTACGAAAGCCTGATCCTCTGGCCGGTTCCGGAGATGAAGCAGTTAATTCCACCACTCCCAGTAGACGAATCCTTCCTGGCGAAGGGGTCAAAGCAGCCTCTCGTCATTCGATTTGATGGGGAGTACTGGTACGTGCAGCCGCCGGACAAGGAGCCGGGGCCGACGGCGCACCAGGCGCATGGAACACCCCTCGGCGCAGAGATCGAATCGAACAATGGCATTCCCCTGGTGATGGACGCGCACCAGGCGCTTGGCAGGGCAATTCCTGTGGCACGCTGCCGTGAGGTTGAGGTTGAAATCGCAAACCGTGATAACCGGGAGGGCGCGATTCAGATGGCGGTGTTGCTGACCGATACTGCATCGGGCAGAAAGCAGACTCTTTATCTAGGCCAGCAACCGATTGTCTCCACGGAGCCAGGACGCTTTGTGACCAAGACCGCACCCACGCACGAGACGCTTCGTTTCTTAGTACCGGAAGACGCGAGAATTCGCAGCTTCAACGAGATTACCGTGATGCTGCTACCGGATATTGAGCACACGTTTATTGGGCCGAAGATTGCGATTGAACAGTTTCAGTTGCTTTCACGTTGAGAAAACGTCCGGCCCGCCTGCAGCCCGTTGGATGGCCGATGGGAGGGTGGGCTTGAACATTTCCAAGTCTTAATGCAAAACTCGGGCGCCGCATGCTCCAAAGGGCTGGAGCCTATTCCTCTATGCGGTATGTGAATTCTTCGATTACGGGGTTGGTGAGGACCTCGCGGGCGATGCGCTCGACCTGAGACTTTGCCGCGTCGGGAGTGAGGCCATCGGCGAGGTTTAGCGCGAAATACTTGCCCTGGCGGACCGCGATTACCTCTGCAAATCCTATCTTGCGGAGGGCATTTTGGATGGTTTGGCCCTGAGGGTCCAGGACCGATGTCTTCAACGTGACATAGACATGTGCCTTCATCATCCGTGATTATAGTAGTTCCGGCGGCGGGAAGGCCTGCGGGGTCGCCCCCGGCGCTTTCTCCAACCCTGGACTGATTCCCCGGTTCCCCAATATGCATCCCATTTGTTTTATCGCTGGGATGGCTGAAAGCCTACTGCAATCATTCCGGCGACCTGATTCGCGCCGGTTCCACGTTCCTAACCTATAAGGAGAAGCAAGAGAAATGGTTAATTATCTGGAATTGCCGATCGGCGATCGTTCCCCGGAGGTCTTTCGGGCGGTGATCGAGATTCCCAAAGACGGCACCAATAAGTTTGAGTACGACAACCAACTGCATGTTTTCAAGCTGGACCGCAATCTGCACTCCCCGGTTCACTACCCTGGGGATTACGGGTTTATTCCCTCCACACTGAGCGACGACGGCGACCCTCTGGACGTGCTGGTCCTGGTTCCGGGACCGAGCTTCCCGGGTTGCGTGCAGGAGGTGCGGCCAATTGGTCTGCTGGAGATGCTGGACCAGGGCATATTGGACGAAAAAGTGCTGGCGGTGGGCAAGAATAATCCGCGTTACACCAACGTCTGGAACTATACCGATATCTATCCGCACATGCTGAAGGAGATTACCCACTTCTTCTCGATCTACAAGGATCTTGAGGGGAAGCGGGTGGAGATCAAGGGCTGGCACGATGCGGCGTATGCGCGCGACCATGTTGTGCGGGCCGTGAAGCAGTTTGAAGAGAGCAAAGCGAAAAAGGCGGAGGCCGTTTAGACGCGAGACGGTGAGGGGCTCGCGTCGCGCCCGGAACGACCTTCGAATGGTGTTTGATACGCGTACACACCGCCGAGCGCCTGAGAGATTGATTGCGTCAAATGAGCGGGCTGGGCAGAAGCGCGATGCGAAGGTTTATTGCGTGCTGAACTTTGATGCTGGTGGCGGTGGTTCCACAGACGACCTTCTGCGCCTTTCGTCCGGCTTTCTGGGCCGATTCGAGTTCGTGGCTTGCCACCAACGTTGTGATCGTCTCAACGACCGCACAGGACGGTGTATTTGAAGTCCTCGAATCCTGGAAGGGGGATCTTCGTGCAGGCAGCAAAGTGGTTGTACCTGGGCTGATTCCCCCGACGGATGGGAGTCCAATTTCTGGCTATTTGAAGTTGGGGTTTACCGCGCTTCAGGGCGGGGTTTCTGAACAGACTCCCAGGCAGCCTGTGGGCTCTCGCATGGTCCTGTTCCTGAAGAGCAGTGCAACGGGACTCAGCCCGGAAGATGCAACCGATCATGGCGAGAAGACGGGATGGGAGCCCACTGATGTTTGGGGCTCGTCGAAGGTCTCGGCCGTCTGGATCGATGAAGGAAAGCTCTACTGCTTTTTTCAGCCTATGAATGCCGGACCCAGCATTGTGTATCCCTTGTACCCGGATTTCATTCGGCGATCGTTGAAGCCGATTTCCTATCCCTTGAATCCAGCTACCGAGCAAGAGTTGAAGGAGCGGGTGAAAGAGGTCAGTCTGATTCAGGAAGAGATGACTTCAATTCGAGCTGTTCGGGCGAGTGAAGAACGTGCGCAATTGCTCAAGCCCTATGTGCTCTCGGATATTTATTCGGCGAGACAATTGGCGTTGAAGGAGTTGGGTAGCTCTGGACTTACTGCTGTTGCGACCATCCGTGGCATGATCGACGATCCGGTTTTTGCAGAGCGGGCTGCGGATTTAATTGTGGCCATGGCCAAGGCGGGCGGAGACTCGGTTGCAGGGGATCTCAACGAGCTTTTCCAGCAAGAGCTGGCGTTCTGGAAAGCCACCGAGCCGTCGCTTCGGTGGGGATGGTGGAATCAGGACACTACACCAAATGCTCCGTTCCGCTTGCGTCAGGAGCGGACCCGCTATCCCGCTGCACGGGAGACGGCGAAGCAACTGCTCGACCTCTGGAATTCTGAGCCGCAGCTGGACCCAGGCGACCAGCTCGGGGATGAATGCAAGAAGCTGATGACTCCATTGCAGGCTCCTTAAGAATCGGATAGCGTTGATTGCTCCGGGAAGCAAGCCCGCAAAAATGCACACAATGTTCAGGACTCAGAGTTGCTCTTCTGAGTTTTGTCGACAGCCCGATTGTGAAGAGAAGCGGGCAACCTCAAAGGATGAAATCCGCTCTTACTAGCAACCCGGATGCTGGGGGCGAGCACGAAACGCATCAGCGCAAAGAGAAGTCAATTTGCCGGGATCGGCAATGCAGATTGCCGGATGCATGGAGAGCCCGTACCTGAAAAAATGCCAGGCGCCGGTCCGAGTGAAAGTTCGCGGCAGACGCAGATAAGTCGAGAGCAATCAAAGAACGAAAACTGGGGTCTTTGTGTTCGCCCAGCCGAGCTGAAGGGCGCGCAGATGCATGCTTCGCGTCCCAAGTACCAGAATCCAACTCAACCAGCAGAGGAGTATCTTATGAAATTGTTTTCAGAGAACATCAAGGACCTGGAGACCCTCTACGTGAACAGCCTGAAGAAGGCCTACGACATGGAGATCAAGATCACCAAGTCCCTTCCTGACATGATCGAACACGCAACGGATCCAGAGTTGAATGAGGCGTTCGGTAACCACCTTGAGCAGACCAGGGCGCATGTTCTGGCTATCGAGGGCCTGCTGCAAGCCCGCCAGGGAGAAGCGAAGACGGAGATTTGCAAAGTGATCGGCGGCTTGACGACAGAAGCAGAGGACCTGATCAAGGACGTGACCGACTCCTCAGTGTGCGACGTTGCGCTGATAAGTGCGGCACAACAGGTGGAACATCACGAAATTGCTGTCTATGGAACACTGCGGCGGTGGGCCGAGCTTCTGGGCCTGGAGCAAGATGCTTCGATTCTTGAGGCAATCGAGGCCGATGAGCTGGGTGCGGACGAATTGCTCACCGAGATTTCAGAGAGAGTCAACTTGGTTGGCGCGGCCTAGAGCAAGAGAATTGCCATGAAGTCCTACGCGCGGCGGGTTAGGGAAAAGCCTTGATCCGCCATGCTTTCTCGCGATTGAAAGAGATATCTCAATAAGCTGTGATGGACAAAGCAGGCACGACGCAAGACGGTTAATCCGCGTTTGAATCGGGAGCTGGATTCGATAGCAAGCGGTCTTCTACCGGCGGGGCAGCGGTGATGCGATAGAGTACTGGTCCCAGCAATCCCACTACAACCGCAAAGACGAGGGCGGAAAAAGTGCCGGTCAGTTTTTCGTCACGCGCAGCATAGAGCGCGTAGCCGATTAACGCTGCGGGGCCCAGTCCCAGAAGACAGGCAACGGTGAAATTGCCCGCCTTGAAGGGGCGCGCAAGGTTGGGCTCGCGGATGCGGAGAACGACGAGGGCCACAAACTCGAGGAGCAGGCTGGAACCATACAAGATGAGGTCGATGGAGATGAGGCGCTCAAAGGGTAGCTTGAGCGCGAGTGCCCACGCGAGCCCGCAAAGCAGTACGCTCACCCACGGCACGCCGCGCCTGTTGCGCAGAGCGAAGACACGAGGCAACATGCCATCCTCTGCCATGGTCATGGGTAGGCGCGTGTAACTCATCATCAGTGCGTTGAACATACCGATGCCGCAGATGGCACCACCGGCGACCACGGCAAGCCTCATGCCCGCTCCGAGCAGGCCCGGTCCGCCGAGGGAGCGGGCTACGTCAGCCCAACCACCGGTGGAAAAGCTCTCGACGGAGAGGCCGGCCAGCGCCATGGCCAGTAGCGGAAGAATATAAGTAATGGCGACGAGGAATGTCGCGGCGATCATGGCACGGGGATAATTGCGCTGAGGATTCTCCACTTCCTGCGCGACCGTGGAGGCGTTGTCCCACCCCATGTAATTCCACATGGCCACCAGGACCGCGGTCGAGAACGCAGAGGCCGGCTCGCTCCATTGCACTGCCGGATGCTGCGTGAGACCGCGCCAGAAGCCGAGAACGACGAAAACCGCGAATGGCGCCAGCAGCAACGCAAACATCCATACCGAGTCATCGCCCACGGCTGGGGCACCGCGTAGATTCCATGCGCAACAAATGACAACTACGGCCAGGGACCAGACGTAGCCGCGCCAATCTTGGGTTAAAGTGGGGTTGAACTTACCGAGATAGAGCAAGAAGATTGCGGGATAGATGGCCATGTCGAAGATGCTGGCTGAGAGCGAGAGCCAGCTTTCCTGATAGCCCCAGAACGGACCCATGGCGCGGCGGACCCAGACGTAAAAGCCACCGTCGGCGGGAAGGGCGCTGGCCAATTCGCCGATCATGAGTGCAGTAGGCAGAGACCACAAGAACGGCAAAACCAGCAGGATAAGCATGGCGCGGAGGAAGCCGGCGCCGCCGAGAATGTCTTCAATGCCATAAGGTCCGCCCGACACCATGAAGTAGGTAGCCGCGATTAGCGGGAGAAAGCGCATCTTTCGTGTGGCGGGTTTTAAGGCAACGGGCATACGTGCGAATTTATCAACCTGAGCCCTGCGCGGAAAGCAAAAAGCAGCGCTGGGAGGGCAAGACTTTTCAGCGTGGGGTTCGAGCGCGCGCATCGTGAGCTAGACTTCCGGTATAATCCGTCTCAGAGCCGGAGAGATGGCCGAGTGGCTGAAGGCGGCGGTTTGCTAAACCGTTATAGGGTCAAAAGCTCTATCGGGGGTTCGAATCCCCCTCTCTCCGCCAGAAATCGAGATAAATCCTTCAAAATCATTAAGTTATAATTTAATCAACGAGTTGCCGTTGTCGGCGATCCCGACAAATCTGTGCAGATTGTGCATATTTTGAACTGCTTCCAGCCTCTGAACCCCAAAAACCCGACAATCCGACAACGCTTGGGGTAGTGCCGGATGGCCATTCAGCCTCGCACGATTGGTCTTATTCTGGGTGATTAGCTTGTTAGGGTGAGACCGCGCGCGAGTGCTCTGCACTGTTGCGAGCTCTGGATTTCTTCATTCGACTCGTAACTCACCAATGTCATGCATTTAGCGATTGGTAGAGATGGCATGACTTCCAGAAATTGCTAAAACGACCAGGCGGTCGTTTTACCCCCTCTTCAAAAATCGGCTTCCAGGTGCGGTTTGGCGATCTCGTGATGGCTTAGGCTCGATCAAAGGGAATAGCGATCGTCGATATGGCGAGTCTGGCCCAAGGCCGTCAGGGTCTCGAGGATATCGGCGACGCGCGTTCGGCTGGCAGGCTTGAAACCGGCGGCGATCTGCTGAACGTTCTGCATGGGCGTTGCGCGCAGCGAGTCCTTGACTGCTCGCACCTGCTCCGAGAGGGTCGCTGGCCATGGCTGCTTGCGTCGAGTGGTCGCGCGATCTTCGACAGGAGCGATGCCCGTGAGCGCGGTCTGAACGGCCAACTGTTGCGGCGCCTGGAATTCTGGCCGGAGCCAGCGGACGGTGCCAGCGTGCTCCTCAGCGCTGCGCTGCGCGTTGAGTGAAACGATGCTCGCAAGAATGTCCTCGTCTGAGAGATCGCTGGACCATCCGCAGGCAGAGAAAACGGCGGAGTCGAGCTCACTGTGCAGGTCGCGTAGGATACCGATCAGCCCGCGGTCATATTGATTGCGATCCTCAGCGGTCAGCTCCTCACCAGCCCGAAGTTTTTCGAGCACGTTGTACATTTCGGTGAGGGTCAGTTCGGGATGAAGCTCCTGCTGGCGCTTTCGATGGGCATCGAGCCTTTCGGCAATCTGGCGGATCGCAATCTTCTGGCGATCTGAGCAATCGGGAAATGGAAAGGTGTCGAAGCAGCGCGTTTTATTGTAGCGGGGTCGGTCTTCAAGGGTGCCTCCAGCGGCAAGGGCCCAGCAGAGGTGAATTCTGCTGGAGAGTACGCCGAGGTGAAAAGCATCCTGGCTGGCGATGTTGACCAGCATGTTGTCAGGCAACACGCTCGCATCGAGGAAGACAAAGATGCGATGCTTGGCAGTCTCGACCGTAGATATGTACCGCGAAAGTCCTTTCAGGGCTGGACGAAATGCTGCACGCGGCTCTCCAAAAACCCACCAGTTCTCTCTGTAAGTTGCCCTATGGTTCTGGTCGCGTTCCGGCTTCACTCGGTCGTAGACCCACTGGTAAACCTCAGGGAATTGGCGAAGCACCTGCTCACTGCTCAAGCCGAACAGGTCGATCACCATAACGTTTCGGGATTTCCCGGTTAGGTCGCGACCATTCAGGTAGGGCCGGATGTGCCGATCAAGCCCATCAATGCGGCCCAGCCCCAGGTTCGTGGCGATCTCGGGGGTTACGATGAACCCGGCTCCGTGCAGCTTAACTCCAGGACAGCTTAGTTCCTCATTTGAGCGCAGTGCTTGCGCGCCGGCAACATCTACTCCGACGCGAAGGTCGGCGAATATGCGGCCCGTTCGCTCTGCGAGTTCGACAGCCGTGCCCTCCGATGCTGCATCGCCTTCGCGCGTCACAGTGTAAAGGTGTCCTTGGTGTTCGCCGCGCTCTCCGACCGTCATAGCGATACGCACGGCGGCGTGGCGGGTGGCGGCTCCCTCTTCGTCGGACAGCGCCTTGAGCCATGGATGGTCCGGAATGGCGAAGACAATGGACAGAGGGTCCTTGGTTGCGTCAAGGTTCTGCGCCACCACGCGCCGGTCAAAGACCTGGGTGACGCTGTTGGTGGTGACAAAGCCGAAGCGCCGCACCCTGGAGGCACGCGCAAGTTCAGCGGCCTTCTGCCACCAGTACATGACGAAGTCGGCGCTTTCGGGCACGTCGTCGTAGGCATCGCGGATCGCCTTGGCGTATCCGTCGCCATGCCATGCGCGTATATCTTTGCCTCCAATGAACGGAGGATTGCCCACGATGAAATCGGCTTCGGGCCATTTGGCCTTCTTCACTCCGGAGTACTGCTCGACCGGAATGCGCGCGGACTCGTCGGGGATTAGCGCGCCAGTGGTGGGGTGCGACCTCTTGGTCTCGCCGTCCCAGACGGTAATCGGTTCGCTATCCTTATCCAGCGCGGGCTCGCATTTTGCCCAAGTGATGAGCGCGTCGGCTTCGTTCACGTTGTGGAAGTTGCGGATGACCGGGATGGGAGGCTGCACCTGGCCGCGGGTGCGGAAGTGCCACTGAAGATAACCAATCCAGAGGACGAGGTCGGCGATGACGGCGGCGCGCGGGTTGACTTCGATGCCCAGCAACTGGTGAGGGTCGACGGTGAAGCCGGTATGTTCGAGCGCCTGTTGAGACTGGCCGAGCGCGTGCAGGGTTTCAAGTACTTCGCCTTCGAGCCGCTTCATGTGCTCCAGAGCGACGTATAGGAAGTTGCCGCTGCCGCAGGCGGGGTCGAGGACGCGAGTGTTGCAGAGCTGGCGATGGAACTTCTCCGCCTCCTCGACGGCTGCCTCCGGTTTGCCCGTTGCGAGGAGTTCGGTAATGACGGCCTGGGTGTTGCGCCAATCGTCACGCAGAGGTTCGACGAGAGTTGGAAGCACCAGCCGCTCGACGTAGGCCCGCGGCGTGTAGTGGGCACCGAGGGCGTGGCGCTCGTCAGGGTTGAGTGCGCGCTCCAGTAGTGTGCCGAAGATGGCAGGTTCCACGTCGCGCCAACGCGAGTTCGCGGCTTCGTTAAGCAGGTAAATCTGATCGCGGTTGAGCGGCAGGGCGCGGGTGGACTCAAACAATCCTCCGTTGAACTTGAGAACATCTTTCCGCAGCAGCGGCGAGTAGCCGCCGTCGTTCATGGTCTTCCACAACGACTCGACCACGGGCGGAAAGTTCTTATAGTCGTCGCGCAGGCTGTCAAGTAGATCGAGCCAGGCGCGGTCGGGAAGTAAACCAACGTCCTCAGCGAAGGAGGTAAAGATGCAGCGGGTGAGGAACTCGGCAACTTCTTTGGGTGTGTATTTCAGTTCGAGGTTGTGCGCAAGGGTGGCGAGTTTGGAGGCGACTTCGCGCGTGACGCGGGCGCGTTCGAGGGCGGGATCGAGAGAATGGGGAGCGAGCCAGACCGCGCGTAGACGCTCGCGAACCTCGGGAGTATCAAGCTCCTCCAGTGAGATGCGGAAGTCCCTTGGGCCGGGAAACGGGAGATAAGCCTTGCCCGTCAGCGAGAAATCGGCGAACAGTTCGATGGAATGTCCGACATCGACCACGATGAGAAAGGGTGGCCACCCCTCTTGGGCGGGAAGGGCTTTAGCGTACCGCTCGGCCTGGGCTTTCGCTGCAAGCATTGCGGCGTCCCACCGGGCGGTGCCGCGGACAGCGGTCCCGCGCTTGGTCTTTTTCTTGGGTTCGGGCATCGCCAGATCGAAGAGTTCATCCGGCGCCTGCTGCGGATTACTACCCTGCTTGGCCTCAAGCACGAAACAATCGCGCCGGTAGAGATCGATGAAGTTGGTCGTGGTCGTGCCGTCAAACTCCCTGTATTCGACCGCCTTGTCGATCACGTAAAGGTTCAGGCCCTCGTCTGCTTGGCTCGGATCGGGGCGCGGCAGGTCAAGGTAATCGCAGAGCTCCGACAGGAACAAAGCATAGTTTGCCCGTTCGGAGGCGGAGGACTTTTGCCACCGTTGAATGAAGCTCGCTTGATTTTGAGTCATTGACCCGGGCATTTTTCCGATGCGGTTATTGTAGTTGGCGGAACACGGCGCGAAACTTCGAGCGGGCGGAAAGATCGGTGGTGGGTGCAAGTGTCGCCAACAAGGCAATCCTCTCGTCCCATAACCAGGCGAACCAATGCGCAATTTATGCTTCGGCCATTCGCCGTCGATCAACTGTTGGAACGAGTTCTTCCGCGAACCTGCTTTCGCAGCAGTCCGACCTCGCCACTTGTGACCAATGGAAGGCCACCCCAGATGCCCTGAAGCGGGTGGTCTGTGGTGTGGTGAGCGGCTGCACCCAGCTCGTGGAGCATGGACAATCGCGCTTAGAGTGGCCTACTCGGCCAATCCAGCGCGCTACAAGGGACATCTTCGAAATGAAAAAAGCGATACCGGTTATCCGAACCGCGGTGTGTAGGGCACATTCCCTGCGCAGACCCGTACCCTGTCCACTGTGGCATCGCTTCCCACGTGACCACCCTGTCGACTGTGGACAGGGTGGTCACGTGGTATGGCCCTCAGGTGTCTCGCCGCGGTTACTGGCTTGAATGGTATGGCCTATGGGACGACGGTGTCTGGACTGCTCGGAGCCTCGCGGGCGTTTCCAGGATCGGTCCGAAGGCAACGAAAGCCATCGCCATTGTGAACCGGAAGTCTGCCGCAGAAGAATTTCTCTTCGCCAGTGCGTCCACTTTGGGCCTGACCCAGAGCGATGATTTCGGATAGAAGTTACGCTTGGGAACGCATGGGCTTATGAGCAGGTAGGGTTCCGAGAGACGATCCCGCCACTCCTTCCGAGAATCGGAATGCTGGTCCATGTCTCCGGATATGAGTTCCAGTTCCCTTTTCCCGAAGCCCAAGCGCCTGAGAAACTCAACGTATAGGTCGGCGGCCTCAATGTCGGAAATGGATTCGAAGCGGACAAATCCATTCCTCATATAGTGCTTAGCAAAAATGCCGGCGGCTTTGTACAGCAGCTTTCTGTCATCCTTGCTCCCGCCTTCGGCATAGCACTGCGAAACAAGATCTGGAAACTTGGAGCCTGAAACCTCATCGTAACTGCACGGTTTGAGCGGAGCAGCAATCGTGCTAGACACGGGACCGTCCGACAACTCCACGAGTGGGTGGCGCGGTTCAACTGCCTTTAGCCAGTCAGCCCGTTTGAAGATCGCCTCCATTTCCGGGGTGACTGCCTGTCCGATTTCGCCGTGGCCGCGGCTAACCAGCATCTTCCAAATCGGTATGCGCCAATCCTGCCTGCCCTTGAAGGTGGCAGGTTGTTCGATCCGAGTGGCATTGGATGTTGCTCCTTTCCCGCGCAAGCGTTGGAGTGGAATGTTATTTACGTCCCCTTTGCCAGACCATTTCGCACTGGTCTTGCGGTTGACTCCGCTCGCCTTGCGCACCAGGCCGGGATCGGGTGCAAGGTCCTCTGCCTGGTCTAGGGCGTTTGCCATGAGCCACGGAAAGATGTTGATGTACGTGCCAGCGGTCGTGTCAAAACTCGAGTGGCCGCAAAGAGTGGCTACGAGAAAGGGGTGCTTCCGCGAGGACGGCGCTCCATGGCTGCGATAAAGCTGCTGACTCAAGACCTTCCCATTGCGGAGCCAAGTCAGAGTTTCTGGTAAATCTGGAAAGATCGAATCGGTGCTCTGGTCGGACTTGAGGAGCGCGGCGAATAGCCAAGCCCCGAATGCGTGACGGCAATGATGGAGATGGATTCCCTCACCGGCATTTGCATATCGGGTGTTGGCGCGCAGAAATCCATTCAATCGGTCGAAGAAGAAGTTAGGAATGCGCCCCGATTTCTTCGTGAATGAAAAGAGATAATCGGTTAGCCTAGCGCCTTCCTCGATCCGTCTCTGTCGCCAATCGAGAATCTCCGTCAGTTCGGACTCAGCGAGTAAGGCATGGATTGGTAGCGTCCGCTCTGCATTCGGTGTCTTGAGTGGGTCCTCTTTCCGATGGAAGATCCGCAACATCGGTCGACCGAGAACCAGCAGGTTTGCGACACGGAGTCCGCGCAATTCCCCTCTCCGAAGGCCGGCTTTGAATGCGAGCATGACCAGCAGGCGTGCAATGGTCTTTCGCCTTTCTCCCCTTCGTGCATGCCATTGCGCGTCGATCTGATCGAGTATTGCCAAGTATTCGCGGTGCGTGATGAGGTTAAGGGACTCCGATGGGAATGCATTGTTGTTGTATGCGACGAGTGTGGGCGCACATTCCGGGATCGCCACGACTCTCGCGCACTGGCGCAATTTCTCTAAACCAACTAGCGCCTTGCGGTCCATTCCGGTACGGAACCCGTTAATCAACCGGCCCATCCGCCTAAGGACCGCCGCATCATTGACTGGCACAAGCTCGCCGTCACGATGGACAGGAGCGAGCAGTTCGGCAGCGTCATCAGGTTGGAGCCTGCACCAGAGCGTCGCAGTAAGCGCGTCCGGCAGCCAGATACGTTGTTCGGCGTCAGCGACTCCTCTCCTAGCGATTGTGAGTTCGATGTGAATCCGACCGATGGCAAATGTCCTTCGTTTCCAGTTTGGGATTGCTCGTATGAGCCCTACCAGAAATGGGGCACCGAAAACCTGCCCATATGCGATGGCCGAAATCAGGAAAGCTGCCATTCGCAAGTCTCGCTGTGAGTGGCCCGTGTTCGGCTTCTGAAGCAGATTGACCAATTTGGCAAGTTTGCTCTTCCATTGTTCGCAGGCAGAGATTGCGGTCGCATAGTCCGTTTGAAATGGGTTGTCGAATTGACGCTCGGGCGGAAGGAAATGCGGGAGGGGTAATCGTTGTTCAGTTGTGACGGACCAGAGCCGAGCGGCTTCATAGAGAACGGATAGGAACGCCGAAATCGTGGCGCGGCTCTCCACTTTACTGGTAATCAGCGTTTCGATTGTCCTTAAGTCCTGTTTTGACCACGGACCCAGCTCACCGAACAGTGCTCGTCCAACTGCGGTGGGATTCTTGCGAAGGAACTGCTTCAGCGACTCGAGCCACTTGGTCCGCTCAGTGGGCGTTAGATTGATCCGTTTATCCTGGGAGAAAACGTCGAAGGTGCGCATCAAATACGGCTAACTTTTGTCCCAGGATATTTATCGGCATAAATTCAATACATTTCAGGACATCGTTTAGCGCGCTGCTTATGGATTTCAAAAAGAGACGGTAATTGAATGTCGAATGCGATCCAAAGGGCTCTTCCCCGTCTGCGAAGTGGCCAAGAAGCGCGGATATCCATTCCGGGCAGAGCCGCTCATCACCCGCCAAAGCCCAATCGTCGAAGGTTGTCTTGACTATGTGACGGGCGAAGTTGGCAACGAAAGGTAGTCCATGTTGCTTGAGGGACGCTTCGCTTACGATCGAATACTCCCCATTTGGTCCGAGAAAGAAGAATCTCATCGGTGGCTTGGAACCGAAGTATTTCTCGAAAGGGAATTTCTCCACGTATTCGTTTTGGCCCTTCAATTGCGCAATTGCGATATCTGCCGCTACGCCTAGCCTCGCATTGAAATTCCCTTTGTCCACGATGCCGACGAAGCCGGATCGGTCAATTTCGCCCGAGTCAGGAATTCCGCCGTGGCTCGGACGGTGACAGGTTCCGATCGTGACGGCGCAAAATGTCATCATCGTGTAAGCATCGTTCCGCTCGATTATGGCCTGCATATTTTCACGGCAATGTTTCAGAGTTTGGTTTGCCTTCTTCATGACAGCGACTTGATCGTCGAAGAACTTCTTGATGTTTTCAAGAGTCGGGCACATGGGACTTCCGAGGTAGCCGGAAGAGTCGCTAGGAACCAAATCCAGGTTGGCCGCCGCGTCATACCCGATTCGGCCAAGCTCTTCCGTAATGCTCGTTATCGCCTTGAGGTCGGTCCGTTGCACGCTTTGAATCGACGGCGTGGCGTAGTATCTGCCCACCTCTCCGACATGGTCTGCCTTTAATGTGACATACGTGGTCTGCACCAAATTCCCCGATGTCTGCTCGTAAATGGCGCGGTGTAGCATCCGCCCGAGTTTTGGGAACGTAACAAAGCGGGCAAGGCTGGAACCACGAACGGCGTCCTCGGCCTTTAAGGTCTGCTGGAGCCGCTGTGGGTAGGTTGCTGAGGGTGGTTCTTGAAAACCGATTGGTTCAGAAAACGGCTGTACGGATTCACCTTGCCAAGTTGGGAATTTGAACAAAATGACTTGGCGCACCAGGGCGCCGATGCTGCAATAGTCGGGCAACACAAAAGCCTTCTTCACTTCATTGCAACCCAAGTAAGCACCATGCTCGCTCTCATACGGAATCGGAACAGCTGGAAGCAGCCACTCCGGCAGCTGCTCGACCTCGGGTGAAATCAGAAGCGAAAGTGTCTTGACCTGTTCATCCGGCGGGCGCTCACTGTAGGTGACAATGGATGTCGCGGTGCTCAGTGTTAAGCCACGCACCGTCACGGCCTTGGCCAAAGTGTAGAGTTCCAGATCCGCAGGTCCCCGTTGGGCTCTGCGCTCCAGAATTTGTAACGCTGCCGCAGCCTCTTGCAAGGTCAGGTCATCCTTCCCGTAAGGTAGCTCTTGATTGCGCATCGCTTGCCAAGAACGCGGATCGCCCGATCGCCTTGTCGACAGGTGCAGTTTTTGGATGAGGAGGATTTCAGTCGGGTGAATGCCCGACTCAAGGCAGTTCTTTAGGGCTATCTCGTCCCATTTATGGCGCTCATAGGTAACGCCTGTACTACCTGCACGACCGTCGCCATCATCTTCCTCGTTGCCCGCGTCTTCGTTTTCACCTGGTTGTTGCTCATCATCTTCTTCACTTCCCGGACTGAGGCAGTCGACATCGAAGGCGTAGTCGCCATCCTGCTCCGGTTCGACCGTGGGCGGACCCGGGTCCTCCAGAATCTCTTCCTCAAATTCATCTTCCTCTGACTTGCTAATTGAGATGAGAGCTCTTGGATCGTCCGCTATCCGAAGCAGGCAATGAATAGAGCCGAGGTCGTGGGCCAGCGATTCTTCAAGTTCAGTGGGACTACCGGACCGGTCAGGCCGGAGCCGCCTTATCGCAGCCATCAAATCCGGTCTGGAGGTGCCGACCGGGATTCTCGCGAGTGTTCCGAGATATTCCTTGCTGCTTCTATAAGGGAGCAGGTTAAAATGCCGGATTTTGAGAGTCCACCTGTACATCCGATTGAACGTGTCCTCTGGCAGTTTGGAGGTCTGGTCTGAGTCATTCTCCCGGAACCAAAAGCGCACAATAGAGGCTTGAGCTAGCAGGGCATGAACTTGAAGGGATCGGAACTGAGGAGACAAATAGCGCGCTGATGACTGTTCATAAAACAGGCGCCAAGCCCCATGTTTTTGAACTTCAAAATACCGGAGGGGAATCGATCCATCGAGGCATAGAAAACGCCCTCTTTCCTCATCCTCCGAGAAGAGTAACCGCGCGATCCGTTCGGCTGATCGAATCAACCAGCGAAGTTCCCGGATGCGGCTTTTGATTTGTCGCCGATCGTCCGCGGGCACGCTCCCCAGCGTGCCATGCAGCATCGTGCATATATTTCCGGCGATTCTGCGGCAACCGACCAAACTCGGGTGAGCATGGAGTTCTGAGAGAAGCTGGCCTAGCAAAGCTGAGTTCGGCTTTCCGGCACGATCGAGTAGTCGTGTTCGGATCTCAATAATTTCCTCAAGTGGTGTCATTCTGTTACAGATCCAGCACTCCCAGGCGCACGAGCAAGCAGTTCGATCTGCATACTATCGGCAAAAAAGCGAACATAATTACAGCCCGCGGCCTTGAGCATGGCAATCACGCCGTCTTCTGTGCGGACCCAATACGTGTAAGGGCTTCGTCCACGGGGAGCAGGATACTCAACCACGTAATTTATGGCGGCGAGGCGCGGCCTAAGTCGTAGGATTGCCCGGCTGCTCAAATGCGTCAGTTCCTTCAGCTGTGTGTATCCGACCTGGACACGCCATATGTGATCTGTGACTTTGACTCCATTCGGGGCAAGACCCAGGAGGGCCGCGTAGAAAATCTTGGCATTCCTATCCCTTTCTAGCAAAGTTAATGCACTTTCCACGTGGACTATCCCGGCGACTGAAGTGATCCTGGTCACCTTCAGGTTAGAAGCCTCCAGAAATGCGGGTACCGGATTGGGCTCTGCCGGTGCCAGCTTTGCATAGTCGATCAAGACTGGAGGCTGAATAGCCTGTCTCGATGCCGTCGCTCCCATGCCTTGGTTACTGCCCGGGGGCTCCGGCTCAAGGCGCGGCTCCTGGAGCAGGGGAATCTGGGCGGAATGGTCAGTGGCTCGCCGCATGGGCAGGTTATCTCTCGAGCCAGGTGCCTCGTAACACCAGGCCAGTCCAGATGATCCTGCGTAGAGCGACTTAAAAACACCAAAAGCGCAATCGGCAATGTTTATCAATCTTCTGGAGGTACTTTTGCCACTCAAACTGGGGAGGCTAAACACGTAATATCCAAGTCCGGAATGCGATCACAGCATGGCAGCCCTTGCGGTGGGCTGCTGATTCGGGACGATCCCGCATGCCAAGCCCTCGGCGGACACAACAGAGGTCAACCAAGCGTCACTTTGCCCGGCGCGTTCCGCAGGAAGCCGGAAGTCCTGCCGATCGGACTTCTTTTTTGCTGAACCCTTAGGGCTCTTCGGAGGTGGTCGCCCAATGTGAGCACTGCCTCACACCTTCTCGTCGCGAAAGACAGGGTTGGAGCGTAGCATGGCACCGATCAACTAGCGTCACGAATGGCCTCATTGGCGCTCGGAAAGGAATTTCCAGGAAATCGTGATCCCGTGGGCTAAATAATTCCAATCTCCCGGCCGATTATTCCGATGAGTAGGAAGTGTTGAAATGGGGTATATCACAAATCAACCGGCGCGGTGGATGGCCAAGCGGCAGGCCACCTCAGAAGAGCAAAAGCAGATCAAATTGTTGCTGAACAGATCGGCCAAGTGGCATTTCGACGCTAATAAGCGGCTCTCTCAATTCTGCCTTAAGCTCGGATATCCCCAAGAGGTAACGCGGACCTCCCAAGAGTGGCTGAACGAATTTGGCAAATCCCTGTTGACCACCGATTTCTGGAGCGAGCGGCGCTCGATTTTGGCCCTGAATTACCTAAGCGACCGGAGGCAAAACCGAATTCTGTTTGCCCTGTTCCTCTTCGGCCAGCACGGACGGATCCAATTTCAGTCTCCAATGCGCATTGATCCCGGCGATGGATCACCCTTCGAGGAGATGCGCGGAAACAATCACAACCTTGACAACCTCTTGCTACGTACAATCCTTTATCTCTGCCGCGAACAAGCGCCGGCCGCCGGTCGGATTGCACGGATTACTCGGACGGCATTGTGCCATGATCTTGGCGAGAAGGGCATCGAGGACATTACGCCAAACAGGGTGGCACGTTGGGCCAGGGTGGCTGACCATGCCGCCGGCGTTGCCGCTCGTGATATCGAAACGCTCAGGATGACCTGTGTACAGACAGAGGGGCCGGCGTGGAAGAAAACTCAAGCACGAGCGTTTCTTCACTTTCGGGCTGCTTGGGTTCGCATGATGCCGAAGTCAAGATTCTTGGCTGTGGCTCTATGTGCGTTTTACTTATATGGCATTTACTGGTTGCTGAGTGCGTCGCGGCACGTCATTCGACACCTAGCAAGATAGCTCTAGAACACGCTTCTCACCCGACTCGTGTTTGGGAGGCAGGAAAAGCACATTCGCGCCGTTCGCCAAAGAAACTGGCGTGTTTGTAACAACTGAAAACCACCCAAAGGCTCTTTATCAACGTTTAAGGTGTTTTTCGATCACCAAAGCTGTCCTACTGGGACTGTCTGAAGAAACCGTATTCCTTCGGCTGCTCTCAGGGACTGCTCAATGCCGGAATCACAACAACCTCGACGACTTTCTATTGCGGACCGCATTGAGGCCATGGATCATGCGCTTAGGATTCCAGAACTCGCAGAAATGCTAGACTGCTCCCGCACCAACCTTTACAACTTGGCGCGCGAAGGTCGGATGGGCCCCGGAGTGGTGCTTCGATTTGGAGGTACGATTCGACTAGACCCTCACGGTACCGCGGAATGGCTCCGTCGTCAGGGATTAGACGGAGAATAACGCCGTCGATGTCGTAAGCTACCCGGAAATCCGAACCGCCGATACCGCTTATTGCCCCAACCTTCCACTTTGCTTACCATCATGCCCGCGTCCCTCCCCAAGGCGTTCCGCTGATTTGCATCGACCTGCGCAACACACCGTTCACGCACCAGATAATTCAAAACATCCGGAAACCAGTGATCCGAAGACCTGAGACGCTGACGCCCGATCAGTGATCCGCGCAATTCCTACACTAAATTCAGAATCGTCTTTCAGCATCAATCCGAGCGCCAAGGAGAAGTCCGGCACCTCTCAATGCTCCCGCACATGTAGCAATATTGCGCCCAATTTGAATGGAGGCACTTAAGGAGCTTTCTCCAATTGGGCGGCTAGCGTTGATCTTTCGGTTTCTCTGCGATACTTCTTCCGGACCATGCAACGCGGACAGCCAACGATAAGCATCATTAGCGTGGCCTATTCCCCTCGATCCCTAATCAGATGTGATTCCTTCGTCGATAAACGATGAAGATTTTCTGTGCGCCGACGTAGGATTCGAAGATAGATCATGCCAAGCAACTATGAGATTCGGAACATGGACTGTTCCCGTTCGTCAGTGGTTCCGATTCGACTGCAAAGGCACATCATTCACACATCGGAAGAATGCGAAATCTCTGAAGGGATTCGATTGGAAGTCTCGCGCAGGCTGATGCCGGATCAGCATCCGGCTCGGTCCTTCCGCGCTAGTCGTCGTAATGTTCGACTCGCCGGGATTTCGAGAACCGGCAGGTGGATCCGGAAAAAGTCGCGCCAGAGGCGCTCGACCCACCTCCAGCAAGGCTAAGGAATCGGCTTCGGCCCACACTCGGCGATCCGGTTATCTGGCCGCGATTCCGAAAAGCCGCCTCTTCGCGATCACCGATCACCCTTGTCGCTCGTGGGATTCTATCTGCGCGCGCAGTTCATCGGCTCTCTGAGAATGATGATGAGAAAGATGCCAGAGCAGGGTTGGGTTGTTCACCAACCTCACTTGGGGCCGGAATTCTAGGATCAAAGCGACGGCCTCGCAAGCCCAGCCTTCACCCTGAGAGACGAGAAGTTCAAGCAGCTCCGCAAAGCGGTGGGGAACCAAATCCCAGCGATCGGCGGGCTGTTCGGTTTCTGCGGCGATGTATTCTGCGAGGCGTCTCAAAGCCAGGAGAATCAGCGGGCACACCTCGGCCGCGTGGCGGGACACGTGCGTTGTGGAGATTCTCTGAAAATGAATGTACCCGGAGCTGCAATAGACCCCAGACAAAAATGACTCCAGAAACGGGCGAATGAGGGCGCAGTCCATCGGATCATCATCAGCGCCTCCGGCCATCTGCCACATCAGAGATGTCCGGAATCTTGAGGGACCTTCACGGAGTTCCTGGTGAAGCTGATTTACAAATGGATCTGAATTGAATGCCGGCAGGTCGGCAAATTCGTGACTCCTAAAGAGCGCGGCATAAAGGAGAACAAGACAACGCACGTGAACTCCATTCCGGTCATCACATGGCTCCAGGCGCTGCAGCACTTCGAATACTTCTTCGCTAGAGAGATCCTTGATCCAGGAAAAGAAGTTGCTCACGTGTTCGAGCAGGGCTGGATAATCTCCGCAATCGCGCAGCATTCTGAAGGCGATGCTCTTGATGCGCTCAGCCACCTCGTGGGGCATGAAACGGCCACCATTGGGAAGCCTGGAACGACGCCGAACGGCCATCTCGAGCAGGGGAACGCAGGCCTGCGAACGAATATAGAAGTCCTGACCGAAGGCGTAGCTTTCCGCGATGTCGAGCATGGCCGGATAGCTGTCGATACGGTTGTAGACGACGACCTTTTGCATGAGCCAGCACAAGCGACCTCTGACCGATGTGATGAATCCGATGCTTTCGCCGCGGAGCATCCGGTTGTGGAGATCATTGGGAAAAGGCGGATCAGGGTCACCCTTGAGGGCATCGATGATCCATAAGACCTCCGGCCACTCGTCGGCTTCGGCAAGCGATTCGCCGAAGGAGATCAGGGAGTCCTTGCCTGAAGTAGAGAGACTGTCCAGATTCCCGTCCCGTTCCGCAAGCCTGCGCGCGAACCTCAGTGCGTCTCGATCCCGTGCGGAGAGGCGATGCACAACAAAGGAAAGGAACAGGGCGGAGAGCGCTGGTTCTTCCGGAACAACCTGGTCCCGGTAGCAGTGAAAAACTCTGCGATCAAAGACCAGCTGCATATCCTGAGGGGCAACTTCGAGGAATACCTGGTCAATGTTGGGAAACTCCGTCAGGTCGGCGGTGCTGAAGAAGTGGCAGACCTCATCGGCTCCGTGTGGAAAAATACCCGTATTGATGATGAGCAGGCTTCTTTCTCGGCCCTGCACATTTAACTGCTCGTTCTTTGTCGGCAATAGCTCTTCCAGCGCTTCGCTCGCGCTGTCGAAGGGATGCAGCTGTCGAATCCCGCCCATGTGCGCGAATACGACTCGCTCATTGTTCCCGGTTCTAGAAACGCTGTATCCCCGTTCGGAAAACTCCTGCTGATCTGGATTGCCAGCGATAAGGTCTGCGAGAAAACTGGCTGTTTCCGTTGCGAATTGTTTACGCCGGAACTTTGGGACATTAAAGTTGGGCGTTCGTATGAAGTATCCGCGGATACCGCGG
>JBEKPF010000001.1:0-187043 GCA_049521035.1 Occallatibacter sp. | reverse complement strand
CGGTCGTGCATTTCAAGACTTGGGGAAGCATACAACACTCCCGGTAGCTGTGCCTTTACGGCTTTCTCGTCGTCCACGGTGAGCGGGTCGTTGTAGAGTATGCGCTCAGCATCCGTTGAGCCGCCGCCGGCATATTCCAACTCGACAGAATTGGTCTCGATCTTTTGGAGTTCCTCGAGAATGTACTGCTTGCCAGTGAGTCCGATGGTGACCACCAGGATGACTAACTGCGCATTACCGCTTCCTTAATCCTCTCAGATTGGGCTCGGTTGGATGTGACCTGCAGGCAAATTGCCGCATGGTTCTGGGTTGCCGCGCCACTACAACTTCGGACCACCGAGGACTTCGGTGCTATGGGTGCTCTCCCATAAAATGGCTGGGTTGGTCTGGCAGGCCCGTGACGGCCCGGCACCAACAGGCCGAAACGAAGCGTAGTCGGGACCAGTTGATCAGAAAGAAGAGGATTGCATGCGCGCTTTGGTGTATACAGCTCCACGGCAAGTTGTGGTGGAGGATCGTCCACGTCCGCAGGCCGCAGATGGAGAGATTGAGATCGCTGTCGCGGCCGCGGGCATCTGCGGATCGGACATCTCTGGATTCCTGGGGCACAGCAGGCGTCGCATTCCGCCCATGGTGCTGGGCCACGAGTTGGTTGGGCGACGTGCGGACGGAAGCCGCGTAGTGGCGAATCCGCTGATCAGTTGTGGCCGCTGCACAGCATGTCTGGGTGGGACGCAGAACCTTTGCTCAAGCTGGCGATTGCTGGGGATGGACCAGACAGCCGGATGCTATCAGGAATTTGTCACCGTGCCGGAGCAGCAGGTGTACGAGATCTCCGACGAACTGACCGACGCGCGTGCAGTAGTCGTGGAACCACTGGCCAATATCGTTCACCTCTTCCGGATTGCGGCCCCGGCGCCCTTTTTCCGCTTGGGAATTGTGGGCGGGGGAACGATGGGCACCTTGGCGTTACAGACAGCGTTGTGGCTCGGGGTGCGCGAGATTCTGGTTCAGGATGTGAGCGAGGTGCGGCTCGCGGTTGCGCGGCAACTTGGCGCGACACTGGCGGCGAATGCAGCCAGCGAGGTAGGCCGAGGTGCCGCTCGCGAGTTTGCCAGGCATGGTCTGGACCTGGTGCTGGATGCGAGCGGTACAAGCGAGGCTCGGCAGGCCGCGTTCGACCTTTGCCGGCCCGGCGGGCTCGTGGTGATGCTGGGGATGGCAAAGGAACGGAGCGAGATCGACTTTGTGACCAGCATCCGCAAGGAGCACCGGGTGGCAATGTCATTTGCCTACACGCCGGTCGACTTTGAGCGCTCGCTGAAGCTGCTCACGGCTGGGCACATCGACCTGACACCATGGACCGTGGAGATGCCGCTTTCCGATGGCCAGAAGGCATTCGACAAGATGACCACCGCGCCCGGCGACACCTTGAAGATGACGCTTCGGGTGAATTGACCGGAGACGCTCCAGAGCTGACAAGCGCATAGCTGTTCGAAGGGCTGTCTACGATAGACTTCATAGCGTGGGGGAGTCGCGTTGCAAGGTATTCGTGGTCTGCTATTCAGTCTTCTCGTCATCGCCGCTTTGATCCCCTCCGAGAGCCGGGCTCAGCAGCCCGCACCGACGCCACCGGCGCAGGGTCAGCAGGGTATGGGCGGCATTGCCGGAGGCATAGGCGCTGCGCCGGTCTACGACGCGGAAAAGCGGCCCATCACCGCGGGCGGCTTTGTGGACAAAGGCACGGTGGTGTTTGAGGACATCGCCGCAAAAGCGGGCCTTACCGGCTGGACGCACAAGATGGGCGTGCCGGAAAAGAAATTCATTATCGAGACCAACGGGTCGGGCGTGGGCCTGATTGACTACGATAACGACGGTTGGCTGGATATCTACCTGGTGAACGGCTCGACCTTCGATGCGCTGGACGGCAAGGAAACGCCGCCTCACGCCGCGCTCTTTCATAACAATCATGACGGAACGTTTACAGATGTGGCCGCGCAGGCCGGCGTGACCAATGACCGCTGGGGCTACGGCGTAAGCATTGCCGACTACGACAACGACGGCTGGCCCGATATCTATGTGGGCAACTACGGCAAGAACCGGCTCTACCATAACAACCACGACGGAACATTCACCGATGTGGCTGAGAAGGCCGGCGTCGCGCTTGGCAACTGGTCGCCAGGGTCAACCTGGGGCGACTACGACGGCGACGGACTGCTCGACCTTTACGTGACCGGCTATGTGCACTTCGATCGAGACAACCTCCCGATTGCCGGAAGCAAGGCAGTAGGCTACGCGAACTGCCAGTATCGCGGCGTCTCGGTGAACTGCGGTCCCAGAGGGCTGAAGGGCGAAGAAGATCACTTGTTCCACAACAATGGCGACGGAACGTTTACTGAAACGACGGCTAAAGCCGGCGTGGAAGACAAGGAGCACTACTACGGGTTCACGGCAATCTTTGTGAGTCTCAAAGGCGACGGCAAGCCTGACCTGGTGGTGGGCAACGACTCAGAGCCAAATTATCTCTACATCAACAAGGGCAATGGCACATTTGAAGACCAGAGCTACGAGTCAGGATTTGCGCTGAACAAGGACGGGCGCGAAATTGCGTCGATGGGCATTGCCGTGGGCGACTACGAGAACAACGGTCTCGTCGATTTTTTTGTGACCGACTTCGGCGACGATTACAAGGTGCTCTACCACAATGACGGGGACGCGAGCTTTACCGATGTGAGCTACAAAGCCGGCGTGGCGCAGACCACAATTCCGTTCGTGGGCTGGGGCGATGGATTCCTCGACTACGATAACGACGGCTGGCTCGACCTCTTCATGACGAACGGGCACGTTTATCCGGAAGTGGATCAGCATGACTGGGGGACCACATTTGCCGAACGGCCTCTGCTGTTCCACAGCGTTCCGGACGCGAAGGGAGCGGGACGGCGCTTCGAATACGTGCCAGCGGTGAAGGGGTCGGGGCTGGCAGTCGTGATTCCTGGACGGGGTGCGGCCTTCGGCGATCTGTTCAACGACGGCAAGATCGACGTGGTGATCAATCCCGTTGACGGGCCGCCGGTCCTGCTGAGGAATGTGAATCCCGACAAGCACCACTGGGTGGAGATGAAACTGGTGGGCACAGGGAAGAGTCCGCGGGATGCCACGTGCGCGACTGTTTTCCTGAAAGCCAACGGAATGCGGATGCGCCAGGATGTGCTGGCCAGCGGAAGTTATATCTCTTCAAACGATCGTCGGCCGCATTTCGGGCTGGGCGATGCGACGGATGCGGGGACCGCAGAAATTCACTGGCCGGATGGGACGAAGGAGTTTGTGAAGCTGCCGGCGGTGGATCGGATTTATACCGTGACCGAGGGGCAGGGTGTTACCGGGGCGCTGTGTGAAGGAAAGCCTTGCGAGGTGGAGGCGATTGGAAGGCATTCGGGAATCGACAAATGAACGGATCGCAGGTCTGGACTAACCGCCGAGGTAGACCATGAAGATCATTCACCGAATTGCCATCACGAATCCCAGTAACAGCAGCCTGCAAGAGCTTTCCGAACTCGCAATTGCGCTGAAAGGTGGTTCGAAGCACCCCACGGTTCCTTCTATCTTCTATTTTGAGATTGGAGAAAATGATAAACGATGGCAGCAGGTTCAGCGGCTTGTCGCTGCCTCTAAGTTAACCGACTTTGTTCGCACCAGTTTCTCTGAATCAGAAATCGAAGAGGCGGATGTCTTATCTATGCTAGGGGCGACACAGCGAGGCTACCCGGAACCGTCGGAGCGGTTAGGATTTTTGGAAGAGACTTACGATCTTTCGAACTACTGCCGGCGTTGTGGTACTGGTAATCGTCAGATTAGCCCTTTTCGGATCAAATTCGTGCCTGAATTGAAGCGATCGATCATGCTTCTGAATTGGGTTTTTGACGAATACTTCGTGGCGCCCGAAGTGTGGACCGAGGTATTCGAGCCTTTCGGGATCGGATTTTGGCCGGTTTTGAAGCACCGAACCGGGAGCGAGATAAGTTCCGTGGTGCAGCTCCGGGTCTCAAGCGAAATCGATCTTTGCCTCGATGAGACTGATGCCTCACGTTGTTCGGTCTGTGGAAGGAAGAAGACGAAGTTCTCGCTCAGGGGGCTTTGTCCGAGGCCAGTTTCCATTCCGGCACCAATCTTCAGATCCACTCAATATTTTGGCTCGGACGGACTGGGATTCAACCGAGTTTTCGTTTCGCCCGCCCTTCACAGGAAAATCTGTAGTAGCCGATTGAGGGGGCTAAAATTCTATCCATGCGCCGCATGTCCCGCTCCGAAATTCGAGCCACCTGTCTAGGATTGTTGTGGAAGATTATGCGAATGCGGGTTGGATGGCGGCTCGTTCTGCGTAGACCGATTACAACGGGTTGAGCTGGGCGGTCAACGGTCTGGGGTTTGCCCCGTCTAAAGGAATGGAAGTGTGATCGAACCCACGATGATGCGAAATCGATTTGTTTTCAGCTTTGCCTTGATGATGCTGGCGATAGCTTGCCTGCCTGTGGCCATGAGGGCGCAGCAGACTGCCAGCGCCGCACCGAAGCCCGCCAGCGACACGCCGGCCGCGACCTTGAAGATTCAGGCGCGGGAGGTGGTGTTGCCGGTAACAGTGCGCGACAAGAAGGGCGCGCTCGTAACCAGCCTGAAGATCAGCGATTTTACGCTGACCGAGGACGGACGCCCGCAAACCATCAAGAGCTTTACACGGGAAAGCAACCTGCCATTCCGGCTGGGCTTACTGGTGGACACGAGCCGCAGTGTTTCGGGCGCGATGGACAGTGAGCGCAAGGCCGCGGGAAAGTTTGTGGACGCGATGCTGCCGGCGGATCCCAAATTGGCAACTCAGAAAGATGAAGCGTTCCTGATTCACTTCGACCACGAGGTTGAGCTGCTGGAGGACTTTACCAACTCGCGCGAGAAACTGCACCACGAACTGGATGACATGGGACCAACGCGGGCCGCGCAGAACTCGAATGGGCCGGAGACGAGCGACAGCGATGGGGACGGCGGGAATCGCGGCGGTGGTGGACAAATGCGCCGAGGCGGTGGCACGCAGCTTTATGACGCCATTTACCTGTCTTCGGGAGCTGATTTGATGTTGCCCAAGGATGGGCGCAAGGCGCTGATCGTCTTCTCAGATGGTGTCGACCGCGGCAGCAAGGAAACACTGAACGACGCGGTGGATGCGGCGGACAAGGCCAACGTGACGATATACACCGTCTACTTCAAGGGAGAGCAGGAGAGTAGCGGGCTGGGAAACGGCTATCCTGGTGGCCGGCATGGTGGCATGGGCGGCGGCGGTTATCCAGGTGGTGGGGGAGGGTATCCTGGCGGTGGTGGCGGGCGCCCCCGTGGCGGCTCCAACGAACCGGCCGTGGATGGCAGGAAGATTATGGAGAAGATTGCCACGCGCACCGGCGGCCGGTACTTCGAGGCCAGGAAGAAGGACAACCTGGACGAGATCTACGGGCTGATCGCCGAGGAATTGCGCGGGCAATATCTGCTCACCTACACACCGGACATGGTCGACAAGGACGGTGGGTTCCACAAGATCGCACTGAAGGCTAACAAGGAAGATCTGACGGTGGCGACGCGTGAAGGGTATTACGCGCCTGGCGGGGATTCCAAGTAGGAACTGAGTTGCGGCTCCAAGGCCTCCGTGTTCACGGTCTCTTCTTCGGTGACTACGAAAAAATGTCGGAGATCCGCCTGACCGAATGAAGTCGTCATGGCGACATCGGAAGCGTCTCGACCTGTAGCCATGAGCACGCGGCCAATACGCGGTACGTTGTTGCGGGCATCGAATGTCCACCAGCGATTGTCGAGGTACACCTCGAACCATGCGCTGAAGTCCATGGGAAGGCGCACCGGAACGCCGATGTCGCCCAGGTATCCCGTCGCATAGCGCGCGGGAATGTTGAGGGCGCGACAGAATGTAATTGCCAGATGCTGGAAGTCGCGGCATACGCCGACGCGCTCGGTATATACATCAAGCGCAGTCTTGGTCGGTCGGGCCATTTGATAGTTGAAGACCACATGGTTGTGGACCCAGTTGCAGATTGCCTGTACGCGCCCCCATCCGGGCGCGACTTCTCCAAACAGCTCCACCGCGATATTTGAGAAGCGATCAACCTCGCAATAGCGGCTATTGAGTAGAAAACTGAGAATCTCGTTGGGCAGATCGCCTACCGCATGTTCGCGGGCCATCCAGTTGAACAGATCAGGGTCTCCGGAGTCGCGAATAAGTGTGGTGCTGCTCAGCCGGAGCGGCCCCGGTTGAGCGACGAAGCGGGCGCAACGATTGCCGAAGCTGTCGACATAGTGGGCTACATCGAGCCTGGGCTCTGTCTGCAACTCATCGGGCTCGATAAGATCCGGGACGCGGGACGGATGGACGTTGAGCAGCGCGACCATGGCGACGGGGGCCGGAATCTCGAATTGAATGTCGTATGCCAGGCGGATCAGCATTCGTTGTTCGTGGCCTCTACACTTGAGCATACGGGACAATCAATCCCGCGCCGCCGCAAACATCAGTGGGCGGGCGACTCGACCATATCTCCAGAGTGCGCAGAGCCTCTGCGCACTCCAGCGAGGTTCCCGCGTCGGATTGAGACATCTCAGGCTACAATTCTTCTCTGTTCAGCGGGCGTGGTGATCTGCAGCAGTTCATCGAAAAGCGCTCGGTAGTGAATGATTGCAGTGCGCAACTCTTCCGTCGTAGCTTCATTTTTCGCCGCCCGCCGTGTGACCTCGTACGCGGAGCGGTACGGACCGACGAGGTGGGAATGATCGACTGAAATATCGGCGGCACGCTGGTCAAACCCCGCCACGGGATAGCCGCGAGTCTGCAGAAGCGAATCGACCAACTCATCTGCTTCAGCAACGGCGGCGCGGGGTTGATCGACGAAGCGGGACTGCACGGTTTCCCACTGGGCAATGTAACGAGCGCGCTCTGAGGGTGTGAGCTCTCGAATCTTGAGCAGGTGATGACGCTTGAGACGAGCCACTAGGGCTGCCTCGGCCTCGCGCTGACGCCGTTCATTGCGAAGCACCACATCGTACTCCGGTCCAAAACGGCTCCGTAGCTGCTCGGTTCTCTTCCTCCTCTGGTGCACAGCAATGGCGATTGCAGCGATGATCAGGATCAATGCAACTGCGCCGGCAATGATCACCGTGGGGTTTGATAGGGTGGACCAGTCAAATGTCATGATTATCTCCTCCGTTTGAGCATCCAGGGACCGTGGGGGTTTGAGAAATGCCCGCTACCGGCATTACTTAAACAAAAAAGAGCTCCGTCGGCCAAGGCCGTTCATTCCTGTGTTGGGATGAGAATCATGGGCTTGCTGTTGCTTCGCCAAACGCTCGCACCACAGATGCGCGGCGATTGGAACAACTGAAGTCCCCGCGCTGGGCTCAGTTTTTTGCCGCAAATCTCAGGCAGCATTGGGGGATCTTCCTTCCGCTAAAAACACCATGGGCGCGGTCTAAAGACCGCGCCCATGGTGTTTTTACGTGCTGACTTGATTAGCAGGTGCCGCTATGGATGTCCGGCGACTGGATTTCCTGGAGCGCGGCCTGTGCGGCAGCCAACCTTGCGGTGAGCAGACGGAAGGGCGAGCAGGAAACGTAGTTGAGGCCAATCTTGTGGCAGAATTTGACGGTTTCAGGATCGCCGCCATGTTCGCCGCAGATGCCAACCTTCAGGTTGGGCCGGGTGTTGCGTCCCTTGGCTGTGGCCATCTTCACCAGTACGCCAACGCCCGACTGGTCGAGGGTGGCGAACGGGTCTTGCTTGAAGATGCCGTGCTTCATGTAGGCCGGGAGGAACTGGTTGATGTCGTCGCGTGAGATGCCGAATGTGGTCTGCGTCAGATCGTTAGTGCCGAAGCTGAAGAACTCAGCTTCTTCGGCGATCTGGTCTGCGGTGAGGGCGGCGCGCGGCAACTCGATCATGGTGCCCACGATGTAGTTGACCGTAGAGCCTTTCTCTTTGAAGACCTGGTCGGCGACGGAACGGATGATGGCGGTCTGGTTGCGCATCTCTTCAATTGAGGAGATGAGAGGGACCATGATCTCGAGGTGCGGATCGCCGCCGTGGCTCTTGATGTAGACCGCGGCCTCGAAGATGGCTCGAGACTGCATCTCAGTGATCTCGGGATACGCGATGCCGAGGCGGCATCCACGCAGTCCGAGCATCGGATTCATCTCGTGCAGGTCTTCCACCCGCGCCAGCAGCGTGCGGAGTTCCTTCAGTTTGGGTGAACGCGGCTTGGTTTCTTCAAGCCGCGCAATCTGAACCAGCAGATCTTCGCGCTTGGGCAGGAACTCGTGCAGCGGAGGATCGAGCAGGCGGATGGTTACCGGTAGAGAATCCATGGATTCAAAGAGGCCCACAAAGTCAGCGCGCTGCAAAGGCAGGAGCTTCTTGAGGGCTTCGCGGCGGTCCTTCTCGTTGTCTGCCAGAATCATCGCGCGCATAAGGTCGATGCGGTCTTCTGCAAAGAACATGTGCTCGGTGCGGCAGAGGCCGATTCCCTCAGCTCCAAACAGGCGTGCCTGTTTGGCGTCGCGTGGGATGTCGGCGTTGGCATGAACCTTGAGCCGGCGGACCGGATCGACCCAGCTCATGAACTTGACCAGATCCGGATCGTCGGGTTGGGCAGGGAGGGTCTTGAGCTTGCCTTCGATCACGCGGCCGGTGGTGCCGTCCAGCGAGATCCAATCACCCTGGCCAAAAACTTTACCCTTGACGCGAAGTTCCTTGGCTTTCTCGTTGACTTGCAGATCGCCGGCGCCAGCCACGCAGCACTTTCCCATGCCACGTGTGACGACAGCGGCGTGAGAGGTCATGCCGCCGCGTGAAGTGAGAATGCCGGAGGCAACTTCCATTCCCGCGATATCCTCAGGCGTGGTTTCCCCTCGAACGAGGATGATGTTGGGATACTGGCCGTTGTCGTGATACTTGACGGCGTCTTCAGCAGTGAAGACGATCTGGCCAACGGCCGCGCCGGGCGACGCCGGCAGGCCGGTAGCGAGGACGACAACTTCGGACCCCTTCTCATCGAGACGGGGCACGAGGAAGTCGTATAGCTGATTGGGCTCAACGCGGAAGATGGCTTCTTCTTGGGTGATGAGTCCCTCGCGAACCATGTCGATGGCCACGCGCACTGCGGCCATGCCGGTGCGTTTGCCGTTGCGGGTCTGCAGCATGTAGAGCTTGCCATCCTGGATGGTGAACTCGAAGTCCTGCATGTCGCGATAATGCTTTTCCATCTTCCAGGTGATGCCGCGCAGGTGGTCGTAAACCTTGGGCATGGTGCGTTCGAGTTCGCTGATGGGCTGCGGGGTGCGGACGCCGGAGACGACGTCTTCGCCCTGTGCATTCATCAGATACTCGCCGAAGAAGACGCGCTCGCCGGTTGCGGGATTGCGAGTGAAGCCGACGCCGGTGCCTGAAGTCTCGCCGAGATTGCCGAAGACCATGGCCTGCACGTTGACCGCTGTGCCCAGCCAGTCATCGATGTGGTTGATGCGGCGATAGGTCTTGGCGCGATCATTCTGCCAGCTCCTGAATACGGCGTTGCGGGCCTGAACCAGTTGATCGAGAGGGTTCTGCGGGAATTCCTTGTGGGTTTCTTTCTTAACCAGCTTCTTATATTCGACGATGACATCTTTCAGGGCTTCAGGTGTGAGTTCGTAGTCGAACTTGACGCCTTCCCGCTCCTTGATACCGTCGAAGATGACTTCAAACTTGTGCTTGTGAACGTCGAGGACGACATCGCCGAACATCTGGATCAGGCGGCGATAGGAGTCGTATGCGAAACGGGGATTGCTGCTGCGCTTTGCCAGCGCTTCAACAGCATGATCGTTGAGGCCGAGGTTGAGAATGGTGTCCATCATGCCGGGCATGGAGAACTTGGCGCCGGAACGGACGGAGACGAGCAGGGGATTATCGCCCGTGCCCAACTTTTGACCCTGAAGCCGCTCGAGGTGTTCGAGTGCCTCGTGCATTTCGATGTCGATCTGCGGGCTGAGCGCGCCACGCATGTATTCGCGACAAGCCTCGGTCTGAATTGTGAATCCCGGAGGGACAGGCAATCCGGCGTTGGTCATTTCAGCGAGACCGGCGCCCTTGCCGCCCAGCACATCCTTCATGCGGCCATTGCCGTCAGCCGCGCCACCACCGAAGAAGTAGACATACCTGGTTGGGGTTGTTGAGGTTGAACTTGCGGGAGTCGCAAGCTGCTTATCCATAGCGCCCTGCGTCATGGGATGAATCCTCCGTATGTAAAGTTCCACGGGGCGGATCATTGAGAGGGTGGCGGAACATGGGCTCAGCGGCTTAACGGGCAGGATCTGCTCAAGGGGCTGAGCGCGTGCGAGTCATCCAGACATTCGACTGCGCCTCGCGGCATTCATAAGTCGATCCAAGAAATAGTCCCGCACACATAGGGTTGCCTGTGCTGTCTATCACATACGATTCGCTTGCAAATGGAGTCCAGTACTATTCTTGGGTGGGAATTTTCGCAATTTGAGACGAAAAGCGTCGCTGGCGTGTGGTTCTGAGACCGTTTCGGCGAATTCAGCAGCACGCCTATGAATTGCAGGGTCCAATTTGTGAACTCTGCACCGCATTCTGAGACAGAAGGATTTGATCCAACCCCACGAGCGCCAAGGTCTGTGCCACGTGCGGCGAGGCGTTCAGAATTGTGAAAGCATGGCCGGCCTTGCGAGCCGTGGTGTAGAGCTAAAGCGGAGCTGAAATACCGGCCGCATCGACGCGGCGGACAGAGACAAAGTCAAGTGAGACAGATCCCTTGCGAGCGAGCGGCAGATAGCGCTCCAGCAGCAGTTGGTCCTGTCCGCGAACCAGTTCTGTAAGTGTCTCTATGGGGACCAATTCCGGACCGGTTGAAAGGAAAAGCGTGCGGGTCACAAGAGTCCCCTGGGGATGCCAGTCTCTGACCGGGGTCCTTTCAGATTAGCTTATGACTTTGAACCTGCAACGAATGGGGATCAAACAGTCGATGAGATGAGGTGGCCCAAACCTGCAGAGACGTGAATCTCCGGCCGGTTCAGGCCAGCTCTCAGGCGGCGGGACGGTCGAGACACGCCTCGGCATAGCTCCCATGAACCGCGTTTTTGGACAACAGGATGCGATCCAGGCCGACGAGCGAGAGAACTTCCTTCACCCGGGGCGACGCGTTGAAGATGCTGAAGTGGTGCCCGGCCTTGCGAGCGTCGCAGTAGAGCGTGGCGAGAGCGGCAATGCCAGCCGCGTCAATGCGTTCTATGCAGTGGAAATCGAGCGCAATACTCTGCCGGCGCACGTGCGCAGCCAGCCGATCAACCAGGCGGCTATCGCATCCGCGCACCAGCTCCGTGAGCTCGGCAATCTCGGTCGATTCAACTTCCCGGGTTAGCTCTGCTACCGCCGAATTGGAAATATTTGCGACCATAAAAACCTCCTTCGATAAACCTGGCTCCGGACTGGGGCGTCTGGTGGTGCAACCTGGCCTATTGCCCAGGGTAACTGCACACCGGCGACCAAAGCACTGCAAAGGGAATATGCTGCAAACATGGGAGATACGAGCAGTCCAGTCTTCCCCGTGGTAGCCCTGGGTGTTCAGTTTTCGATCCGGGCGTCCACTAGCGGACACATCTACCGATACGCAAAGAGGAGTGGCGCCGGTTCCGTGAGAAACATAAAAAACAACGCTGATGGCCGGCTGAGCAGGGTGCACGCCCGCACCCGGGCGCTCGAGGCCGGCTTTACAGAGGCAGGATTGGTGGCATTGCCCCATGCGGCAGAGGATCGGGATGCGGATCGATTTGAGGAGTGGGTAAAAGCGGGCCGCGCCGGCACCATGGGCTATCTGGAGCGGCGCGGGGTTGCTAACGACGGTGAACCTGCACCGCTGGTCCGGGCGCGTGTGGGAGCTCCGTTCCCGTGGGCACGAACGGCAATTGTCTGTTTCTCCGGCTACGAGACCGCACACCTGCGGTCGACGGAACCCGCCGTAGAGGGCGCTGGATGGATTGCGAGGTATGCGTGGAGCAGCCGCGTGGATGCGCAGGGAGTTCGGCGGCCCTCCGATTATCACAAGGTGTTGCTGAAACGGATCAAAGCGCTTGAGGCGCGGTTGCACACGGAGTTTGGCGAGTTTGAGGCACGCGGCTATGTAGATACCGGTCCGGTGGTGGAGCGGGCGCTGGCCACGGCGGCAGGGCTGGGCTGGACAGGGAAGAACACTTGCCTGATTCATCCCAAACTGGGGTCCTACGGATTTCTGGCGGTGCTGTTGACCTCGCTGGAGATTGAAGAAGATGAAGCGCATGCCGCGCCGCTGACGGTTCCGGATCGCTGCGGAAGTTGCACGCGATGTCTGCAGGCCTGTCCGACGGGAGCCTTGATTGCGCCTTACCAGATGGATGCGACGAAATGCATCTCATATCTGACGATCGAGCACCACGGACCAATTGGCGCGGGACTGATGGAAGGAATGGGACGGCAGGTCTTCGGTTGCGACATTTGCCAAGACGTCTGTCCATGGAATCGAAAAGCGCCGGCGAGTGTGGATCCCGAGCTCGAAGCGCGCGCGGAGTTGGTGAACCCTGCATTGGAGTGGCTTGCCTCGATGGACGTGGCGGAGTTCGAGAGAGTCTTCAACGGCTCGCCGGTGCGAAGAGCAGGATTCCTGGGGCTGCAGCGTAATGTAGCAATTGCGATGGGGAACAGCAGGCAGGGGCGATTTGCGAACTGGCTCGAAGAGTGGGCTCAGGCGGCAGACGACGGGCTGCGCAAAGCAGCAATATGGGCGCTGCAGAAGCTGAACGCCACGAAAGATTCGCAGTGAAATCGCATAAATGAGCGCGCGACGGAGTTACATCCAGAAGTCTCGCGCGACCCCGGTGCTCTCGCGACGGGAAAACGCCGCAAGAAAGAATCCCCCCAATTTGGACGAGCAATAGCGAGTATGTCCGCGCCTCGTGCAGTCCAAGAGGTGGCGACCGAGTTATACGGCTCGGGTCACGTCGGCAGCGTTCAGGCCTTTGGGGCCCTGCTGGCACTCAAACTCTACGGCCTCGCCTTCGTTGAGCGTCTTATAGCCGCTCTCTTGTATAGCGGAAAAATGAACGAAAACATCTTCGCCACTTGACCGTTGAATGAATCCATACCCCTTGGTTCCGTTGAACCACTTCACCACTCCTTGTTCCCTCACTCGACCTCTCCTTAATTTGATTTATCGCCACACCCGAATCATTTTCGTTTTCCGCCATCTCGATACGAGCAGGCAGGATGGCGAAAAGTAGCTCAGGAACGGCGCGAGCCACCAGGGCGCGCTCTGTTGGCGCGCTGCGGCAGCTCGTTGTGGTGGCTGCGAATTAACGGGTCGCGAGACAAAACCAAATATCGCAATGCTGGCGGCCTTCCAGTTCTGGCTGACGGCTCGCCTCCGGCGCGCCGTGCTCCAGTTATGGCAGGAAATCAATGAGGATGCAAGCAGAAAGTGAATGCCGTGTAAAGACGGCAAGACGCTTCGACGGCCGGTTCGGGTGCGGTCGAATGGCGGGATTTCGCTTGGAACACAAAGTATCGAGCGGAGCTCATGCAATCGAAACCAAAAAGTTACGAGGTGCGGCTCGTCGCAAAAACAGGCTCTGTTCAAGCACTTCAACCATTTCTTCTTGTCACCGCGCGAAGAGCGAGAAGAGGCTATGCTTTAGACATATCCATTTTCAGGTCGCGTCTCGAACGCATAGGACCCTATAAATTTCTAACTTCAGAATGGGGAGTAACTCGTGGTTCAAGTTTCAGATTCTGGTACTCACAGTGAGGCGGCGATTGAAGCCGCCGGTGTAACAGGTGCAGTGGAACCGGCTACCAAGTCCAAGTGGTACCGGTGGCGTAGGGACGGCAAGGCGCTGGTGACGTATCTGCTGGATAGCGAGGTGCATACGTTTGCCTTCAGTGTGGCGGCGAACGCGATCCTCTCATTCATCCCGTTTGTTGTGCTTCTGTATGAGCTGGCGCTCAGGGTCTTCAAATGGCAGACCATGGTGAAGGTGGTGACCGATATGGTCAACTACTTTCTTCCCACGCATACCTATACGACGAACTGGGTGACGAGTGCCATTGAGTCTGCAGCGGCGCATTCCTCCCGGCATGGCGTGCAGGCGATGTCGCTGATCATGATCCTCATTTCCTGCACTGGCATTTTTTTACCGCTTGAGGTCGCGTTGAACCAGGCCTGGGGTGTGGCAAAGAGCCGCAATTATCTGCTGAACCAGACCCTTGCTTTTGGACTGGCTCTCTTAATGGTGGCACTCGCGGTCGTCTGCATGTTCCTGAACGCCGGCTTGCAGGATATGCTCGAAGTCGCCTTCTTTCATCACACTGACAACATCGCGTTCAATAGCCTGAGTTATGTCTGGATGGCCGTGACAACCGGTGTTGCGTCGATTTTGTTCTTCTTTTGCATTTATTGGATACTGCCCAACCGCAAGGTGCCGTGGCGGCCTGTATTGCGCACCTCGATTTATACAGGGATCGTATGGCTTGTTGCCAAACTCATCTTCGTGGCTGTGCTGCCGCACCTGGACCTGGGTGCGATCTATGGGCCGTTCTACGTTTCGGTGGGGTTGCTGTTCTGGGCTTATGCTTCAGGGCTGATTCTGTTTGCGGGAGCGCAGTTCAGCGTGGCGCGATGGGGAGACAAGAGCGCCAGCGGGGCAGCGAGTTAGCGAACGCACGCGGAGACACACGTGCTCGTGCTATCCCGGTTCCAAATGCGAGGGCCAGTGCGCCATTATCTGTCTCCTTAAAAAGCGAGAATCAGGGTATCTTGAACGATTTGACCGCGATTGAGTTGGGGGCGCGGCCCGCCGGGAGCAGCGCGAAGAGCGATGGCTTGGGCGCACGTGTGCGAACTACAGCAACATCGCCGGAGCGGGTATCGACAACGAACAGCAAGTAGCCGTTGCTGGAGAATGCGAGGGCGGAAGGTCCGTCGCCAACATGAATAGAGGCGATACGGCGGCCATCTTCGGGAGCGTAGACGGTCACCCATTGCGAGCGGAAGTTGGCGATGTAGAGCATCGAGTTGTCGCTGGATACCAGGCCGCGAACGGGATCATCGCCCATGGCATAGGCACCGCCCACATCGTTGGTGGAAGTGACAACTTCAGAGATGGAGTCCGAGAGTGAGTTTGAGACGAAGAGTTCGCCGCCGTCCGGCTTGAGAGCCAGTTGGACGGGAGCGCGTCCTACGTCCATGAAGGTTTCTAGCTGATCCGTGCTGGGCCTGTCAGGCTGGGAAGAACCGGTCTTCCGGCGGGCCAAGGCGATAGCCATGACCTGGTGGCCGGCAGAGCAGGCAACAAAGGCCTTCGAGGAGTCGGGCAAGATCACGACGTCGTTGGCGCCAGGGCAGCCATCGAAGACAGCCCGTACCGAGCGAGTAGACGGGCGTCGTGTGAGATCGACGGGGCTCGACAAGCTCGCCAGGTTCGCCAGGTCGGCAATACTGACGCTGCCTGCGCGCCGGTTGGCGACGACCAGCGTCTTACCGTCGGGAGATACGCGCAGGGCGACAGGCTCTTCGCCAGTTCCGATCTGGGCTACTTCGCGCCGGGTTGTAAGGTCGATTACGGAGATGGTGTTCGAGCCGGAGTTGGCAACGTAAGCCAGCGTTCCTGTGCGGTCAAGGTCGATGGCAACGGGGCGGCGATGGACGGGGATGGTTGCGACAACAGCGTTCTTTTCCGCGTCGACGACCGAGACTGAACCTTCAGTACCTTCTGCATTGGAGTTGACTACGTAGACTTCATTGCGGTTTGGACTGGCTGCGACGGCGACGGGATTCTGGCCCACTGCAAGTTCGCGATCGACTCGCACATTCACCACATCGAGGACAGTAACGGTGCCGCTCTGGCCGTTGGTGACGTAGGCGTATTCGCGATAGTTGGGTGGGTATTGCGGGAAGTCGTGTGTGCTGCAGGCTGTGAAGCTGAGCGCGAGAAGTGCCAAGATTCCGCTGACTGTGGATTTGGCGTTATGACCTCCCACCCTTGTGACAAAAAGATGCCGTAAGGATGGGGTGCCGGGTTCTTGTGCGAGGTTCACGGGCTCAGATCGCAGAAGATTCCACGCGGATGGCGCGAGGCAGAGAACGGCCAACCACGGGGGCAATCTGCTCGAGCTCGTCCATCATGCGGACAAACTGGTCGGGATAGATGGACTGCGGGCCGTCAGAGAGCGCCTTCTCTGGCTGGTGATGAACTTCAACCAGGATGCCGTCGGCACCGGTGGCAATGGCGGCGCGGGCCATGGGCAGCACGCTGTCGCGACGGCCCGTGCCATGGCTTGGATCGACAAGGATAGGCAGATGGCTTAGGCGCTGAACCGCCGGAATGATGCTGAGGTCGAGGGTGTTGCGGGTGTGATCGGCAAAGGTGCGGACGCCGCGCTCGCAGAGGATGACCTGGTAATTGCCCTCGCTCATGATGTACTCAGCGGACATGAGGAACTCTTCGAGAGTTGCCGAGAGCCCGCGCTTGAGCACGACAGGCTTACGCAGGCGGCCGACATGCTTCAGCAGAGAGAAGTTCTGCATATTGCGTGCGCCAATTTGGATAACGTCAGCGTATTCGGCGACTAATTCGAGGGATTCGTTGTCGATGGCTTCAGTGACGATACGCAGGCCGAAGCGATCGCGGATCTCGGCCATGATGCGGAGCCCTTCGACGCCCATGCCTTGAAACGCGTAGGGAGATGTGCGGGGCTTGTATGCGCCACCGCGGAAAAACTGCGCGCCGGCCGCAGCTACATGCTGGGCGATGGCGAAAGCCTGTTCACGGCTTTCAATGGAGCAGGGACCGCCGACGATGGCCAGGTCGCCGCCGCCGACGGAGGCCTCAGCGCAGGCTCCGGAGGCTGGAAAGCTGATGACGGTGTCTTCTTCCTTGACGTCGCGGCTGGCAAGTTTGTAAGCCTTGGAAACGCGGATCACTTCGGCGACGCCGGAAAGCGCTTCAATGTTGCCTCGATCGACGGCATCCTTGTTACCGGTGATGCCGATGGCGGTGCGCTGGGCACCGGGAAGCGGATGAGCGCGGAATCCTAACTGTTCGATATGGTCACAGACGGCCTGGATTTCTTCCGGCGTAGCCTGCGCCTTCATGACAACCAACATTGACTGACCCTCAAACCATCAGTCTAAAGGGTCTTGCGGCGAAGGGCAATTCTCCGAGGTCGAAGCCGATCCAATGTAGGCACCGGGCTAACCGCGGAGCCAAAACTATGAGCGGTCGTGAAGTAATGAGGACGCGGGTGCTTCTTCGCGGGTGGGCTTGTTGTACGCACGGGTGGCGAAAGCTGCCGGGGCAACCACGATACCAATAAAGACCAATGCGATTAAAAGGTCGGCCATAAGACTCATCTCCGTTGACGGCCCCTCACCTGTCTATTGGGTACCGTATGTATGGATCATCTGCGCTGCTTCAGAGCATTGAAATAGCACTTTGACCCAGTGTGGCGGATAGCTGGTGCTATAGGTTCACTACTAAGGTTGTATGCAGGATGACACTACGGACGGTGATGCGAAACACAATGCTTTGACGCAGATGGCGTCAAGTCTCTAAGTTGTTGAAATATATAAGTTACTAAAGTTTGACGTGGCTCAGCGCGCTTTGCGGGCTGAGCGGTTTGCGGCGCGCTTTTGGGCTCTCCACTTGAAGGCGAGCCACGCGAGATAACCGAGCTGGACAACCCATGTGATGGTGTAGGCGGCAACAACGAATTGGTGATCGAGAATCGCTTTTTCGTCCATTTTTTCTCCCCGTTTCTGGGATCTTTCGATGGCGTTAGATGGTTGCGTTCAGGGCCTGCTGAGCCTCGCTGGCGGCGATCTTCTGCTGCTGGCGCTCGACACGGTAGCGCAGGGCGAGGATGAGGATGCCCCAGGCGAACCAGGCTCCCATGTTCCAGAGGAAGGCGGGCACCATGGACGGGTCCATGCCGGAACCTTCCGATCCACCGAAGACCGGGGCGGGGTGCTGGGTGCGCCACCAGCGATTGGACATGTAAACGATGGGAACGTCCAGGGCCCCGAAGATGCCGAGTACAGCGGCAAGAGTCTGCATCTGCGGTCCGGCGGCAAAGCGGCGGAGAAGCAGGTAGCTGACGTAGATGAGCCACAGAACCAGGGTCGTGGTCAGGCGAGCGTCCCAAGTCCACCAGATGCCCCAGGCGCGTCGACCCCAGAGCGGGCCGGTGAGCAGGACCACGGTACAGAAAACTACGCCTACCTCGGCGCCGGCGAGAGCCCATGCGTCAGACATTTGCGCGAAAGCGGGGTTACCGCGACGGAAGGAGAGATAGCCGATGGAGCCGGCGAGCGAGATGGCGAAGAACACGAACGCGACGCTGGCAGAGGGCACGTGATAGAAGATGATGCGGAAAAGCTCGCCCTGCATGGCGTCCGTCGGCGCAACGTAAATGGCCTGGTAATAGCCCCAGATTAAGAGGGCGATGGTGAGGACGATGTAGAAGCCGAACGCTGCTTTTTTCATGGTGGGTCCTGATGGCGCACTCTCAGTTTACGACGGGGAGGGTGGGGAGATGTGAATCAAATCACGAGGTGTGGGGGGAGGACTAGATCGAAGGGTTGACGAGCTTTCCGGTGCCGCCGCAGATTTCGCATTGTTCGAAAAGCGGAGTGTCGCCATCCCAATCTACGGGGTGGACGTTGATTCCTCTCGATTGGCAGGCTTCGCAGAATGTGTAGGAAAGGTTCTGTGCGCGATAGAAATCCTCTAATTCTGAGGGCCGACCGGCGCTGTGTTCCCGTTCGCGCCAACTCTTGATCTCCTGAATGGTATACACGGTGCCAGCTAATCCGAAAGGCTCGTTAGCGAAGGGCTTGTCACTCGCAACTTCGTGCCACGGTCGTCCGCGATGGTACGATTTCGAACCTTTCAAGTCAGTCTCTTGAGGGGGATTCAAGCGGCCTCTTGACGTGGTTTTACTTTGTTGACCGACTTGTTCCTGGAGGCGACCCAGAGGTCGTGTCCGCTCTGCAGGCCGATCCAGAACTGAGCGGAATTGCCGAAGTAGCGGCTGAGGCGAAGTGCGGTGTCAGCGGTGATGCCCCGTTTTCCGCGAACCAGATCATTGACCCTTGGGCCGGAGATGTGGAGTTCCTTGGCGAGTCGATATGCGGACAGTCCTAGGGGTTCCATGAATTCCGTCTGAAGGATTTCCCCGGGATGAATGGAAAAGGCAACGGGAATCTTGTCCATGGGTCCTCCTAGTGGTAGTCGACAATTTCAACGTTGAATGCATCGGTGTCGCGCCAGACGAAGCAAATCCGGAATTGGTCGTTAATACGGATACTGTGCTGACCTTTTCGGTCGCGTTTCAATGCTTCAAGATGATTTCCACCCGGAACTACCAGATCCGAGAGACTTGTTGCCCAATGCAGGATGGCGAGCTTTCGTAGAGCCGCATTTCTAATGCTTGCGGGGATACGACGGCTCTTTCCTATGTCCCAGAGCAGCTCGGTGTCGGCGTCATTGAAGCTTCTGATCAAGATGAATAGTAACGGATTCCGTTATGAACGTCAATCGTTATGAATTGGCTCATTCCGCGTGGAAGACGACGTCGAAGAGTAGCAGGCTGGTCGTGGTAAAGATGATGTCGTAGCCCAAGAGGAGCTTAATCCAGAGGCTGGGGTCGCCGTCGCCGGTGAGGATGGAGGTGGTGGCGCGGACCATCGCCAGCAGAGCTGGAATGAAGATGGGAAAGAGGATGAGCGAGAGCAGCAGTTCGCGGTTGCGGCTGCGGATGGAAAGCGCGGCGAAGAAGACTCCATTGCCCACCAGAGCCCACGTGCCGAGGGGTAGAACCAGCATTAGCAGCCAGGCCTGACCCTCGATATGCAGGTTATACATGATCAGAAAAATCGGAGCCAGAATGATCTGGACAACGGTGACGAAGAGAAAATTGGCAATAACCTTGGCGAGGTAGAGTTCCGCGCCGGGGCTGGGGGCCATGCGCTGGGCGTCGATGACCTGGTGGCGGATTTCGCGGGCCCATGCCTGGTTGAGCGCACTGACCGAGGCAAACATGGTGGCCACCGAGAGGACGCCTCCGGCGATGTCGCGAGAGAAGTCACCATGGGGATCGAAGGCGATGGAAAAGAGCACGACAACCAGGAGAGAGAAGAACAGCATCGACACGAAAGCGTCGAGGGAACGGAGCTCGATGCGGAGATCTTTGATGAGATGAGTCCAGAGGGCGCGGGTCACTTCTTGTACCCCTCGGGAATTGCGTCTTTGGTCAGGTCGGCGAGCTGGACTTCTACTTCCATGGCCTGTGCAGCGCGAAGGTAGTCATTGGGACTGAGGATGAGCTGGGTTCCGCGGGCGCCAGCGGAGACGCTGATCTGATCAAAGAGAATCGCGGTCTCGTCGATGTAGGTGGGGTAGGGCTTTCTTGCTCCGAAGAGGGTGACGCCGCCGCGGATGTAGCCGGTGAGGGGTTGCACGTCTTTGAGGGGTGCCATCTCAGCCTTGCGTAGGCCGGCGGCGCGGGCGAGTTTCTTGAAATCGAGCTCGGTATCGCCGGGGATAACGGCGAAGCGATAGATGTCGGGTCCGCCGGTGACCAGCAGGGTTTTGAACACCTGCTCGGGGGGCATGCCGATCTTTTTGGCGACGGTGATTGCAGTGAGGTCGTCGGGATCGACCTCGTACTCGCGAAGTTCAAACGGGATGCCGAGGGATTCGAGGAAGCGTGCGCCGTTGGTCTTCATAGGGTCGGAGTTCCAGGCTCACCACCCCCACGACGAAGACCTATCGTGGGGGACCCCGGCTCGAAGGATGCAACGCGGCCTGCCTTCAACTGAAGCACCCAGTCGGCAATGGGTGCGGCGTGTTCGCGCTGGTGGGTGGTGATGACGATGGTGCGATTGCCCTGGCGGAACTTGGCGAGCAGCGCGACCATCTGGCTGACGGATTCGACGTCCATGTTGGAGAAGGGCTCGTCGAGCAGGAGCAGCTCGGGGGCTGGGAGCAGGACGCGGGCGAGGGAGGTGCGTTGGCGCATGCCTTGCGAATACTGGCCGAGGGTGCGCGTGAGTTCAGGGTCGAGGCCGACCTGGCGCAGGGCATCGGCGGGGCTGAGGCAGTCGCGGCCAGGGTAGAGGCTGGCGAAGTAGCGCAGATTCTCCTGGGCGGTCAGCTCGTCATACAACATCGGTGCGTGGGACATGTAGCCGATGCGGGCGCGCGCATCATGTGGCTCCTGATCGCCGAAGACTTTGACGGTGCCGAAGCTGGGGCGCAGGAGTCCGGCGAGAATACGCAGCAGCGTAGATTTACCTGCGCCGTTTTCGCCGATGAGGACGTAGCAGCGGCCTAGCTCAAGCGTCGCCGAAACCTGTCGCAGCGCGGCGAAGGAGCCGAAGAGCTTCGAGACGCCATCAAGACGGGCAGAATAATGTGAATCGACTTCTGCGGCAGCCGAAGCGCTCATTGCTAGCTGGCCGGATTGGCGGGCTGAGCGGCGCTGGATGCTGTCGATTTGGCCGGCATGGCAGCCGGCTTGTTGGCGGGCTGATTGGGGCCTGCCGGCGCGTACTTGCTGGCGCACTTGGCCTGGAGCACGGAAGCGTGGAAAACACCGTCGCGCCCATAGGAGCCTTCTGCCAGGGCCTGCGAGTCATCCTTGAAGGTATCCGGTGGCGGCTCGGAGCCCTTGTAGCTGATCTTGAGGAGACGGCCGATACCAGCCTTGGGGGAATGGCTCTCAAACTCGTTCATCACGAAGTCGACGTGGGGGCCGTTGTGCTCAATGGAACCGGGCACGACGAAGCCCTCGACGCGTAGTTGGGAGTGGTAGGCTTTGTCGCCCATGCCGCCGAGCTCGGCGATGGTGACGTAGTAGCTCTTGTTGGCGCCATATCCAGAGAAGGCGAGCCAGACAATGGTGCCGACGATAACGGCAGACGCAATCCCGATTCGCGTTGTGTTTGGGGAAATCTTCATAGTCAACCTTTTCAATCTCTAACGATACGAGGGTAGGGGAGTGGGGTCAACCACCGGATGTGTGATGCGTGATCTGAATCACACCTCCAGTAGGTCGTGTCAAGCGCGATGAGTTCCGGGTTGATCGCCCCTTCAGTGAGCGGAATCAAGGGTTTGCGCGGCGCGATCAAGAGCCTGGGTGAGCACGCCCAACTGCTGCTCGGCACGTGGTTGGTCCTTCGCATCGATAGCTTCATTGACTCCCGGAATCACGACTGCGGCGTACCCGGTGAACTCGCCCGGAGCATAAATGGTATGCCGGTACCAGGGGCGATTGGGCAGGCCGGCTTCTGTAATCAGCGCAGTCTCCGTCTGGCGCAGGATGAGATTGAGTTTGGCCCGGTCTCCGTCAGGTGCCAATTGGAGAGCATGGACCTTCTGTGCGGCTGCGGTCAGGCGATTTGCGGCAGCCTGGACGGGAGCAAAGTCGAGCGAGCCGAAGTGCGCATCGCCGGCTTTCCGTTTGGCTGCAGCAATGTAGGTATCGATCTGGCGAGCGTAGGTGACGTAGTCGTAGGGCAGCACGTCGGTGTCGGCCATGCGCAGCGCTTCCAGACCGAGTACGCGGGCCATCTCCTGGAGATAGAAGAAGTGGGGATCGGCGTTCTGGACGTACCAGGCGTAGTTGTCGAAGACGGAATGGTAGACACCGTAAGGACCGCCAGAGCCAATGTCGGTGGAGGGAACACCCACATGCTGAAGAAACGGCGTGAAGTCCGAGCCGGAGCCGAGGTCGCCGACGCGGACCTCATCGCCGGATTCGGGTGGGGCGTTGGAGGTGCGGTGCTCATTTCCCTCGGATCGGCCATTCTTCCACTGGTCGTAAACCGTAGCGCTCAGGGGACTGGGCACAGAGCGGGTCAGTTCCCGAATGAATTGCTTGAGGGATGGAACGGCGGATGCGGAAAACTCCGGACCGGCCACGGCCACATCGACATTGAAGTAAGCGACGGCGCGTTCGAGTGTTTTGGCGTGCTGTTCAACCCACTCGGTTGAACCGATGAGGCCCTCTTCCTCGGCATCCCAACTGCAGAAGAGGATGGTGCGTTTGGGCCGCCAGCCCTCCTTGAGCAATGCGCCGACGCCGTGGACCGATTCCAGCATGGCAGCGGTGCCGCTGTTGGGGTCGACCGCGCCGTAGACCCATGCGTCGCGGTGATTGCCGACAACGACCCAATCATCGGGATAATCAGAGCCCTTGACAGTGCCGATGACGTCCCAGATGGTGCGGCGCTGATAGTCCTGCTGGGAGACAAGGTGTACGGTGACGCCGCCGGGCCCAAGGTGATAACGATAACCGAGCGCGCCCTGCCACCCTTGCGGTACGCCGGGTCCCTTGAGGGCCTGCAGAATCGGCGAGGCATCGTGATAGCTGATGGGGATAGAGATGATGTGCGGCTGCGCGGAATCGGGTGAAACGCGAGCAGAATCGGGCAGATCGAGTGTAGACGCTACGCCCGGTGTTTCAGGGTCGCCGGGATAGCGGAATAGATATTGTACTGAGCCGCGCTGCACGCCGGTGTCTGGACGCCATGGCCCCATGGGGTAAGCGTCGCCTTTGTAGAACCCATCGTCCTGTGGATCGGAATAGATGAGCACGCCCGCGGCTCCACGCTGCTCGGCGATGTAGACCTTGACGCCGCGGAAGTTTGCGCCATAGCGGCAGAGGACAATCTTGCCGTGAAGATCGATGTGCTGAGCAGCGAGGATGTCGAAGTCCTCAAGGCGTCCATAGTTGGCATAGACCACATCGCCGGTGACGTCGCCGGAGCCGGATGATCCGTTGAACGGCATGACGACACGCGGGTCATCCTGATATGGGTCGCCATCGACGTGCTCGCGTGTTGGGCCGGTCATGAGCTGCTTTCCGGCGGCGTCAAAAGCTTCAACGCGAACCACCTTGGGCTGATTCATCAGCACGCGGTAGGGAACGATTTCAGTCTCGAGCCCTGCGGCGCGAAACTTCTGCGCGACATATTCGGCGGTCTTGTGGTCTTCCGGCGAAGAAGCAATGTGCGGCTCGGCGGTGAGGATCTTGAGCTCCTGGCCAGCGAGTTTGGCGTCGGGTACCGCGAGAAATTTCTCTTCGATTTTGGCTTGTGCGGCGAAGTTGGTGTAGCCGAAGACTGTGGGTGTGGCTGGCTCCGTAAGACTTTGCGCGGCGAGTGATGCGGAAACGAAGGCAGGGAGAGCGAGCGCCAAAGCAAAGACGAAAGCAAGCGGTTTGCGAACGGTCATGAGTGGAGCCCTTCAGAGAGAGATGGGGTCGATCAAAATCAAAAGCGGTTTGCGAACAACCATTGCAAAAGGTTGCCGATCAATTCGCAGAAGGCTTTTCCGCGGAATCGACAACAAGTGCTTGGATTGGTCCTCGGGTCGCCTCCAACTTCAGACCCAGTTGTTGTTGAATGGCAGTAAAAAGTGGAAGGTCTTGGGAGTCTGCGGGCGCGGCAATAATTTCTCCGCCGAATTGAGTTTCGTCGGGAGCCCACTCCAGATCAAAATCGTATCGTCCGGTCAGCCCGGTCTTGTCCACTACGGGGCGGTCGAGCATCGCCCTCTGCATCAACGAAGTCAAATCACTCATGGTCACGTTACGCGCCGGCAGCACCACGCGCTGCGGGTAAACGGTGCTGATGGTCTGCGGAGGATCGTCGGGAGCCGCGGTGCTGGGTTTCAGCTTGGGTCCGCCCTTGGCAACTTCCAATTCGTAGATGGAGAACTCCTTTTGCTCGCGATGAAAGGTCAGCTTGAAGCGGTCGGTCAATAAACTGCGCAACATCGTCATCTGCTCATCATGGGTAGGCCGTACCTCGCCGGGAGTTACTGCAACAATGTCGTAGTGGTCGGACTCGATCCAGCCAGGGCCGCCGGAGACGGCTTTGGAGTTGAGATTGTAAGCGGCGGCAATCAGCAACTTCAGCGTGTAATCCTTCTCGACAAAACGACTGTTGCCCTGCATCGTGATATATCGCGAAGATTTTGTCTCGTGCTCTACAGGCTTGATGGTCGCCACTTCAAAGGTATCGAACTTTGGTCGAGGGCTGGGAGATTGCGCAACGATTCCAGAAGCTGCAAGAGCCAGGGCTGCGATAGCAATCTGCCGGACCATAGCGTTGTACCTCATCAGGACACATGGACAGGGAAGCATCAATAAAGTCACAGCTTACACTAAGCCCAGGGGGTAATGGCTCTGAGCGAGGTTCGTGAGTTGAATGAGGAAGCCATGGATCCCACGCCAGAGGAGACTGCGGCCATTAAGCAGGCCATGGCCGATGTGGAGGCAGACCGGTTCCCGCAGGTAGTACGCGCGCTGCGAAACCCCAACTTCAGGCTCTTCTGGAGCGGCAATTTTCTCTCCAACATCGGCACCTGGATGCAGAACGTTGCCCAGGGCTGGCTGGTTCTACTGCTTAGTGGAAATTCTGCCTTCTGGCTGGGGGTGGTAGGGTTTGCGGGATCGATTCCATTCCTGTTTTTCACGCTCTTCGGCGGTGTGATCGCAGATCGTGTGGATAAGCGCCGCTTGTTGCTGGTGACGCAGACAGTGATGATGCTGCTGGCGTTTCTGCTGGCCACCCTTGCATACCTGAAGGTGATCACGGTGTGGGAGGTGGCGGTCATTGCTTTTTGCAACGGCATGGCCATGGCAATGAATGCGCCCAGCTACCAGGCGCTGGTGCCGCGGTTGGTGAAGCGTGAAGACCTGACCAACGCCATTGCGCTGAACTCCGCACAGTTCAACATGTCGCGCATCCTGGGACCCACGCTGGGCGGCTACGCGATGGTTCTGCTGGGCGTGGCCGGAAACTTCTTCCTCAACGGGCTGAGCTTTCTCGCCGTTCTGTGGGCGCTTACACGGATTGAATATCCGCAAGAAAAGCGCGCTCGGCACGAGAGCATGTTATCGAGCTTGCGCGGCGGGTTTGCGTACCTGAACAGCGAACCGCAAATGCGGGTGTTGATCTGGATGACAGCGGCGGTGAGCCTTTTGGGCCTGCCGTTCCTCACGTTCATTCCCTATTTTGCGAAGATTCAGTTGCACGCCGGGGAGAGCGGCTTGGGATGGCTGCTGGCCGCGTCCGGTTCTGGGGCAGTCTTGGGCGCATTGACCGTAGCCGTGCTGGGCGTTATCCGGCATCGCGGGGTGGTGTTGACGATTACCGGGATCGTGTTCTTCATGGCCATCATCGCCTTCAGCTTTTCGCAGAGCTTCGCGCTCTCGGAGTGCCTGGCGTTCTTCGAGGGCTGTAGCGGGATCCTGATGATCTCATGCTTCAATGTCTCGATCCAGCACTTATCGAACGACGAAATGCGCGGACGAATCATGAGTATCTATACCACCAGCTTTCTAGGATTGCCGCCTCTGGGCGCACTCTTGGCAGGCGAACTCTCGCGGCATATTCCCACCGGCCATGCTCTCGCGATCATGGCCGGTCTTGCAACGCTGGCGTTCATTGGGTTCTTTGCGTTCTCGCGCCCGCTGCGGGAATTGGATTGAAGTCAGCGGGTCTCAAAGTGATTGAGGCTGGTTCTAAGCCACCGGCTGAGCGCAGTGAGCGCAACGCTTGGCAGCCAGGGGAATGTCGCTCAAGCACTCGGGGCAAGGTTTGGTGACGGGCGGCGCCGGAGGGGCAGGCGGGCTGAACTTCTTGAGCATGTATTGCATTGGCAACACGATCGCAAAATAGATTGCCGCTGCCACCAGCAGGAAGTTAATGAGCGCATTTAGTAGCTTGCCGATATGAATATCGCCCGGCCGGATGTAGTTTGCCGGCAGCGGGTTCGGCGGCGGAGGAACGTCGTGCAGAACCGGGATATGAATCACCAGCGACGAGAAGTCCGGTGCACCGACCAATGCAGAGATCGTTGGGGTAATAACATCGGCGGTAACTGACGCGGTGATTGCTCCAAACGCCGCGCCAATGATGACGGCGACAGCCAGGTCCACAACATTTCCCCGCAGAATGAAGTCTCGAAAACCTTTCAGCATGTCTTTCTCCTTTGGCTTACCGGGTGAGATGGACCCAATCACGAGCGCGGTGAGGGCGTTCAACCGTTTTCCCATCCTACACGGAAGCCGTGAGTTGGCGGAATCCGGAAATATTGAGTAACGAGGGAAATACAGGTGCGGGCAATGTGAGTTAGGGATAGAGACACAGGAAGAGCACGAGTGCCAGAATCATAAGCTCCGAATAGAGCAGGATAAGGACACCCGCGTGGTAGAGGCTCCATTTGCGGCGGAGGCAGCGGGCTGTTTCAACCATGCCTGCCGCGACAATGAAGGCTACAAGAATCTGCCAACGTGACCCGCGGAGCGCGTGGATGTCAGGGAATCCGGCGAGACGGAGGCTGGTTGCAAACGCACCGAGAGAGAGTACGATGCCGCGGATAAGAGATCGCTGGCGTAGGCGGAAGATGTTGGGGTGGGGCAGCACCACATTTCTGAGTGTAGAGTGCTCGGCTTATTTGGCGACCAGCTCCATCTCTTTCAGCGAATCTGTGTAAGGCGCGCGAAGAACGCCGCGCTCCGTGATGATGGCGGTTACATATTTGGCCGGAGTCACGTCGAAGGCCGGGTTGCAGATGCCAACGCCGTGAGGCGTGAGTTGCTTGCCGCCGTGGTGCGTGACTTCGATCTGTGGGCGCTCTTCGATCGGAATGGCTTTGCCGGTCGCGGTAGCAAGGTCGATGGTGGACCACGGAGCGGCAACATAGAACGGGATACCGTGTTCTTTGGCGAGGATGGCGACGTTGTAAGTGCCGATCTTGTTGGCCACGTCACCGTTGGCCGCAATGCGATCCGCGCCCACGACAACAGCCTGTATGCGTCCGGCACGCATGAGGCTGGCGGCCATGTTGTCGCAAATAACGGTGGTGGGAATGCCGTCGGCCATCAACTCCCACGCGGTGAGACGCGCGCCTTGCAGGAAGGGCCGTGTTTCGTCGGCATAGACATGAATTTGTTTGCCTTGCTCAACGGCGGAGCGGATCACGCCGAGGGCGGTGCCGTAGCCGCACGTGGCCAGAGCGCCGGCGTTACAGTGGGTGAGCACGCCGCCTTCGTCAGGTAACAGCGCACCACCGAATGCACCCATGGTCTTGCAGGCGGCGATGTCCTCCTCATACATGGCGTGGGCTTCGCCGAGAATCTTTTTCTGGATTTGTGCGAGTGAGTCACCTTCAGCAAGCAGTTTCTCAAAGAGGTGCTTCATACGGTCGATGGCCCAGAACAAATTCACCGCCGTGGGGCGTGTCCCAGCCAGGCGCGCGCAAATGGTCTCGAACTCGGGCGCGAATTCCTGGGGGTTGGTGGCTCTGGTATTGAGGGCTCCGAGGGCGACGCCGTAGGCCGCAGAGACACCGATGGCCGGCGCGCCACGAACGACCATGGTAACGATGACATCAGCTACCTGTTCATAAGTGGTGGCGAGGACGTAGCTTTCCTCAAGAGGGAGCTTGGTTTGATCGATGAAACGTACGCCGTCGGGGGTCCAGGTCAAGGTTGGAATCATGCTCTTCCAGTGTAAACTGCGACGGCAAAGATCAGTGCCCAGTGATCGGCGGCCAAGCGGCGAAAGCGAGCCAGGATGAAAACCTTTTCATTTTCTGCTGGACGCACATCCGCCCGGCTGCGTAGAGTGGTTGGGTTGCTTCTCCGCATACTGTGAAGACCGTTTCACCTCAAGGAGATGTTCGTGTTGAACCTGACCAGGGTCGATTGGCTGATCATGCTGCTGTACTTCGTGTTTGTGCTGGGCATTGGTTTCGCCCTCAAGCGCTACATGAAGACGAGCAAGGACTTTTTCCAGGCGGGGCGCGCGCTGCCCGCGTGGATCTGCGGCCTCGCCTTTATCAGCGCCAACCTGGGGGCGCAAGAGGTGATCGGAATGGGCGCGTCGGGGGCCAAATACGGCCTGGAGACAGCGCATTTTTACGGCATCGGCGCGATTCCCGCGATGATCTTTGTGGGAATCTTCATGATGCCCTTCTACTACGGATCAAAGGCGCGCAGTGTGCCCGAATTTCTGCGTATGCGCTTCGACGAGAAGACCCGTGCATTGAATGCGTGTTCGTTTGCGGTGATGACCGTCTTCAGCTCGGGTATTTCGATGTACGCGATGGCGCGGTTGATCCAGGCGCTGCATGTTTTCGACGGGCTGTTTTTTTCGATGGGATGGCCAACAGAGGGGATTTTCACGTTTTCGATCGTATTGTCTGCCGTAATTGTGCTGGCGTACATCTTTCTCGGCGGCCTTACCAGCGCGATTTACAACGAAGTACTGCAGTTCTTTTTAATCATCGCCGGGTTCCTGCCGCTGGTTTTGCTGGGCCTGAAGAATATTGGCGGGTGGAGCGGGTTGAAGGCTTCAGTTCCGATGCAATACATGCACGAGTGGAAGGGCGTGGCGCACGCCAGCACTAATCCGATGGGCATTGAAATTATCGGGCTGGGCATGGGGTTGGGGTTTGTACTGGGGTCGGGCTACTGGTGCACGGATTTCCTGGTGATCCAGACGGCGATGGCGTCGAAGAGCGTGGAATCGGCGCGACGTGTACCGCTGATTGCAGCGATCCCGAAAATGGTGTTTCCGTTTCTAGTGATTTTGCCAGGACTATTGGCCATCGGGCTGCCGACACCGCACACGACGACTGTGGAGCATACCGTCAATGGAGCGATCATTCGCGAGACGACAGTGGTGCGACCGGAAGTTGAGCAGGGTCGGGGACTGGTCCCGGCCAAGATCAATCCAGTGACAGGCAAGCCGATGCTCACGGCCAGCGGACAGCCGCTGCTGGATTACGACATGGCGACACCGAACATGCTGCTGCACTTTTTCCCGACGGGGATTCTGGGCCTGGGATTGACCGCCTTGCTGGCAAGCTTCATGAGTGGCATGGCGGGCAATGTTACTGCGTTCAATACCGTGTTCACGTACGACCTATACCAGAGCTACATTCACAAGGGCGGCAGCGACCGGCATTACATGGCGGTGGGTCGATGGGCGACGGTGGGGGGCATTGCGCTGTCGATTGGGACTGCGTATGCAGCCATCAATTTCAACAACATCATGGACACGCTGCAACTGGTATTCAGCTTTGTGAATGCGCCGCTGTTTGCGACGTTCCTGCTGGGCATGTTCTGGAAGCGGGCAACGGGGCACGCTGCGTTCTCAGGGCTGATTGCCGGAACGGCGACGGCCATGCTGCATCACGGGCTGACGCTGCCCATTGAGGCACGGCCGGGGATTCACGGCGGATGGATTACGGTGTTGCACCACTATCCAAGTGACATGGCGCAGAATTTCTGGACGGCGATTTTTGCGTTCAGTGCCAACTTAATTGTGACGGTGATTGTGAGTTACTGCACCAAGCCCAGGCCGGAATCGGAACTCGTGGGGCTGGTGCACTCGCTAACTCCGAAGCCGAAGCGCCCCGAGAATGAGCCCTGGTGGGAGCGGCCCGAAGCGCTTGGCCTGGCAGTTTTGCTGGGAGCAATTGCCCTGAACATTTTCTTTTACTAAGATTTTTTCCTGAATTATCGGCGACGGGATAGGAGAGAGCAATGAGCCTCGATTTACGCATTCCCATGGGATTGATGTTCACGCTGGTAGGCGTCATCCTCAGCGTGTTCGGGTTCGCTACAAACGGATCGCCGATCTATGCCGCGAGCTTGGGGATCAATGCGAACCTATGGTGGGGACTTGTGTTGCTAGTGTTTGGGCTGACGATGTTCCTGCTGGGACGGCGCAGCCAGGCGCGGCTGACGAAATTGCCGCCTGAGCCCGTGGGTGATGCGGATGTGAGAAGAGGACGCTGAAAGAGACAGTTGCCAGTGAACAGTTTTCAGCCTTCATGGGAAGAATGGCAGATTCATTTCGTAAAGTAATAACCGCTTAATCTGACAGAAAGATTCTCGTTGAACCGGAGATTGATACGCGCTTCATAGATGTGCCGGTACACTCATAGATATAGAGATGAAGCGAAGAACGATTGAACATTACGAAATACTTCGGCGGTTGGGCGCAGGTGGCAGCGGCGTAGTGTACCTGGCCACGGACACGCTGCTGCAGCGGCCTGTGGTGTTGAAGATTCTACGCACAGGCCGTCTTTCCGCCGAGCAGATGCGCTCGACTGTTCTGCGTGAGGCGCGGCTGGCTTCGGCGATCGAGCATCCCAATGTGTGCGGCATTTACGAAGTGGGTGAGAGCGGCAACGAAGGCTACATCGTGATGCAATATGTGCCGGGGCAGTCGCTGGACCGTTTGATTGCGAATGGGCCTGCAAGCCTGCAACTGGTGTTGTCAGTCGGAATTCAGATTGCAGATGGATTGCAGGCTGCACACGCACTCGGCATCTTTCATCGCGATCTGAAGCCGCAGAATGTGATGCTGACTGATGGCGGCCTTGTTAAGATTCTGGACTTTGGCCTGGCGCGGCGACTGCGGCCTGAAGAAGCGAGCTTTGACCCATCGAAGCCCGCTATGGACAAAGGCGCATCCGTGGCGGCGACTTACACGGCGCGCGGCGGCACTATCCGTTACATGGCGCCAGAGCAGTTTGTTACCGGGCAGTCGAGCGTGCAGTCGGATGTGTGGGCGCTGGGTGTGATTTTGTATGAGCTGACTTCCGGCCGGCACCCTTTTGCGCGGCCCGAAAACGAGGACTTCCAGGTCATTCGCGCCATCCAGTTTTTGGAACCCGAGGATCTGAGCGGTATTGTGAAGGGTATTTCGCCGGAACTGAAGAGCGTGATCGCGGCTTGCCTTGAGAAGAATCCAGGGGCGCGGTACGCGTCCGCGGCCGAAGTGCGCGAGGCGCTGAAGACGATCATGAAAGCGCTGCAGATTGAGACAGGGATTATCCCCGGCGATGCGGCGGCGAACCTGCCGACCACGCCTGCCGAGGCGGAGAAGCGGAATACAGGTTTATTGTCGATGCTCGCGGAGCGGTTTCGTGAATCGGCCGTGGACAAGGCGCCGCAGAATTCTCTTGTCGTCCTTCCGTTTACCAACCTGGGCGCGACTGAGGTTGCGCCGCTCTACGGATTTGCGCTTGCCGATGCCATTGCAGCGCGGCTGGCGCGGATTCCAGCGCTCGTCGTTCGACCGTCGAGCACGCTGATGCCGCTCAAAATTGCTCAGATGGATCCGCTCTCCGTTGGACAAAAGCTGCTGGTTTCGTTTGTTCTGGTTGGGAGTTTTCTGCGGTCGGATGAGGGCTTTGATCTGAACTGGCAACTTCTGGACGTGGCCTCGCAGAGCGTCCGTTCAGGGGGAGCGATTCGCGTAGCTTCACTGGATTTGATCGCGGTGCAGACGGAGATCTCGAACGAAGTGTTTGCCGCTTTGCATGGGCTGAGCGGGGGAGACCAGATGGACGCGAGGCGCAGGGGCGCGCGCGATGCGGCAAGCGGGGCGAATGGGGCGATCGGATCGCTGCCGGGACCGGTGAGCGAAGAGTATCTGCAGGGGCGCGCTCTGCTTAGTTCGTTCATGGTGCGAACGGGTTCGCGCGTCGATCTGGACCGGGCGCATGCACTGCTGATGAGTGTCACAAGCAAGGACCCGGAGTTCGCGGCGGGGTGGTGCGGACTGGGTATTGCAGAGTTGCAGTATGTGCGGCACGGATTCGGCGGGCAGATTCACGTGATGCATGCGCGGCGGTCTTTCGATGAGGCGCTAAAGCTAGACCCTGCGTCGACTGAGGCTAATCTCTATCGGATTTATATGTTGCTGTCACGCGGCGAAAAAGAGTCGGCACGGCATGGGATTGCGAATCTGCTGGCCGGCGCTGCGAACGATTGGAATGTGCACATGGTAGCCGGGCTGGCGCTGCGCGGCGATGGAATGTATGAGGAGGCGCTGCACCAGTTCAGCCGGGCCCTGAAGCTGAACCCCGCGAATGCAGCCATTCTCTATAACCATCGGGCGCGCGTGTATCACTATCAAAACCAGATTGAACTGGCAGGCGACGAGCTGGAAAAAGGGTTGGCGCTGGAACCGCGCCACCCGCTGCTGAGAACGTCGGCCGGCTACCAGCAGATGAGGCTGGGCAACCTGAGCGCGGCAATCGAGATCCTGGAAGGGGTGGTTCGCGACGACGATTCGTTGCGTATTGCTGTGCCCACGCTAGCGCTGTGCTACGTGCAGGCGGGCGAACGGGAGCGCGCGGCGGCGCTGCTCAAAGACGATACGATGGCTGCGGCCGAAGCCGACAGTGAAATGGCGTACCGGCTTGCTTCTTACTTTGCGGTGGAAGGCGACTCGAGCGAGGCCCTGCACTGGTTGCGGAGGGCCATCTACTTGGGCAACGAGAACTATCCCTGGTTCCAGATCAATCCCGCTTGGAATAATCTGCGGACGAACGCGGACTTCGAGCGGATTCTGGAGGATTTGAAGAAGGGGTTCCGGAAGAATCAAAAGACATGGAAGCGGCTGCTGGAACAGGTGCCGCCGGATGGGGAGTAGTTCGAATCTTCCACGGTGTGACCTTTATTGGGAAAAGGAGGCCGGTATGAAGATTGTGATCTTTTGCGCTGCTCTGGTCGCGCTGCAGTGCACAATAACCCAGGCGCAAGCCAGTGGTGTCAATCAGTTGACGAGTTCCCGCGTCTTTGCCTATGAACAGATGCCTGTCAAGACCTCTCCAAATGGAGCTGAGGGGCGCGTTGTGTTCAACGGCACGCTGGCTACGGGCGAAACCGTGGCAGCGCATGAGACGATGCAACCGGCAGGCACAGCGCAGAACCCCGCCCACGTCATCCAGCACTCGGAATTTATCGTGGTGCAGCAGGGGACGCTGGAGTTTCAGCATGACGGCAAGGTGGAAACCGCCGGTCCTGGTGGGATCATCTACGTCGCTCTTGGGACAAAGCATGCAGTCAAAAATGTAGGCGACGTTCCGGCCAAGTATGTCGTGATTCAGATTGGCGGCGATACAAAGAAGCCATAAGAAACCCGCCTGGAAATGGTTCGATGCATTGACCTGCATGCGGACCATTTCCAGGCGGGAGATCTTCAAACACAATTCGCGTACTACTTCAGGCTGACAGTAGCCTTCAGCGGCAGTTTGTCAGACGATCCTCCGACGAGGATCGTGTATTCTCCGGGTACCAGCGTCCACCCATCTTTCTTTTCATCGAAGATCGAAAGATACTTCGGGTCGATCTCCATTTCGACATTCTTGTTTTCTCCGGGTTTGAGGTTGACTTTGCTCCAGCCAATCAAGCGCTTGGGCGGCTCATCTGCGCTTGCCGGGAGCGCGGCGTAGACCTCGGCGATTTCCGCGCCTTCGCGCGTTCCGGAGTTAGTCAGTGTGAACGCGACCTTTACCTTCTCGCCCGGAGTGACAGTCAATCCTGCGTAGCGAAATGTAGTGTATGAAAGGCCGTAGCCAAAGGGAAACAGGACAGGCTTCTTTTCGGCGTCATACCACTTGTAGCCAACCTTGACGCCCTCATCGTAGACAACCTGGAAGGGCGGAAGACCGGAGGCGCGCTGTTCAGGCGAAACCGGGCCGGAGAAATGCTGCGACTCGGGTGGCGGCTGTGTGACTGTGGGATGAGGCAAATCGGCCTCGGACTTCGGAAAGGTGTTGGGCAGTTTGCCGCTGGGATTCACGGAGCCAAAGAGGACGTTGCCGAGTGCGTTTGCCCCATCTGAACCTGCGTACCAGGCTTCAAGGATGGCGGCTGGTGCGTCCACCCAGGGCATAGTGACGGGACTGCCGGACTCAAGCACCACGATGGTATGTGGATTGGCTGCTGCGACTGCGGCGATCAGATCGTCCTGGTTATGCGCCAGTGAAAGGCTGGGCAGGTCCATGCCTTCGCTCTCCCACTGATAAGCGAAGACGATTGCCACGTCGGCACCTTTGGCCGTCGCCGCCGCTGCCGCCGGATCAGCACCAGAATCGTATTTGACAGTGGCCTTGGGAGCGCGGGCTTGAATCGCCTTGAGCGGCGACGTGGGGAACCAGATCTCCTCCTGCCAGTGGGTTGCACCCTGGCCTGGAGCGGAGATGGCATTGCCCCCCGGCGGATCGACCTGCGCCGAACCGCCGCCGGAAATCATGCCCACATCCGAGTGAGCGCCGATGATCGCGATGGTGCGGATTCTGGCTGGAACCAGCGGAAGAGTCGCGTGCTCATTCTTGAGCAAGACGATGCCGCCTTCTTCGATCTTGCGCGCAACGTCCAGTCCGATGAAGGGATCGATAACGCTGCGCTGGCGGGGATAATCGACGACGCCGACAGCAAACATGGCGCGCAGGATGCGGTGTACATGCTCGTCCAGTTCGGCGACCGGAATCGTTCCCGCGTCAACCGCAGCCTTGTAGCGTTCTCCATAAAAGAAGCTGCCTGGCTCCTCATTGTCCAGTCCGGCCGCCGATGCTTTTTCAGTGCTGTGCGTCCCACCCCAGTCAGACAGAACGAAGCCTGGGAAATGCCAGTCCTTCTTCAGGACATCGGTAAGGAGGTATTTGTTTTCGCAGGCGAAGTCGCCGTTGACGCGATTGTAAGAGCACATCACTGCGGCTGGATGACCCTGAGCCACACCGATTTCGAAGGCCAACAGGTCCGATTCGCGGGCTGCGCGTTTGCCGATGGTGATGTTGACGGAGTTGCGTCCGCTCTCCTGGTCATTGAACGCGTAGTGCTTAATGTCGCCGACGACATGTTGAGACTGAGTGCCTTCAATGAGGCGCGCGACGAGGGTTCCGGCGAGAATTGGATCTTCGCCTAAATACTCAAACGTGCGTCCGTTGCGGGGTTCGCGCGTAATATCGCAACCGCCGCCAAGCGACATGTTGAAGCCCTGGGCGCGGAGTTCGCTGCCAATCAATTTGCCGTATTCATAAGCCGCGTCGGGGTCCCAGCTGGCCGCGGCTGCCACGTTCGCGGGCAGGGCTGTGGAATAGCGTCCGTTGGCGCCACTGGAGCGAACACCGTAAGCTGCGTCGCTCATATCGATGCCCGGAATGCCGAGACGCGGGACACCCACCGCGTAACCCACGCCGCGATTCGACGGCGCGTTTTCAGGAGTCACGGGATCGTCGGTCGGCATGCCGACGCCGTGCAGCAATGCAACCTTCTCTTCCAGGGTCATCTCTTTGAGGACCAGGTCGGCGCGCTCGTCAGGCGTGAGTGACGTGTTCATCCAGGGACCGGTAGGCTTCGGCGGTTGTTGGCGGCGCTGGGAAAAGCAACCGATAGGCAATATGGAAAGAAGCAAGAACGCGAGCGCAAAATGCAGAAAACCGCCGCGAAGTTGTAAACGTTTCATGGGACTCCCTTGGTAAACCGTTTTTCTCAAGCGGAATAATCCTATCAACAAACCGGGTATGCCTGTCTCGCCGGCGGGCGGCAGCGGTTCCCGCACCCGGCCCGGACTGCAGCCGGGGTTCCCGCACGAGACACAGGAGAGACCGTAACGAGGCTTGACGGTGCTGCCTGCAATCAGATGTACTCGATGAAAAGAAGCGGTACCGCGGAAGGTCATTCCATCCCACATGGCATTTGAAGCTGGACAGCGAATAGGCGATTACGAGATTGTGGCGAAGCTCGGCGCCGGCGGTCTGGGTGTGGTGTATGAAGTGCAGCACCTGATTTCGCAGCGGCGCGAAGCCATTAAGATTCTTTCGCCGGACCAGTCGGGAACACCAGAAATGGTGGAGCGATTTCGCCGCGAAGTCCAGACGCTGGCCGCGCTTAGCCATGTGAATATCGCCGCGCTGCACACGGCTTTTTACCATGAAGACAAACTGGCCATGGTGATGGAGCTCATTCGCGGGGAGACCTTGCGCGATCGTCGCGCAAAGACTGCAATCATGCTTTCCCAGGTGTTGGACTACACCGGACAAATGCTTCAGGCTCTGATCTACGCCCACGGTATGGGCGTGGTGCATCGGGACATCAAGCCCTCGAACATCATGATCACGACGGACGGTGTGATCAAATTGCTGGATTTCGGCATCGCCGTGACCGCGCAAGCCAGCGAATTGACGCAGACCGGGTTTCTTCTTGGGTCGCTGAACTACATGTCCCCGGAGCAGGTGAGCGGCGGCAAGGCCACGGCGCGTTCTGACATTTATTCCGTTGGCGTCACTTTGTACGAACTGCTCACTGGCTCATTGCCTATCACCGGAACCACCAATTACGAAATCATGATGGGGCACATGAACCAGGTCCCGACACCTCCGCATATCGCGGCCCCGCAGGTCCCGATTGCCATTTCAAATGCGGTGATGCGGGCGTTGGAGAAAGAACCCGACCACCGCTTTTCCACGGCGGGAGATTTTCTTCACGCGCTGCAGGATGCTCCGAGGGGCGGGAAGCAGGACGAAGCGTTTACCCAGCCGCTGCCAAATCCGGCTGCCCCTGCTCCGCGAAGCTCTTCGGGATCGCTTCGTCCCTCCGGCTCGCTTCAACAAAAACCCTCATCCGGCAGCGGCTTTCAAAGCCTGCCCCTTGAGGAAGTGAGCCGTAAGCTTGCCGTCTACATTGGCCCGGTGGCGAAGTTCGTAGTGAAAAAGCTGGCTGCCCAAACCGAAGACCTGGACACCATCTATCGCGAAGCGGCCAAGCAGATCAGCTCCGATACTGACCGCGCGGCTTTCCTGAAGTCGAAGAGACAGTAGTCGACATGCCATCTAGCTATTAAGCATTTCGAATGCCTTGATGAGGCTGGTGTGCATCCGATTGAAGGAAGCAGTAACTTCCGCGATCTCGTCTTTGCCCTTGATTGCGAGAGGCGGCAGATCGATTTCGCCCTTGCTGATTACGTCGGCATTTACAGAGACACGCCGCAAGGGGCGAATCACGATCAGGTACATCGCAAGATCGATCAGGACAATTGTGAGCACGAAGGTCGCAGCAAGGCCGACGAGCAGATCGTGGAAGCCCTTGTTCGCCAATGCAATGGGAACCGACATGGGCACGGAGACGATCTGCGCTCCCACAATTTCGTTCGGCTTCCAGCCGAAGCCATGATCGGCGCCGTAATGCTTGATCATTGCCTTGGGCGCGATAGCGGGTTGGCTGTGACATTGCAAGCAGCCTTGCGCGGCGATCACCGGAGCCGCGATATAAAGCATTTGACCGGTGGGAGTGGCGCGCTCGCCCACATGCTGAGTTTCCGTGGAGTGATCGCGGAAATAATTGATCAGGTCGACCTCCCATTCCGTGGCGCGGTCGTCCAGATTGCTCGGATTCAGCGCGGCTTCTCGCAGAACATAGTCGGGATAAGACGAGCGCAGGTTCTTGAATGTGACGTTCACTGCATAGAACGGAATAGTCTGGGGCAGAAAGTCGCTGGTGTGCAGAGGCGTCTTCTCAAGGATGGGGCTGACCTGATCGACGGTATAGTCCTTGGTAGCCCTGGCGCTGGCGGCCATGAGTTCGGCTTGCTGCAGCACTTGCTGTTGCGCGTTTTTCATCAGAAAGTCGTAAGCGTAGTGCGAAATCAGCAGCATCCCCACTCCGAAAACCACGATAAGCACCAGGTTGAATTTGGTCAGCAGCTTCATATATGCCTCCTCTGCGAAAGCCATCCTATCCGACCGCCGGAGCATAGACAGCAAGGGAAGCCGCATGACTCAGGGGAGGCGGTCCAACGGTTGGGTGTCAGTTGAAGATAACAGAACTCTCGCGAGTCGCGAGTTCGTTCTTTCACCGCGACAATCGCTGGCGTATGTCGGCTCCGTCGCGTCCCAGCGCCATTGAAAATGTGTCACTCGAACTGAAGCACGACGACCTCAGGGCGAGTGCCGACGCGCATCGGAGGACCCCAGGTTCCGGCGCCGAAGGAGGTGTAGACCTTGAGGGTACCGAACGAATGCAGGCCATGCGTAAATTTGCCAAATGCACGGCGGGTGAGCCAGGTGAAGGGAAAAAGCTGGCCTCCATGGGTGTGGCCCGAAAGCTGAAGTGCGATGCCAGCTTGTTCGGCGATCGGTAGTCGATTGGGAACATGGCTGAGCAGGATGCAAGGCTGGCCGGCGTCCGGGCGCAGGCTCTCCAGCGTTGCGCGCAAATGGAGTATGTGCGTGGATTCGTGATAGGAGACGCCGAGGATGGGCAGGCCATCGACGATCGCTCTTTCATTCTTCAGAATGCGAATGCCCGCGGCTCTCAGGGCTTCCAGATAGTGAGGTAGATCGCCGTATTCGTCATGGTTGCCAGTGACGAAGTACATGCCGAGCGGCGGAGAAAGCGCGCTGAACGGAGCAGCCAGCCTGGCAGGATCAACCCTGGCGCCGTCGAAGAAGTCACCGGGGATGAGGATAATATCCGGCTCGATTCGGGCTGCTAGGTCGACGATGCGGCGGCTGAAGAGCAAACCATTGATGTGCCCCAGGTGCAGATCGCTGATGAGAAGCGCGCTGCGACCGTGCCAGGAAGCGGGCAGGTTGGCCAGATGAATGGGAACGCGGTGGATGCGAATCAGGAGAGCGTTCACAAGGCCGTAGATGCCGGTCAAAGCTGCGAGCGAAAAAAGAACGCCGGCCAGTATCGGCCGCTGCACTGGGAAGATTGCAAGCCGGAGCCCGAAATCAAGAATCCAGCAAAGACACGCGGCAAGGAAGAAGTAATTAAGAAAACCGAGCCAGATTGCAGCAATCTTATAGAGCAGGGCGACGAGGAAACCGGAGAAGCGGAAGCTGAGTAGGGCCGAGGGAATGAAGCTGAAAGTCAGCAGGAAAAGAATTACCCGCAATGGTAGACCTGCGGCGAAGCTGAGATTGCCGCAGAAGACGACCAAGGTATGAAAAATGAACCAATGAGCAAGAAGCAGAAAGGCTTGCATTAAGCTGACGCCCAAAACTGGCCAGGCCTTCAAACCGGTGTCTCCCTGATTCAATGATTGCACGAACGAGGGAAGGGCAACTGTGACGCGAGAAACAGTTCAGTGCGTGAAAGAATGATTTAAATGCATGTTGATAAAGACAACGCGCTCGGCCTCTATATCTCCATTCCGTTCTGCCGGTCGAAATGTACCTATTGCAACTTTGCCTCGGGGGTGTACCCGGCTAGTGATCACGCACGCTACGTGGACCGCGTGATTGAGGATCTGAAGGCCGCTCGGGATTTGGCAACGCGCATGAATTTGCATTTGCCGCACAAGGTGGACACGGTTTACGTGGGAGGCGGGACACCGAGCTTGCTGGAGCCGGAGCTCTTCGCGCGATTGTTTGGCGCAATGCGCGCGGAGTTCGACTTCGATCCCGATGCGGAGATCACAGTGGAATGCGCCCCAGGGCAAATTGCAGATGAGACGCTGGCGGCGCTGACGGCGGTGGGCGTAAATCGTGTGAGCCTCGGTGTGCAGTCGTTCATCGATCGGGAAGCACACGAGAGCGGACGGCTGCACAGCCGCGCGGTCGTTGAGGAGGATTTGCGACGGCTGCGCGCGGCGGGCATTGGGAACTTGAGCTTGGACCTGATTGCGGGGCTGGCCGGGCAGACGTTTGCTTCGTGGGAGGAGTCACTTTCAGCGCTGGTTGAGAGCGAAGTTCCTCATGCCAGCGTGTACATGCTGGAGGTCGACGAGGATTCGCGGCTGGGCCGGGAAATGTTGGCCGGTGGCGCTCGCTACCGCGCGGGTCTGGTGCCGACAGACGACGCCATTGCGCAGATGTATACACGTGCGATCGAGAGACTGAGCGAGGGGGGATTGTGTCAGTACGAAATCTCGAATTTCTGCCGGTCGGGTTTCGCTTCGCGGCACAATCTGCGTTATTGGCAGCGGCGGCCGTATCTAGGGTTGGGGCTGGATGCTTCTTCCATGCTGCGCGAGGCATTGAACGGCCCAGCCGCCACGATGCCTCGTTACGTGCTGCGATCCACGACCACCGATGATCTGGGCGCCTACCTCAAGGGCCGTGTCCCTGCGGAGACTTCGTGGCTCTCGCCCGCGCGGCAGCACGAGGAAGCATGGTTCCTGGGTCTGCGATTGAATACCGGAGTGGAAGTGACGGCGATCGAGCAAGAGTTCGGCGATGAAATGTTGTCGTGTGCCATGCAGGTTGTGACGAGGTTGGCCGACGACGGCTTGCTGGAGTCAGATGGCAAGACGGTCCGGCTGACGGATCGAGGACGACTGCTTTCCAACGATGTGTTTCAAGAGTTTCTTGGGACAGAGACGGAAGAGAGCGTGTCGAAGTTCGGATGATTCGATTGAAGTGCCAGGCCTCGAGAGCGAGGCCTGGCACACGCTCCTATGAGATCCGGCATGCCACACTCTACCACGCGAGCAGTTCGTCACCCGTGGATGGCGAGAGATACGTCACCGGCGCGGCGGAGGCATCGGGACAGCCGCTAAAGCATTGGATGGTTTCGGGGCCAGCGGCTTTAGCTAACTGCAGTGCCTGCTCGGCCTCGCGCAGAACAACCACCGGTGAGCGGCCCTGACTGGTGGCGATGCCAAAGCATGCGGAGAGACGAATTGAGTCGCCGTCGATACGGTAAGGCGGAGAGAACACGTCGAGCCGAAGCCGCTCAGCGAGCATCACGGCATTGACGCCAGTGCAACCGGGCAGCGCCACCAGAAACTCATCCTTGCCGGGACGGCCCAGCAGATCATAGCTGCGCAACAAGCGATTGGTGCGACTCACAACCTGGCAAAGCAGATCGTCACAGGCCTCTGCGCCGAGCCGCGAATTCCAATGGCCAAAGTCGTCGATATCGAAGAGGATCATGCACAGGGAAGATTTCATACGCTGCACGCGGTCCGTCTCGCGGAAGAGCATGGACAGGATGGTTTCGCGGTTGTAGACGCCCGTGAGGCGGTCGGTCTGCGCATTGAGGAGAGCGGTTTTGCGGAGGGATTCTACTTCGTGCGTTTTTTCGAAGGCGCGCAGGACCATGTCGAGTCGCAGGCGCAAGTAGGGCGTATCGGTTGAGCGCAAAATCAGATCGTCAATGACGCCTTCGGCCAGGCGATCCTTCCATTCCTTGGTAACCGTGTCCGCAATCAGGACAATCGGAAGCCGGCGGGAACTGGCGTTGACACGGATGGTGGTAAGAAACGCGCCAGCGCCCTGGTCGAGACCGGAAAGACTCACGTCGATCAGAGCCAACGTGGGGGGGGTGGACGCGGTCATCGAAGCTAAAGCAGCCTCGGCTGAGAGAACGATTTCAACGCGGGCATCAGACGCGAGCAGCGCTGGTTCAACAGCGGAGAGAAGAGCGGGCTCAGACGAAGCGAGCAGAATCGTGAGTGCATTGTTGGCTAGCATGCCGGAAAGCCTCCGTACTGGATGCATCGGCGATGGTTAGAGAATACTTAGGGGGTGGCAATAAATCTTTTGACTTGCTTAATGACCTTTGGGCTTGAAGCTGGAGTCGACGGTACTGTTACCGCCGGCGCTTGCAACGAAGTCCCGAAGAAGTCTCACGCGGTAGACGGAGCCTGACACGAATGATCGGTACAATCGAGAGCCTGATTGAGGAACTAGAGCGCGATCCTCTGCTGGACAAGCCTGATCGGCTGCGCCAGCGTATCGAGGCGCTTGACCATCTTGAGGCCTGGCTTGTGCATGGCGAGAATACGCTCCCCATGGAACCGCGAATTTGTCAAAAGGCGAGAGCAATCTGCGACAGGTTAGAGGGGGTGAACGCAAGGCTCTACCAGACAATCCGCAGTGAGATTCAGCGCGGCGCAGGCAAGAATATCTTCTCTCAATATCTGTCGGAACCTGGATCCGATCCTGAGGTCGTTGACTGGGAAGGCTATGACTATCTGGATGAGTTGATCGGAGGCGTGTTGCAATTGCAGGAGCCAAGCACCGAAGCCGCCCAACTGGAAAAGGAGATGGTCGCTTATCAGCCTACCCCAGCGCGCCATCTCTTCGATTTGATCAGCCGGACCGGGCTCACCGAACGGGATGTGTTGGTGGATCTCGGCTCCGGACTAGGTCACGTTCCATTGCTCACGGCGATTTGTACGGACGCGCGCAGCAATGGAATTGAGTTGGAGCCGGCCTACATCGATTGTGCGCGGCGGTGCGCTCAGTCTCTCAATCTGAACAGAGTGACGTTTGTCCAGCAGGACGTGCGGGCGGCCAATTTGTCCGAGGGAACTGTGTTCTATCTGTACACACCCTTCACCGGCACGATATTGCGAGCGGTTCTGGACTCGCTGCGGAGGGAAGCCGCGAGCCGGAAGATGCGGATCTGCACACTCGGACCGTGTACGCCGACCGTTGCCGCAGAGCCCTGGGTTGAAGCCGGCGGTGCAATAGAAACGCGGCGCATCACCATATTCAATTCACGCAGCTGACGCAGCAATTAGTCGACGAAGTCGATCTGTGGCGCAATGGGGATGATGCCGCGCTCGTGGCCGAGGTCGAGCAGTTTGCGGATCGCCTGCCGGCCGTCCGAGCCGTAGTCGAGCGTGCGGTCGTTCACGTACATGCTGACGAAGCGGTTGGCGAGGCGCGCGTCCAGGTCGCGGGCAAATTGCATGGCGTATTCCAGCGCCTCTTCGCGATGATCGAGAGCGTGCTGAATGCTGTCGCGTACGGCTTTGGTGATGATGCGCATCGAATCAGTACCAAGTGATCGGCGAATAGCGTTGCCGCCGAGAGGCAGGACGAGCCCAGTGGTTTCACGCCACCAGACACCGAGATCCAGCACCTTGTAGAGACCGCTTGCGGAGTAAGTGAGCTGACCCTCGTGGATGATGAGGCCGGCTTCATAGTTGCCGGCCAGTATCTCCGGAATGATGCGGTCGAAAGGCACAGTGACAGTCTGAAGTTCGGGGTTGAAAATCTTGAGCGCGAGATAGGCTGTGGTCAGAGTGCCGGGCACTGCGATCTTGATGCGGCCAAGATCCTCGGGGGCTAGCTTTTTGTTGGAGACAATCATGGGCCCGTAGCCTTCGCCCACGCTGCCGCCGCAACCCATGAGCGCGTAGTTCTGCTGCAGATAGGGATAGGCGTGGAAGCTGATAGCAGTGACGTCGTAGAAGGCCTCGTTCTGCGCGCGCTGGTTGAGAGTCTCAATGTCGCATAGGGTGTGCGTGAAACGATAGCCGGGGACACGAACTTTGTTGGTGGCCAGTCCATAAAACATGAAGGCGTCATCTGAGTCGGGGCTGTGCGCGATGGAGATGTCGATGATGCCGGCGGGGCTGGCGATTTCGGTCTGCTGGGTACTCACAGTGGGGTAGGTCCTTTCAGGGCAAAAAACTTCAGTGGTTCTTTTGGATGCGGCTAAGCGCTACGGTGGCGCAGGCGGCGGAATCCAGTGGCGAGTGCGGCGGCAGTGACGATTTTAAGAACGTCGCCCGGTAGAAAGGGGAGCACCGCGAGAGCGAATGCGGACTGAATCGAAGTATGCGTCAGAACCGCCAGCCACAGAGCTCCGCAGGCCAGGATGACGAGGCTGCCTGCGGCGGCGCTCAGCGCGGCGGAGGTGAAACCGCGCCCCGTTCCGCGATAGAGAACTGCAATCAGCAGGGCGGCCAGGGGATAAGCAAGCAGGTAGCCGCCTGTGGGTCCAAAGAGATGAGCCAGGCCAGAGACAACTGGAGTGGGCGCAAAGACGGGCAGCCCAATGGCGCCTTCAGCCAGGTAGGCGACGAAGGTAGCCAACGCCAAGCGTGGGGGCAGCAGCAGACCCAGCAGCAGCACGGCGAAAGGTGCCAGCGAGAGCGGCACCGGCGTGAAAAACAGGGGCACAGAGACGCGGGCGCAAACAGCTGCAAAGGCACTGCCCAGGATCACGATACCGGCAGTGCTCAGCCAGAAAGCCGGAGTGGCCGTAGAAGTTAACGGGAGTGAAAGTTCCTTGCTCACAGGATTTCCTTTGGCGTTTCCACGAAAGAATCTTGTTCCGTGGATGGAATTCAGGGTTCTACTTCAGTTTCCTCAGCCGGGTCAAAGACCTGGTCGGGGGCGGTTTGAGAAGACTTTCCAGCAACCAGCTTGCGCCGGAGTTTCGAGCGCTCGGTCCAGATGTGACAGGCCATGCCACCCGCCGCAAATAGCAGCGCAGCAAGCGAGACGAGAAGGCCAATCATTAACCAGCGCATGATAAATGTGCGGCGTTTTTCCGATTTATGCGCCTTGTTGATACCGCGGCCTGTTTACCGGAATTGGAAATCCGCCGAAGCTCAGAATACCAGACGGGGTAAGGCACGCACCTTCGGGTGGCTTTAGCTCAGGCGCAAGGCACCCTGCAACCAGTCAAGGTAAGCCTGGCTCGCGGCTTCTACACCAAGAACTAGAAACTCCGGTGTCTGATAGCTATGCAACTGGCGGACCCGGGATTCGAGGGCCGCAAGTTGCTTCGGACCGGTCTTGAGCACCAATAGGGTTTCCGTGGAAGATTCAACCCGGCCCTCCCAGTGGTAGATGGATTGAACGCTCGGAATGAGAGTGGCGCAGGCGGCGAGGCGTTCTTCAACCAGAGTGTGGGCCAGGCGGTTTGCCTCGTCGGGTGAACCAGCTGTGGTCAGAACGATTTGAATCGGCGGGTGGGCTTGCGGCGTGGCATTGGGCATGAGCGGCTCCAGCGTTAGTGTACGAGCCGGGACCCGGCGGAATGCTTCCATGGATTTGCGGAGCGCGCTTCCGGTTTACCCAAATTTCCGAAACTACGCTAATCGCGCCACGCGCAATACGGTGATGTCATCATCCTGGCCATATTGCTGTGCGGTCTCAACAACATTCTTCGCCGTTGCGCCGGCGCGCAGCATGGCTTCCACCCTGGGAAATCCAAGAAGCCCATGCTGGCTATCGTGCGCTTCGGCAATCCCATCGGTCATCATCACAAATCCATCACCCGCAGCCATATTCAAACTCTCTTGTTCATAGCTCGTTGCCTCCGCCAACCCCAACGGGAGCGCTCCGTCGAAGTGGACCTCAGTCCCATTCACGTAAGGCGGAAGGTGGCCCGCGTTGGCGATGGTCAATTGCCCCCGGCGATCAAGGCGAACGGCCAGGCAGGTGGCGAATCCCCCGTGCATGTGGCCGCAGAGACGACGGTTCAGTTCGCCCAGGATCTCCGCCGGCTCTTCAGTGTAGCCGCTCACAGTGCGCAGCGTTCCCACAATCATAGACACGATCATGGCGGCCCTGAGGCCCTTGCCGCTGACATCGCCAATGACGATCAGGGTGCGCCCGCTTTTCAGCGGGATGACCTGAAAGAAATCACCACCCACTTCAGCGACGGGGCGGTAGACGCTCTCGATAGAATAGCCGTCGATCTGTGGCAGTTCATCGGGCACCATGACGCGCTGAACCTCGCGGGCAGCGGCCATCTCGCTCTCCAGAGCGGCCTTTTCCGTTTCGGCACGAATGTGGCGACGGCTTTCGCTGATAGAGACATAAACCAGGCCCGAGTAGCCCAGGCAGATAGAAATGATAGCCGCCAGGCCATCGAACATCAGCCGGCCATGCAGCCGCGCTGTCTCCGCAGCGTCCATCTGGACGGGCAGGGGTGCCGACGGTAAGAAGTGCCCCAGCAACCCCATGCAAATGAACTGCACCGCAAAAATGGGCAGAGTCGCCTTCCAGAATTGACCTCGCAAAGAGATGCCTGCCACCGTATAGCAGATCGCGAACACAGCGATGACTACAACTGATATGGCGAAAGGCAGCGGCGGCTCGTTCCCCATGTTGATGCTGTCGCTGGTAAATCCAAAACTGGCGAAGACAAAAAACACGGCAAGCAGAAAGACAACGGAGGTCTTTCGGGGAGTAGTTTGCCAAGGGTTAGGGGCCTTCATTGGATCCGTTGTATCCTCTTAGGTCTCGAAGTTGGAACCAGAGAATCCGATTCTTCCGAACGGTCTTCGCCCACCCTGTTTGAAGCGTTCTTTATTTCGAGGCCTCTCATGGGGAGCGCAGCTTCTTGCCAGATTCTTCCAACGTGTTTCCGCTTGGCATGGATTGTACCCTTATGAGCACCGATCAAGACACAAAACCTGCTCATGGTTACGCACACCGTCGAGTCGGCCCTGAGAACGCTTGGAATTGGACGAGCCACCCAGACGCGGGAATCGATCAAAGTGCAGCGCGAATGACCTTGCGGTAGTTGTCGAGTATCGCTCTGCCGCGTTCGCTGAGGCGGCAGATTGTAAGCGGATATTTTCCCCGAAAAGTCTTCTCGATCGCGATGTAGCCCGCCTCCTCAAGTTTGGATAAATGAGCGGAGAGATTGCCTTGCGTGAGGCCCGTTGCCTGGCGCACATACTGGAAGTCGGCTTCTTCGACAGCGGCCAGCAATGCCACAATCATCAGCCGCGCAGGCTCGTGGATCACGCGGTCGATCTCGCCGAGCCGCTGGATTTTCGCGCTCATGTTATTCCTTCGTCTCAGCCGGTTTGCAAACCAGGATTAAGAACACGGTTGTGCCGGAAACGAACAAAAGGAGGCCAATGGCGCCGTACAGGATGGCGAAGCCCAGCTCCAGCGAGACCCCGCTGAAGGCGAGAACGATGCCGGTGGCTGCCATCAACATTCCGCCAACGGCGAAGCGGGGCAACCGGCCAGCTAGAACCATCAACGCTCCGCCACCAATCCCGGTGCCTGCAAGGAGCCAGGCGGTTGGCGGAAATGAGCCCCTGCCCAGGTAAGCTGCGAATGCCGCCGCGACCGCAATCGCAAATGCGATGGAGACTGCGATGTAGGCCCGCTTTCGATTGACGGGCTTCATCGCAACAAATCCAACTTTTTCGATCAGGAATTTTCTGCGCACCTTCTTGATGATCCACTGCGAAGAAAGCATCAAGGCTGGCACGCCCAGCCCAAGTACCCAAATTGCCGCCTTGTAAGGCTGCGAGCCTTGAGGGAATACCAACTGGACCCACATGGTAGCGGCGAGGATTAGAAAAGCCAACCCAATCAAGATCTCGGGCAATCCGTCGCGGTGCTGAGCTTTTTGAATGAGGCGGTTGGCAATTACGTCCGGATTCTGTTCAAGAATGCGAGATGATGAATCGTGCATATTATCCTCACAGTCTAGTTTGTATCGCAAACTGGACTGAGTGAAATATTGCGCTTGTCTTTGCCGCTTGTCAAGCGGAAGTGACGGTCCGAGATTACCTGGAATGTTGCGAACATCAGCGACGTACCTTCAAGGTATGGGACGTGCGCGTGCTTTTCTGTGGCTGGGACTAACGGTTGTTGCGGCTTGGCTGCTTTCCTGTTCGGTGGTCGGTATTGTGGCGGGCGATTGGTCGTTGCATCCTGGCCGGCGCGTGCTGAAGGCCGAGGGGCTGACGCGAGCAATCGCGGCAGAGAATCATGCTGATTTTGCGGAGGTAGCCGTTACCGCGGACGATGGCGTAACACTGCGCGGGTGGAGCATGCGGCCTGCACACGGAAACGGCGATGCGGTGATCCTGTTGCATGGAGTGGAGGACAATCGGGTTGGCATGCTGGGGTACGCGGGCCTCCTGCTGCGAAACGGATATGCGGTTCTATTGCCCGATGCGCGGGCGCAGGGGGAGAGCGGCGGGACTCTGGCGACGTACGGTGTCAGGGAAGTCGCAGATGTGCGTCGGTGGTATGACTGGATTAAGCGAACAGAGGCACCGCGCTGCGTGGACGGTCTGGGAAATTCGATGGGCGCGTCAATCCTGCTGGAATCATTGCGGACGACGCCCGGCTTTTGCGCCGTTGTAGCTGAGTCACCCTTTGCGAATTTCCGTGAAGCATCCTATGACCGCATGGGGCAGTGGAGCGGGACGGCGCCGTGGTTCGGGCGGACGGTGTTGTGGCCGGCGGTGGAGACTGGATTCCTATATGCGCGCTGGCGGTATGGCGTGGACCTGGATCAGGATTCGCCAGAGGAATCTGTAGCCGCATCCAAGGTTCCCGTGCTGCTGATTCATGGAAAGAAAGACACGAACCTTCCCGCATATAACTCGGAAATGATTTTGGCGCGGAGCGGTGTGCGCGGCGCGTCTGTGGAGTTGTGGGAGCCGCGGTATGCCGAGCACACAGGCGCCATTGGGTCGGAGCCGCACGAGTATGAGCGAAGAGTGACAGGGTGGTTCGAGGAGCATGATGCGCAATCTCAGAACTGACTGCGCACCTTGAGGTAGCGACGCCACACGAGGAGGGATGGTAGACCGAGAATTACGAGCCAGATCAGGATCACAGGACCGTATTCCTCAAAGAAGAGGATCATTGCCAGTACGGTGTCCGTTGCGTGATGAAAGCCTGCTACTAACGCGTTATGCATGCGGTTGGAAACGGAGGCGGACGGCGGGTTTAGCTGTGCTTTGAACTCCTCGGAGAGTTGAATCTCGACGGTAGCGAAGTCCACCCGGTGTTCGAGATCGCCCTGCTCTGTTTCCATGCGTTCAATGTCGCCACGCACTCGGGCAATTCCCTCTTCCACCTGGAGAACCTCGGCCACATTTCCTGTGCGCTGCTGAAGGATTGTCTCGAAGCGCTCTTCCGTTTCGCGAGAGGTCTTCAGCCGCGCCGCTAGGTCGGTGTGCTGCTGGGTGACCTCTTCGCCGGATTGGGATTCATTTTCGACGCGACCAAGGGTTTTGAGGTCGCCAACTGCCGAAGAGAGCTCCGGCGCTGGAACCCGGAGAGAAGCCTGGAGGCCGCGTGGGGCGTTTTCAGGAGTGGACACTGTGAGCTGTGCGGGATAGCCGTGATGCCTTGCCAGGATCGTGTCGAGAGACGTCCGGGAAAGGGCAAAGTCTTTCACCACGACGGTGAGGGAAGCGGTGCGGGCGATCATGGGTGCTGGTGCAGGTGGGGCGTGTCCATCAATCGTGAAGGAGTTCTGGGCATGATCCCCGAGGCCATGAAAGAGACCGTTCGAATCGGCGGCAATGCCCCGCGTGGTACTTGACACCAGGGAGTCCAGGCGTCTGCTTTCACCTTCCAGCGGTCTGCTTTTTCCTTTGGCTACCTTGGATTCCTGGTCGGTGATGGACTGCCCGTCAATTGCCTGACTGGCGATCCGCTGATTCAGGTATTCCGTCATCCTCTGTTGGTGTTGGGGCGCCACCTTATAGGCGGTGCGAGTCATCGATGCGGGGATCGCCAGAAGGATCACGATCACCGCGCATCCGGATCCGATTGCCCACTGCTTCCACGTCCAAAAACTGAGACGAACGATGAGCTTTTGCTTCGGCAGTCTTTGGCCCGCGCACTTCTGTTGCGCTAATTCCGTGATGGACTTTTCCAACTGCGAAAAAACGACCGGGACGGTCCAACTGGAGAGCGTCAGCGTGGTGCTGCGGAACTGCGCAGCGAGGCTGGCGCACTCCGCGCAATCGTCGACGTGGGCGGCGACAGCGTGAGACTCGCCATTGGGGAGTTCTCCGTCGAGCCATGCCATGATTTCCTCGGGGGCGACGGGATGTGTTGTGAGATTCATATGCGTCCCTCCGATTCCGCGAGATCCGATGCATGCGTTTTGGGTATTGGCGCGGTAAGCAGGTCATGCAACGCCATTCGCGCGCGAAAAAGGCGTGAGCGAACTGTGTTGAGCGGCAGGCGGCATAGCTCAGCAATCTCCGCGTAGCTCAACTGCTCAAATTCACGCAGCATCAGGATTTCGCGATCCATGGATTCCAGCTTGCCAATGCTTTCGCGCAGAAGTACTTCGCCGTGAATAGTGTTTTCGATGGACGGTTCGTGACCGGGCAGCCGATCTCCGTGAAACATGGCTCGAAATCTTGCTTTGCGGTGGTAAGCTCGCAGGATCTTGAACCCAATCGCATAAAGATAGGTTCGGAAAAGAGCTGATGCCTCATAACGAGACGAAGCGCGCAATACCGCGAGAAATGTCTCTTGCGTCAGCTCTTCGGCCTGGGAGGGATCGGTGAGGCGGCGGCGAAAGAATCCAAAGAGTGGCTGTTTGTACCGTTGGAAGAGGGCGCTGAATGCGTCCGAAGAGCCACGAGAGAAAGCAACCATCAATTGTTCGTCGGTGAGAGACGACGTGGAGTCGGCCGGATCGGGACTTTCTGGAGCATCGACCATGATAGTTGGCTTTGTCGCCTCCGAGTGTAGAACGAACACGTGTACCGCGTCTTGCATAAGGTTTCTTCTCGGCCCTTCACGACTGATAATGCGGTGAGGCGAGGAAAAGTTCCCGGTTGATCGAGAAACTGTCTGACGGTTTGAACGTGCTCGCCCTTCTCTCCACAGCGGCAGCCGAGGGCGCGTGGTGTATCTTGGCCCTGAAGATGAAATCCCCCGCACGGAGAACGGCTTAATCCCTTATGCCTACTTTTGCTGCTATTGATATTGGTTCCAATTCCTGCAGGCTCAAGATCGCAAAGGTTATAGCGCATCAGTTGAAGACACTCGCGGAAGATCGCGAGGTCACGCGACTCGGTGCCAGCGTCTTCGAGTCGGGGCTGGTGGCTCCGGAGGCGATGACCACCACGCTCCGCGCGCTCAAGCGGTTTCAGAGGGCGGTACAGGCGCATGGGGTCGACCAGATCCGTGTCGTGGCGACGGCGGCAATGCGGGATGCGCGCAACGGGCCGGCGTTTCAGGCGTGGGTGAAAGCTGAGACCGGCTGGTCAATGGAGATCATCTCGGGCCTCGAAGAAGGCCGGCTGATTCATCGCGGGTTGATGGCCTCGGAACCCGACGTCGCCGGGCGCGTGCTCCTCGTGGATCTGGGTGGGGGAAGCTGCGAGATTACTCTCTCTGAAAAAAAGCGAATCAAGGACACGATCAGTGTGCCGCTGGGCGCGGTGCGGCTGACAGAGGAGTTTCTAGCGGAGGATCCTGCGCCTGCCGAGGGACTCGCGCGCTTGCGGCGCTGGATTGGAAGAGAACTGCGCCGAGCACACAGAAGGATTCAGCCGGAACGCATTTCGCTGGTGATTGCGACGTCCGGGACAGCAGCGGCGTTATCTGAGGCGATTGGCATCAAGTCTGCAGGTCAGCGACCCAGCAAGCGAGCCAACGGGACGGCCGGGTTAGTTCTGACGCGCGAAGTACGCAAGCTCGCGACAAAAATGGCCAAGATGACGCTTCCGGAGCGCGAGGCAGTGCCGGGAATTGGACCGCGGCGAGCGGAGATCATTGTGGCCGGTGCGGAGGTTTTTGCAGAGTTGCTGGATAGCTTCGGTCTGGCAGGGTTTCGCTATTCGCCACTGGGCCTGCGCGACGGCATTCTGGCGCAGATGCTTGCGGAGCAGGATGCGCGAGCCACGGCGCACAGGGAATTCGAACACGAGCGGTGGGAAAGCGTACTGGCCACTGCGCGACGTTACGGTGTGGAACCTAAGCAGGCTGAGCCGGTGCGAGCCCATGCATTGCAACTGTTCCGAGAACTAAAGGTGCTGCATGAGCTCCCTGCGGAGTATGAAAGCTGGTTGGCGGCCGCTGCAATGCTGAAGGACACGGGTAAGTTCATCAATCACCAGGGGCATCACCGGCACACCCAGTACATCGTGTCGAGCTCCGAAATCTATGGGTATACGCTGCTGCAGCGGACCGTGGTTTCAGCGATAGCCCGCTACCTGGGCAAGAGCCGTCCGCAACCGGGAGACCGTGCTCTGAGGAATATTCCAGCGGAGGAGCACAAGAATGTGCATCGGGCAATCGTGCTGCTGCGGCTGGCTGTCGCGCTGAACCAGGATCGCGCCAGCGATGTGTTGCGAGTGGCAGCGAAGATTTATCCGAAGCGCGTTTATCTGGAGCTGGCGCCGGGACGTACTGGCGCCGAGCTGGAGCTCTGGAGTCTGCGCAAGGAGGCGGACTACTTCCGCGAGGTCTTTGGGCGCGAGCTCTTTGCCACACTGGCGTAGATGGAGCGCGCCATGCGTGGATCGATGAGCCACTGCAAGATGGGCGGATGGCGGTCCATGTCGATGCGGGCGACAGATCCCTTGCGCATGCGGATGGCGGCGCCGCCATTGCCGGTGACGATGCGGCCGACGAACTGAAAAATGTTTGGGTTGTGACCAACCATCAGGACGCCTTCGCGGTCGGCGTACTTCGCAATCAGTTTCTGGAAGTCGGCGTAAGCAGCTTCGGGCGCCAGAGCCTTGCCGATTTCTACTTTGGCCTCGTAGCCCATTTCAGTTCCGACAAACTGCGCGGTCTGCATCGCGCGCTTCAGGGGGCTGGAGACAACGACGTCGACCTGGACCTTCAAGGCATTCAACATGCGCGCCATCAACATGCACTGATCTTTTCCCTCCTTGATGAGGGACCGTTTGGCGTCGAGGACGGGGTTGTCGCGGGGGATTCCTGCACTTGCGTGGCGCATCAGGTAGAGATTCATCGTGAATGGTCCGAGAGGGAGCGGGAGTTTCGGTCAGCTCCTCGAGGTTCGATATTAACACATTTGTAACATTTTTGATTGTAGGTAAATCGGAGTGGGAATTAGGGTTAAGGTCGGTTGGCTGGTGCTGAACACCAGAGTTCGCTGGCAAGAAGGCCGCCAAGCCAGGTGCGCCGGTCGTGAAGAATGAACCCGGTCGCCCCGAGAGCAGAATGATGGTCCGGCAAGTTTCGTACCCCGAGGTCGGTAAGCCAGCCGAAGGCACGGTAGAGGGCCCAGATCAACGGGCGTGTGACGGTGCTCCCGAACCAGCCCGGTGGAATGGCGAAATCCGAGACGACCCAGACCGCTGACGGCGCGGCCACATTGCGCACGGTAGCTGCCAACGATTGAACCTCTTCGGTGGTAAGGCAGTCGAGAAAAAAGTGCGTGAAAATCGCATCGTAGGGCCGATCGGAACTTCGTCGTGAGTTGGGTTGCCAAGCACGGGCGTCCGCGAGCTGGGTTCGCACGCGTCTGGCGTGGTGAGGGCCGGCGCGTCGGACAAGAGCGCTGAGCATGGCGGGACTCGCGTCGACAGCGTCGATGTGAATGTCGGTGTTGGCGCGGAGTAGCCGGGCAGTGAAACGTCCATCGCCGTCACCAAACACAAGGCCGTGGCGGCACGCAGAGAGTTGCGGAAGAAAGGCAGAGCGCGCCCACGAAAGCCACGGGCCGAATGTGGCGTATTCCAACCAGCGGTAGGGGCCGGCGAGCCGATTGAAATTGGGTGCACTACTCATTGCAGAAGCAAGGCGAGCGGAGTGAGCAGGACGAGGTCGGCGGCTGCGCGCAGAGCAAGCGGCGATAAGCGCTCGCGTTGGTGATCAAGCATGGCAAGGAGCAAGGCGCTGGCTTCACCGGCACAAACGACGCCCGCCGTGCGGGGGCTATGAATCGCGAAGAGCATCGCCCCCAAAATGAGTCCCGTGAAAGCAAGCAAAAGTGCGTGTCCGGAGATTCCTAAGTGCGGAGCGCTGTCGCCGGACTCCCAGCACTCAATCGCGTGGCAATTGATCCAGGCAAGCAGGGTGAAGAAGAAGGCCATTGCGGACAGCGGCCATAACGCTGCCGAGTGCGCTGGGACCGGAACGAACGCCCGGCTCAGTGTGGGCAAGACGCAGGCAGCGGTGAACAGGATGGCGACCAGTGCTTCCTTCGCCAGCAGCCGGGACAGCAAAGGCCGAAACCTGCGGGGTGAGTGGACGCCGGAAAAATAGGCAAGCGCTGCGGCACCTAGAACAGAGTTGCGCTCAAGCGCGGCCACGGGCATGAAGCAGAAGACTAGAAAGACAGCAGCGCATGCGGAAACCAGGGCGAGCGGAATGAAGATGCGACGATGCCGCCAATGGAAGTGGTGGCGCAGCCGCAGGCGATGAAGTTGGTTTGTCAGGAAAGCCGAGCGCGCATCCAGCAGGCGGTCGGCAATATAGACCGACCATGCGGCGAGGGCCAGCGAGGCGGGAACCCAGGCAGGCAGAGTGATTCCCACGGCCCAGGCAAAGGCAAGAGTCCAAACAACCGCTACAGTGGGAGCGTCGAGGCTGGTCAGATGCCACCATGCAATCGGAAGGAGCGGGTCCAATCTGTGGCTCGTGGCGATTGTTCGGCCCGTCGCATCTTCCTTGTTGATGGCGCGAACAGGTATTGCCGGATTGGCCAGCGACGACTCCACAACTTCGATTGTAGGAGATGAGCTGGGTTCCCCGAAATGTCAAAGCGTGCGAACTTCCCTAGCGGTGCGTGCCTCCATGGTGAGCGACCGCCAGCTGCGATTTTTCCAGTTCCTTCAAATCAAGCTGTCCATCGTGATCCATCGTGGTCAAGATCAAGGCGCTGGAACTCGGCCTCCATGAAGGCCATGAACTCAGCGTGAGAAATCTTGCCGTTCTGGTCGGTGTCCATCAGTTTCAGCAGCTTCACAGCTTCACACCTTCCGGCGAAGCTGCGACAACATTGGGTGCATTCGGTGTTGATGCCGGACTGGGTGCCCGAACTGCGGCCGGTGCCGACTGTGCAGCGGCAACCACGGTGCTTGACGCAGCTGCAAATGCAAAGAGCGCAGCGGCAAGAACGGCGGTCAGGGAATTTGTTTTGATGGAAAGCATGGTGTTTCTCCTCGGCCTGGATCAGAGCTGACTCGTCCTGATTGCAGAGGAAATGTACACCAGAATGGAGAATGAAAGCAGTGGTCCGTCGCATGCAAGACGAGACCAGTTGAATCAATTGTCTTCTTTGCTGACCACATACTCCAGGGCGACCCGCGACGATCTGTACGCTGCCCCACATTTCCAGCATTGCAATTTCTGAGTTTTGGGTAACAACTCCCTGGGCGGCCCGTCTATCGGGCATCGCAGCCTGGAAGGGCAAAGATAACTCTCACTATCTGCTATATCCGGGCTGGGAATGAGGTGGTATGAAAAGGGAGCGTGGGCATTTGTCAGCCGGATCACCTGGCTGCGAGAAACATGACGCGGGCGGCAGTCCTTTCAATGACTTTCTTGGAAAGAGCTTCGAAGAAAAACCCATCTGGACCGGACTGTACGAAAGCTTGCACGATGCGATGTTCCCACCCAGGCTTCCAGCTCTGGAACTAACCTCAATACCCATTCCGATCCCAGACCGCATGGCCGTCAAGGCAAACCCCTGGGCCTTCGGCACCGCGACCATCGTGAATGGCGGTATCCTGGCAATTGTCCTGTTAATGGGTTTGGGCTCGACAATAGACCATCTCCGGAAACCGCTCCCTGGCGAGGATATCCATCTCAAAGACTTCACCCTCTTTGCGCCCGCCAGCGCGCAGAGTCTTCACGGCGGTGGCAGCGGTGGCTCCAATGAGCTTACGGATCCCATCACCGGGAGAGCGCCTAAACAGGAAGACATACCGTTGACTCCTCCGCAGGTTCCGTTGGTCGAGAACCCGATCCTGCGCATTGATCCTTCCATCGCCGTACCTCCGGAGGTAAAGCTTCCTGACAACCCAGCGCTCCCCAATATCGGAGTGCAAAAATCGCCAAATGTCAGCCTGGCTTCCAATGGCCAAGGCTCGCATGCCGGCATTGGCACGGGTCCCGGTGGCGGAGACGGTCCCGGGAAAGGTCCCGGCTATGGCCCCGGGTTCAATGGCGGTTTCGGTGGCTCGTTTTACACGCCCGGAATCGGCGGTGTCTCTCATCCTGTCCCCATCGTGACTCCGGAGGCGGAGTTCTCTGATGAGGCGCGCCGCAACAAATACCAGGGTGCCTGCCTGATTTCGATCATCGTGGATGCGCGAGGCTATCCGCAAAGTCCACGAGTAATTCAATCGCTGGGGATGGGGCTCGATGAAAAAGCGCTCGAAGCTGTCCAGAAATACCGTTTCAAACCGGCACTCAAAGACGGCAAGCCGGTCGCGGCGAGGATCATAGTCGAAGTGAATTTTCGTTTGTATTAGCGCTAGGCGTTTCTATTCCGCATCCGCGATTGCCTGATGCAGATCGCTTGCCATGCGGCGCAGTTCGCCTGAAAGTTGGTCTACCTCGTCTTCTTCATCGAGTACAGCCGACGGAAGGGAAGATTGGACGCGGGTAGCCTCCTGTTTCAGCAACAGTTCAACGGCTTTCCCCAACTGTTTCAGAATCGTCTCGACACTTTCATTTTTCATCGCGGATCGCGCCTTTCTAGAAACTAGACAGCATAATCGCCGTTCACGCTCTGCGTGTCAAAGAACTTATGTGTTAGATGGAAGACCTTCTTCGGATCAATATTAGGATCAATGTCCGGCTCAATGCCGAGTCAGTCCGCGAGGTTCTGAACCAGGGTAGCTATTCTTGCGTTCACGCTCTCGCAGCCCATCAGAAACGGAGGCTGGGTAACTGTGATAGTCAGCTCCATGTTTGCCGGGTCGTAATTCCATGCGAATTGACCGCCGAATTTGGATGCGGTTCCGCTGTTTCCCTGGATGGGGACACCCGATGCCTGCGCCTGTTTCTCCAGGGAAGCGAATTTCTCCGGAGTGATGTTCGAAAAAGTCTGAGCGGGACAAGCCGGCATCGATGTTTCCTCTCGAGTAGATTCTGAAGCCCCCGCAATCACTGCGCCTTAATCTGCAGCGTTGGATTTTTCCTTGTGATTGGTGGCGATGGGTTTGGCCTTGTGTTCCTTGACAACCTTCGCAGCCGCGACTGCGGGCACGGCCGGAGGGATGGCGTCCAGATCGGCTTTGCCTTCGGCCAGACGCATAAGGAATTCCTGGCTTGAGAATGCTGGAGCGTCTTTGAAGAGCTTGCTGGCGCGGAGGTAGGCGCCATCGGACTGCTGCATGCGCGCCTTGACCGTGTCAGCGAGATACGCCGGAAGAATCTCGTTGTGAATGCGATCGATGGCTGCCTGATCGCGGACGGGAAAGACAACTTCGCAGCGCTCGAAGAGATTGCGTGGCATCCAGTCTGCCGAGCCGAGATAGATTTCGTTGTTGCCGCCGTTGGCAAAGTGGTAGATGCGGGAGTGTTCAAGGAAACGCCCCACAACGGAGCGCACGCGCATGTGGTCTGAAAGCCCTTTCACGCCGGGCCGCGCTATGGAAACTCCGCGCACAATGAGGTCGATCTCGACTCCAGCTTGCGATGCCTGGTAGAGAGCCTCAATGACCGAAGGCTCGAGCAGCGCATTCATCTTGGCGACGATATGCGCGGGCCTTCCTGCCTGGGCGTGTTCCGACTCGCGGCGGATGAGGCCAAGGAAGCTCTCCGCCATGGTGAGTGGGGCGACCAACAGCGGGCGGTAGTCGTCGATTTCAGCGTGGGCTGTGAGGTAATTGAAGACCATATGGACTCGCTCAGTGATCTGCGGGTCGGAGGTCAGCAGGCTGAGGTCGGTATAAAAGCGCGCGGTATCAGGGTTGTAATTGCCGGTGCCGAGATGGCAGTAGCGGCGGGTGACGCCGTCCTCGTCGTGGCGGACAAGCATAGCCAGCTTGCAGTGGGTCTTGAGTCCCACAACGCCATGAAACACCTGCACGCCGGCGTCTTCCATGCTGCGCGCCCAGCGGATGTTAGACGCTTCGTCGAAGCGTGCCATGAGCTCCACAACAAGCGTGGTCTCCTTGGTGGCCGCGGCTTCAATGAGCGCTTCGCCGATAGGAGAATCGTGGCTGGTGCGATAAAGCGTCTGCTTCATCGACAGGACTGCGGAATCTTTCGCGCCCTGCTCGATAAACTCGACCACCGAATCGTAGGAGTCGTAGGGGTGGTGAAGCAGTATGTCGTGCTGGCGAAGCTCGTCAAAGATGTTGGTGGACTTGCGGCTGAGATGAAGTGGTTTGGCGGTGAAGGGAGGAAATTTCAGATCAGCTCGCTTGACGTCGCCGTTGAAAAACATCAGGCGTGAGAGATTTACCGGCCCATCGCTACGAAAGACCTGGTCGCTTTCCAGTTCAAAGTTGACTCGAAGCCGCTCTTCAATCTCAGGATCGGCTCCGGTCTCAATCTCCAGACGCACGGCGTCACCTTTGCGCCGGTTGTGCAGTTCGACGCGGATGGTCTCAAGCAGCGAGCGGGCTTCTTCTTCCTCGAAGTAAAGGTTGGAATTGCGAGTGACGCGGAAGGCTGCGTGAGCCAGAACCTCGTAGCCGCGATACATCCCAGCCAGGTTCTGCGCGATAAGGTCCTGAAGCAGCACGTAATCGAATCTTCCTTCAGCCGCGGGCAGCCGGACGAAGCGGGGCAGGGCGCGCGGCACGGTCACAACGCCCAGTACCTGCGGACCCGAACTGCGACGCTTGGCGCGCAGCAGCAGAGCCAGGCATAGCGCCTTGTTCAGAACGCGGGGAAAAGGATGGGCGGGGTCGATGGAGATGGGCGTCAGCAGAGGGTCGACCTCACGCTGGAAATAATTCTGCGCGTAGGCGCGTGCCTCCTCGTCGAGTTCCTTCCACGCCAGGAGCCGAACGCCCTGCTTGCGCAACTCGGGAAGCAGTTGCTCGTTCCAGCAGCGGTACTGGGCGGCGACAAACTCGTGAATGTCGGCTGTAAGCACATCGAGGGATTCGTCCGGGCGCAGGCCGTCGTATCCAGGCTCGCGGTAGCCGTCCTCAATGCGCTGCATCAGGCCGGCTTGGCGAACTTCAACATATTCATCGAGGTTGTTGCCGGTGATCGCGAGAAACTTGACGCGCTCCAGAAGCGGGTTGTCCGGGTCCTCGGCTTCTTCAAGGACGCGCCGGTTGAATTGCATCCAGGAGTGATCCCTGCCGTTGAAGAGCTTCTGTTTGTTTGTAGTCTTCGCCATCTAAGTCCATCCAGTGCGCCGTGTTGGCAGTCTACAGCGTTTTCCCCGGAGGCGGCATCAGGAATGCTCTATAGGCGAGGGGAAAACACCCTGTCAGGCAACTCATACAGGATGCAGGGGGTAAACGGTGTTAAACGGAGGCAAAAAGCAACGACCGCGCTCAGAAAGGTTGGATTGCACGTCAGAAGAAAGCACTCTGGCGAGGCTTGCTGGGCAGGATTGGTCATGGCGGAGGGCGAAACCGGATGCTAAACGTGGGAAAATTGGACCCACCTGTCCCGGTTTGACTCCCCGGCGGAACAGGTTGAGGATAAATAGTGAGTCAGGTTGCTTGATCCCCCAATGAGGAGGCCTCCGAATGCCCCAGGAAATTTCTGCTCTGCACGAGAGTCTGTTTCCACCTAAGCCGATTCCTGCTGAGGCGCGGGCATTTAACCGCCGGATCCACGATCTTCTCGACGGCCAGCCCAAAGACGATGCGACAGTTGCCAAGGCTCTGGAGGGCATGGACGACATCTTCGAACTGATCGCAGCTGGGCTCTATAGCTTGGCCTCAATGCTGGTGGGAGAAGGCGAAGAAAGCGCTCGGCTGGTGGAGACAGCGATTGCCACTGTGGAAGTTTCACCCAGCCTCGACGCCATTCAGTCGCGCAAGAACAGCCGTCGGACTCTATGCGGGCTGGCGTTGGATGTTCTGGTGCAGCGCGACCCTGGCAGCCTGGCTGCGCCGGATGGATTAGAACCGGCCGGGACATGCATTGAAGACGATGATCTGGATGCAGCCGGCGTTGCACGGCAGGATCTGGCGCGGATGATCACCGGACCGGATCGTGACCGTGTGCGGAAATGGCTGGAAAGCCTGCCCGCGGCGGTCCGGACCATCTTTGTACTGCGTGCCGTAGCCGGGTTTACAGCACCCGAGACTGCCGACTTGCTGGTAGCGCACGGTGGCTCAAAAGCTGCAGGATGGGATGCAACCGCGGTGCGGGCATTTTTCCGTCAAGGGCTTTGCTCGCTGGCATCACAGTTGATTCATGCCACCACGCCGGGGCGTTAGCTTCCGACTTCTAGCGCCCAGACTTCTCTGCGGTCCGTGATTCAAAGCGCTCGGCAAGCATCGATAGCACCCATGTCCAGCCATCCTTGTGGCGTCGGCCCATTTCGTCATCGGGCGTGCCGGAATGGCGCAGTGTCACCTCGACTGCGTCTCCTGCCGATTCAAAAGTGATGGCCACCACCGTCTCAATGCCCTTGGTAGCTTCGGAAACCCATGTGTGTTCGATGCGGTGAGGGCGATTTAGCTGAATGAACCGTCCGTAATGGGGCCAGATTCGACCTTCATGCTCGACTGCGTGGTAGAAGAGACCGTCGGCAACCGGGTTCAGGATGGCGCGTTTTGATCCGAACCAAGGGCCGCCGGGGTGATGGGGATCGGTCCACGCGTCGAAAAGCTCTTCGGCGGACGCGGAGATTTTGCGGGTGACGACGATGTCGGAGAGTTCAGTCATTGTTTTTCCTTCCTCGCAGCAAAATGCGATTCAATTCGATCCAGTTGCGTGTTCCAGAAGCGGGAGTAGCTGAAGACCCACTGCGCCACATCCTTCAATGGTTCAGCGGTAAGAGAAAGTGTGTTGTCCCGGCCGCGCCGGGTCCGCCGAATCAATCCCGCCCGCTCCAGAACTCGAACGTGCTTGCAAAATCCAGTGAGAGACATGGCGAACGGCTGCGCGACGTCAGTGATCGTTGCCGGGCCGCGGACGAGCCGGTCCACAATCGCACGACGAGTGGGATCCGAGATGGCAGCGATTACGGTGTCAAGTGGAGACGGTCGCAGATACTGAACCATTTGGTTCAGTATAAAGCGGAAAGAATTTTCGTCAATCCGCTAAGACCAGAAATCAGCATCAAATTGCGATGATCGGCGACACCTGTCCGAAGCTGCTCCCGGCGGTGTGGTCCGGTACACTACTTTAAGAACCGCGTCGACCATCTGCTGCATCCATTAGTGGCATTCATTTTCTGGAATTTGCGCGTCGCGGTGAGTGGAAGACTCTTGAATTTATCAAAGCATCCTGGAAATAGTGCGATCGTTCCCTGTGCCCGTGGGCTACTACTGGGACTTGCAGTATTGGGTGGGTACTCGCTGGCTCCGTTCAGCTTGGCCGGCCAACAGTCTCTCGGTTTGGCGCCGAGCCAGTCTTCAGGACCCAGTGCGCAGAGCTTTCAGGGCAGCGTCACTCAGGGCCAGGCGACGGGGCAGAATCTGGATCTCTCGCTGGATGACGCTATCCAGCGCGGCCTGAAGAACAATCTGGGCGTGATTCTCAGTGGTACGCAGACCCAGGCGACACGCGGGCAGAGGTTGAGCGACTTGCAATCGTTGCTGCCGAGCATTGACGCCAGCGGCAAGGAAACCTTGACCCAGGCGGATCTACCGGCGGAAGGGTTGCGCATCCCCGGATTTCCTACTGTCCTGGGTCCGTTTGGCTACACCGATGTGCGGGCCTCAATGAGCTGGTCACTGGTCAACGTGCAATCGCTGCGCAATTACCTTGCTTCGCGGCACAATTTTACCGCAGCGCAGCTTTCTGCCGACGACGCGCGAGATTTGGTCGTGCTGACCGTTGGCAATGCCTACCTGCTGGTGCTGGCCGATGAGAGCCAGGTGAGCAGTGTGGAAGCGCAGGTGGCCACGGCAAAAATCTCGCTGGACCAGGCCGTCGCCAATCACCAGGCGGGAACCGCGCCGCTGTTGGATGAGTTACGTTCGCGCGTGGACTACCAGACGCTGGATCAGCAGTTAATTGTGGCGAAGAATTCGCTCGAGAAGGACAAGCTGGCTCTCGCACGAACCATTGGCCTGCCGCTGGCACAGAGTTTTACGCTGACCGATAAGGTTCCCTATGCGGCCTTCGACCAGTTGGACGTAGACGCGACGATTCAACAGGCACAGGCCAACCGTAAGGATTTGGCAGCAATGGTGGAACAGACCAGGGCAGCCGAAGAACAACGGAAAGCGGCGACGGCAGACCGGCTGCCAACGCTGAAGTTTGATGGAGATTACGGCGATATTGGCACAACCCTGGCGCACTCGCATGGCACTGAAGACTTGACGGGCTCGCTGAGCGTGCCGGTCTTCAAGGAATTTGCGTTGCGCGGCGAGGCGCTGCAGGCGCAGGCGCAACTGGATACGCAGAGCGCTCAGTTGAGCGACAAGCGGGCGCAGGTCAATGCGGATGTACGCGATGCGCTGCTGGATATCGCCTCGACGCAGAAGCTGGTCGAGGTTGCAAAGTCGAACGTGGCGCTTGCAGGCGAGGCGCTCAGCGAGGCGCAGCAGCGGTATGCCAATGGCGTCAGCGACAACCTGCCGGTCAGTCAGGCTGAGCAGAGCCTGGCCCAGGCCAACGATCAGTATGTAACCAGCCTCTACCGGCACAATGTAGCCAAACTGAGTCTGGCGCGGGCCCTGGGAGCGGGGCAGAGTTACAAGAACTATCTGGGAGGAAAGTAAACGTGGCGGACCAAACACCAACACCGAGCCAGCAGGCGGCGCCAGAGACGGAAATCGAGCAGCCGAAGTCACGCCGCAGAGGCATTATTGTGGTCGTGCTCGCGGTGCTCTTGGTGGCCGCGGTCGCACTGTGGTGGCACTCCACCTTCACTGAAGACACAGACGACGCGCAAGTCAATGGGCACCTCATCCAGGTGAGTTCGCGCATCAGCGGGCAAGTGCTGAAGGTAGACGTGGAAGAGAACCAGGTGGTCAAGGCCGGCGATACCATTGCCGAGCTGGACCCCGCCGACTACAACGTTGCTGTGGAAAATGCCGAGGCAGCCCTCGCCAGCGCGGAAGCTAATGCCGCCGCTGCCAGCGTGAACGTGCCCATCACGTCAATCAACACTGGCAGCAATCTCTCTTCGGCCGGTGCGGATGTTAGCGGTGCTCATTCGAGCGTGGAGCAGGCGCAACAGCAGCTTGAAGCAGCACACGCGCGCGTGACCCAGGCCGAGGCCAACAACGTCAAGGCCCAGGCGGACCTGGAGCGTTATAAGCCGCTGGTTGAAAAGGACGTCATCAGCAAGCAGCAGTTCGACGCGGCTGTGGCAGCCGCAGCAGCGGATCAGGCCGCCGTGGCCGATGCCCGCGCTACGGAGAGAGCGGCCCAGGATGCAATCAGGGTAGCTCGGGAACGGGAGTCGCAGGCGCAGTCGGCGTTCAAGTATGCCGAGACCGGTCCGCAGCAGGTAGAAGCTCAAACCGCGCGCGCCAAGCAGGCCCAGGCCCAGGTGGCGCAGGCAAAGGCGCAACTGGACCAGGCCGAACTGAACCTGAGTTACACAAAAATTGTTGCTCCTGTGGCGGGAATCATCACCCGCAAAAGCGTGGAAGTAAACCAGAACGTCGGAGTGGGTCAGAATCTTCTGACCCTGGTTTCGCTTGAAGATATCTGGGTGACGGCGAACTTCAAGGAGACCCAGTTACGGCTCATGACCGCGGGCCAGCCGGTGGAGATTGCTGTCGATGCCACGGGCAAGAAGTACCACGGCAGGGTGACCCAGATTGGTGGGGCCACCGGATCTGTGCTGAGCCTGTTTCCGCCGGAGAACGCGACCGGGAATTACGTCAAGGTGGTGCAGCGCGTTCCAGTGCGCATCGACTTCACCGATCTGAAGAATGAAGACCCGAACCACCTACTGAGGCCGGGCTTGTCGGTTGAGCCAACCGTGAGGGTGAAGAATTAGAACGTGTCGGCTTCCTGAAGTCAACTGTGTCTGACTGGCGTTGCCGTCGAATCCTCGCTCTGGGTTCTACTGGCTGCCAGCCGACGAAGTAGCTACTGGGCGCGGCGCATATAGCCTCGCGATTGGTCTAGCTGGCAGCTCCAGTTTCTTCGCCCACTTACAACCAAAATCATCGCCCGCATTGCAGGCCTTGCCGTAAAGCGCCGCGGCTTTCCTGTCGTTTACAGGGACGCCTTTGCCTTCATGATAGATATCCGCCAGGGTGTCGCAGCCTTGGGAGTCGCCTAGATCGCAGCCTCTTCCCAGCAAATCAATTGCCTTGGGGTTGTCGCGCGTTGCGCCATTCCCAAGCAGGTACTTGAGACCCAGCTTTCTGCAGGCAGGCGCGAACGACCCGTCGCAGGCTTTCGAGTAGAAGGTTACCGCCTTTTCGTCCCCGTCGGCAACCGTGTTGGTTTGTTCGTACCATTGAGCAAGACCGGCACAGGCCTTGGCATCGCCGGAGTCGCATTGCTGGGTCATGTTTACCATCGGCTGGGTTGGGTTGCTGAACCCGGCCTTCCATATCGCGAATCCCAACGCGACGATTGTAAGCACCGCGGCGGCCACCATCCAGACAACACGGTACTTGTGCGGTCGTTCCTCTTCCTCCTCGACATCCACGTAGTAGGCATAAGGATTGGCAGAACCGCTGCTCATAAGCCCAAGCAGCCCGCCAGTATCTCTGGGCGCGCTTTCTACCTCACTGGGTACTTCCACGTCACTGGGTTCATCTACAGCCTCAGAATCGCCGGGCAGTTCCTCATCGGCAGCAAGTATCTCCGGAGCCTCATACACCGGGATTGGTTGGCCGACGACGTGTGGTGGTTCGGGAGCGGGTTGGAGTATCTCCGCGGTGTCCCTGGGTACGTTCACCTGGCGGGGGGCGTTCGTCACGCCCGTTGCAACCCAGTCCATAGGTCTGGACTCTCTCTGCACTGAAGGAGCGCCGTAGGCACTCGGCAATTCTGGAACGTTCTCGGGCCCCCATTCCGGGGCCTTGATAGCGCCACCCAATTGCGCTTGCGGCTCCGGACTTCCTTTCGATCCATTTCCAGGACCAAACTCTGAGCTCACCCTGCGGAGCCAGTCGGGTAAGTCGGCAAGATTCTGCGGAGGGGTATCTGTCTTCCTGCTTGCGTCAACACGGCCGATGAAGCGCGGAGGTTCAGGCATGCTCGAGCGTCCCGCTTCCGTGCTTTTGGCCGTATTACCGCGAAGAGAATGGCTCGGCCAGTCGTCCGCCCCTTTGGGCTTGAATAGAGCGTCGTTGTCTCGTTCCACCCTGCCCGAGAAACGCGGTCGGTCCGGGATTTGTCCAGGACTTTCCGGAGGAAGCACCCGAACTCCGCCTCGACCAGGAATTCTGCCAAACGGATCAAAGGGATCTTTAGCGTCTGCAGGCCTTTCTCCCGTGTCTTTGGATTTGCCTTTGGAATCAGAGAAAACCGGCGGTCGGAGATTTTCTCTGGACTGTACCGGAATGTTGTCTCTTGCTGGAATTACGCTGGAAAACTGCGGGAAATCGTAGGCGTCATCGAGCGCATCTTGGGTATCCCGCCCTGCATCCCGGGTACCGGAGAAAATCGGTGACTTGTGCGCTTCCCTGGGAGTTGTCTGGGAAGTGGGCTTTGGCTTTTCTCTGGTGTCCTCGGTCTTTCCCGGAGCAGCGTAGAAGCTCTGCGGTTCGCGAATTTCCACACGCGAATTTGGATTTTGATTCCGGAAAGAATCCCAAATGAATGATGTCGGTGGTTCGTTGTCATTGCCCTGGAATTCGTCCGCGTCCACTCCCCCTTCCCTGCTGCCGAAGTAGCTCTGCTGTTTGAGGAGTTCTGCCTCAAAATCTTCATCGTCTAAGACTTCTTCCCTCTGAATGGCGGGACTCGGCGGTTCGACGACAACCGCCTGAACATTTTCCGAGCTCTTCGGTGGTAGCTCGCTCCGCTTAATATCAACCGCCGCGCTAGGGGGCGCTATAACAACGGTCGGACGAGTCGGGACGACAGCGGGAGGAGGTGCAGCAACGGTTGGCGGAACCGCAATGACCGTCCGAGGAGATTCGGTAACTGGCGGAGGCGGAGAAGGTCTTGTAACTGCAGGAGGAACCACAGCGGCGGCCGGAGGAGGTGCAGTCACAACTGGAGGAGCCGCAATGATCGCCCGAGGAGGTTCTGCGACTGTAGGACGAGGTTCTGTGACTACAGCAGTTGGAGCCACAGGGACGACTAGAGGAGGCTCGATAACGACCGGACGAGCCGCAACAACCGCCGGAGGAAGATCCGTAACTGGGGGAAAAGGTTCTCTAGCTGCAGGAGGAGCCACAGTAACTGCCGGAGGAGGTACCGTTGCAACTGCAGGAGTCGCGCTGACCACCCGAGGTGGTTCCGTAACTGCTGGAGGAGCCGTGGTAACTGCAGGAGTAGGTGCTGCAGCGACCGCAGGAGTCGCAACGGGCGCCCGAGGAGTTTCTATAACTGCAGGAGCAGGTTCCATAACTACGGCAGGAAGAACCACAGTGACAGCGGGAGCGGGTGCCGTAACAACTGTAGGAGTGGCAATGGCTGCCCGAGGAAGTTCAACAACAGCAGGAGCAGGTTCCGTAACTATAGCTGGAGGAGCGGCGATGACGGCTGGCGGAGGCTCTACAATCGCCGGACGAGTGGCGACGACCGCCAGAGGAGCTTCGATTACGGGAGAACCGAACTGCACAGCGTCAAGCTTCCTGAGAACGTCGGCAGAGTCACTGGGTCGATCCTGCGCTTTCGCCGCCAAAAGGCTCAGAACCAGAGGATCAAGGCCATTCCAAGAGGCAATTTCGGGGCGCAACAAACTGGGTCGGCGCGGGACGGGGTTCACATGATGCAATGCCCAATCCTCGAAGTCCTTCGCCTGGAAGAGTGCCTCGCCGGTCAGCATCTCGAAGAGAATCGCTCCAAGAGCGTAGAGGTCGGTGCGGCCATCCAACTCCGCGGGCTTCGATTCAAGCCACTGCTCCGGTGCGGAGTACGAAGATGCGAGCACGCTGCGGCTGGAATTCCCATGGCTGGAGTGCCCTGGGCCAGTCCCATTCGTCTTGATAACTCCGATCCCGAAGTTGGCGATCTTCGGTGCTAACTTCTCACCGTCGCGGCCTATCAAAATGTTTTCCGGCTTGATGTCGAAGTGGTACACCTTCGCCGCATGCGCCGCGCCCAGGCCTTCCGCAATGCAGCGGGCAATGGAGAGCGACAGGCTCACATCAAACGGGCCCGGAGCCATATTCATTAGCTCGCGCAAGCTCGGCCCATCAATGAAATCCATTGCAAAAAACAGCGAGCCGTCCTCAGCGGTTTCCAGAACTCCCGTGTTGAGGATGCTCCTTTGATGAATTTTCGAGAGAGTCCGCGCGGTCCGCTGGTAGCGGCTCATGAACGATACATCTCGGCTTAACTCAGCGGTGAGGAACCTGAGTGCCCGCGGCTGGTCGGTCTGCGCATCCGCAGCCAGATAAAGCGAGCCTGCGGCGCCTTGGCCAAGCTTGCGGAAGATACGATAGGAATTCGCGACGACGATGCCAGGTCGCAGATCGCGCATCGCGGTCAACGGCACCGCATGTATGGGACATGTCGCGGCGTCGTCAGGATGGCCTGTGTCGCACTGGGGGCAGAATTTCATTCGCTCGCCTTGATTGAATCAGTGGACTTCAAGGTACCTGTATTGTTTCAGTCAATGACCGGAAGTGCAATGGGGGTACCGTGTTGCAACCGTGGCAAGCCCAATTTAGAAACGTGCAAAAGGAGTTGAGTCACACTGTGTTTACTTCTTTAACATATAGACTGGTTGAAACACAGCGATGAAAGACTCGATCCACGTATCGAAAGAAAACTACCTCAAAGCAATTCTAGAGGCTGAGGCCGAGGGACGCGAGGTAATTCCAGCTTTGTTGGCTCACTGGCTCGAGGTTTCTGCCCCCGCAGTGACCATGGCCCTGAAACGTCTGAAGCGGGATGGCTTTGTAGAGGTGGGTCCTGACGGCATTGTGAGGCTCACAGCCGCTGGGCGCGAGACTGCGTACCACACTGCGCTGCGCCATCACCTCATCGAGCGAATGCTCAGTGAGATCTTCGGCATGGAATGGTATGAGATTCACGAAGAGGCGGAGCGCCTGGAGCATGCCGTTTCACCGGAGTTCGAAGCCAAGTTGAGAGAAAAGCTGGGCGAAGGCGGTGCGTGCCCGCATGGCAATGCAGTGCTGCCGGAGAGCCCCGCGGCGCGCAAACGGCGTGGTGAGGTTCCGCTGTCCGAAGCTAGGGAAGGGCAGAGCTACACCGTGGCCAGCCTGCATGAGAGAGACCCGAAATTGCTTCTCTTTTTGCACAAAACAGGGATTGGCCCCAGCCAGAAGCTGAAGGTTTTAAGTCAGAACTACGATCAAACCGTTTCGATTGAGATACCTAGCGGAACATCGGTCCAGAATTCGATCCTCGGCAGGTCGGCGGCAGAGGCAGTTTGGCTGCGATCCGCATTTTCATCGTAATTAAATATAAGAAAATTACTTAACCATAATTAACAACCTGTGGCATACTTGGGTTGAGAGAGCCATTCCGGCTGATCCCCTCAAAGACCCATGTCGACAGAAATGTATTCCATCACTTCGCTCCCTGAGCCCTCCTTGCCAGAGGTGCATTCAAGCGTGGGCGTCTCGCGGTCGCCGATTTATTGGCGACGGCTGCTGGGCTTTCTGGGGCCGGGGTTTCTCATCTCTGTGGGGTACATGGATCCCGGCAACTGGGCTACGGACATTGCCGGCGGCTCGCAGTTTGGCTACACACTGCTTTCGGTCATCATGATTTCGAATCTGATGGCGATTCTTCTGCAGAGCCTGAGCCTGAAGCTGGGCGTGGCCACGGAGCGCGACCTGGCGCAGCTTTGCCGCGAGAGTTATGGCCGCTGGGTGAGCTTCGGTTTGTGGGTGGGCGCAGAGATTGCGATTGCAGCCTGCGACCTGGCCGAAGTAATAGGCTCGGCGATTGCGCTGAATCTCCTGTTTCACATTCCGCTCTTTTACGGCGTGTTGATTACCGGTCTGGATGTGCTGCTCATTCTGCTTCTGCAGCGTTGGGGTTTCCGATGGGTTGAGGCACTGGTGATCGTGCTCATCGGGACCATCATTGCCATGTTTGGCGTCCAGCTATTTCTCTCCCGGCCGGAATACGGGCCGGCGTTGCGCAATCTGTTCATCCCTTCCACATCGATCATCACCAATCCAACCATGCTCTACATTGCCATCGGCATGCTGGGAGCAACGGTGATGCCGCACAACCTCTATCTGCATTCGTCGATTGTGCAGAGCCGGCGATACAAGCGCACGCCCGCGGGCAAGCGCGAAGCCATCTTCATGGCGAACATTGATTCGGCGCTGGCATTGACCGTCGCGTTGTTTGTGAATGCGGCAATCGTGGTTGTGGCGGCGGCTGTCTTTTATCGCAGCGGCCATTTTGAAGTCGCCGCAATTGAGGATGCATACAAGCTGCTGAGCCCGTTGGTAGGCGCGGCCGGAGCAAGCACGCTATTTGCCATTGCACTGTTGGCAAGCGGTCAGAACTCCTCCATCACCGGTACGCTGGCCGGGCAGGTGGTGATGGAAGGCTTCATCCACATCAAGCTCTCGCCCTGGCTGAGACGGATGATTACACGCTCGCTGGCAATCATTCCCACCATCATCGTGGTGGCAATTACTGGCGAACGGGGCACGGAGAAATTGCTATTGCTGAGCCAGGTGATTCTGAGCTTGCAACTCAGTTTCGCAGTAGTCCCGCTGGTGATGTTCACCAGTAGCCGGAAAAAGATGGGCGAGTTCGTGAACGGCCCATGGCTTCAGGGTCTCTCCTGGTTTGTGGCCGTGCTCATCGCGGGTCTGAACGCATGGTTTTTAGTGCTGATGTTGCGCTAAATCATCGACCGTCCTCGAGTCGATACGCCCCGTTGAGAGCGGTCAGTCATTGATTCAACTGCAAAGAGGCTGATCGTGAACAGCCAATCACTGACAATTTGCAATCGATAAACTACGATGACCTATATGCACGTTCTTTCCGCCGCGGAGATGCAGGCCTGCGATCGACTGACGAGCGAGCGGTTCGGTGTGCCGTCGATTGAATTGATGCGGTCGGCCGCGGGCAACGTGGCGAACTTCGTGCGGACGCAATTTCCGCGAGCGAAGCGGGTGACCGCGTTGTGCGGCCGGGGCAACAACGGCGGCGACGGATTGATGACGGCGAAGCTGTTAGCCGAAGCAGGTCTCGATGTGACGACGCTTCTGCTTGGGTCGCTGCAGGGCCTTGTTGGAGACGCGGCCGTGGCATGGACCGAGCTTGCCAACACCGCAAGCGGATCGTATTTCATCGTTGAAAGTGCGGAGGATCTCGCGAAGCACAAGAAGACACTGGAAGCCGACCTGATTCTCGACGCGGTGTTGGGCACAGGCTTCAAGCCGCCGATGAGACCACTGGCGCTGGCCGCGCTCGAGTGGTTGAAAGGCAGCAAGTCTCCCGTATTGGCAGTGGATCTGCCTTCAGGGTGGCCAGCAGATTCGGCCGAGGCCACCGTCGCTGGCCCAGTATTTCCAGCGGACGCCGTCATTACATTTACTGCACCCAAGCCCGCCCATGTCTTTGGACAACTGACCCGGCTCTGGGATCAACCGATTGTGGTTGCGCCGATTGGATCACCGGAAGAGGCGGTAGTTTCGGAGTCAGGGCTGCATTGGGCAGGGTCGGCGATGGCGATGGTGCAGGCGCCGAGGGTGGCTGGGGCGAACAAGGGCAACTTCGGGCATGTCCTGGTCGTGGGCGGGAGCTTCGGAACCGCGGGAGGCAAGGCAGGCGCGCCCTCTATGACGTCGCTAGCAGCGTTGCGGTCCGGCGCGGGCCTGGTTACCGCGGCCGTTCCAGCACCAGCGCTCGCGGTTGTGTCCGCGGTTGCGCCGGAGCTGATGACGTGGCCGTTGAAGGTCAATGAAGACGGCCAAATCTCGGCCGAGAACCTGAAGTCCGAACATATGGCGGAGCTGATAAAGGGGATCACCGTGCTAGCCATTGGACCGGGGTTGGGACAGAGCGCAGACACGAAGAAGTTTCAGACGTTTCTCCTGTTTGGCACGAAAATGCCGGTGGTCATCGACGCGGATGGATTGAACAACCTGTCGTCGAACCATTCATCTACGCAGCCCAAGCTACTGCCCGAGTTGGCAAAGGACGGGCGGACGATAGTGCTGACTCCGCATCCCGGAGAGATGGCGCGGCTTGTTGGCATCACAGTGAAAGAGGTTCAGGCCAACCGACTGGACGTGGCGCGTAACTTCGCTCTGACGCACCGGGTTACTGTGGTGCTGAAGGGAGCGCGGACGCTGATTGCCCATCCTGACGGCCGCGTCGCCGTGAATACAACCGGCAATCCCGGCATGGCCAAGGGCGGCAGCGGCGACTTGCTCACCGGTCTGGTCGCAAGCCTGCTGGCGCAATACCATACAGACCCGGCGCAGGCCGTCGAGGCGGCAGTTTATCTGCACGGCTTGGCCGCTGACCTGGCCGTAAAACAGGGCGACCAGCACACTTTGCTGGCGACGGACAGTCTTCAACAACTTTCACGGGCTTTTCGCTTTGAATCGCGCGGTCCGAACGGGTATGTTTGGTTGCAGGGGCAGCCATCGAAATCTTTAAACGTAACAGTCCCTCAAGAGGCCCAGGAATGACCAAAGACGCTCCCACCGCTGAAGGCAGGATGCACGAATTCACCACGCAAAGCGGGGCCGATACGATCGATGTGGGCCGCAAACTGGCAAAGCTGCTCAAGCCGCCGCAACTGCTCATCCTGCGTGGGGATCTGGGCACCGGCAAAACCACGCTGGTGAAGGGCATTGCGCAAGCGCTGGATGCGGCCGAAGCGGACGAGGTGACCAGCCCCACTTTCACGCTGATTCACGAGTACGACGGCACCCAGAACGGCAAGTCGGTGAAGCTGTTTCATTTGGATGTCTACCGTTTGGAAGGCGAGCGGCAACTGGAAACGCTGGGGCTCGACGAACTGCTTACGCGCGATGCGCTGGTGCTTGTCGAGTGGGGCGAGAAATTCAAAAGCATCCGCAAGAAAGCTACCGGCGAAATCGTGATTTCGTCCGAGGGCGGCGATGCGCGGAAGATCACTGTGACCCTGAGAGACTGAGTCTCCGCTTCGGCCATGAACCAGCCCGTGCGCCCTTTGTGAATCAGTACATTACCAAAGTCACGGCCAAAGGGCATGGCAAATACGGTGCCTGCTAGGATGATGGGGTCAGCGCCGACGAACGGAGTACCTATGCCATCTGCTTGCTCTATTCACAGCAGTCAATCCAGTTCCAGGGAATTCCGCTCTTCAAGAATAGGCATCTACGCCGCCAGCCTGATTCTATTTGTCTGTGCCGGGCTGGCGGGTTGCGTCAAGCCGCTTTCGCCACCGCTGGCGATTACCTCTTTTACGGCGAATCCAACCATGGTCGTCTTAGGCTCAAGCAGCACGCTGAGTTGGACGACGACCGGGGCAACGAGCGTCACCGTCTCGCCAGGGAATTTCACGTCCACATCGGCCAGCGGTTCCACAACTGTGAGCCCAACGGTGGAGACGACTTATACGCTCTCGGCAATGAATGCAGCCGGCTCAATCGCAGCTACGGTAACGGTGAACGTGGCCGTTCCTGTAAGCGCACCCACAATCACCTCGTTTACTGCGATTCCGACGAGCATCAATTCCGGCTCAAGCAGCACACTGAGTTGGGTAACGAACGGTGCGACGAGCATCGCCATCACGCCAGGCGCGTTCACCTCCACATCCGCGAGCGGTTCAACCACGGTGAGCCCAACCGCCACGACGACCTATACGCTAACAGCGACCAATGCCGGCGGCTCGACCACGGCTACTGCCACTGTTACCGTGACAGTCCCGATGAACGCACCTACGATCAGCTCGTTCACGGCCAGTCCTGCAAGCATCAATTCCGGTTCAAGCAGCACGCTGAGCTGGGTAACAACCGGTGCGACGAGCATCGCCATCACGCCAGGCGCGTTCACCTCCACATCCGCGAGCAGTTCAACGACAGTGAGCCCAACTGCCACGACGACCTATACGCTGACTGCAACCAATGCCGCCGGCTCAGTGACGGCAACGGCAACCGTTACTGTGACCGTCGCCGCGAGCAAGCCAACGATAACTTCGTTCACAGCGAATCCTGCAAGCATAAATTCCGGTTCAAGCAGCACGCTGAGCTGGGTAACAACCGGCGCGACCAGCCTTGCCATTACTCCGGGTACGTTCACGTCCACATCGGCGAGCGGTTCCACAAACGTGAGCCCAACTGCGACGACGACCTATACGCTGACTGCAACCAATGCCGCCGGCTCAGCCACCGCCACGGCAAAAGTAACTATCGCGTCGGCCGGCGGCCCGTTGACGATCACCACGACTACGTGCCCCGGCGGAACACAAGGTACAGCGTATGAGGGCTGCACGATAGTCGCCAGCGGTGGTACTCCGCCTTATACCTATTCCATATACGTTTACGTGCCTAACCCAAACACGAGTGCACTCTACTCTCCACTACCTGAGGGGATGTCTCTCGACGCAAGTACGGGGGATATCACCAGCTCATTGATCGGTGGCCAGGGCACTTACATCCCTCAGTTGATTGTTACGGACTCGACCAATGCACAGGCGACTCAGCAGATCACCTTCGCCATCAACGGCAGCAATGCATTTCTCGCCAGCATCTTTCCGTCGACCTCAATCTTTCACCATAGGGTGGATGCGGCGACGACTAACTTGCCGGTAGATACTTCGCCCGCGGCGCCTATGTACAGCGGCTATCTGTCTGCGTCGGTTAAGCCATTCTTCGGGGATGAGTACGCTAACTTCCCGAATGGAATACCGGCGATTGAGGTTCCTTCCAACCAGCCCAATGTAGCGGTTTCAACCACTTTGTATCAGTCCTATTTCACCTCCGGTCCCATTCCGCCGAACGCCCCGGTGGAGGGCACCAGTTACTCGACGGGAGACAGGCACGTTCTGGTTTATCTGGAGGCCGGCGGCGGAAACAAACCTGAACTTTACGAGATGTGGCAGGGAATCTACGAAGATGGTCCGTGGACCGATTCGTCGAATGCGCAGTGGCCTGACGTCACTTCGAATAACCTGACCGCGCAAGGGATGGGAACATCCGATGCCGCAGGACTTCCGGTTGGTCCGCTGCTGGCAAATGCCGACGAAGTCATCGGGACCGGCACGCCCAGTGCACCGAACGGCACCATTCAGCATCCCATCCGATTCACGCTCAACCACATCGTGAACTACTGGGTGTGGCCCGCTACGGAAACAGCAGGCGTGGGAAGTTGCACCTCTGCAAACGGATCTACCATTCCCACGGAATCGCAGATTTCGCAGTCTGCTCCTCCTGCAAGCTGCACCATGTCAGGACCCGCTGGCGAGGTTTACCGGCTCAAGGCTTCGGTCGCAACTCCCTCGTGCGCCTCCACCAGTCCGCAAGCTGCCATTCTCATTACCGCGTTCCGCAACTATGGAATTATCCTGGCCGATAACGGAGACAGCGGCGGACTGATCGGCACGCCCGACGCACGCTGGAACAATAACGACCTTGAGTGTATTACCAACCTGACGCTAGGGGATTTTGAACCGGTGAACGTCTCGAGCCTCATCGTCAGCAACGACAGCGGAGCGACCAGTCACTAAAGCAGTTTCCGGCTCTAGTAACCCATGACGTTATAGCCGCAGTCCACGTAGAGCACTTCGCCAGTCACAGCGCTGGCCAGGTCGCTGGCAAGGAACAATGCCGTTCCGCCGACTTCCAACTGATCGACATTGCGGTGCAGCGGTGCACGCTCAGCGTGGGCACGCATCATCTCTGTGAGGTCGCCGACACCGCGGGCAGCAAGTGTCTTGATGGGCCCGGCGGAGATGGCGTTGACGCGAATGTTTTTGGAGCCAAGGTTCCAGGCCAGATAGCGCACCGTGCATTCCAAGCCGGACTTGGCGATGGCCATCACGTTGTAATTGGGGACAACCTTTTCGGCAGCATAGTAGCTCATCGTCATGATGCTGCCACCCTCGGTCATCAGCGGAACAGCGGCGCGCGTGACGGCGATGAGCGAGTAGACACTGACGTCCATGGCCACGCGAAAGCCGTCGCGGGTCGTGTTGATGAAATCGCCGCGCAGCTCGGTTGCAGGCGCGAAGGCGACGGCGTGGACCAGGATGTCGAGCTTGGCGTAGGTCTCTTTCAGGGCCGCGAAAAGCGTGTCGATCTCGGCGTCATTGGAAACATCGCATTGGAAGCCTTTGGCGCCCGGCAGGTCTGCGATGAGGTCCTGAGCCTCAGCTTTCATCCGCTCATTTTGATAGCAAATGGCCAGGGTCGCTCCGGCTTCGTGGAGTTTTTGGGCGATGCCCCAGGCGATAGAACGCTTGTTGGCCAGCCCGAAGACTACGGCCGTCTTACCTGCCAAATTGATCATTCTTGCTTTCTGCCTCCGCCGGTACCCGCGAAGGCGGTCCGAGCAATCTTTAGGATATCAGTCAACTAATGATATCAGCCGCCAAGGTCGACCAGTTTGACGTTACCAGTGGGGCGGGCGAGGAAGCGAGAGCCGAGGCGCTCGAATTTCTCCACAGAGTCAGTCGCGAAGCATCGGACCTGAGCGGTCAAAGCAGCATCCTCTCCAAGCCTTTCCACTGGCGGTGTGGAAAGAATGGGATGCCCGTCTGCGTCGGTAGTATTACCGAAGCTCTCTGGCGCCATATCCACGAAAGGCGTCGAAAGGATCGGATTCCCAGAAGTATCAGTCGCGTTCGCAAAGCCTTCTCCCGAAGTCTCCTCAGAGAGCGCGGCAAGGATGGGCTGCGTAAGTTCCTGGTGGTTGAAGAGCTGCACCGCAGCTTCGGCAGCCGCTTCGGCAGAGTCGATAACCTTCATGCCCGCAGGCACTGCCGCTTCAATCAGCGGGCGAAGCAACGGGTAGTGCGTACAGCCGAGAACAAGTACGTCCGGTTTGAGGTTCAAGGCCGCGGCTTCGGCCAGTACTTCGGCAAGATATATGCGAATCACTTCGGCGGTCACAGGGTGGTCAGTCCAGCCTTCTTCAACAAGAGGAACCAGCAGCGGGCAGGCCTTCTCAAGTGCCCTAAGACCTTTTGCGCGGCAAGCAGCGGCATAAGCATGGCTGTGCACCGTCGCGTCCGTAGCGATGACCAGCACGTCGCCGGTCTGGGATGCGGCTCGTGCAGCCGATGCGCCAGGCTCGATCACTCCCAGAACCGGGATGGAGACGGCTTCCTGAATAGCGTCGAGAGCCAGCGCGCTGGCGGTGTTGCAGGCAATAACCAGGAACTCGGCTCCCTGCTCGCTGACGAGAAATTGCGCGCTTTGGGCTGCGTAGCGCGCGATGGTGCGGCGCGACTTCGAACCGTAAGGCAGGCGCGCGGTATCACCAAGAAAGGCGAATTGAGCGTATGGGAACCGGGTCATGAGGGCGCGAAGTACCGTGAGGCCGCCGAAGCCGGAATCGAAGACACCGATGGTTGGGGACGTAGAAGCAGGCGTCGTCACGGGTGCGATCCCTCGGTGGGAACGGCCTCGGCAGCAAGGTAGGTGCGGGTCAGGTCGGCGTGGCCAGCCAGCGTGGAGCGCACTTTGCCATCGACCAGGAAGCGGACCTGCGTGACGCGCGGCAGGTTGGCGTGGAGCGTGCCACAGATAGAAAGCAAGGTGAGCGTTTCCGTTTCAATGCCGGAGGGATGGCTCGCTGCGAAGGCCGCCGTAAGGTTGACCACTGCGAGTTCTGGGCCGTTCTCATTTAGTCCGGTCTTGCCTGGTGCGGCCGCGCCGGCAGCCGAGTTCGATTCGAGAGCGGGCGCAGGCATCAGGAAGACCTGTGCGACGGAAGCCGCCCCACCAGGAATCGGATGGGTTGCGTCGGGAGCGGCATAGAGGTCGAGAAGCTTGCCAAGGATGGCGCGAGCCCGAGCACCGGGGTCCTGTGGCAGGGGAAGTGACTGAACTTGCGTGAGCAGGGAACTGTCCGAATCGTTGGCGACAAGCAGAGTAGCTTGCTCGGCAGGTGCAACTTCTGGCGCTTGCGTGGGTGCTGAATCCTCGCCAGCCACAAGGCGCTGATGAGCACGGTCGCGCAGATGCCACAGAATTCCGCTCATTGCGATGGAAGCCACAAGCAGGATGACAAAGAGAACGGTCTGAAAGCGGGAGATCACGGGTTGCGCGCCTCCGTGCGCCCCGCATCTGCCTTCCACTGCAGCATGGCAGCAGCAATTGCTTCGGCGACGCGAGCCTGGTACGCGGGGTCATTCAGTTCAGCAGTTGGGGGCTGCCCGGGGGCTGTCGCCTGTGCCGACTCCGGTGCGATTTCAACGGCCACGGCCGGGCACGACATGCTGTCGACGACAGGCAGCGAGGTGCGGCCGAGGGTAACAGACATCCCCGCGTGCAGAAGCGCCGAGTTCAAAACACCGGCCAAGGCCAGGCTGCGGGTCACCCATGCAGCCTGCGCGGTTCTCCAAGGCGTGAAGCGTGTGGGCTCGATGGGGGCCAGCGAAGAGACAAAAAGGTGGACGCCCGAGCCGCTTTCAGAAGCGTGCAGGCTGAGGCAAGCCTGCGCATTGGCGTGGTTGGCGATCTCAGCACGGCGGCTGGCATCCATCGTCGCGTCCGATTCGCGAGTAGTGACAACCTGCATGCCGCGCGCGCCAAGCAGCGAACGGAGCCGAACGCTGAGTGCCAGGTCGAAAGTCTTTTCCGGCTCGCCGTCTGTCAGTTTGCCGCCGGGGTCGTCCCCGCCGTGAGCAGCGTCCAGCACGACCATGAAGCGCGCCTGCGGAGCAGCGGGCGCGGTCTGGGCTACCGGCGCTGGCGGTGCCTGTCCGCAAGCCCCTCGATATGCCGCCGCCGATGCGGCCAGAACGCACATGCAAAGGCACATGCGTAGAGCCTTGCTTGAGATTGCGGTGACGCGCCGAATTTCAAGACTTGCCGACAAAAATCGTACCTCAGTGGCAAAATAGGCTGCGAAAAATCTCGTTGCTTTGAAGCGGCGCAACGTAGTCCGTTCCCGCGCGGGCGCGTCTGCTCATCTTCTCGCCAAAGGGCATTATCAGGGAGTGTCGCCGCGCACGTAAAGGCTGGGTCCGCCGGGATGGAGACCTTCAGCCAGCCTCGCCGCTTCTTTTGCGCTCACTGGAGTGACTGCAATCGGAGACGCCAGGTAGAAATCAAACTGCGCTTCGGAAGGGATCCAGATGCCCGGCCCGGGCGTTGCTGCTGAAACCGCACTACCGACGCCTGCCCCGACTGCTGCGCCCGCGGCCATGCTGACGGCGCGGCCAGTAGCGTTGCTCGGCTCCACAAACCCACCCTTGGAACTGACGCCGCTGGCCAGCGAGCCGGCGACTGCGCCCACCGCTGCGCCTCGAAGGGCTTTGGTCTCAGTCGGTCCCGTCTTGCTGGTTCCCGTTACCTTGAATTGGTACGTGTAGAGCGGGTAGCTACGCCCACCCAGGTCCAGCGAAACCAACTCCAGGGTGAGTTCGGGGCTTCCTGTGAGCACGCCCGCCTTTTTGGACTTGATTACTTTTCCACGGACAACTGCACCGCGCGGAATGACCAGTGTGTCGCCGACCAGCACATCTTCGCTGACGGTGAAGAATACCGGCGTTCCATTCTCCGCCCGCTTGCTGTTGATAGGCTCGTTGGTCATCACCCGGATTAGCGTGTCTTCAAGAACAGTGATGGGAGCTTTGGAAGTCGGCGATGCCGAAGTCTGCGTCGCTGTTTGAGCGGGTGCGGACGCGGGCGTATCGGGTAAGGAGTGGTCAGGTTGCCCCGGAGCTGTTTGCGCGGGTACGGCGACGATGGCGAAAACCAACAGCGCTGGCCCGGCCAAGAGCGTGGAGAGGAACTTCACGAGCGTTCGATTCATCATCGCGGCAGATCTCCCTGGCTGAGTACGGAGTGCCAAAACGACTGAAACTCTCACGGACAAAGGTCCACGTTTATTCTACTGCGCATGTGCGGCTGCCAAGGTAATGTCACACTTTTCCAACGCGGGGATAGAGTTGGCCCGCAGGCCGCCTCAGCTACCGAATTGCCGCTTTGATTGTGTTGACCCGCTCGACAACAGAGCCCGGCTCGACTGAGATGAGTTCGAAGCCGAAGTTCCGGTAGGTCTCTTCGTGAATCTTCTCGAAACGCAGCGTTTCCTCAAAGGTTATTCGTCGCGCTTCAGTCGGCGTGATGAAACCAAGATTGCGGACGAAGAAGACTCGGTTTTGGTAGATTGCTTCTTTCTTGACGCGCTCCAGATCGCTGACAAGAAAGGGTGAAAATGAGTACCCAAGATAGACGGCCAACGCCGCAGTGCACACAGCGCAGCGGTCGTGGAATTGAATCTCATCCGGTTGATGAGAAGCACGAATCTGCCGGTCCCGCTGCAGGCGAGCAACGGCATCAATGAACGAGGGACGCGTCCATGGCTGCTCGTCTCCCTGAGCCTGCGCGGCAGCAATGACGTCAGTCGCCGCCTCATCGACCACGCTGAACCCGTCGAGCTCCAACCGGCGAATGATGGCAGTCTTGCCTGCACCGGGAGCGCCGGTGATGATGAACCTTCTCATGCAGTGTTTTCTTCTGGGAACCAAGGCCCGCTAACAGCCCCTACTCCAGCGCATAGATCGCCAGCCCGCTCAGCAGCTTGGGAAAAAAGTCAGTGGATTTTTGTGGCATCACATCGCCTGCAAACGCCACTTCGCGGAGCTGCTCCATCGAAACCGGGTTGGTAAGAAAGGTGACATCGGCCTCACCGCGCCGAACCTGTTCCACCGCTTCGCCTGCGTCGCGCAGGTAGCGGAGATTGGTCTGCTCCCTTACTTTTTCAGCGTCCAACCCAAGCAGCCGGTCGAGGAGGATCGAATGCAAGTGCGTCAAGTCGAGCCTGCGCTGGCGTTCGGGCACGCTGGCTAGTGCGGCGGCAACAGCTTCCAGTTTGGAACGCAGCAGTATCGGGCCGTTCTTGGTCACGGCGATAAATGCAGTGCCTTGCTGGCCTGCCAGGAGTTTCATGTAGCTTGCTGCATCGTCCTCGGCGAGCGCTTCCACCGTGAAGAACTCCTCGGCGGCATGCGCGAAGGCGCCGGGATCGAAGCCTTGCAGACTGTGCACGACCCGGTGCGTAGGCAGAACCACCAGGCCGTCGGAGTCCATATTGACAAACGTCATCATGACCGCGGCTTCCGGATAGGCAGGCCGGGGCAAGTGGTGGGTAGGGTATTCGGTTGCCGGTGACCCTGCGGGCGCAATCTCTTTGGAGTAATTAAGCGCGGTTTCGTAGCGGTGGTGTCCATCGGCAATGATGAGCTTTTTGTCTTTCATCGCCGTGGTAAGCAGGCGAATGGCGGCCGGATCCCAAATGCGCCACAGCCTGTGCAGAACGCCGTATTCATCGGTGACTTCAGTTTCGGCGGGGCCGTTGCCATCGTAGAGAATCTTCTCCACGCTTCCGGCCGGGTCGGAATAGAGCATAAAAATCTGACCAAAGTGAGCGTGAGTCGCCTTCAGCAGGTTGAGCCGGTCGCTCTTCGGTTTGGAAAGAGTCTGCTCGTGACGGAAGACGACCTGCTCGGCGTAGTCGTGGAGTTTGCCCAGCGCGATGAAGCCGCGGCGCTCCTTAACAATGTCGGTCCCCGGAACTTTGAACTGCTGTGAATAAGCGAAAATGCAGGGATCCTTTTCCTGGATCAGGATGCCCTGCTCGCGCCATGCTCGGAAATCGCGTGCGGCACGCGTATAGACGCTCTCGCCGCGCTCGGCATCGAACAGCTCAGGCAGGCCGAGAATGATGCGAACCAGGTTGTAAGGGCTGCGCTGATAGTAAGCCTGCTGCATCGACGGGGAAATCTTGTCGTAGGGCTGGGTGACGACATCATCCAACCGGACGGCCGAGGGGTTATACCGCCACGCGCGAAAAGGATAAACGCTTGCCATACGGAAGGTCTTGCTCCCCGTCCAACAGTAAAATTTGCGTGCTGGAATCCCTTCCTGCCAGCTATGGGAACGGCGGCGCGCTTAGGTTCGATTGTATCCCAGTGAGCGCAGCGGCTTTCGCCACGCGACTGGCGGTTGGAGATCGTCCGTGCAGGTTGACAATGCGATGACATTGCGGAGACGCCAGCGCTGCGAGAAAAGTGCTAAACTCGCGTTCAGTCGTTGCTGTGGCGGCATAAAGATGCTTCCAATCAGGCGCAATTCCGAAAGCGGGTACGACAACCTGCGGTATACCTCTCTCACTTTGGGGCGCCGGACGGTGCGCTGGGCTTGGATTTGCGGGCTGGCCGCAGTTTTCCTGCTGGCGCGCGCCGAGGCCCAGGATCAGGAAGACCCCCTCAATAAGGTGCATGTACCCCCGCCCTCCACCTCCACGCCGTCGACGACTGAGCCCAAGGGAGCCGAGGCGCCAGCAGTATCTGGTCCCGATGCCCTAAAAATTCGCCCTGGATCGAGAATCCGCATGAATGTGGATATGGTGCTCGTCCCGGTTACAGTGACCGATCCAATGAACCGGCTGGTGACGGGCCTTGAGCAGGAAGACTTCCAGGTGTATGAGAACACCGGCCAGCAGAAGATTGCCTCCTTCGCTGCGGAAGACGCCCCGGTATCGATTGGGATCATCTTCGATCTCTCCGGCTCCATGAGTTCCAAGCTGGTGCGGGCCCGGGAGTCGATTCTGCAGTTCATCAAGACGGCCAACCCGCAGGACGAGTTCTTCGTAATCGGGTTCAACGACCGCCCAGAGTTGATTGAAGACTTCACCAGTTCGGTCGAGGACATTCAGGCGCGGCTGGCGACAGTCCGCAGCGGTCATCGCACCGCACTGCTTGACGCAATCTACTTCGGAATGGTGAAGATGAAAGACGCGCGGCATGAGCGCAAGGCTCTGCTCGTGGTCTCCGACGGCGGCGATAACCGTTCGCGCTACACCGAGGGTGAGGTGCGTGCCGAGGTGCGGGAGGCCGATGTCGAGATGTACTCCATCGGCATCTTCGATCCCTATGCCGCCACTCCCGAGGAACGCACCGGCCCGCAGTTGCTGAACGACTTGAGCGAAGAGACGGGCGGAAGGATGTTCCGCGTCGACGATCTCTCAGAGATGGGCGACATTGCCGAGAAGATTTCCACCGAACTGCGCAACCAGTATGTGATCGGTTACCGGCCCAAAGGCCTCACCTATGACGGCAAGTGGCGTAAAGTGAAGGTGAAGATCAATCCTCCCGCAGGATTGCCTCCGCTGACTGTTCATGCTCGAACCGGTTACTATGCGCCTTTGCAATAATGCGTTTCTCGTAGTTCTCATCTCCGTAACGGCGTATTCTCTGCCGGCGCAACAATCACCCACCTCGGCAAGTGGGGTCAGTAGCGCTTTGCGCGTAGTAGCCGAGCTAGCTCCGCCCGCTCCACCGGCCTCTCAAACCCAGCAAGCCGCCCAGCCCCAACAGACTCAGCCCCAGCAATCTCAGCAAGGCCCGCCTCTGACCGTAGACCGCGACCCCGTGCGTTCGCCCGATGCGGCGCCTCCCACGGTTGAGGTGAACCCAGGGCGCAAAGAAGGGCAGCAGGGATTCGTGCTGCACACCGACGTCGAAGAAGTGGTGCTCAATTGCACCGTGCTTGAGGACAACAAGCTCGTCCCGGACCTGAAGAAGGACAATTTCACGGTCTTTGAGGACGGCGTGAAGCAAAACCTCATCAGCTTTCAGCACACTGACCTTCCAGTTTCCATTGCAATCGTCGTCGACAACTCCGGCTCCATGTCCAGGAAGCGCCCTTCCGTCAATAAGAGTGCACTGGACCTTGTACAGGCGTCGAATCCTCAAGACGAGGCCTTCGTCGTGAATTTTTCCGATGAAGCCTTCATCGACCAGGAATTCACTTCGGACGTAAACAAGCTGCGCGACGGATTGAGCCATATCGAATCAAGGGGTGGTACAGCGCTTTACGATGCGGTAGTCGCGTCCGCGGACAAGCTTGTTGCCGATGCCAAGCGTCCCAAGCAGGTGCTGATCCTGATCACCGATGGCGAAGACAACGCCTCCAGCCTGAACCTGGAACAGACCATCCGCCGCGTGCAGCAACTCTCCGGCCCGGTGATCTACTCCATCGGCCTGCTGTTTGGCGACGAGATGAGCCACGCCGAGGTTCGTCACGCGCGGCGCGCATTGGAGATGCTTTCCACCGAGACGGGCGGAATGGCCTTCTTTCCCAAGTCCATTGAAAACATCGACCAGATTGCCGCCGAGGTTGCCCGCGATATCCGCAACCAGTACACGCTCGGCTACCACTCCACCAAGCCGACCACCGAGCCAGGTTTCCGGCGCGTACAGGTGACCGCCGAGGCCAAAGGCATGGGCAAGCTCACCGTGCGCACGCGCACCGGGTACTTCCCGGTGGTGCGCCAGCCCAACCAGAGGGCTGCCTCCGCCACGAAATAAGGCGCGTCGGGCATTGCGATAGACTGGATCAGCCATGGCTGTCGCCGCTTCAACTTCTCCCACCCTCCGCACCGCTCCCCGCGTCGTTTCAGACATTACGCAGTTGGTGGGCCACACGCCGATACTGCAACTGGCGCGGCTTGCTCCCGAACCTGCGGCCGCGGTCTTCGCCAAGCTCGAATTTCTCAACCCCGGCGGCAGCATCAAGGATCGTGCTGCGCTTGGCATGATTCTCGATGCCGAGGCGCGCGGTCTGCTCCATAAAGGGTCAACTATTATTGAGGCGACGGCGGGAAATACCGGCGTGGGCTTGGCGCTGATCGGCGTCAATCGCGGCTACACGGTGAAGCTGTTTGTGCCCGAGGGGTTCGCAGAAGAAAAGTGCATTCTCATGCGCGGCTTTGGCGCGGAAGTGACTCGCACGCCGGAAGCCGAAGGCATGGCAGGCGCGATCAAACGAGCGCGTGCTGCCGGTGCTGAAATTCCAGGTTCGTTCACGGCCCTCCAATTTCAGAACCAGGCCAATCCGCAGTTCCACCACGACACAACAGCGGTTGAAATTTGGGAGCAGATGGAAGGCCGCATCGACGGATTTGTCGCGGGCGTGGGCACCGGCGGGACGTTCAGCGGCGTGGCGCGGTTTTTGAAGGAGCGGAATCCGGCAGTGATGAATGTGGCCGTGGAGACCGAAGGGTCGATTTTGCAGGGCGGAGCACCGGGCAAGCATAAGGTCGAAGGCATCGGCGTGCACTTCGTCCCCGAAACATTTCACCGCGATGTATGCGACCGCGTGGCGATGGTGGCCGATGTGGATGCTTTCACTATGGTGAAGCGGCTGGCCGCGGAAGAAGGGCTTGTGGGCGGTTCGAGCTCCGGCGCGGCCGTATTTGCGGCGGTCGAGTTGGCGCAGGAGTTGGGCGCGGGGAAACGGATTGCGGTGATTATTCCTGACTCGGCCGAAAGATATTTATCCAAGAAAATATTTGAGGGCGGAGTTTAGCTTCGCGGTCCACATACGAGGCCGCATGGCTCCGACACGATAAGCTAGAAGTCAGGAGCCAGAAGCTAATAGCCGATTATGCCTGACTACAAATACTCCACTCTTGCGGTTCATGCGGGGCAACATCCTGACCCACTTACGGGTGCGGTGAATGTGCCTGTTTACCTTACATCGACGTTTGAACTGACCGGCATCGGGACCGATAAGGGGTGGGACTACTCGCGCGCGGGGAACCCTACACGGGATCGGTTGGAGACCGCGCTGGCGGCGCTTGAAGGCGGGACGAGCGGGCACGCGTTTGCTAGCGGGATGGCGGCGATTTATGCGCTGGTGGCTACGCTGCATGCCGGCGATCACGTCATCTGCTCGCACAACGTATACGGCGGCACGCAGCGCCTATTCAACGAAATCGTCCAGCACTACGCCATCGAGATTCAGTACGTGGACACCGGCGACTTGGACGCCGTAGCCGCAGCGATCAAGGCCAACACGAAACTCATTCACGTGGAAACGCCCACCAATCCGCTGATGTCGCTTTCGGATATCGCTGCAGTCAGCAAGATCGCGCACGCACACGGCGTCGAAGTCAGCGTGGACAACACCTTCATGTCGCCCGTGTTGCAAAGCCCGCTGGCGTTGGGCGCCGACATCGTGATGCACTCGACCACCAAGTTTCTCAACGGCCACTCGGACGGCCTCGGCGGCGCGCTGATCGGTTCAAAGCCGGAGCACAAGGAGCGGTTCGGTCTTGTTCAAAAAGCTGCTGGCGGGATTCTGTCGCCCTTTGAGTGTTTCCTAGTGTTGCGCGGCATCAAGACGCTGCCGCTGCGGATGAAGGCACACGAGGAGAACGGGCGTGCCGTGGCAGAGTTCCTGTCGACGCAGCCGAAGCTGACCCGCTTCGCCTATCCGGGTCTGAAGAGCCATCCTCAACATGAACTCGCCGTGCGCCAGCAAAAAGGATTCGGCTCGATGATGAGTTTCGACCTGGGCACGCGCGAGGCGGCCGGAAGATTCCTCGGCGCGTTGAAGATCATTCTCAGTGCGGAGTCGCTAGGCGGCGTGGAGTCGCTCGCATCGCACTCGGCAACCACCACACACTTTGCCCTGAGCGATGCGGATCGGGAGCGGCTGGGTATCACGCAAGGTCTGGTGCGGCTGTCGGTGGGCATCGAGGATAAGGAAGATCTGATCGCCGATTTAGAGCAGGCACTGGCCGCGGTTTAGGGGGCGGTGCAGATTTATGCGGAAGACCTTGTTTAGATTCGGATGGCTGATGCTGGCGATCGCCGGCCCCGCGCATGCTAAAACGCCAACGAAACCCTTTACCATCACCCTTAAGGCGGAGACGCCCGAGATCAAAGTGGGCGCCAAGGTGATTATCGATGTCACCATGACCAACACCTCCGATCATGAGGTCGACTGTGCCATGTATTATCACGAGTCGATCGACCAGAGCTATGGATATCAGGTCCTCAATGAGGACGGGACGCCTGCGACCAAAATCGACAATAAACGAGCATTTGATTCCTACGCATGCGTTCTCGAGCCTGGAGAATCTCACAAATCCGGAGGACTAATCAGCCAGATCTTCGACTTTAGCCGACCAGGCAAATACACCATCCAAGCGCGCCGGCTTGTAGAGGGGAACGATCAGCGTCCGAACACCTTGGAGCAGCACAAAGACCCGTGGATTGAAATCAAATCCAACACCGTCACCATCACCGTGCTTCCAGCGGATAATCCGCTGTCAGCGCAGCAGTGAGGCCGTTTGATCAATTGGAAATTAGCAGGTTACTGCCTCAGTGGCCCATGGGCGCTGGCGCTGCTTTGGCGGGGCGGCGCATGAGGAAGATCTTGTTTAGATTTGGATGGCTGATGCTGGCGATCGCCGGCCCCGCGCATGCGAAAACGCCGATGCGGCCTTTCACCCTAACCATCAGAGCGGAGAAACAGCAAGTGAAGGCAGGCGATCCCGTAGACATCGATGTAGTAATGACCAATACTTCCGATCACGATGTAGATTGTACGACCGTAAGCAGCAACGGATTGGACAGGAATTATCAATACGATGTCGTCGATGAAGGCGGCCAGCACGTACCTGAAATTGAAAAGAAACATCATGGGGGTTCCAGCTTTTGGCCCTGCATCCTCGAACCAGGAAAGACCGACACACCCTCAGGGGGGCGGATAAGCATCCTTTACGATCTCAGTCGTCCGGGTAAGTACTCGATTCAGGTCTCAAGAGCTGTTTGGGGTGATAACAACCGTCCGGGGTCAGAGGGAAAAGGCGACAACAAGCAAGCGCCCATCAAATCCAACATCATCACGATTACTGTGCTTGCCGGAGATGATCCGCGGCCTGCGCAGCAATGAGATCGCTCAATCAATTAGAGATTAGTGGGTTTAGTTTTAGTGCCCCACCGGCGCAGCCGCAGCCTTTGCCGGCCGCTTCATCAGAAAGGGCATCGGGATCAGGATCGCCGTCAGCCCGACCATAATCCAAATGACGTCGACATAAGCCAGCAGCCGGGCCTGAATCTGAGCCATGCCGTAGATTTGCGCGCCAGCCTTCTGGATCGCGTCAGGCATGGCAGAGCCAAGCTGTCGCCAAGCGCCAGTGAGTCCGAAGCGCATAATGTCAAACGGCCCGTTGCCGCTGAAGGTGTGCGCACCCAGCATGTTCAGATGCTTCTGCGTCTGGCGCGCCAGCAGCGTGGTCACAAAGCTGATGCCCACGCTGCCCCCCAGGTTGCGCATCAGCGCCGTAAGTCCGCTGACCTCGTTGTATTTCTCCTGAGGTATCCCCGAATAGCAAAGCGTGTTGATGGGAATAAACAGGAACGGCAGTCCCAGCGCGATGAAGACGCGCCAACTCACCGCCATGCCAAAGCTGACATCGAGATTGATACCCGTCATGCGATAGAGGCCGAAAGTAGTGATGATGAATCCCATCGCCACCAGCTTGCGCGGGTCGAACTTAGGCGCTAGTGCGCCGGCCACAGGAAACAGAAACATCAGCGCCACTCCGCCCGAGGACACGGCCATCCCCGCCTGCCGTGCCGAGTAGCCCATGATCTCCTGCAAAAATTGCGGAATCAAAACAGTGGATGAGTAAAGCGACATGCCCACCACAAACATCACGAACTGGGTCATGCCAACGTTGCGCTGGGCAAAGAGGCGCAGGTCCAGGATGGGATGTTCCACGCGTAGCTGCCGAATGACAAAGATGACCAGGCCAATCGCGGCGACCACGAAGCAAGTAGTGATGAAGCGCGAACTGAACCAGTCATCTTCCTGCCCCTTGTCGAGCATGGTTTGCAGCGCGCCGATTGTAACCACCAGCAGGCCGAGTCCCCAGTAGTCAATGGAGAGCTTCCGCTTCCGGATGGCAGCAAGATACGGCGGGTCCTCGACGACGCGATTAGTGAGGTAGAGCGAAAGAATCCCAACGGGGATGTTGATAAAGAAAATCCAGCGCCAACTGTAGTTATCAACAATCCAGCCGCCGACGGTAGGCCCCAGGACCGGCGCCATCACCACAGCCATGCCATAAACAGCAAAGGCCATACTGCGCTTGGCAGGCGAGAATGTGTCGGCAAGGATCGATTGCTCGCTGGGCTGAAGTCCGCCGCCCGCCGCCCCTTGCAGCACACGGAAGAAAACCAGCATGCCGAGCGTGGGCGCCAGTCCGCACAGCAGCGAAGCCGTGGTGAAGAGCGCCACGCAAGTCATGTAAAAGCGTTTGCGGCCGATACGGTTGGCGATCCAGCCGCTCAGGGGCAGCACCACAGCGTTTGCCACCAGGTAACTGGTCAGCACCCATGTAGCTTCGTCACGGCTGGCGGAAAGCGAGCCCCCAATGTGGGGCATAGCGACGTTGGCAATCGAGGTGTCGAGCGCCTCCATGAAGGTCGCCAGCGTAACCGTGATGGCGATAACCCATGGGTTGGCGCGGGGCCGCCATGTGTCATGAAACGAGGCTGTGGCGGCTGCGGCCAGAGGCGGTTCCTTCCTTTTGATGCCAGTGCTTTTCGAAATTCACACAGCGGGATACACCGCATGCGATGCGACGATTTATTTTTGCGATCAAAGATATCTTCGCATGGCCGGCCGAAGAGCGTTGGCGTCCTCAAGCGTGCCCCACAAGAAGTTAATGAATCCCTGGCGCGGGCGAAATTGAGAAGGCCCGGCAACGGCATCCTCAATTCCTCTGTCGTGTCAGTAGGCTGCGCTCATAGCCATGGTTTCCTCCACGGAGGAGATGACCGTGCTGACCTCCGCGACACTGACGGCTATGGATGTAACGGACCGACGCACTTCGACGGTGGCACTTTGCACTTGTTCAATCTGGCCAGTGATCTCGGCGGTGGTCTTCGCTGTTTCAGTGGCCAGATTCTTGACCTCATTAGCGACCACCGCGAAGCCTTTTCCGGCGTCTCCCGCACGGGCCGCTTCGATGGTGGCGTTGAGCGAAAGCATGTTTGTCTGGCTGGCAATCTGCTTGATGAGTCCCGCCATTTGTCCTATTCGTTTGGTCGCCGCAGTCAACGAGTCGACGGAAGTGTTTGTCTTCTTTGAGGCATCTGTTGCGACGTGGACGATATCAGTAGCTTTGGTAACCAGCGTGGCAATCCTGGCCGCCCTGGCCTTTTGGGCGGCAGCTTCGGCAATGTGCACCTTATCGGCCTGGTCTCGCGCAATCATCGACCGGATGAAGAGGCTCATCACCTGGGCAAGCGGCACCACCCGTTCCAAAGCGCCGGCAATCCCAAGCGTCGCAACGCGCTTTCCTTCAAAGTCGATACCCATGCTGATGCCTTCTCTCAGCTTGCCGCCGGAGGCCTCAGCTTCTTCCTTCGTGACCCGGTACTCGTTGACCTCGTGCCGCATGATGCGGGCTGCGCCGCTATGCACTGTTCCAATCCGCTCGCGGACTCCGCACGCGATGATGACGCCGCCCTCGCCCATGAATGAACAACCGTAACCCAGGTCGTTCACAATCAAGTCACACAGTTCTTGCGCGTACTCTACGTCTAGTGCAACCGACATTCTTCCTCCGAACCACGAATCATTCTAATATCGGCAAAAAGGGAGTCCTGTTCACCCTTTTTCTGAAGAAATATACGCCTCGCCCCATTTCCATAGGTCGGGCCAAATTGTTTGTAAGTGTCTTATTCTAGAGAAGTTAGCACGTTGGCGAATGTGGCAGTCGGTAGGCCCGATGGTGATGCCGCTAACAGACAATGAATACGCGACATGCACGCTCTGTGTCGCGGAGCGTGCATGCCCGTCTGACCTATTGCTTTCCGGCAGCTCTCCGCCGCCTTCCGGTCATCAGATAAATATTCGCACGCGCCTCAAAAAGAGGGTCTGCCGAAGCTTCGATCCCATCGATTCGAGGGATGGGGTCAAAGATGATGTGCTGCTGTTCTGCGGCGTTGTTCGGGGCAATCTCGTTCAAGCTGATCTCACCCAGCGTAAGTTGGGGCCGGTTCTCAGGCCACCGGACAGTCGCATCATCGGTGGTGTCGCCCTTTTCAGCTAGCTGCACAACAATGCGAAACTTCACCGGTCCTTTGGTGATCCGTTCTTTGAGCTCGTCGAAGAGGAAGTCTGGACCCTGCGCGGCTGCCGCGGCTTCATCGAGATGCTCGGCGCCGGCTGCGGGAAGAATTCGATAGCGCCCGTACTGGCTCTCGCCCCGTGCGTTGGTGAACTTGAACGCGGATACTGCAAAAAACGACTCCCTGGCAAAGCTGGTCGGAATCGGCTTGGGAGCTTGCACAAATCTCAAAGCGGCGGGATGCGCGCCAAGAAACTGCTCAATTGCATTCGGATGCGGTCCCGCAGGATCGGTAGCAATCAGCGCGTTGAGGAAGCCAAGGAATTCGTCTGCAGTGCGCGCCGGGAAGTCATCGACCGAATGAGCGACGATGTCGGTATGAGAATGCTCTGCCAGGTTGAATCGAATCGCAATCCCCCGCGGACTGGCATGCTGCGGGTCGTTGTCGGGAACAGTCGGAATTCCTGCGAAATCAGAAAAGCGCACTGTGACCGGAGTAGAATTCCGCACGATATGAGGCGCTCGTGTCAGCGATGCGGCTTCTGAGGAAGGCTTGAATTCACCCGTCAGCAGGATGCCTTTGGCGTGTGCGGGTCTGAACCCCGGGTGAACACCACCATCAGCTTTGTCAAATCCTTCGATAATGTCATGGCTGAGAGTCAACAGTTTTGGGTCCGCGGTCAGGGGCATCGCTCGATCTCTCCGTTTGGTGTATTTGGCGTGACTATTCCGGTAGATGCGGATCGGGGGTTCGGGTTGCAAATTGATCATTCGTTAATGCGGATGACCTTAGGGTTCGCGGGCCGACAGGGTCAATGGCGCTGGGAAGGCTGGCAGGGAGATTTGTTACGAGAAGGTTACCCGGCATCCGGTGCCGCGGATTTCGATTGAGCCTTCAAAAAGATTTCGATACGATTGGTGGTCCAAACAGCAATGCCCGTTCCAAAGAAATCTGTATCTTCAGACCATACCGGGCATGCCAATGCCAACGCGGTTGCCAGTATGGCCAATCCTCTTCATCTGGACCACGTAGACACTCTCTGGCTTCCTCCTCGAAGTCGCCTTAGGTTTCCAGATCGGCCGGTTCAATAAGCGTTTGCAAATACATGAGCATCGCGGAAACGTCAGCAGTCGACTTACCCCTCTTCTCTAGAAGGGTCGGCAAATATCTTTGGGCATCGTCGAAGGCCGCATCTGGCGCATAAAACCGAATTCCACGCCCCGCATATTCTTCCAGAAGCCACCGGACGCGGTGACCCAGCACAGCACGGATCAGAATATTCGAGTCAAGTACGATCACCCTAACGAGCGCCTGCTTTTTTGCTGCGCCGCAGTTGCTTAAACTCAGCCACCATTTCGTCCTCATCGACATCCGCCAGAGTCGCGGCAAGCCGATCGGCGGCAGCCTTGAGGTCGCCTACATCAGCCGGCTTGACTTGCTTTCGTGGAGTGGGGACGTAGACTCCAAGAGTTTCGCCACGGCGTGTGACGGCGACAGGAGTATCCGACTCGAGGAAACGCGACATCTGTTCCCGAAACTCGCGAACGCCAACTTTGATTGCGGGCATTGGTCTTCTCCATGTGTACGCATAGGTGTGCGCAAATCTAAAGCTGGATTCAAGTATCAAACTCTCAAGCTGGAACCACCTCTCATGGGTGTGTCATGCTGAGAGGTTATGCAGGACGGGCAAAACAGTTCGGCTCGGACGGCGCGGTTCGGCATGCTTCTGCTGGCTATCGATACCTGCGGCCCCTTGGGCTCTGTTGCGCTGGGTCGGCTTGCGGGGCGTGACCTGGAGATTCTCGGGCAGACGGAACTCGAAGGGCGAAGCTATTCAGCCACACTGGTGGCCGCGGTGGGTGACCTGTTTGCGGTCGCAGGTGTTGCCTTGAGCGATGTTGGCGGAATTGTTGCCGTCAACGGGCCAGGCAGCTTTACCGGCGTGCGCGTCGGGTTGAGCGCCGTCAAGGGCCTGGCGGAGGGCGCCCAGATTCCGGTGGTCGCAATTTCCCGCCTCGAGGTTCTCTCGCGGAAGTCAGGCGTACCGTCTGCGGCTCTCGATGCGCGTCGCGGCGAGGTGTTTCTGCGTCTGGAATTGGCTGGAATGCCCCCGAGAGAATTGCTGACTGGCGCCCGGGAACTGGCGACAATCGACCCTCCCCCGTTGCGGGTTGCGGTTTGTGATGAAGCAGCCGCCGCGTTACTGGAAACAGCATGGCCGGGGACGCAGTTGGTGCGGTGCGCGGCCCCGGTGGCTGCGGATGCGCTCCGGCTGGGCGAGGCACGGTTGGTAGCCGGAGCGGCTGTTGATCTGGCGCTGCTCGACGGCCACTATCTGCGGCGCTCCGACGCGGAGATTTTCGGCGAGGCAGCGGCGGAGCGGCAACGCGCATGAGCAGTGACGGTGCGGAGTTCAGCATTCGGCGCATGACGGCGGCGGATGTAGGCCAGGTAATCGAGATTGCAAAGAGCCTGAAAGACGCCCCACAATGGCCGCCCGCAGCCTACCTGGCGATGTTGGATTCCGACGGTTTGCCGGCACGCATCGCTCTAGTGGCCGAAGAAACCAATGCTTCTTCCCACGCGGTCGTGGGGTTTGCAATTGCCAGCGTGGTTGCTCCCGAGGCCGAACTGGAGTCCATCGCGGTTGCCGCCAACCACCAACAACGCGGCTTGGGCCGTCGGCTATTCGCCGCGCTTGTGGAGAAACTGAGCGCCGATCGGGCAACAGACGTCCATCTGGAAGTGCGAGGTTCGAATGCGCCGGCGTTGGCCTTTTACCGCGCTCTCGGATTCGAATTATCCGGCCGCAGGTCACGCTACTATATTGACCCGGTTGAGGACGCATTGTTGCTTCGGCTGACCTTGAAGTGACTACGAGGCAAGCCACTGTAAGTAAACGACTTGCTTCCGTGTCATGCCAGTGGCTCAGATCGCACTGAAGGATTTTAGGGCAGAAATCCACAGTCTCAAATGACTTTCATTGAAAAACGTTCAGTTTTGACCTTGCGAGTTGCGCCGCTTCGGGGGTATATGTAAGTGTTCTGTAACAATTGAATGATCAGGACCACCGGAGGTGCTTGATGGAAGAAATATTGGATCCGACGCTGAGCGAAGAGATTGATCGCCTGCATGCCGAACATCATCGCTACGCTCAGCGGCTTGAAGAACTGATTCAGAAGCCCTACCTTTCAGCAGATGAACAGCTGGAAGAAGTCCGGTTAAAGAAGCTCAAGCTGCACGCGAAAGACCTGATCTTCGCGCTGGAGCGTCGGGCGCCGGCGGTAGCTTAAGTTCTTTTCACGGGCCAGTGTTCTGCATGCAATCAGCCAAACGGGGTAGGCGATTGACCCCACGGCGGATAGTGTGTGGTTAAACATTCCTGGCGTCGGCGACCGATGAGCAGGATCACCGTATAATCGTTGGGACGATGGTTCGCGACGGTTACATCTACGGTTTGAGTCTGCTGACGGTGGCGGCAGCAGTTGCGTGGGCTACGGGCAATTGGGCGTGGGGTATTGCGCCTGTGTTGCTGGCGGCCTTTTTTTTGTGGTTTTTCCGCGATCCCCAGCGGATGATCCCGGCCGGCAATGGACTGATTGTCTCGCCTGGAGACGGGCTCGTGACGGAGACGGTTACCATCAGCACTCCCACAGGGCCTCGGCAGCGGATCAGCATCTTTCTCAGCGTCTTTGACGTACATGTGAACCGCTCGCCAATCGGCGGCGTATTGAGCAGCGTGCGTTACCAGAAAGGCCAATATCTGAACGCCATGAACCCGGCCTCGGCGGATCGCAACGAGCAAAACGTGGTCACGGTGCGCGGTGCGGATGGCCTTGAAGTCACTTTCAAGCAGATTGCCGGCTTGCTGGCACGGCGCATCGTCTTCGTCCCCAAACAGGGCGACTTGGTGGAGCGCGGACAACGGGTGGGCCTGATCAAGTTTGGCTCGCGTGTTGACGTGTTGTTGCCTTCTGTAGCGGTTGTGTTGGTGAAAGTGGGCGAGCGCGTGAAGGGTGGCGAGAGCGTGCTTGCTTCCATGGGCGAAATCGAGATGGCGTTTGCTGCGCCGGCCATTGCGACCGAGTTAGGCGCCGCTGCGGTGCCCAACGTCACCTACGGAGAAGCGCAGTGAACGGCCGGGATCCTGCATTGGCGAAGGCCGAAGCCAAGGCGCGTCTCCGGCGCGGCATGTTCCTGCTTCCATCGCTGTTCACCGTCGGCAACATTGCCGCCGGGTATTTCTCCATTACCGAGACCATCAAGGCGATTTCGAACAACGGATCTGGCGACGCGCACACCCATCTGGACTGGGCAGCCATCGCTATTCTTTTTGCCATCCCGTTTGACTCGCTCGACGGCCGTATTGCGCGCATGACCAACACCACCAGTGAATTTGGCAAGGAGCTGGACTCGCTCGCCGATGCGATCACGTTTGGCGTTGCGCCCAGCCTGCTGGCGCTCATCTGGGGATTTCATTTCCTGCCGGATTCCATCAATCCGCAGTTGTTGGATCACCTGCGCCAGGCCGGGGCTTTCATCTGCTTCCTGTTTCTCATAGGCGGCGTCTCGCGCCTGGCGCGATTCAACATCTCGCACGATGCGCAACCGCGAAATCCAGGACGGCCGGGGCGTAAGTACTTTGTGGGAATGCCGATTCCCGCCGCCGCGGGCTTTCTGGCCGCCACCGTTCACTTGTGCTACGGCTATCCTGTGCTTTCGTGGTGGATCTCCATTCCGTGGCTGCTTCTGGTTGGGTTGAGCGGTTTCCTCATGGTCAGCACCTGGCGTTTCTGGTCGGGGAAAGAAATCAACTTCTCGCGGAGCCATCCATTCCAGATCCTGTTTGTGCTGTCGATCGTGGTCTATGTCGTGGTCCGCTTCTCCAATGTCCTGTTTTTTGTTATCGGGCTCTCTTACATGTTTTCGGGGATTTGGGCGCGTGCGGCATACTCCTGGTCGCGTCGCCGGCGGCGTGGCCCAGTGCCCAGGGCTGCGGAAAACCCCGGCAGGGTCGAGCCTGATCCGTTGAGACATCTGTAATTCTCTAAACCAAAAGGACGCCTGTGTACAAAATCGCTATTGCCGGAGCCTCAACGCTGTTGGGCCGGGAGTTGAAGGAAGCGCTGTCAGAGTCACCTCTGGCGTCCGCCAGCCTGGTTTTGCTGGACGATGACCTCGCGAAAGGGCAGTTGGACCAGGTGGGCGATGAAGTGACCTTCGTTCAAGGCGTTGACGCCGAAGCATTTGAGCATATGGATTTCACTTTCTTTACTGGGACCGAGGTGCTCACGCGGAAGCACTGGAGACAGGCGCTTCGCTCCGGCTCCACGGTGCTGGATTTGTCAGGGGCTCTAGACCAGGAGACTGGAGTGCTGATCCGTGCACCTTGGCTTGGTTCGGAGACAGCCACGGTGGACTTGTTTACTCCCGCGGTGGTTCCGGCTCACCCGGCAGCACTGGCTCTGGCGTTGCTGCTGGAGCGGCTGCAGCAAGCTGCGCCCATTCGCCTTGCGGCCGCGACAGTGATGGAGCCGGCCAGCGAATTTGGCCGCGAGGCAATGGATGAACTCCACCAGCAGACGGTGAGTTTGTTGAGCTTTCAGAGCATGCCCAGGGCGACCTACGATGCGCAGGCGGCGTATAACTTGCTCGCCGGTTTGGGTGAGAACTCGACCATCAACCTGGGCGCTGCGGAAGCGCGAATTCGACGGCACTACGACGCGCTATCGGCAGGACGCTGGCCCACCCTGGCGCTACAGGTGATTCTGGCGCCGGTGTTTCATGGGCACACCTTTTCCATTGCCTTGGAACTGGAGCGGCCAGTGGAGATCTCCGCTCTGGAGGAGGTCTTGGGTGGTGAGCATGTTGATCTGGTAATGGAAGACACAGATTCGCCCTCGAATCTAGCGGCGACAGGGCAGAACGATGTGCTGGTGCGGTTGCGGCATGAAACAGCCAGTTCGAGAAATCCAAATCTTGCCACGCGCCTCTGGTTGTGGGCCGCCTCAGACAACTTGCGCCTCCATGCCCAAAATGCGGTAGAGTGCGCGCTGGACTTGCGCAGGCTAAGGCCGGCAGGCACAGTGCAGTGAGTCTCCGAACAGTATGAGCATTGCTTACGCAGATGTATTTCCCGTGCTTGCCGGGGCTCTGTTGGAATTCAAGCCTTCTCTGGAGTACCGGGAAGATTGCCTGTCATACCCGTTTCTGAGCGACATGGTGCGGTATGTCTGTAGTCGGGCTTATCCGGAATTTCCTGAATACGAATTGTTGATGCGCCAGTTTCCTGACCTCCTTGAAAGATTGATCTCTGAAGGCGACCGCGGTGTGCGCGATCTGGCTCACGACGCTCCGGAAAGCGTATGGGGATGGGAGGAGCAGGAGATTGTGTCCCGGTATTTCGGAACTCAGACGCGGGAGCTATGGATGCCGATTTGCGCTGGAGAGCGTGGCCAATAGTCCGCGCCTGACATCTCTGTCTTCATCTGGGCGTGCATTCGACCTGATTTCCGGTTTGCGACTGATGATTGGTTCCAGACGGCGCAATCATTTGTTGCACCGCGACCAAAGCTGCTGAATATAGCTGTCCGTCATGCCCGCAATATAGTCCGCCACGGTGCGCGCCAGCCCCTGTGTCGGAATCTGCGCCTGGTGATCCAGCGGAAGCTGGCCCGGGTCTGCCACCAACACCGCAAACAGTCCTTGCACCACCCCGTCAGCGTGCGCGTGCGCTTCCTCCATAATGCGCGAGTTGTACAGGCTCGCATACAGGAATTCCTTTGCGACAGCACGCTCGGATTCAACCGCCGGATTCAGGATCGCCAGTCGCGCAGGAGCCCGACGAATATCGTCAAGGCTTATCGCGCCAATCGCACTCACGCCAGCCCCGATTTCGTTCAGCAAATCCGTCACCAACAAATTCAATACCCGCCTCAGCACTTCGCTGACGGCCAGCTTTTCCGTCGCAGCGGGATATTCGCGCAGCACAGCGTCGTGGAACCGGCGAAACAGCGGCACCCCATCGCGGACCTGCGCCAGGGTAAGGATGCGCGACTCAAGGCCATCGTCCAAATCTGCCGTCAGATAGGCGATTTCGTCCGCCAGGTCAATTAGCTGCGCTTCGAGCGGAGGAAATTGGTCCAGGAAGTACTCGGCCAACTCAGGGTGGGCCGCCGATGAGTAATCGCGGGAATGCTTGACGATGCCTTCCCGCACAGCAAGCGTCAGATTCAGGCCGCGAAATGCCGCGTACCGCTCCTCAAACCAGGTCACAATGCGCAGTGCATGCAGGTTGTGATCGAACGTAAGGCCGTAGCCGCGCAGGCACTGGTCCAGAGCCTGCTCGCCTGTGTGGCCAAAGGGCGGATGGCCGATATCGTGAGCTAGCGCCAGGGCTTCAGCCAGTTCCGTGTTGAGGCGCAGCGCTCCGGCCAATGTGCGGGCAATCTGGGTAACTTCCAGCGTATGGGTCAGGCGGCTGCGGAAGTGGTCGGAAGGCGCGTCCTCCGGCAGGCGGGCAAAAACCTGCGTCTTGCCGGCCAGGCGCCGAAAAGCGCGGGAGTGAAGGATACGAGCGGCGTCACGCGCAAAGGGAGTGCGATAAGGGTGCAGCGGCTCGGCATGCGTGCGGCGAGTAAGTTCGCCGTCTTCATCTCCGTTGACGGCTATCGCCGGAGGAATCCGCGCGGGTGAGCTGGTTTCAGTAGGCATTCGTTTTCTTCGATGCGCAGTTCCAGGGTTGTGGTCAGTTTATACCGTAGTTCGGGAGGGGACGTCGCAAAGGAGGATGGATGTGTTGAGAATCACCAATCACGCGATTCGGGAATGGTATAAAGTTCCCCATACGGATTGGATTGGACAACGCTGATTATGCAGGAGTACGATCCAGCCGAAATTTTTTGGCGGTCTTGCGCGGGGATGAATCCTGACGCCAGGCCCCGAATCACTCCACATCAGGACCGGGAGGCAGGCATGAAAGCGATAAAGATGACTGCGTTGGCCATGCTGGCGCTTGGAATTGCGATCACGACAGGTTGCGGTGAAAGGCATTCGCTCAAAGAGGTCTATTACCTGATTTCCGCGAATACATCGCTGCCTTACTGGAAGACGGCGGCAGCCGGCTTCAATAAGGCTGCGGCGCAATACAAAGTGACGGCGCAGGTGGCGGGACCCGACGGCTACGATCCACAGGCTGAGAAGGACGCATTGCACAAAGCGGCTGCAGCCAAGCCCGCTGGGATTCTGATTTCAGTAGCCGATGTGAACGTGTTGCAGCCGGAGATCGATGCCGCGGTGAGCGCGGGCGTCCCGGTCATTACCATGGATTCCGATGCGTCCGGCAGTAGACGGCTTTACTTCATCGGCACCAATAACTTGCTGGCCGGCCGGTTGGGCGGCAACCGCGTAATTGCCAAGCTGGGCGGCAAGGGAAACGTGGTCGTGTACACCATCGCCGGGCAGCCAAATACCGAAGAGAGGTTGAAGGGTTTCAAAGACGTATTTGAGAACCGCCCGGACATCAAGATCGTCGAAGTAGTCGACATCAAGGACGATCCGAAAATCGCCTTCGACAAGACGCAGGAGTACATGGCGTTGACCGGACCGAAGAAGATTGACGCGTTCATCTGCCTGGATTCAGCGTCGGGCAAGCCGGTCTCCGATGCCATCAAGCGCTCCGGCGCGACTGATCGCGAACTGGTCGCGTGGGACGTGAACCAGGATACGCTGGACGGGATCAAGGCCGGAACCATCGACGCCACAATCGCCCAGAAGCCCTTCACCATGGGTTATGTGGGATTGAAGGCGCTGGACGAGGTCTTCCACAATCCGCCCGCGCAACTGACCAAGGACTATAGTGCGGACTCGTTTGCACCCTACCCGGTGTTTGTCGATACCGGCACTTCGCTGGTGGACAAGAGCAACGTGGACCTCTACATCGCTTCGGCCGCGGCAGGAATGCAATAGTACGATCGGCTGAGTTGATGCTATCGTGTTCTTCCTCGCTGGAGGACTGAAGCCTCGTTGATCCATGGTTCCGATCTGTGGTTTCCCATCCATCGAGCAAAGAAAGTTCGATGGATGGGAAACCCGGCAACGAGTCAGTCAAACAGGAGACGAATCTCTATTTTGCTACTTTGTGAAGGTCAGCAGCACGGCGCCGGTTCGTCCACTCTTTGGGGTTTCATTCACATCGTCAGCACAACGCGAAACTCTGCGTTGCCGCTCATCATGCGGGCATAAGCTTCGGCGGCTTTTTCCAGAGGGTAAGTCTCGATCATGGCGCGTACCCCGCGCAGTGCGGAAAAGCGAAGCGTGTCATCCGATTCCGCCGGCGTTACCCCTGCCCATCCTTCAATAGTCTTGCCACCCCTGATGAGCTGAGTCGGAGCAAACTCCATGGTGCCTGCGCCAACTCCGATCAGCAGTAATTTGCCGTTCGGCCCCAAACCGCCAATCAGTTCGGCCATTGCCTTGGGATCCGGCGCTGTCGCGATAATGACTCTTGCACCGCCTAGTTTTTGAAGCTCCTCTACTGGGTTCTTCTCTCTGCTGTTAATGTACACATCGGCGCCGAGTTTCATTGCCAGCGGTTCAATTTGCGCGCCGCGTCCCACTGCAACCACCTTGTAGCCAAACTTGTTGGCGAATTGAATTCCGAGGTGGCCGAGTCCGCCGATCCCTTGCACTGCGACCAACTCGCCTGGCAGCGCGCCCGCATACCGCAGGGCGTTGTAGGTGTTACTTCCAGCGCACAGCAACGGCGCCGCATCAACATCGTTAAGACTCTCTGGAATCGAAACCAATGCTTCCTGCGGAGCCAGCATGTATTCCTGATAGCCGCCGTCATAACTGAGGCCAGGATTCTTCTCATTGCGGCACAGTCGAAAATCTCCGCGCCTGCATTCGGGGCAAGTACCGTCATGGCCGCCATGCCAGCCAACCCCAACACGCTGGCCCTTCTGCCAATCAGTCACTCCAGTCCCCAGCGCATCCACCACGCCGGCCACCTCATGGCCGGGAACCCGCGGATAGACGATTCCTGGCCGACGGCCTTCGGCGACAATCGAGTCGCTGTAACACACTCCACACGCATGAACTTTGATGCGCACCTGTCCGGGGCCAGGGTCGGGAACCTCCAGCTCGACGATTTTAAGACCGGCTCCAGCCGCGCTCACCTGGGCGGCTTTCATGGTTGCTGCTGCGACTGCCGTCGTCATAAAATCCCCCGGTCTCTTGTTGATTCGAGTTAGTAGTCTTCGTGACGGCCGTACATTTCAGGAAGGAGCCCACCCTCCACCAGCAACTCCCGCGTCAACTGTTCTGATTAAGCCTGAAGCGCACAACCGAAGCAATTAGACGAAGGTATCGAGCAATCAATACCGATGTACGAATGGGGTCAGCAGTATGCGTCTAAAATGAGATTGCTGGCTACAGTGGACCCCATGCCGTGTCTTAAGCGTGCGGACGAATTCCTTTCGTGGCTGTTTCTCCTCGGCTGTATCGTTTCTGCCGCTGGGCAGACATCGCCAATCAGCGTCCCGGTGCGCCTCACTGTTGTGGACGAGAACGGCGTTGCCGTTTCAGACGCTGAGGTAGTCCTTCAGGAGCCCCGCCGACCTGAGGTCCGTCTCGGAACTGATTACGCTGGCCACGCCACGTACGTCCTCCATGAGACCGAGCCCTACCACCTGCGCATTCACAAGCCGGGGTTTTACGAGACGGTGTCCGACCAGGCTGATCCGCAGCTTCACGATGTCCGTCTCGTCCTGAATCACGAACAGATGCTGGTGCAGCAGGTCAGTGTCTCGGCATCGTCCCCCGGCATCGATACCGAACAGACCTCTGATACCCACACCATGACTGTGCCGGAAATCGTCAATATCCCGTACACCACCTCCCGCGACATCCGTAACTTGCTCCCCTTCTATCCCGGAGTCATTCAGGATGCGACCGGTCAGGTGCACGTGGCTGGTTCCGAAACCTGGGCAACTTTGGACACGCTTGACGGATTCGACATCCGCTCTCCCGTCAGCGGGGTTCTTGCCATGCGTGTAAGCGCCGATGCGGTTCGCGCAATCGACCAGGAGGCGACTCGCTACCCGGTCGATTATGGCAGAAGCACGGGCGGTGTCATTGCGTTCTCCACCGGAATGGGTGACAACAAGTTCCGCTTCAATGCCACCGATTTTCTGCCATCACTCGAACAGCGCAACGGAATCCGCTTTGACAAATTCGTTCCTCGCTTCACTCTTTCCGGACCGCTGGTTCGCAACCGCGCCTGGTTCTTCGATGGAGTAGAGGCGGAGTACGACGACATCTACATCCAGGAACTTCCTGCGGGGGCCGATACCGATCACCTGCTGCGCGGAAGCAACCTCGCGAAGTTTCAGGTGAATGTGACGCCCACCAATATTCTCTCTGGAGGCCTGCTGTTCAATGACTATCATTCGCCCTACGACGGCATCTCGTCGCTGGTCCCGCAGCAAAGTACCACCAAGCGCAACACCATCGCTTGGCTGCCTTATCTGCGCGATCAGCAAAGCTTTCACGATGGCGCTTTGCTCGACGTTGGCCTCGGCGTAGTGAGATTCAGCGACGGTTACGAGCCTCATGGCGACAGCCCTTTCGAGATCACTCCGGAGCTCTTTCAGGGCAGCTACTTTGAGAATCTGACCAGCCGCTCGCAGCGCATCGAGGGCAATGCCGTGCTCTATCTGCCGCCACTGCATTGGGCTGGACCGCACAATTTGAAGGCCGGAATCGACCTCGACCACATTGGCTTCGGCGAAACCGTCGCACGCGCTCCAGTCAATTATCTGCGCGAGGATGGAACACTGCTGCGGCAAAGCGTCTTCCCCACCACGGCGCCTTTCACCCGCCACAACGTAGAAGCCGGCATCTATGTGCAGGACCGCTGGGCGCCCCGCGCCGGTCTGCTCATCGAACCAGGCTTACGGTTCGATTGGGATGAAATCATCCGCAGGCCGCTCTTTTCGCCGCGTCTGGCAGCCAGCTACTCGCCCTCAAAATTAAAGGGGGCGACAAAGCTTTCTGCGGGCATCGGCCTCTATTACGAGCACACGCAACTGGAATACCTTACGCGGGCTCTGGCCGGCATTCGCAACGACACATACTTTGCGGCCGACGGCATCACTCCAACGGGCCCTCCACTAGAGACCACCTTTTCCGCCAACGACGGGTCGTTGCACGAGGCCCGCACGCTGAACTGGAGCGTCGGAGTGGAGCAAAAACTGCCCGGCTCCGTTTATGTCAAAGCGAATGTGATCCGCAAGATTGTCTCCGACGAATTCACCTATGTAAACCAAAGCGGTCCGGCAGCCCTCTCGGGGAACTATGCGCTCACCAATTCCCGTCAGGACCATGACGATCTGGCCGAGGTTGAGGCCCGGCGAACGTTCGCTGGCGGCTACGCGCTCTTTGCCGCTTATACCCGCTCCTCGGCTCATACCAATGCCGCCATTGACTATGTGCCCACTCTGTCGTTGCTTGGCCCGCAGCAGAACGGCCCCCTGGGATGGGACACGCCGAACCGCGTGATCTCCTGGGGATGGCTGCCGTTTCTCGTATCGGGTTTCAAAAGAAGTTGGGACTTCGTCTACACGCTCGACTGGCGCACAGGTTTTCCGTTTACCTCAATCAACGACAACTACCAGGTAATAGGCGCTGCAGGTTCGGCCCGCTTTCCCAACTACATCTCATTCAGTCCCGGGCTTGAATGGCGCTTTCATTTGCGCGGATCCTACTTCGGACTACGCGGCGTCATCGAAAATGCAACCAACAGCGGTGACTATCCGGTCGTGAACAACGTGGTCGATTCGCCCCAGTATGGAACTTTCACTGAGCCCCTGGGGCGGGCATTCACAGCGCGCCTCCGCCTGATCGGGGTAAAGAAATAGTCGAAACTAGCGCGTGCTCGCATGCGCTCACCATCATTGCCATATGCGCTTATTTGTCGGTGTCCCTTTGTCGGCTGCGGTCATCACCGAACTCGCGGCAATCACGGCGCGTCTTCGCTCCGGTAATGATGAACTTCGCTGGTCAGCTCCGGCATCATGGCACATCACGCTGCAATTTCTTGGCAATACTGATCAGGAGCAATACGAGTGTGTCGTTGCGCAGCTACGCCGATTACGTTTGTCGGCTGTTCCTATTCGGCTTGAGGAGTTGGGCTTCTTCGATCGCTCCGGAGTTTTCTTTGCTGGTGTCAGGATGACGCCAGAATTGCTTTTGCTTCAGCAACGTGTCACCGCAGCAACCCAGCTTTGCGGATTCGTTCCCGAAGCTCGTCTCTTCCAGCCCCACATCACGCTCGCGCGAAGCAAAGGAAAGGGCATCCGCGAACTCACGGCCCAAGTTCCGCAGCACCCGAGCTTCACCAGATCCGTCGCGAAAGAATTCCTTCTGTACGAAAGCTTCCTCAGCCCCTCCGGCTCTCGCTACCAAGTCCGTGAGCGGTTTCCGCTTAATAACCCCTAAATATTCCAGCTCCGGATACCCCAGCCCAGATATCCAGTGTCTTTCATTCGTGTTGATCTGGCTTTTATGGTTGAAGGAAAATTGGTACGCACGATCAGGCAGGAGTCGTCATCCTTTGTCTATCATTCGTTCAAGATGAGGAACCGGATGCATAGTAAGTCGGATAATCAGGGCATGGCAGATCGCCTCTCTGCAATTGTGGCGAACTCGCTGGACACTCAGGCGAAAACCCAGGACCTGGCGCGTCAGGCCTACCAAAGCCGCACCCAGTTCCATAGGTTGTTTCGCACAGTGGTCGAAGAAACTCCGCTAGCCATGCGGCGACGGCTGCTCTTGGAAAGAGCCGCATACCAACTGGCACATACCGGAATGTCGGTTACGGACGTCGCCCTGGACGCTAACTACGGTTCATTAGAGGCGTTCACTCGCGCCTTCCGAAAGGCTTTTCGGAGTTCTCCCAGTCTCTACCGGCGCATGCGTGATCCGCACTTTCACCTGCCGGCGTCCAACAGAATTCACTTTTATGCCTTGAGTTCCCCAACAAAAGGAGGAGGAGATATGGATCTATTCGATCGTTTTGCAGGCAACGATTCCTGGCACACGCGGCGGTTGTTGGAATACGCGGGTACCTTGACAGAGGAACAATTGGATCGGCCGCTACCCGCGGTCGTTGAACTGCTGCCCTGGCGGGAGTCGAATAAAACTTTAAGGCAGCTCTTGGAGAATATTGTCTTTACCAAAGAAGTCTGGACCGCCGCACTGTCCGGAGCCGATATGGATGTGACCGGCTCTCCACAATCGCAGCGCTCCCCGCAAGCGATGTTGCAGAGACTCGAAAAGACCGATGCTGAGCTGCATCGTATATTCCGTGACGTCCGAAACCGTTCCGCCTGGGATGACACGTTCCTCGACGCTTTGTGCGAACCTGCGGAAACCTTCACCTTCGGCGGCGTCTTCGCCCATATCATGACGTTCAATGCGCATCGCCGATTGATGGCCTTGGATGTTTTACGCCAACTCGGCGTCCAAACTGAAGGATTTGGCGATCCCATGGAGTATGAGGAAAGTGTGGCGCCCTGGAACCAGATGGTAGCTGCCAAAACGTCGTGAGGGAATTTCCCCAAAAGCACGATTCCAGAACTCATCATCCTGGAATCGTGCCTCGCCATAAACTCCCCTGACCAGTTTCATAGGGCTGGGCTTCAGTTTTAGATGTCGGTGGCGAGCGCGACGCTGACTGAGTCGAATGCCTTGTTGATCCCCCCTGCCAAACTCTTCATACCGACTGTGGCGGCAAGCGCAATCAAAGCAATCACCAGGGCGTACTCGACCAGGTCCTGCCCCTCTTCCTGTTCCAGCATCTGTTTCACAAATAGATAGGTGCGAAGCAGCAGTGTATTCATGTTTCCGGCTCCTCATTCGAGTTGTTGTTTCGCGATTCTCTGAAGATCTGCTCTCGGTCTTCTGCCACCAACTCTGATCGAAAACGTACAAACCAGATCAGGCGTTTGGTCGATTCAGTGTTAACAGCAAACCGGACTCCGATTCGGTGCATTGCGTTCTCGATGGCTGACTCTCAACGTGCTCAGGACCCGCCGAAAGACAATGAAGACAGTCGCTACCGATCGGGAGATCTCACTCAAGCAATTGGATGCGGAGGTTGGCGCAAGCGAAATTGCGATGCTTGATTCACTTGCAGTCACTCCACTCCCGCTTGCGAAACGTCGATTTCTAGCAGCGGAGAATTCGGGGAGGGCTGGAAGGTACCTCCACGGCTCTGTCTGAGAAGAAGACCTCTAGAACAAAGTGGGAGGCATCAGTTGATGGGAACGTAATCTTGTGTGCGCTAACATTCGCCTTCCCATGCGCGGTGTGGCACATCAGTGCGTGAATGGTCAGAGGGGCACTATCGCTTTGGAAGGCAGTATCGAGCAGGTCAATCTCAGGCGCAATCAACACATAAGCAATCCAAGCCAATAGCCCGAGGAGCAGCAATGTGGAGAGCGGTCTTGTTTTGAACGAGCCCATGGAAAATGCAACCTTTAGTGCATAATTCATAAATAGTATGTAAGGTTTCTATAAATATCTGCCATCACATCAACGGTTCATCGCAATCACTTAAGTACTGTATCGCATTCACTTAAGTGTTATTGACGCATCGGACATCGGCGCGCGCGACCGTCCAACCGAACCCCCGCAGGCCGCGCCGCACCCCATAGACGATCGTTTCGCGTGAGTCTGTCAGCCTATTCCGGTTTGGGTTGACCTGTAGCGCTATCCTGCTTGGCCATCCTCACGCGGGCCGTCTCAAGCTTGTGTTGCACCTTCACCACGTCGCCGGGTTCAATGTCGTCTGCGGCGGACTTGGCGTACTCGGCAAGCGAGAGCTCCCATTGCGCGGCGGCCAGCCGAATGCGGCCGGTTTTCTCGTAAAGGTCGCCCAGGTGATCGTGGACCGTGGGATCAGTCTGGTCGCGTTCGACAGCCTGGCGCAGATTCTCTTCCGCAAGCTCGTACTCGCCCATCTTGAAATAAACCCAACCCAGCGAATCAAGATAGGCGCCGTTCATCGGATCAAGTTCCACTGCCTTTCGAATCAGCTTGAGAGCCTCGGGCAGGCGGATGCCTTTATCGGCGAGCATATAGCCCAGGTAGTTCAGGGTCATCGTGTTCGCGGGGTCCAGATCCAGCGCCTGGTGGAAGAATTGTTCGGCGGGCTCGTAGTGCTTCTGCCGCTCGGCGAGCGCGCCCTTGAGGAAGAGTACGTAGGTGCGGTCGCCCTTCTTGGTGCTCAGGGTGTCGGCTTTGGCGAGAGCCTCGTCGGCCTCTTTCCAACGGCGCAAGGTGGTATAAAACTGGGCTAGCTTCAGCCACACACCACGGTCTTTGTCCGTGTTGTCAATCAGCCCCTTGGCCATGTTGATGCCCTCGTCGGGTTTGCCCTGTTCAATCAGGGCTCCGGCGAGCATCAACTTCAGATCGGGATCTTTGGGATTGGTCTCAACAGCCTTGCGGGAGATTTCCACCGCACGATCGTACATCCGTGCTTCGCCGTAAACCTCCACCTGGCCTTCGTAGCCGCTCAGTGCCGAGTCCCCGCCCATATCAATCAATTTCTGGTAAGTCGCAACAGCCTGGTCGACCTTGTTCTGTTCCGCGTAAACCTGGGCCAGCCGCTCAAGGAAGAAGCCGCGGCTGCTCTTCTCCTCATTGGTGTAGGCGCCGTTGGCGTGGTAGGTCGTCGGCAGTTCCAACATCTTCTCGTAAGTCTGCGCGGACTCATCGTAGCGGCCCAGCACATCCAGCAGCAGCCCCTCGTTGTAGCCGGCTTCCAGTGAGGTCGGGTCGAGCTTCCGCGCCTTCCGAATGGTTATGAGCGCCTCTTCGTACTTTCCCTGACGGCGCTGAATTTCGCCAATATGAACCAGCGGTTCCACGTTTTCAGGATCGGCATCGGCAAGCGCTTTGAACTGCTTCAGAGCCTCATCCAGCTGGTTGTCCGCGAGCAGCGCCTGACCCAGAGCATCCAGTGTCTGGGCATCGCCGGGATCCATGTCTTGCGCCCGCTGATAAGCGGCAATGGCGTCCTTGGTCTGTTTCAGTTGGTCGTAGGCCGCCCCCAGCGCAAACTCCATCTTCGGAGTGCGATCGGTTACGGGAACATCCTGAATCACCTTGGCCGCATGCTGAATGTCGCCGCTCTCCGCGTAGAGCCGGGCGAGGTTTAGAACCACTTCCTCAGACTCAGGCTCAATGGCCTGCGCTGTCTGAAATTGCTCCTCGGCCTTCTTCGCATCGTGCTTGACCGTGTAAAGCTGCCCCAGAACCATACGGTCCTCGACGCTCTTGGGTTGCAGCGAGACGATCTTCTCGTACTCGGCAATCGCCTGGTTCAGCACATTGGCCGAAGCCGCACCAGAAGAAACAGCGTTCTGCCCCTCGCCAAGCTGACGCAGGTAAATGCGTCCTAGCAGCTTATGCGCATCCACGTCGTTGGGTGAAGTTTTCAGCAGCCCACGCGCGGTCACTTCCGCGTCGTGGATATGCCCCGGCATCCTGAAGTACAAGTCGGCGAGCCCGTCATTCAGTTGTGCGGAGTTCGGGTCTGCATTCAGCGCCAGCTTGTACTCTTCAATAGCGCGCGTAATGAGCTCCGGACGCCCCTGCGAGACGGCATCTTCCTCGTCAATGTTGGCCAGGGCCACATGATAGTAGGCGGTAGCGCGGTCGGCAGGCATCGCCATGGTGCTAGCCGCCGGAGCCTTCCCGGGCGCAGCCTCAGCAGGCGCCTGAGCCGGCTTGGCCGGAACAGTGCTGGCCGGTGCGGCCGGCTGAGCGGACGCAGTTTGAGCGCTGGTGGACAGCGCCGGTAGCAGGACCAGGAATGCGGCGGCAATCGAAAGCCAGAACGGCACAGTAAGTGTCTTTGTTTTCATCATCCAGAGAATTTCCGTGCCTATAAAACCGCGTGGACCGGGAAGAACCCTGGCCGCACAGCCAAAAGGCAGCACAGGCAGCCGGTAAGAGCAACTCTGCCTACTGTAGAGACGATTTTATCCGGTATTAGTCGCGGTGACACGGCAGATTAGGGGTTTTTTGGCGCAAATCATCCCACTGCGCCGTAACTTGACGCCTCCCGAGGTGCATTGAGCCGGAGACCAACAGCGAAGGTCAAAGGTGAATGTTCACACGGAATTTCCAGAGATTCGGGAATCGGGAAACGGGGGCTCGTTTGCGTCACGGTGCTTCTATGCGTCAGGAATGCGGGACGCCGGGCAGCCAGCCCTGTTCGCGAAGAGATTTCAATTGCCGCTGCAGCACTTCAGTCTGGCGTTCCAGGCGCTCAAGTTGGCGCTCGCCAGGATGGTCTTGCGAAGGAATGGCGGGCTGCAGCTCCTCGAAGCCCGGTTCGGGCCAGGGGGAATCCGCGACGCGCTCGCCGACGCCAGTCTGTTCTTCGAGCCACTGCAGCCGGCGGTCGAGCAGCGCGAGGCGGCTCTGTACCGGCGCGGATTGCTTCCAGAGCCACTCGCCGTCGAGCGCGGTCAGCGTGGTAACACTCTGGGCGAAGCGCCGGAGGTAGGTGACAAAGGCGGCGACAAACTTCGCGAAAGGGCGGCGGCGGGGCCAGCTTTCTGTAAGCAGGCGTTCCAGAGATTCCTCCGTGTCGTTGTGCGCCAGGCCGGCAGCGCGCCGCGCGTTGGCCAGCAGTCGTGACGATCGCGAGGGGCCCAGCGTCGGAGTCTTCCAGGTCTCGGCCAACTGGGCCAGGTATCTTCGATCGGCGGCTATGCTGGCGCGCAGGAACTGCGGGGCTCGGTCGCGCTCGTAGGAAGGGAAGAGAAAGAGCATGGCGAGCAGCGAAATCACGGCGCCGGCAATCGTATTGCCTGTGCGGATGAGGGCCAGTTGCCAATCGCCGGAGTATGGAAGCCAAGCCAGCACGAATGTGGGCGTAAGGAAGAAGGCGAAAGCCGCGTAGCTGACCGGCAAGATGGACAGTGCTAACAGGGCCAGCGGAAACAGTACAGCCGCAATGGCCAGTTGAGAGTGCAGCACAGCGGCCAGCACGGCAGCCAGAATTCCACCTGCAACGGTGCCGCCGATGCGCTCAAGACCGCGCCGCATGGTGCCGGAGACGTGGGGTTGCAGCACGATAAGCGAGGTCATCAGCAGCCAATAGCCGTGATTGATGTTGAGCGCAAGAATGATGGTGACGTCCAGGCCGCACACCAGCGCAACACGGGCGGCATGGCGCAGCGCGAGCGATTGCAGCGTGAAGTTGGCCCGCAATTGGTCCAGGACGCGGGCTGGGTTCCAACCCTGGCGCAGTTCGGCGATACGCGCGTACACATAGCCGAAGTGCCCTCTGGACAAATCCGCGGAGCGCGTGGAGGAGGGATTGGGCAGATTGCCGAGGCGGAGCAGAGTTGCGCTCTCGATGGCAGTTTCAAGCTGCGAAGCGGCCTCGGCAACCTGGGCCAGAAGAAAGCGCGTAGTGGCGTCGGACTGGGTGAGGCAACCTTGCAGGTAGCCGGGCAGGCGCTGCATTTCAAGGCGGCGTGCCTGTGCAGCGGCCGCCGTGTAGCCGCGGCGGCTCGCCAGGATTGAGGCGACCCATCGCTCCGCGGATTCAAGCTCCGCAAGTCCGGAGTGGCCACGGTCGGCACAACCCGAGGCTACGTTGCCGGCCTGTGCTTCAAGGTGCTCTGCCATGGCGACCGTGCGGGCGATAAGGAGGTCGGCGGTTTCTAGAAGAACAACCAGTTGATAGCCCTGCGCGGTGTCAACCTGGTGCTCGGCGCGGATTGAAGCAACGGCTTGCCAGCCATTTTCCACGGCGCGGCGGATACGGTACTGGTGGTGCTTGGCCAGTCGGTGCCAGAGAGCGGGGCGCTGTTCGGAACGGTTGGAAAGCTCGGTTACGGACGCCAGGAATGAGGCCAGCTCCTGGTAGCAGGCGGCGACGGCCCCGCGAGCCGGGCGATAGGCATCCAGCGGCCACAGGAAGAGCGAGAGCAGCGCCGCCCACGCGCCGCCCACGAGCAGGAGCAGGCCGCGGGTCAGTGCCTCATGCCAGTTCGAAGTGGGTGCGCCGATCCCGCAGATGTAAATCACCTGCACCAGGACGCCCGCTCCGGAGAATGGTGGCCCAAGAACGGCGAGGTAGCTCCACAGAAAGCAGAAGAAGACAGTGACAGGGAGCGCCCATTCGAGCCGGGTTCCTGCCAGCGAGCCAAGGAAGAGGCCCGCCGCCCCGCCCAGCGAGAGCGTGGCAAGCGAGCCCATGCGCGAGCGGTACGGTCCGCCCGTATCAGACAAGATAGCTTCGAAACCGCCAAGGCCTGCCCAGCCCAGGTTAGGGATGCCGGCCAGATCTCCAACCACCAGCGGAGCGCACAGGGCGACCGCGCAACGTAAACCACGGAACCAGTCCATCTGGCGTGCGAGCGCGACGGAGCGTGCCCCCATGCTGGGCCTGGAATTGGTTGCGGAGGACATGGATCAATTACACCACTGCGGTCTGGCGAGAATGAAACCGCCGTGGCCACCAGAGGGTGCATCTCCGAAATGAGGCATTCCAGGTGCGAAAACAGCTGCATTACTCGCATTAGGAACTGCAGGTTATTTCCATACTGTGAATCAACTTCTTACGAGCCCAGTGCGGGAAATCTGCACGCTGGGTTCTGCGGGAGCCGGAGGCGGGTGACTGCCTCCGGCCATCCAACGGGCGGTCAGTGATGGCCCTCCCTGCCGCGACCATCGAGAAAGCCGTAGCGAGTCAACTGGCAGCGGTCACTTGTCCGGGGAGCCGATTATCAATTGTGGGGCATCACGAGATTTCGCTAAAACTCAACCCAGATGCGTGTTGCTCGAGGCCGTTTCAAATCTGCGCGGCTACTTCCCCAGGCGTCCCAGAAGGAGCCTTGCACTCTCACTTTGGTAGCGGCTCATCCGCAGTTCCTTGCCGTCAAGCAGAATCACTTTGTGGTGTCCGTGGAACCACGGGTGGATTTCCTTCACTATGGAAACATTCACAAGCGTTGACCGGTGTATGCGCACAAATTGCTTCGGGTTCAGTTGAGATTCCAGGCCCGAAAGAGTGGTGCGCAGCTCATAGACCAGCTTTCCCGAATGCAGCAGAACACAGTTCCGCTCCGTCTCAACCCAATCGATGTTCTTCGTGTCGAGAAGAAGAATTCTCCCGTGGACCGGCACAGCAATCCGATCCAGATATTGCTGCTGTTTCTGAACGGCCGTCAGCGCCTGCAACAATTGCGTAGCGTAGCTTCCATCCATCGGGCTCGTCAAGCGCACTTTAGCCCGGGCGATTGACCGCTCAATCCGGTCGCTGCCGAATGGCTTCAGAATGTAATCCACTGCATTTCGGTCGAAGGCTTCAACGGCATAGTCTTTGTGCGCGGTGACGAAGATCGTAATCGGCGGCCGTACATCTTCCAGGCGCGTCAGAACCTCAAGCCCACTGAATCCAGGCATATGGACGTCAAGAAACAACAAATCGGGCTGAATGCTCTGGATCGCATTGATCGCAGCTGCTCCGTCTCCGCACTCGAAGACCACTTCGATGTCCTTGTCTCGGCGCAGAGCTCTCACAATACTGCTTCGCACTAATGGCTCGTCATCCACAATGATCGTTCGGATAGTCATAAAGCGAGCAGTTCGTCTTCTTGAGCATTCGAAGGTAATGCTATTCGAAAAGGCATGGAGATCTCGCAGATGACCCCGCGCGGTGAACCCGCACGAAGCGAGAGTTGAGCGGAGCCGTTATAGGTCTGCCTGAGTCTTTGCATGGTGTTCGTCAGTCCGACACCCCACTTCACTTCATTGGCGCTCAAGTCTGGAGGGAGCGAACTATTGCTGTTGCTAACCTGAATCCGAAGCCTCCCGGATCGCATTGAACTACTTATCTCGACTTCGTCGTCGCCTGGGTTCTTCGCAATACCGTGAACGATCGCGTTCTCCACCAGCGGCTGAAGGATCAAACTCGGTATCGCACAATCCAGAGTCTCCGGATCGATCACCGAGTGCACCGTCAACCGGTCTTTGAATCTGATTCTCTGGATGCTCAGATAGAGATCGACAAGGTGCAGTTCTCTGCGCAATGAGATTTGCTGCGACGATTCTTCTTCAAGAAAGACGCGCAGCAGAGCACTCAAGTTGAGCAGCATTTGCTCTGCCGATTGCGGATCCTCATGGATCAGCGTCCCAATGGCATGAAGCGTGTTAAAGAGAAAATGCGGATGCAACTGCATCTCCAAAACCTGTAGATGAGCATGTGCCAGCTGGCTTTCCAGTTGAGATTCGCGCAGTTGGCGGTTGCTGTTCTCCCTGTAAAAATGCAGGGTCTGGGCCAATCCCGTAAGCGCCCAATAGGTCACGATCCCCATAGCGACATCTTTGCTCAATAACAGAACCACGTTGCTGCGAATGCTGTTCAGGAACGCGGAGAAGTGACTGGGAGGTGGAGCGCCAGGTTCCATAAACACTGCCAGCACCGACTGAACTGAGACAGCCAGAACGGCAAACAGCGCACTCGCCAACAGGTGGAGCGGAAGCAAGCGTAACGGGTGCTGCGGGTCGATCGGCCGTCGCGCTGCCAGACACAGCACCAGGGGCGAGATCAACAGCCACGTATACCACTGCTCGATATTCCAGCGAAGGTATGTGATGAAAGGACCCGAGCGTCCGTGCAGCGCGTCATAGCTATACCACTGAAGCGCGAACATCATAGCGACAGCACTCCACATTCCGAAGAACTGCGCGAATCTTAGAATCGCGAATCTTGGAACCGAGTTCTTCAAAGAATGCCTAGGGGAGTTCATTGGTAGCTCTGGGTATGCCCTCTTACGAGATATTAAGTCCGTCTGTGGCTGCTGGGAAGCATGATTCGACCGGTGCTACGATCCGGCACGCGCTGAATACGACTCGTCCCAATTGATTTTGAGAAACCTCTCTACGTTTCTACCGTGAAGGTGCACGAGAGCGATGAGGCGGACGATATGAAGCGGAAGCGTAGTGAAAATGCACCGGCGACACAAACGGATCTCTTTGTCGTGGGCTACCGTTCGAATCAGTTTGCGCAAAGAACCATCCGTACGATGACCCTCGGCCTGATTCTGCTTTGCTTCATGGGCAATGTCTTCGCGCAGCAGCCTTGCTCTCAAGGATTCTCGGTCGAGGGGGTCGTCACCGATCCTGGCGGGGCAGTTATCGCCGACGCCACAGTTCAGTCCGCTGGCAGCCAACCGGCCACGACTGACTCAGCCGGAAGATTTGCGCTGTCGTGCCTGCACGGGGATCAGGTTCATATCACAATCCACGCCGCCGGATTTGCCGACGCGGCAATCTCTGAGAACGCTGCGCCAAACCGAGTCGCGCATGTCAGCATCCAGATGCAAATTGCACATGTTGAAACCGACGTGCAGGTCAGCGATGACTCAACAGCGCTTGACGCGGATCACGGCGTCGGCACGCGTACCCTCAGCACGCAGGATGTGCGGCAATTATCCGACGACCCCGATGATCTTCTCCGCGAGTTGCAGGCCATTGCGGCCAGCAGCGGTGGAATTCCCGGTTCGGCATTGCTTACCGTCGATGGATTCGAGAACGCCAGTGCGCTCCCACCCAAAGGCTCCATCGCCTCAATCCGAGTCAACCCTGACTTGTTTTCCGCGGAGTACGAAAGAGCGCCTTACATGGGGGGCAGGATTGAGATCATCACAAAGCCCGGCGCAAGTCCCTACCACGGCGCATTGTTCTTCACCGACAGTAACCAGATATTCAACGCCACCGATCCACTTTCGGTAACTGCCACGCCCGCAGGAAAAATAAGATATGGCTTTGAGCTAAGCGGCCCTGTCGTGGCAACTAAGAACGGATTCGCTCTTGCGCTTGAAAAGCGCGACATCGACGAATTCAATGTGGTCAATGCCGTCATCCTCAACGCGAAAGGCAACCCGAGTCCCTTGCAGCAGTCCATCCCGGCGCCACAGCGGCTTTGGATTGCTTCCGCCCGCGATGACTGGCAAGCAGCAGCCAATGACAGTGCGACCGTCTCGTTCGCAGCGAACGTCAGCAATCTCGGAAACCAAGGCATCGGCGGGCTTGCGCTGCCTGAAGCCGGTTATTCCAGCCTGGTGAGCGAATACGATTTTCGGCTGAACAACACTTTGACGCTATCCCCTAATATGCTGCACGAAAGCCGGGTTGGGTATACCTGGAAGCGAACGGCGAACACCCCTGTTTCGACGAGCCCTGGGCTTCAGGTGGCAGGCTATTTCACCGGGGGCGGAACCACAAGTCAGGATCTGGATGATCGTGAAGGGGATCTTGAAGCTGATGATGATTTGATGATCACGCAGGGAAAACACTCGTGGAAGATAGGCGTTCAGTCGCTCGGGTTTTTCATTCACGACTATGATCCGAACACTTTCAACGGAGCCTTTACGTTTGGAGGGGGCAGTGCGCCGATGCTTGATGCAAACAACAATCCAACCGGACAAACAACCACAATCAGCGGCATCGAACAGTACCGTCGCGCATTGCTCGATCTGCCTGGTGGTTCACCCACCACGTATCAGCTAACCACCGGCACAGCCCTTGTTCCTTTAACCCAATGGCGCCTCGGGCTGTATGGCCAGGATGCTATCAAGCTTGCGCAACGATTCAGTGTGATCGCGGGCCTGCGTTATCAGCTTCAGACGTCTCCGGGCAGCTTCAGCAACTTTTCACCGCGTGTCGGCTTATCCTGGTCGCCCGACAAACAATCGAACTGGGTCATTCACTTGCGCGCAGGTATATTTCACTTTCCCAATCAGCCGAGTCTCGCTACTGAGGTAGACCGCCTTGATGGAGTCCGGCAGCAAGAGACGACGGTATATTCGCCCAGTTACAACAGCCCCTTGACGCCCGTCACCGGATCGATTCACGTAAGTACTATGGATCAGTTCCCTCGCACCCTCACCCAGATATCTTCGTTTCAAACGCATGTCGGGTTTGAGCGGACGTTTCGCGACGGCTGGCATATGGCCGGCACGCTCTATTGGTATTCAAGCTGGAACCAACCGCTGACCAGGAACATCAATGCGCCGTTGATTCTGGGCACCAGCGTTGGATCGGCACCCAATCCAATTGCGGCGCTCATGGTCCCGCGTCCCGGCGCTCCAAATGAAAACGTGATTGAGTATCAGAATTCTGGACATTCGAGCGGCAATATTTATGTTGTCTCCGCGGATCGGCCTGCCGGCAAATGGTCCCGCGTCTCTGTCGCATACGTGCACGTCAATGGAAAGTCCAACACAAGCGGCGCTTCCAGCCCCCAATCAAGTTACAGCAACATCGGCGAAAACTCTCGCGACAACTGGGTAGGTGACAATGCCGCCTATGCGAACGGCACTCTTCACCTGCCGCGCAAGGTGGAGTTCTCCTCTGTATTCGATGTGAGAAACGGCACTCCTTACAACATCACGACGGGCACCGATGCAAATGGCGATGGGGATTTCAATGACCGCCCGTCCTATGCGTCCACTCCAGGTCCAGGGGTTTACAGTACGCCATTTGGACTGATGACCACAAACACCGTGAATGGAAACGTCCCGCGCAATGTGGGAACTATGCCAACCGTCATGCACCTCGACGCAAATTTGAGCCGTGCGTTCGCACTCAACCCCAAGGATAAAGACAGTGTCCGCACCCTCACCTTCAACGCGCGAAGCGCAAACTTTCTGAATCACACCAACGTGACTGCCGTGAACACAGTCCTTTCTTCTTCGGCCATTGGCCAGCCACTGGCCGCCGAAACCGCAAGGCGCATAGAGTTGGGCGTCCGGTTTGCCTTTTAGAGCCAATCGCAAATGGGATCAAGGCAAGTTGACAAATGGTTGGCTGCGCATCCTGTTGCGGGGGTAACAACTCACCCGGGTTCGATTCCAAGTTTGTCGTTTACCGCTACTCTCAAACGCTGCTTACAGCCAATATGGGGTTCAGTGGTATGTACAGAGACATGCCCGAGTAAAAAGTGGACTTGTTCAAGCTCGCCTCCGGAACCATGACAGAGCCGCGCACAGGACCTCCGGAGGCGATGTGGCGCGAGACGTGGAATGTTCATGCTCGCCGCAGTCTTCTTGACAACGTGCCAGACCGTCTTTTCTGAAATGACTTGTTCCCGTGCTTTTCCGCCTGGTAGACACTGCGGAATAGCGGACCGCCTTCGATATCGACTGCGGTCAACCACGCATCGAGAGTTTCTTTGACCCAACTCGGGACGGGAACAGTCCGTATTTGCCTTCCCTTGCCAATATGATCGACGACCGCCCAGCGCACCTCTCGACGCCGCAAGCTCTCCGGCGTCATTTCCGCAAGTTCGCGACGGCGCAGACCGCAGCCAAGCAGGATGGCCAGGATCGCTCGATTGCGCTTTCCGGTGAGAGTTTGTCCATCGGCTACCTGCCAGAGCGCCGCCTCATAAGCCAACCGTCGGACGGCCGCCATTCGCACATCAATCGTTCCGGCCGCCAGGCCCCGTTCCTCCAGGTGGAACCGACACCGCAAAACCACTCTTTTATTGAAGGCCAGTTGAGGTTCAGAAAACTACCAAGCGACGAACTCATCGATAGCGTGCTGGTATACGCGCCTCGAGTCGGGAGAAACAAGGCTCCGGAGGGCTGCGGCTTTCGCGCGCTCCTGGTCCGGTACACCGAGCTTGGCCTTTGGTCGGCTCTTCTTGCCCTTTGCCTTATTCATTGACGTTTTCCTGATGATTGCCGCCTCCATTGCGGCAGATCATGAGGTTAATTCGTCGGTGAAATCTGTGTCTGCTATTGCCCGCTCCATGTCAGGTCACTGCATGTCAGGTCACTGATAGGCGGTTTTACGGTCTCTTGGAGACTTCCAGCAGACTTCCGCTTCGCGGCGGCAGAACTCATCGCGATTCTGGGAGGTCGCGTTGAGAGCCCAGCACCGGGCGGGTTCGTGGGTGTATCCACGTTCATGATTTCTTGATTGAATGAAGGCCGAATGTTGCGCGGGAATCCAGCCGAAAGCGATAAAACTTCGCACAGTGCCCCAAGATCTGGAATCGGGAAAGTTTCATTGTTGTCGGCATCGGCGCCATCCAAGCGGACAAAGGCCCTCTCGACAAGAAACGACAACTCTTTACTTCAGACATCCCGCTCGTTCACTCTGGCTCCCCAGATTTCTCTGCGCAATCAATATCTGCTTACTTGGCGAAAGTCTCTTCATCTTGCCTCCTGAATCAACTAAGCCACAGGAGCGCGTTTCATCTTTACCCTCGATGAAATGCTCCCCATTCACGTCAATGCAGAGTGTTCGTAGGCTAGTCTGCGGCTATTCCTTCCTGGATCGGGGTTACTTCAATTGCTCGACCCCCTTTCCTCACCCATTTCCTCGTCCACATTCGAGCAAAACTCTGCATCACGAGAAAAACAAACATCGCAATTCCAGCGTAGATGAGGAAGCCCATGGAGTATGAGCCAGTGCGCTGCTTTGATTGGCCCAGGAGATTGGGAAGAATCGAGCCGCCGAGAGCGCCAATTTCTCCGATCATGCTGCCAGCAACAGCAGTGGCCGCCGGCCAGCGTAGTGGAACAAGCTGAAATGTTGCTCCATTACCAGCTCCGAGAGCCGCAAAGCACAGCATGAAGAGCAGCGTAGTGACCAAAAGCGAAGGGGTTTGCATCAGTCCAGCTATGCCAACGAGCGTGATGACAAATACGATGTCAAGGGTCCACAGTCCGCCGATCTTGTCGGAGAGCCAACCACCCAAGACGCGGGTCAAGCTTCCAGTAAGCGTGGCCAGTACGGTCAGCGAGCCTGCCTGCACTTTTGTGACGTGGAATTGGCTGTAATAAAAGGAGGGCAGGAAGGTTGCTAGGCCGAGAAAACCTCCAAAGGTGATGATGTAGATCATATTGAACACCCACCCATCGAGTTCCCAGAGGCATTTCAAATGTCCGGCCAGGGATTGGCGTTCTACGTCTGGGGGTTCTTTGGCCAACAGAATCATGACCAAAAGTGGAAGAAGCATTGTCAGCGCTGCGAAGCCATAGACCGCTTGCCAGCCGAAGTGCATGGCAAGCCGCGGAGCTAGGAGTGCAGCAAGCGCGGTGCCGCTGTTGCCGGCGCCGGCGATTCCCATTGCGAGGCCCTTGTATTGTTTCGGAAACCACCCCGACCCCAGAGACAAGGCAACGCCGAAGCTTGCCCCCGCGATGCCCAGAAGAACTCCCATCGCGAGCACGTTGTTGAACGACTTTACAAAGAAGAATCCGTAGAGCAGTGCGAGCACGATGGCGGACATCTCCACAATGGCCGCGCTCTTTCTGCCAATGTATTGCGAGAGCACACCAAGTGGAAAGCGCATGAGAGCGCCGGCCAGTGTCGGCACGGAAACCATCAACCCGATCTGCCCTGGCGTCAAATGAAACTGCTCGGAGATAAATGGGCCCATCGCACCATTCAGCACCCAGACAGCAAAGCTGAAATCGAAGTAGAGAAAGGCTGCGAGCAGCGTGGGGGGATGTCCTGACTTCATGAATGTTCTGAAATTCGCCATGCGATCACTCCGGGGAATCTGGATTCTTGTTGCTGATAGTTGCATTCGCTCGCAGAACGTCGGGGTCCAAGTCGAGTGCTATTGAGCTCCGGCGTCACGGCCAGATGTCTCACTCTTTCGGGAAACACTCTCGTATACCGCGAAGGTTGTACGCTCAACGCGCACCGCGCATTGCTTGAAATTAGGTTCGCGCGAGATAGGATCGAATGCGCCCAAAGTGACTAGATTTGAGTTGTGCTCGGAAAAGTGAAAGGGCATAAAGACCTGCCCTGGCGCGACGATTCCAGTGATGCGCAATTCAAGATTGGGAATACGGCTACGGCGCGAAATCACGGTGACCTTATCGTGCGCTGTCAATTGCAGTCGCTTGGCGTCTACTGGGTTCATCTCCAGCCATGCATGGGGCACCATCGTGTTGAGCAGATCAACCTGTGCCGTCTTGGTGCGCGTATGCCAGTGCTCCACCGTGCGGCCGGTGTTCAGGATGATGGGGAACTCGTGGTTTGGTTGTTCGGTGAATGGTTCGTACGGAACGCAATGCAGCCGAGCTCTTCCGTCCGGGTTGGGGAAGACTCCGTTCTGATAGAGCCGCTCACCGCCCCACTGTGCACCGCCCTCGTCTTCGATCTGCTGCCAGGTGAATTGGCTGTAGTCGCACATGCGTCCCTTTGATACTTGCTGCCATTCGAGAAATGCGTCGTGCGAGGTTTTCCAGCCGGGATACAGTTCATCACGAACGCCGAGGCGCTCGGCGATGTCGAGAAATATATCGAAGTCTGTACGCGCTTCTCCGGGCGGAGTGACGATAGCATTCACTTTGCCGATGCGGCGCTCGGAGTTTGTATACGTGCCCTCCTTCTCGCCCCATATTGCCGCAGGCAGGACGAGGTCTGCGAGGCCACTGGTTGGTGTGGGATGATAGCCATCTTGCACTACCAGAAATTCGAGGCTGCTCAGCGCCTGTTGAAGCACATCGTAGTTGGGAAATGAGACGGCTGGGTTGGTGGCGATGATCCACATAGCTTTGATCTTTCCCGCTACGGCGCCTTCGATAATGTCGGGATAGGCCAGTCCACGCGCGCTGGGAATGCGCTCAACATCGATCTTCCAAATCCTCGCCAACTCCTCGCGGTCGGCTGAAACGTCGAACTTGCGATAGCCGGGCAGGCTGGAGGTAAAGCCGCTTTCGCGCGTCCCCATTGCGTTGCACTGCCCGGTGATCGAAAATGGCGATGCACCTGCTCGGCCGATGTTGCCCGTAATCAAAGCGAGGTTGTTTATCGCGGCCACAGTAACGGCGCCTTGCGTGGAGTGGTTGACGCCCATCGTCCAAGCGATGAAGGCCGCTCGAGCTTTTCCGTAGAGCCTGGCGGTATTGATGATTGCTTCCTCGCTGAGCCCTGTGATTGTGGAGACGTATTGTGGATCAAACGTAGACACGTACCCGGCAAACTCTTTGTATCCGTTTGTGTGCATTTCGATATAGGCAGGATCAATCAGACCGTCGCGGATGAGCACATGTGCAATGCCGTTGATGAGCGCGATATCGCTGCGTGGTTTGACAGGGAGGTGGATGTCAGCCATCATCGCCGTCTTGGTTACGCGAGGGTCGACGACAATCAGCGTGCGATTCTTGTTTCGTTCCAGGCGTTGGCAGAGGATCGGATGATTGTCCGCGATGTTGGCGCCGATAAGTAGAATCACATCGGCGGTCTCCATGTCTGAGTAAGAGCCGGGCGGACCGTCGCTGCCAAACGACAGCTTGTAGCCGGATACCGCACTGGCCATGCAGAGTGTGGTGTTGCCGTCGAAGTTGGAAGTGCCAAATCCCAACTGCACCAGCTTGCCTAGCGTGTAAAACTCTTCGGTGACTAGTTGGCCCGTACCGATGACACCAAGCGATTGCTTCCCATACTTCTGCTGGATGGAGCAGAACTTGTCGACCATGGTGTCGAGCGCTTCATCCCAGCTGACCGGAACAAGCTTGCCTTGCTTGCGCAGCAGAGGTTGCTTGGCCCGACCGGGCGCCGAAAGAGTGTGATGTTCGCTTAGTCCCTTCGGGCAGAGTTTGCCTTGATTGACCGGGTGATTCTCATTGCCGCGCACTGCAACGGCCTTTCCGTCCTTGACGCCAACTTCCATGCCGCAGCCAACCGAGCAATATCCACAGGTCGTCTTTACCCAGCGGTCAGCGACACGGGAAGCGGATACTTTGCCGAATCGCGGGTCAATGGCATAGCTGTACTTCTCGAGCCGCGTGTCAATGCCGAGCTTGCGGCGGAGGCGTGTCATCCATTGCTTCACGAAGCTCAATGGCGACCCCCACGAACGAAGGTGAGCGCCATGTTCAGTGGCACGACGGAAACGAAGAAAAGGTATCGCGCCAGAAGTACCGCAATCATTGCAGTCCCACAGGCGACTGCATCAACCCGTGCGAGCGCGAAGAAGGTCGCGACCGCGACAAGAGCAAAGGACGAGAACAGGATGGCCTGCAGAGATTCGGTAGCAAGAAGCGATGCGCTGGCACGGCGTTCAAACAGCCGGGAAAAGCTGAGGCGAATGCGGCGGATAAGCTGGTTCAGAAACCAGAGTGCCGCCGAAATGAGAACCGGGTAGAATCCAAAGCTGCCTGAAGCGTGACGAAAGCCGAGCGGGTGCACGAAGGTCAGCCCTGCCATCCAAGCGCCGCTCGCCTGGAGCACGCTCGCCAGCAGCGAGCCCAACAACACAGTGGTAAGCAGGAAATCCAGCGGCGTATGAATCATGTTCCAGGCAGGACGCGCAGGGACAAGGTAGATGTACGCGCTCGAGATCGTGCCTCCAATACCGAGCACCGCTGCAGTCCAACCGATCGCCAGAAAATTTGCGGGAAGAAAAAGCAAACGCATGGCAGGAAGTGAAACGATGAAGGCGCGCAAGTGCGATGCAGGAAGACTCTCTGCCATCGACAGCCCAGCAAGCGCGACGAGTCCTCCAAAGAAGAGGCTATAAAGAAGAACCTCTCGACTGATCCACGAACGACGCCACATCTTTAACGCGCGCCATGCGTAGGCCGGCCTGCCGAGGTGCATCGCAGAAACAGTTAAGGCCACGGTTGCGATCAGCACCAATGCCAGCAGGGTAATTACAGAGATGGTCTTGTTGAGCAACTCGAAGATCAATGCTCCAGAGACAGCTTGCATGAGTGTTGTCATGAATACGAGCGAGAGGTGCGCATCTTCCGGCTGGATATGGCCAAGATCCACACGTTCCAACTGGAGAGCGCTTGATTCAGGGAGAGTAATGCGGGTGGTCGAAATGGTGACTCCGGCGCCCGGCATCCCGGGCGACTCAGCGCCGGTATAGTCCTTGCGCCACTCCGCCATGTTCACGATCTCGATCTCGATGGCTGATTCGGGGCAGGCGTTTACACAGGCTGGTTCACGGCCGTCTTCCAGTCGGTCATGGCACATGTCGCACTTTCCAACCACGCCGCGCTCGGGATTGAACTGCGGGACACTATAGGGACAGTTCCATACACAATACTGGCAGCCAATGCACGCATCCGCGGAATGCAGGACAATGCCCGTTGATGGATCTTTTGTGTATGCCTCGACCGGACATCCTTTCACGCATTCCGCATCAAGACAGTGATTGCATCCCATCGATAGGTAGCTGCGCTGAGTGTCTGGCCAGGTTCCTCCCTCGATCTCGCCAAAACGCCTCCAGTGAATCTCGGCTGGATTGCCGTTCTGCTCGTTGCAGGCGATCTCGCAGGAGCGGCAACCAATGCATTTGGTCATATTGAAGTGAAAGCGATACTGCTCGCCTTCCTCCAGGGCACGCTTCGGAATGAGACCGGGAGCCGGGATTGGAGGCCATTCGAGCACTCGCGCAGAAGCGACCAAATCAAAGATTGAGTCCCGACAGGATTCTGACGCGTCCGTTGTCAGCCGCACCAGGTCGTCGGCACCGGCTGTGACTGCGCGCTCGTGGAGTGGCAAGGGCATGTCTTGTCTCAGATCTTGTCGGGGCTGCTTCGTCTGCACTACTTAGGCTTACGCGTAATTCAATACACGTCGCGGTGGTAGCGGTGTTGTTCCTTCAGCGAGTCCACGTATTCTTCGGCGGCATCGTTGGTCATCCCGCCTTGTTCCGCGACGATGGTTCGGAGGGCCGAATGGACATCCTTGGCCATTCGGGAAGCATCGCCGCACACGTACACGCTTGCTCCCTCTTCTAACCAACTCCAGAATGTCGGTGCCTGCTCCAACATTCTGTCCTGTACGTAAATCTTGCGGACCTGATCGCGAGAGAAGGCGGTATCGAGTCGGGTTAAATGGCTATCTGCCCGCATGGCCTCAAGCTCTTCACGATAGAGATAGTCGGTTGAGGCGCTTCGCTCGCCAAAAAAGAGCCAGTTCCGTCCTGATGCACCGATTGCACGGCGCTCATGCAGGAAGCCGCGAAAGGGTGCAATGCCGGTGCCTGGACCGATCATGATGATCGGGGCCGAGGAATCCTTGGGCAGGCGAAACTTTTTGTTGGGCTGAATGTAGATAGGCAGACGATCGGATAGTGAAGCGCGATCTGCGAAGAGGGTTGAGCAGACTCCGCCGCGTTCCCGGTTGTGGGCTCGAAAGCGAACCACCGCAACCGTGGTATGAATCTCTCCTGCATGAGCAGCCGGGCTGGAGGAAATCGAGTAGAGACGGGGTGTGAGCTTTGGCAGCATGGCGACTAGATCAGCCGGATCATCAATGACTCCGGGGAATTCCAGCAGAAGATCTATCAGCCCCCGGTCATACGTATAGCTATCCAGCTTGGCTTGATGCTCGGGAGCAAGCAAATCGAGAAGCTGCGTACATTGACCAAGCTTCGCGTAGTCGCTCAAGATTTTGCAATTGAGGCGCGTAATCTGCCGGTGGTGCGTGAGTGCATCATGAAGCGTCGTTGTTTCAGGCTTGCCGCAGCTAACCTGCTCGTTGCCGTTGAATCGAGCGCATTGCAGTATCTCGGCAACCAGGTTTAGATCATTCTTCGGAATGACGCCGCAGGCATCACCCGCCTCATATGTCATGCCAGTGCCTTCAATCGAAAACGCAAGATGAAGCGTCGCCTTGCTGGATTCCTTGTGAGTCAGGCGTTTTTTGTCGACAACGGGAGCAAACACTGGATTGTCGCGCGTAAATACCATTGCGGGAGGCGGCTCGGGATCAGTAGAGGCTGGACGCAAAACGGGTTCGATCAGCTTGTGTCCATTACCGATCTCCTGCAATCGAGGCATCAGGGATGCTTTCCATTGCATAAACGGCTCGTCCACATCCACATCGCATTCGACCCTGTTGCAGATGCGATTGGCGCCTAGCGCGGCCAGCTTGGTGTCGAGGTCAATCCCGAACTTGCAGAATTGCTCATAGTGCCGATCGCCGAGCGCGAACACAGCGTAGGACAGCTTGTCATAGCGGGGGAAATGCTCCAGGCAGAGCTCTTCATAGAAAGGCTGTACTCCATCCGGTGCCTCGCCCTCACCATAGGTGCTTGCGATGAGAAGGGCGTATTTCTCGGCCGCCAGGGCTGCCGGTGTGTAGCCAACCAGGGTTGAAACCGCCGGCACATGTCCTTGAGCCTTCAGTTCCTTCGCGAGTTTGCGAGCCAATCCTTCCGCGGTTCCCGACTGCGATGCGTAGAGCACCGCAATACGATGCGAGGCCTTCGCTTCTGAGGTGGCGAGAGTTGGCATTGAAGAGAACATGCCTGCCAACATCCCATTCAGCCACGCCCGCTGCTCTGGCGTGAATGGTGCATTGTCCGGAATATAGGGAACGGTTGCGCTCATGATTGCGCCTGCGCCCCGACCAGGCAGAGGGATTTGATTTCTGCGATGCTGTGTCTGCGGCTAAAATCGAGAAAGGTTTCGCTCGGATTGCGTCGTTCCATATATGCGCTAAAAAGCCGCTCCATAATCGGAGGCAGTTGGCTGTAAGGTATGGCGGCAATCAATTCACGCGCCAGACCTTGATCCTGATCAGAGCCGCCGCCAAGAAAGACCTGGTAGCCCTCTTCTCCGGCAACCTTTGTGCCCAGCAGACCGATATCGCCAATGTAATGTTGAGCACATGAGTGAGAACAACCCGTTACATGTAGATTGACCGGCTGCTCGATCTTGAATCGCGAATCCAAGATATTGGCTAGGTGAACCGCATGAGTCTTGGTGTCAGAAGCGGCGAAGCGGCAACCGCGATTACCTGTGCAAGCAACTGTTCCGCTCAGAACAGTGCCGGCAGTGTAGTCAAGACCCACCGCACGAATCGCAGCCTGGACCGTTTCCAGGTGGTCGCTGAGAATGTTCGGAATCAGCAAATTCTGCCAAACGGTCAGCCGCACCTCGCCGCTTCCGTAGTGTTCCGCAATATCTGCCAGGGCATGAATCTGGTCTGCCGGAAGACGCCCAACGGGCACTGAGATTCCGATGTAGTGCAAACCGGGCTGCCGTTGAGGGTGCAGACCAATATGACCGGCCCGATCAATCTTGTTGCGCGCTTCACACTCCGAGTCAGGGAACCGAATAATCGGAAAGGCCAAACGCTCTTCGGTTTCGTTTAGGAACTTCTCCACGCCCCAGCGATCGATCAAGTACTTCAGGCGCGCCTTTTTCCGATCCGTGCGGTCGCCGTTCTCGCTGAAGACGCGAATCATGGCGGCAGCAACAGCGACTGTCTGCTCTGGGCGCAGCAGCAGGCCACAATCGGTGGCGAATTGTTTGTGTCCAGTGATTCCGCAAAGTAAAACGCGGAAATAGACCCCTGCGGGAATACTGCGGCCTTCGCCGACACGCACAGCGACAAAGCCAATATCGTTTGTGTCGGCGACAACGCTGATCGCACCACCGTTGTCGAAGGCCACGTTAAACTTCCTTGGCAGCCCATACATGTCGCGCGAATTAAGGATGTAATTGTGCAGCGCTTCGGCTAGCGGCGCGACGTCGTAGAGCTCTGTAGGATCGAGTCCGGTTATTGGCGAAGCGGTGATGTTACGGATATTGTCAGCGCCGGATCCGCGAGAACTCATGCCGAGCGACTGCACCTTGTTCAGGACGCGAACGATGTCTTTCGGCTGAAATCCACGAATTTGCAGGTTGGCGCGCGTTGTGAGGTCGGCACGTCCCGAACCCCACGCAGATGCCATATTGGCCAACCCGTGCATCTGGCGCGCCGTGAGAATCCCCCCTGGAACCCGCATGCGCAGCATGAAGGAGTCTTGCGCCGGCGCCACATAAAACAACCCGTGAAACTTGAATCGAAACAGATCATCTGCAGTGGGAGCGCGGTTTTCGTCGGCATGTGCAAGCAGCTTGTCCCAAATGTCGAGTGGATTCTGCTCATACTTCCACAACTCCTCGCGGCAGAGATCCGAAACAGGGGTTCCGTGATAGGTCTGGTTCGCACTCTCTGCCTGGTTCGAAACTCCTGAGGCTGGATCGTGCGTGATTAGTCCCGCAGCCGTCTGCCCGGCGAAGGGCTGCACACCCCGTCGTAGAGCCCCTGCGAAGAAGCCCAGAAGATATTGCTTCTGCTCGGCTGTGAATTCCGCTGAATCGATTGCTGATAGTACTTCCATTCCATGTCCTTTGGAACACTCGTCGCCGCATCCATCCGGCAGGAGTATTCAGTTGATCGTCGATTTGCACAGAGGTGCAGATCGGCGTCGAGACTTCGGTGAACGCCGCAAGCAATGCGGATAATTCACGCTCGTCAAGGAGCATGGAACTTAAAGTTGTAACTTTCTAGGGGCCAGCACAACATGGTGCCGGCTTCGGGGAAGCTGAGAACAAGGGTATCCCAGATTGAGTAGATGCTAGCGCCTTTCGCATAAAGATCAAGTAAAGAATCGCATTTTTTCGCGAATCTTGCGATATGAACTAGCCGTGTCTAGAATCACAGCATCCGGCACCGCAAATCGCTAGTTTCCCCGGATATTGCGTGCGCACCTTGGGCGAAGTTGCCGGTGCAACTTAAGAGAGTCATGGCAAGTTTTGGAAGCGCGCTAGATTGGCGCAGCGCCAGGGAGGAGTGCATTTGGCTCATGCGAACTTCAGGGGACTGCGCGTACTTTCGCTCGAGTCCCGTCGTTCGGTCGAGGTTGCCAAACTCATCCGCACTTATGGCGGAGAGCCTTTTCTCGTGCCTTGTATGCGCGAAATTCCCCTCTCTTCCAACACCGATGCGCTGGCTTTTTCCGATGCGTTGCTGCGCGGCGAGTTTGATTTGGTTGTCTTCTTTACAGGGATTGGGGTCCGTGCCCTGGTTGACACGGTGGCTACGAAGCACGACCGCGAAACGTTTCTCGAAGCTCTCCGAAGGATCAAGGTAGCAGCGCGCGGTCCAAAACCTTACGCAACATTACGAGAACTCAAGGTGCCGGTTGCAGTAACAGCTCCCGAGCCTGCAACTTGGCGGGAACTGATGCAAGTGATCGACCAGGAGTTCGGCCATTCGCTGGCAGAGATGCGGGTCGCCGTTCAAGAGTATGGAGCGTCCAACCCAGAATTCTTGATGGACCTTACCTTGAAATGTGCTTCTGTCGTCAAGGTTCCCGTCTATCAATGGGCCTTACCGGAGGACCTTGCACCTCTGGAAGAATGCGTGCAGGGAATTGCTCGCGGCGCCTACGATGTTCTGCTCTTCATGACGGCGGTTCAAGTAATTCATCTCTTCCAGGTTGCAGAGCGGATGCAACGCGTCGCCGAGATGTGTGCGGGACTGCTTTCCATGGTCATCGTCTCAATTGGGCCAACAACCACAGAAGAGCTGACACATCATGGAATTACACCCGACTTCGAGCCTTCCCGCCCCAAGATGAGCTTCATCGTCAATGAGGCCGCACAGTACGCGGGGAAAGTTCTTGAACAGAAGCGCGGTGGAGATGCACTCATGGCGTCCTCCATTTCAGTTCCAGAGCCTGCCGCTCAGAACGAGTCGGCAAGTTATTATAAAGATCCAAGTAGACACACCGTGCCGAGAATCGCGCCTTCCACTCCCACCATGGCGGGCTTTCGCGATGGTCTGACGCAAATGGACTTTCTGCACGAAATCACCAGCCGCATTGCATCGGCAGATTCTTTTCACGTTGTCCTTGACCGTATCGTTGAGTTTGTCACTTCAGTCATTCCTTGCGACTCATGCTTCATCTATGTACTGGACGAAGATAAGCTCGTCTTACGCGCATCTAAGAACCCACACGCAGACCTGGTGGATCAACTCGGTGTTCAATTTGGACAAGGGATTACTGGCTGGGTTGCCGAACATCGAGAACCGGTAGCGATCTCTTCGAATGCATCGAACGATCCACGGTTCAAGCCCTTTAAGAATCTCCCCGAGGATCACTTCGAGGCCATGCTTTGCACCCCCATTCTGTGCGCCAGCAAGGTGGTCGGGGTAATCAACCTTCAGCACCGTCTTACCTATAAGCACTCCACTAATGAAGTTCGTCTGCTTTCCATGCTTGGATTCCTGGTTGGAGCGGAAATTGAGCGAGCACGTCTTGAATCGGAAAATGTCGAGCTCGCTGGCCGGTTGGAAACACGCAAAGCAGTTGACCGTGCGAAAGGAATTCTGCAACGCGATCTGTCCCTGAGTGAGGATGAGGCTTATCGCACTATGCATACGGAAAGCAGGCAGCGACGAAAGTCCATGCGGGAGATCGCGGAGGCTGTCATTCTGGGCGAAGACTTGAGAAAGTCGCAGTCCGGCATCAGCGGTACAAGAGATGTGAAAGGCTCGGTCCTCGGGCCGACTCGAGAAAACGCGAAAATCGGGGCTGAATCCGGATTACGGGCGGGTAAGCCCAGGCCTGCTTTATAACGGAAATAGCCGGTGTTCATCCTTAGACTCGCGACCATGACTTTGAAGAGCTCTCGAAGCTGTTTCCCTCGGCAGACTTGCCGAAACATTAGCACTGTTTGACCACGGGTGCGGCTTCCATATCAAGTCTGCGGACTTCCGCCAAATAACGGCAGAGCTACAATCGAAAATTGGCAGTAAAACCAATGCCTGGGCAGAGGTTTGCAGGGCAGACGTCGCGGGTGCGGAATGGGCGCAGTAAAGATTGCCAACCTGTTCCTCGGAGCGCTGAAAGAAGCTATCCTTTCCCCTGGTTCCAACTGTTTACTCGAATTTGATAAAGGACTCTGTCATCCGGCTGTGGTTAGAATCTTTAGATGATAACGAGCCAATGACCGCCTATTCGGAAATCCTCCCACTGCCGGCCGCTCTGAGAGCTTGTGCTTGCCATCTGCTCGCGGCTGTTTCGCGCAGCAAGCGGAGATCTTCTGCACCCAGTTCAATCGTCGCCGCGATTTGTTCCGGTGGATGCAGCACGATCTTGGCATACGCGGCGTAAAAGGGCGACTGGAACAAAGCGCTGTTTACGGCTTCGAAAAACGTGTCGGTGTCGAGCCCCTGCTGTGCTGCGAAGACAAAGGCCTCGCTAAGCGAATGAATCATGGCGCTGATGAGGAAATTGCCGCCAAGCTTGACGGCATGGGCCTGCCTGGGTTCTTTGCCGATCACAGTAATTCCTCGCGAAAATGCCTCGAGCAACGGACGAGCACGGTTCACGGCATTGTCAGCACCAGCAGCTACGACCCATAGACGCCCCTCCTCGGCAACGCTTGGCCGCCCAAATACCGGCGCTCCCACAAAATCAATACCCCGATTCGCGTACTCCGCGGTGAGCCGCTCGCTGAGCGCAACGCTGATCGTGCTGCACGAGATGTGAAGCGCACTGGGTGAAAGCGAGTCAATTACTGTTGACGCCAAAAAGCACCTCTTCATATGCCGCATCGTCGACGAGCATGGTGATTACAGCGTCGGCGCCTAGCTCGGCTTCTGCCGGAGTCGCAGCGGCAATCGCGCCTTCACGGATTAGCGGTTTCGTGCACGCTTCAGTTTGCTCATATCGAACACCTCTCATTACAGTCGATGCATCACCCCAATACTCTTCCGGCCATCGCGAATGAGAGACGTTTTCCGCCTCAAACAGCACAGGATGGACATCGGGCGCCCACGCGATTCGGGCAACTTATACGCGCGCTGGATTCATCTTTCACGCGGCGCGGTCACATCCAGCGGGCAGCAACGTCTCCGCCTGGTTCGTTGCTTGCGCTCTTGCTGAGCCAGCTTAGACCCGTTCGAAAATCTCTGCTAACCGCGTCCGGGACTTCGGGTGTCTAATACTTGTCATAGGTTCAATGACTCAACCATCACAATCCGGCTAGTGCTGCGCTGCTTGCACTGAAGCGCACACTAATCCCGGCCGAACGAGTAAGTGCGAGGAGAAGTCATGGTCAGCTTACGGATAGCGCTGGCGGCAATCCTAATAGTTTCGCCGCTGTCATTGGCACGTCAGGCCCGGGCGGCAGGCACTTCAGCAGACCCGGCGTTGGAGCACGGCAAGAAGGACTCGGGCACGGCCCCGCAGGGGTTGGTGTTGCAACTGGAAGTGCGGCGCGTCCCCATCGATGTCGTGGTCACAGACAAGGACGGTAACCCGGTACGCGGGCTTAGGCGAGAGGACTTTATCGTAAAAGAAGACAAAAAGCCGCAAACAGTCCTTTCTTTTGATTATGAGGATGGCTCTGTGCCCAGCTACACTCCTGCAAAGCTGCCCTCCTTGCCCGCCAACACCTTTGTGAACCTGCCCACCGAGCCGGAGCGCGGTCCGCTTTACGTGCTGTACTACGACATGGTGAACACTTCCCAGGTCGATCAGATGGCTGCTCACCAACAAATCCTGGACTTTATCGACCATGCACAGCCCGGCTCTCGGTTTGCGCTGTTTGTGAATGCCGCAGACCTGCACCTGATTCAGGGATTCACAAGCGATCACGCGCTGCTGCACGCTGCAATCTTGGCCAAGGGGCCCGGTCCGCACATACCCGATGTGTTCATATACGGCTCCAACTACGGATCGCAGGATGCTGGCGCGTCACTTCAGTGTCTGAACTTTATCGCTGAATATCTAAGCGGTATACCGGGACGCAAGAACCTGCTTTGGCTTTCCAGCTATTTCCCCATTCCCGTCAGCGCCACCATCACGGGCCACAACTCGGACACGGGTGTAGGCGGAGGCTTTTCCAGTTCAACCCTTCAGATCAACGACCTGAGCCTCTTGTTAAGCGACACAATCAAAAAAACCTACTCGGCCATGATGCGCAGTCAGGTTGCCCTTTATCCCGTGGATCTGGGCGGAGTCTCGACGGACAGCGATCCCGGCGATGCCATCACCAACGGGGGCTACGAAGACGACATTGCCAGCGCCACTGGCGGTCGTGCGTTCCACAGCAACAACCGAGTGCAAGTACTTCTGGACAAGGCAGTGAAAAACGGCGAGAGCTACTACACGCTCAGTTATGACCCGACCAACACAAAATACGATGGTTTAGAGCGCAAGGTCGAAGTGACCCTTGCGAATCCCCAAAAGAGCGGATACACACTCAGTTACCGGAAGCTCTACTATGCCCTGGCTGACCATGACGTCCAGGCAATGGACAAAAAGGCCCCCCTGCAAACACGGTTTGAGGCCACCAAGACCGCCGATACACTCTACGCGAACATTGAACACGGCGCGCCCATGATGCATGACCTCGTTTTCAGCACTCACCTGGCGGCTCAGGGAGCGCCCAGGCTGGCCACAGCGGAGCAGATGGCACAACTGCAGGACTCGCCCATCTACTTCCGCACCAGGCATAAGGATCAACCGCTGAAACCCCTGCCTCCCGTGAAGCTTCAGAAGTACGTCATTGATTACGGAGTAATCGATCCGCAGTTGAAGGCGCCGGCTGCGCACAAAGGAAAATCAGCCACGCTGGAATTCGCTGCAGCGGCCTACGACGTAGACGGACGCCTGTTGAACAGCCTGTTGAACGAGGGTCAGGTCACAACGGGTAAAGATGCGGCCCGAAAGGCAGGCCCCGTGATTCGCGCGCAGCAGGAGCTCGAAGTTCCACCCGGAGCGTCATGGATCAGAGTGGCCGTGAGGGATACGCTGAGTAATCGTACTGGAACCTTTGAAGTCCGGCTTCCCCTGAAGCCCGAAATGACGACCGCAATGGTCGACCGAATCAATTGAAATTCGTGGCCCGCGCGTAACTGTCCGCGCGGGTCACTCTTTTCGCTGGACCTGATGGGCTGAGCATTTCGATCCGAATCATCGCAGTGGGCAAATCCTCGGTGAGTCTACTTGCCGGTTCCAAGCACCTCAACGACCCTGGCTAAGTTCGCCTTCGCTTCGGCACTGCTGTCCCCCAATGAGATGGCCCGCTCAAATTGTTCCTTGGCGCCCGTCATTTCCTTCATCTCGGCCAAGAGAACACCAAGCGCTTCGTGTGGCAATGCTTCGTCCGGCTGAATAGCCAATGACTGCTCAAGGTATGCGCGCGCCTGTTGCAGATTGCCGGCCTTCATCTCGACAACGCCACTCAGATACAGAATCTTTGCGTCTTCCGGAAATCTCAGCAGGAGTCGCCCCGCGGCTTCAGGAGCCTTGTCAGGTTGAGCAGCAATCAGTGTTCCAAGGTAGAGGGCCGCTGTGCCGGCATCCTGGGGATGCTGTGCAAGGGCCAATTCAAGCACCGTGACGGCCTCGTCCCCGCGCTTGAGCTCGATCAGCGCCTTCGCCAATTGATTGGCAAGAGCCAGGGAGTCAGGCGAAGTATTGAGGCCATCGCGCAGCACCTGGGCTGCCTCATCCAACTGCGCTGTCCCGGCATACGCAGCCGCCAGATTCAAGCTCTGTTGTGGTGTTCGCTGTCCCAGAAGTCGAGGAAGCTGAAGCAGCGCAATCGTTCCTGCGAAATCGTTGTCGCGCAAAAGGTCGTTGGAGAGAGCGTCCAAAGCAACGGACGCCTCCGGATCAAAAGCCAAGGCCGCTTGCCACTCGTCCTCCGCGTCCTTGTTTTGCTGCGATGCATCGAGAGCAGCCGCAAGGACGGTGTGAAGCTTGAAATCGTTGTAGCCGAGCTGTTCAGCCTCCTGAAGCGCAGTGATAGCTTCCTTCAAATCACCTGAAAAATAAAGGCTCACCCCGAACATGAAGGCCAAATGGGGCATGTCTTTCTGATCGGGTTGCGTTTGCATGGAAGTGGCGAACGCGTTAGCGGCGCAGCTGTACTGCTTCTGTTCCGCGAACCACACTCCGAGATCGGTGTAAGTGGTAGCGTCGGGCTTGTCCTGTAACCGAGCTCTCATCGACTCCGGGGGAGTGCAGGGCGCCTGCCCAACAACCGGTCGCAACCCCGCGATACCCAGAAGCAGGAGCAATCCCGGCAGAACTCCCATGTGCGATGTACTGGACAATGAAAGGCGCATGGTCATCGCCTGCAGTCCCTACTTTGAGGCATCGGCAGCCTTGGGGATTCCAGCGACCGTTGGGCCATCGGCAACGTGCACGTCGATATCTGCAATCCCGTCTCCGGCAATGTTGGCGAACTCCGGAATGTTGACAGCACGGTTGGCCGCAGTGGTGTTATCGATGAGGATGGCGGGGCTGTCATTGCCGTTGGCGTCAATGTGTGTGAGATACATCTGAGTATATGGTGAACGTGCCTTGGACGAAAAGACCAGCCACCGTCCATTGGGTGAGAAGCTATGCCATGAGTTCATCAGGCTGGTGTTGGCTTTCATGCGCCGGGCCGTTCCACCGTTGAACGGAACAATGTACAGTTGGCTGTCCGGCCGCATGAGTTGGCCGTTCTTGCACTGCACAAAGACAATCCAGCGGCCGTCGGGCGAGACCTTGGGGAAGTTATTGCTCATGCCATTTTCAGATGCGCCCACAATGCGCTCAGGCACTCCACCTTTGCCATCGTTAAACGGGACGCGGTAGAGATCGTACTTGATAGGCGTCTCGTTCGAATCGAGTGCATGCAGCGCCCGGCCCTGCCCCGGCGGCCTCGGATCGCGGGCCTCGGCGCGCGCAAACACAATGTACTTGCCGTCAGGACTCCAGACTCCATCGGTCTGCACATACTTCGGGTCGTCCGCTCCGGGCAAAGTTGTCCGCAGGCCAGTGGTGCGGTCATACCATGCAAGAATCCCGCGTGTGGGATAGAAAACCTGCAGGAACCGGTAATCCAGGAAGTTGGTCACATAGTAGGTATCCAGCAGCTTGAAATCGGGCCCGGCAAAGGTGCTGATAACATAACGGCCGGTCGGCGAAACCTGGGACATGAATCCAACCCTGATTTTTCCGACCTTGCCATTCGGGTTCCAGTTCACCATGTCCTTGCTGTCGATAGTCATGTGCTTCTGCACCGGAACCACGGCGTAGAGCCCCTTGTCGTTTGCCGGCCCATCAATGTCCATGCCGAACGTCTTGCCGTCAGCCGAGAATGAATGGCAGTTGCCGCAGGTAGGCATGTCTTTCAGAACGGTGTGACTCTCCGGTTTGGTGATATCGCGCAGGCGCCAATGAATCAAATGAATTGCCGTCGGTGCCAGAGGCGACACCACTCCGTTTACACCTGGTGAAGGCATTAGCGGAACGTCGCGGTAGAAGATCGGCGCACCCACCGGGTCACGGGACGTAGTAAGACTGATATGCGCTTGCGAATACGCGACGTGTCCATCGCGATAGCCTGTAATCGTCACACTCGCAGATTGATCGATGGAATGTTTCTGGATTGCGGCCCATGTCTCCGCATCGGGAGTCCATGTCCACGTTGCGGCTTGCCGCAGGGTCAGCTTGGGCGGTTGGTTGGAGTCAGCAACACAATCCGGATCGATGGCGCCAAGGTGCATGCGTTCACCCTTTGATAGGGCATGGATGGGGGCAGACTTATCGGCGAAGGTGACGTCGATGCTCCACGATGTCCCCGCAGCATCGCGCCACATGAAGGTGGGTGACGTAATACCGGGCGGGAAAATAGATCCGTCCTCGGGGTAGTCAAAGGAGATGGGCGATAAGGTACGCTGTGTGTCTTGCGCCGCATACACCGTTGCGAGAAATCCGCCAATGCTGGGTGAACGCATCTGCAGGGCGAGAAAACCGACGGAGAGCACCGAGGCAGCAAAGAGAGTAAAAGTCGCAAGCGCCTTGAGCTTTGACGAGGTCTGGGCGCGGGAATCTGGGAACACTGTTCCTCCAATGAGTCGCAATCTACACGCGAGGAGCCCGAAAACAAGCTGGCGCCAGTGGTCGGATTGCTCAATCGAGGGGTCGATTCCAAGGCTTTGGAGCGGATCCGGCGATTCACAAGCTGCCGTTCGTTCTCAATTGTAGGCCCCGGTGGAGGTGGGGAATCGAGGCCTGCAACCTCGCTAAGGATATTTTCAAAGTTCGAATCCCACTGTCAAGGAAACGCTTCAACGGTGATTCAATGGTTAATCACCTAGAGCGCTCTTCACGCTACGCACCACGGATTGCCAGTCGCCAGGTTGCGGTTGCCGGAACAGCCGCATTGTCGGATACCAGGGACTGTCGTCACGATCGAGCATCCAACGCCAATCGGGTGCGTAGGGCAACAGAACCCAGGTGGGAATTCCCAGCGCGCCGGCCAGGTGCGCCGTGGAATTGTCGATGGTGATCACCAGGTCCATCGCTGAAATCTGCGAGGCGAACCGATCAATGTCCGTGAACTGGTCGACTGTGCGATCCAAAACGATGGGCGTATCAACCGTCTTCCTCTCTAGCTCGGAATGATCCCCATACTGCAAACTGATCCATTGAATGTCAGGCTGGGAAAACAGCGAAGCAAGCGTTGCCAGTTCGATGCAACGGCCGATGCCAGTAGTCTTATTCTTCGTATACCAGGCCAGTCCAACCATTCTGCGTCCGTCTCCGTAGCCATTGCGGAACCGCTCGCGTTCCTTCGGATCTGCCACAAGATAAGGTGAAGTCGTCGAACCAAAAGCATCCGTCGTCGCCCGAAAAAGTCGAGGCAAGCTGCCGCTGGGTAGATGTGCCGAGATCTCCAACTCCGGATGACTTTCCGAACCGAAGCCACTCACGACATCTACATCGGGAAAGGACCGCGCGAAGAGCGGCCTGAGCCTCGCGTCGCAGTCCAGCACGCAGCCATTCGCGGTTCGGATCACGTCCGGCATCAGCCCCGCAAACATGATCTCGTCTCCGATCCCCTGTTCTCCCCAGATCAACAGCTGTCCAGGCGCGAGCTTTTCGCCTTTCCACAGTGGTTGGGGGTAAGCGCGCATCGGAGTATTGAAATCCTTCGTCTCCCAGCGCCGATCGAAGTGGATCCAGCCGGAAGTGAATTCTCCGCTCAGCAGCAAAGCCATGGACTCGCCGACCGCAGCCTCGGCCAAGTCAGGGTTGAGAGCGAGTGCGCGGCGATAGCATGTCAGGCTGGAGTTTACTTCGCGCTGAGCTTTGAATATATTGCCCAGGTTGACCCAGACCTCGCCCAGATCCGGTTTGAGCACCAATGCGCGCTGATAGCACGCCCCAGCTTCAGCAAGCTTGCCTTGAGCCTGAAGAACGTTGCCCAGGTTGGAATGATAGGTCGCGGCATTCCCTTTGATCGCAATTGCTTTCCGGATCAAGTAGGCGGCATTCTCGTGCTGCCCGTTCTGGTACGCGATCATCCCCAGAAGGTGCAGACAATCCGCCTGGTTCGGATCGACGGATAATATCTCTAGGTAGGTCCGCTCGGCATCTGCCAGACGCCCCTCTTGGTGGAGCCGCAGGGCTTCCTGGACCATCGCCGGAGAAGGCTGCTGGAGCATCTGAGGTCCAACCGCTGTTTTGTCGTCACCGGCCGATTCCGTGGAAGAATCGGCCATCTCCTCAGCGTCCATGACAGGACTCTACCACCCCATTGCGAGATCGAAACGAATGAATGACCGCCGATACGCCCGAATCGATCGCCGCTCGGTTTTCACTCATCGTTAATTGCCGGCAGTTTGTCCCGCGTTGAGCGTGATCTGCTGCTTGTCCGCGGCAACAACCTTGTGGTAGAAGTCGCGGAGCTTGCCGTACTCCGACGCATCGAGCAGCGTGAAGCCGCGCGCCAGCACGCGGGCATTGGTTAAGTTGTTGCCGTCGACTTTGGAGCGGAGCTGGTAGGCTGCATTCTCTTCCCACTTCAACGTTGCATCCTGCGGTGGAGATTCGAGAGTAAAGCCGCTCGGCAGCGCGTACGTAATCTGCTCCTGCTCCTGCGCTGGATAGTGCATATCCACCGGCAGAGTGCGGGTTTCATCCGCGGGAAACGGATCAGTCTCTTTGCTCTCGAAGAACAGCCGCGGAAGGGCTAGATGATTGCCGGCATGATCGGTAATCGAACCTGAAACCTGAATTACGGCCACCAACTGATGAGTGGGATCGTCCAGGCTTGAAATACGGCCAATATGAATCTCGACGCCGTCGGGAACCTGCGCGGCAATCGCTTTTTCCAGTTGTTGTTTCACAGTGTCGGCGTCCGTTCGAAGCGCCTTCTGGCGCCACTCCAGCGCTTGCTGCCCGATGAATCCAACTCTCAGTATGCCGGAAACGGTTCCCTCCGCGCCCACATTGAGAGTGCCAACACGGACAACTGTATTATCCGTATTCACCTGCAACGGCGTGATGATGGTTTCCACTTTGCCGTTAGTGCCCATCGCAACTCCGCCGGCCCCGGCATGTGCCCAGTACAGCGTTTGGAACGGAGCCATCTTTGCACCTGGGTCAATAACGATTTCCTTTCCGGCGATGTTCACTCCGATCACCACGCCATCCAATTGGCTGGTGCTCAGAAACTGCGGCGAGAAAATGTGTTGATCGCGGCTGGCAATTCGCTCAGGTCGTGCATCGAGTCCAACAGCGCGAGCCAGGGCAAGATACAGCAGCGCAATTTCCTTGCTGTTGCCGCTCTTGCGGTTCAGTACGCCCTCAACGCTTCCTTCCGGTATTACGCTGCTGGGGGAGGGAGGCGAATCACTAGCGATATCTGTATTCGTCAGCTTCTGCACCATCACGTAAATCTTCTTGGCCTTATCCAACGGAGCATCGGAGGGGGCAACCAGTTCCGCTGCCGTGCTCTTAATCGCACTGGTCGGATTGATGTACCGGTTTAGATCCTTGGTCCAGAACTGCATTTCTTTCTGCCAGAATTCCTTCTGCTCCACCGTGTAGGTGTAATAGAAATTGATTTGGTAGACCCGCTCGCCAACGGGTGGCGCAAACGCCTCGCTTGGAATGGCCGGGATGTCGGTAAGATCGAGGAAATACCGGCCCGTCGCATCTTTCCCGATTTCTTTGCCCGGCGGAAGAATATTCGCGGTCCGGATGTCTGTCAGCACCTGATCGTGAGGTCCTTTGAGCTCCTTGTTTGAAATCCCTGAGCCTGACACATCATTGGGAAGAAACTGGTCGCTTGGCGAATAGAGATAATGCGCCTTGTGCACGAAGTAGAGCTGCTGTATCTGCCACTGCGGTGCTGATTGAAAGCGGTCGTAGCGGATCTGGTACCGATACTCCAGGATGCTGCCCACTTCCACGCTGGGCAACGTGAAGGTCACCTCGTTGGGCTGATTGCCGACCTTCTTCAACAGGGTGGCCGGGCTACCCGTCAGCCGGATTACGGTTCCGTCCTTGTGAATCGTTCTCGCTTCAAGAGCCTTGATCTCAACCGGCACGGCATATGTGTCGGTGTCGAATGGCTGATCTGCACCTGTATGGCTGATATCGGGTGCGTCAAAGTGGTTCTCTCCAGCCGAACTGCTGAAGCTCGAGTTGTCCCCAACGGCGTTGTACGCTAGCACCCGCGGGTAGCGAACATCGACTGTAGCCGCATCCTTGCCCTGTTCCGTCAGCACCTTGATGCGCGCGTACACGGTGCAGAAATGGTGCGGGTCATCTTCAGTTTCCTCACGGTAAAGAATCACCGCTGCCGCACCTGGCGCCTTGGGGTCGGAGGTCATTTGCAATTCCTCCGGGTTTGGAGCTTGGAATTGTCCAAATGCAACCAGAGGTGTTACCAGCCCAAACAGCAATGCTGCATGACAAAGAACAGGATGAATACGCATACAATCTCTCCGTGTGACTTATTTCATAAGAAAGGGCCAGAATTTGGTGCAAGACGCACGGACCAATTCTAGTCCGGTTGGAACGAGTGCGATACGCGCTCAGACTCGACCAACGACTCAATCGCGGGTAGTTCTGCATCACGGCGCGGGGGCATTCCTATTCTGCTCTGAGCTGTCCGTCGGCAATATGCGCATATCCCCGCGATAAGCGTGATAGTTCCCGAAGAGGACGTCGTTGATTGCAGTAACTTTCTGCGTTTCTATCGTGCCGTTGTGGTACGACTGCTCGTTGTTCATGACCTGATCTCCATCTTCTGTCAACAGCTGATCGATCGCTGTTACGATTGAGACACTTTTCGCGGGACAAATATAGACTTTGCCTCCGATCTCTACGGGACTATACTCCACCAGCACATTGGCCTTTGACACCAAGAGCTCCGGCTTGAGGTCGGTCTTCACCACGAGGCGGCGAACAGCGCCGCTTGCGGAGTCGATGGCAATCTCACCGTGATAAGGCGGCACAGCCTTGAAGTCACTCATGATCCCGTACTCGAGAAAACAGCAATAGGTCACCGAGTAGTTAGACTTCTGCTCTGTCACGACAAAGCGGAAAACCGCCAGTGGACCGTAATCGTCTCGCTCCCAATGACTCCAGCCGACCTTGTTCTTGAGAATATCGGTCATCACGACGCCGAGCAGCGGACCGAACACACCCCAATTACTCAAGCCCTTCTGAAATGGGAGCGTTTTACCGGCCTTTTTGGCTCCCGGGGCTTCCACCACCTCTCGACCATTGCGATAAAGTACATTGACTCCGACTTTGTCGACCAAATGGAAACTCCTGTCTGGGGCGACGACAGGCTGTTCGAACAGAAACTTTACCTTGAGATCTTCGAACCGTGTGGTGGTCCGAGTGGCGAAGAAATCTGGCATTCTGTTGATGGTCGCCGTCACAAAATCCGCCGCTTGAGACAGGATTCTGCCCTGCGTGGCCGAGTCTGGTGGGGAAATTGGCAGAATATCCGCAGCAGGAAGATCGAGGAACGCCGATGCATCGGCCAGCGCAAGCAGCGCCTGGCGCGAGTTGTCTTCAGGCAGTCCGGCCTTCAAAATCTCAAACCGCGTCGTGCTCAGCCGCTCGGTCAACTCCAGGTTGCCAAGTTGCCGCGCCACTTCCTGGTCCGGTCTTGTTTGGACAGCTGCCAACACCTTTTGCAACTGCTCCACCGTGATCCGATCAGCCGCAATCGCTCGCATCGCCGAGGCTGCCAGAATCAATAGGAGTGTAAGGTTGCGCATTTCAATCACTCCAATCAGCGTACCTGGACCTATTTAGACATCCCTTCGGCCCGGAAGTTATGTTTATTTCGCTGCTTCGGAGATAGGTGAAATCTACGGCGTTCTCTGTTCGCGAGACGAGGCCCCCGATGCTGCCGCAGGCCTCATCGCAAATCGTTTCGGAGGCAGAAAGAGAAGCGGCGCAAAAAGCCAATGCACCAACGATCACTGGCCGGATGCCTTCGCCGCGCTCAACGCGATCTGCTGATGATCGGATACAACCACCTTTTCGTAGAAATCGCGAAGCCCGCCGTACTCTTTTGCTTCAAGCATAGTGAAACCACGTGCCAGAATGCGTGCAGTCGTAATGGAGCCTGCGTCGGCCTTAGTGCGGAGTTGATAAGCGGCATTCTCTTCCCACTTGAAACTTGCATCCTCCGGCGCGCCCTCAATTGCATAGCCGGCTGGAAGTACGTAGGTGATCTGTTCCTGCTCCTGCGCGGGATAATGCATGTCGATGGGCAATGCACGGGAATCTTCTGAAGGGAACGGGTCGGTTTCCTTGGTCTCGAAGAACAGGCGCGGCAGCACCATGTGGTTGCCGGCGCGTTGCGCTAGAGGGCCCGTCGCTGTAACCACCGCCACCAACTGCTTGCCGGGATCATCGAGGTTGGCAATGCGGTCAACATGAATCTGGATTCCGTCGGGCACCTGCTGCGCAATTGTGCGTTCCATCCGCTGACTCAAGTTGGTTGCGTCAATTCGCAGACTGAGCTGCCTCCAATGCAGCGCTTCCTGTCCGATGAATCCTACTTTGAGCGCACCCGCAACGGTTCCGTCTGCGTTCACCGTGACTTTACCTACATGGACGACGGTGTTGTCCGTATTCAGCGGCAGCGGTGTAACTACGGTTTCAACTTTGTCCCCGGCTCCCATCGCCACTCCGCCAGCACCGGCATGTGCCCAGGCCAGTGTCTGGAACGGCGCCATCTTCTCACCTGGGTCCACGAAGATTGGTTTGCCGTCGACGTTGAGTTCGATCACCACGCCATCCAATTGGTCGTCGTTCAGGAAGTCGGAGGAAAACATATGGCGATTCCGGCTGGCAATCCGGTCCGCCCTTGCTGTGAGCCCGGCGGCGCGTACCAGCGCCAGGTAAAGCAGCGCGATCTGGTTGCTGTTGCCGCTCTTGCTCTGCAACAACGCGTCGACATTTCCGGCCGGAATGGAGCCGCCGAAGAACGTGAAGCCGGCCCTGCCGGAGAAATCCGTGTTGTCCAGCTTCTGCACCAACGCGTAGAGTTTCTTGGCTTTATCGAGCGCACTGTCAGACGGAGTAACAGCTTCATTCGCAGCTTGCTTAATCGCGTCTGTCTCCGCGGCGTACCCATGAACGTCCTTGCTCCAATACTGCATCTGCCTCTGCCAGTACTCCTTCTGGACAAATGACGGCGAGTAATAGAAATTGACCTGCATGATCTGGTCCTGAAGAGGCGGCGCGAAGACTTCTCTCGGAATGGGGGGTACGTCGGATATGTCCAATAGGTACCTCCCCTGCGCATCGTGAACCAGCAACTTCGGTTGTGGCAGGTGGCTGGTTACTAGCAGGTCGCTGAGCGGCAGGCCGTGCTCATCGGACATAAATCCCCCGCCCGCTCCGGCTCCTGTACTGGAGGGAGCATAGATCGGGTTTGGCGTGAAAAGGTAGTGTGCCTTGTGTACAAAGTACGGCTGCTGAACTTGCCAGTATGGGGAGGTCATAAGACGAGGATCGAGACGCACCTGGTAGCGGTATTCCAGAATGCTGCCTACTTCCACGCTTGGCAGGTTAAAGGTCGTCGTGTTGACCTGATTACTGCCCTTCTTCACTTGGAGCAGATCAGCGGGCGCACCTGTCAGCGGAACAACAGTTCCGTCCGGATGGATTGTCCTTCCCGAAATGGCTGCGACTTCAACGTGGCCGGAGATTCTGTCGACATCGTTGGAGCGATTGTCTGCGTCGCGGTCGTTGCCGCGATCACCGAAGGAGAAGTTCCGCTGGTAGGAAACCTGGACTGTCGCCAGTTCCTTACCTTTTTCAGTGAGTACCTTGATCCGTTCGTAGACAGTGCGGAAGGAAGCGACGTCGTTCTGCGTCTCTTCTCGATAAAGGATCACAGCATCTGCGCCCGGCGCTTTGGGGTCGGAGGTCATCTTCAGTTCTTCCTGCGTCGGAGTCTGGAACTGGCCAAAGGCAACAAGTGGAGTTGCTGCGCCCAGCGCCAGCACTCCGAAATACAAAACACGATGGAAACCCATGCAATCTTCCCCCAAGTCAGACGTCAATCGAAGAAACTCGAAATTGAAATTAGAAATGTCACGCGCAATTCTAATCTGTCTTCTGGTTATCGGTCGATGAATTCAGTGCCCCATCGAATTCTCGAACCCCAGCGGTTCCATCAAGCCGTGCAGGATGCCATTGACTCACCCCGGCCCTTGAATGTGATTCACATCACCGAACGATCCGCCTCCGGGAGCCATTCTGTAAAACAGGGCCATTTTCTGGCACTTGGCAAGACTCATAGCTTGGGAACACGCCCGGGGGGTCAATGAAGTTCCGCTCTGCAAGAGTTCTCTCCGCTGGGACTGCCGGCGCAATCTGCGTTTTGCTCGTATGCGGAGCCGCGCGGAATTCGTCATCAAATGCTGGACTGGCACCATCTCTCAATCAGCCGGCGAAGATCGCCATTGACTATCCGCTCGATGGCTCCGTCTTTCCCCCGGAGATCACACCGCCCAATTTTCTCTGGCACGACCCCGCTAAGACCGCCATACGGTGGACGGTCGAGTTCTCATTCACCCATCGCTCGGATGATATTCGCATCGAGGTGCCCGGCGTACTCCTTCAAATGGGGACAATTGATCCGCAAGCTGGACCAGGCGTCGAACTCACTCCCGAGCAAGCTTCCACGCGCACCTGGAGGCCGGATGCTGAGACCTGGGCAAAAATCAAACGACTCTCGGTTGATTCTCCAGCTACCGTCACCATCACCGGGTTTGCAGATGCCAGCGCAAAGCTCCCTGTATCGACAGCAAAGGTACATCTGTCCACTTCGATTGATCCCGTAGGTGCGCCCGTCTTCTATCGTGATGTACCGCTGCTGCTTCCGTCGCCGAAGGAAACGGGTCCCATCGCGCCGCTGCCTGCATCCGCGATTCCACTCATCAAATGGCAGATTCGCAACATTGGCGAGCCTCAGAGTCACACAGTCATGGGCAACCTGCCCACCTGTGCGAACTGCCACTCATTTTCAAGAGACGGCAAGACGTTCGGTCTCGATCTGGATGGACCGAAGAACGACAAGGGTCTCTATGCGCTGGTACCGGTGGGAAAGAACATGATCATCGGTAATAAGAATGTCATCCGCTGGAGCGGATTTCAGGTGAACACCGGGGCCGGGAACTCAGCGCCCTCCGTCAAACGATTCGGGTTCATGTCGCAGGTTTCTCCCGATGGCCGCTATGTGGTCACATCCATCGGACCGCCTGACAACACAAATACTCATCAGGGCCAGGATCCAGGTTTCGCGTCGGGCATTCTCGATCGTCTCTACAGTACTAACTACCCTGACATCCAATTCAGCCAGGTCTTCTTCCCAACACGCGGCGTCCTCGCCTGGTATGACAAGCAGAAAAAGACGATGATGCCGTTGCCAGGTGCGGATGACCCGCAATATGTGCAGACCAGCGCATTCTGGTCGCCCGACGGAAAATACCTCATTTACAGTCGTGCGCTCGCTCGCGATCCGTATCCGCCCGGAGTGCCGAAGCCATTGCACGCCAACGACCCAAATGAAACGCAGATCCAATACGACCTGTACAAGATTCCGTTTAACGAGGGCCGCGGCGGCAAAGCAATTCCGGTCGAGGGTGCTTCCGGCAATGGGATGAGCAACGACTTTCCCAAGGTATCGCCCGACGGCCGCTGGATCGTCTTCGTTCAGAACAAGAACGGGTTATTGATGCGCCCAGACAGCAGGCTGTTCATCGTGCCGTTTGAGGGAGGCAAGGCGCGGCTGATGAACTGCAACCTCTCGCTGATGAACTCCTGGCATACATTCTCACCCAACGGGCGCTGGCTCGCGTTTTCGTCGAAGGCGCGAGGTCCCTACACGCAGCTCATGCTCACCCACATTGATGCCGATGGCAACGACACTCCGGCGATCATTGTGGACAATACCACCGCCGCCAATCGTGCAGTGAACATCCCAGAGTTTGTGAATGTGCCGCAGGGCGGGCTTGAAAATATAGATCCGCAGGCGACCGAGTTTTACCGTCTCTTCGACGTGGCTTTCAGGCAGATGGAGAATAACCAGATTCCCGAAGCGATTCAAACATTCCGCCAGGCCATCGAGAGAGATCCAGAGGACGCGCTTGCGCATTATGTGCTGGCCACCGCGCTAAGCGGAAACGATCAGGAGAGCGAAGCTGTGGAGGAGTACCGCAAGGCCGCCGTTCTCGACCCTGCCAACGCGACATTTCTTGATCATCTCGCTGTATCGCTCGCCATCAACGGTCATCCTGGCGAGTCAATGGCGCCTTTGCAGAAGGCGATCGAACTTGCTCCCATGTCTGCGGAATATCGCTTCAACCTCGGCGTCGTGATGGAATCGCGTGGAGATTTTGCCGGCGCCGTGAAGCCTCTCGAGATGGCCGTAGCGTTGAGCAAACAGGAAAACTGGCGCGCTCTTGCCGAATTGGCCAAGGCTTATAGACAGACTGGCCGCTCGGCCGAAGCAGTCGAGGCAATACGTCAAGCAATCGAAACCGCCATCGCGCAGCACGATGATCAGAGCGCGAAGAAACTGCGCGACATGATGGACCAATATCAACGCGACAGCACAGTCAAAGGCCATACCCCGGAGTCGAGCAGCCCTCAGCAATGAGAAGCTTCGTGTTCCCCGAATAAGCTGCGCTACTGAACGGAATAGGGATCCATCGCCCGCTTGCCGCAGGTCTTCATCACTGCTGGGTCAAACAACAATTCAAAGTGTTTTCGAGCGGAAACTGAACCTCAGCGTCTGTGTGGACAGAAGGGACCGTGGCCTTGATTTAAGAAATCGGCATGGTTCTCTTTGGACGAACCACTTTGAGAGGCGAGATATGGACGTGAATTGTGACGCAACGCGAAGACGGATCGGGCACTCTATCAACGTTTTGGTTGGACTCACTCTTGCGATGATTTCTCTGGCGCAAGGCGCAGGAGCACAAACGCAATCGACTGACAGCAGGACCACTCGAGTTACATCCGGTACAGAGGCATATCAGACTCTTTACCTCGCCAATCTCACTCAACAAAACGACATGAATGATATTCAGAACGATCTGCGCAACATGCTTCCGAAGGCTAAACTCGACTTGATATCTCCGCAGAACGCCATCTCTATCCGGGCCACTCCCGAGGACATTCAGCTTGCGCAGAAGCTACTCGCGGATCTCGACCGGGCAAGAAAAACTTACCGAATCACTTACACGATCACCGACTCCGACAGCGGCAGACGCATCGGAACGCAGCGAGTCTCTCTCCTTGTGATTTCGGGAAGCAAGACGCAGGTCAAGCAAGGCAGCAAAGTACCAATCATGACCGGGAGCTACGATGCCGGAACTCCGACACAGAACTCACAAGTGCAATATCAGGACGTTGGCTTGAATATCGAGGCGTCAGCGAACGGGGCTGCGAACGGCGTCGAAGTACGTACGAAAATTGAGCAGTCGAGTGCCGCAGAAGAAAAGTCGGGGATGGGTCCGCAAGATCCCGTGGTTCGCCAAACGGTGCTGGAAGTAACTTCTGCCCTGGCACCGGGCAAGCCGCTTCTTCTGGGGGCCCTTGATTTCCCCGGAAGCACACGGCATCAGGAAATCGAGATCGTTGCAGAGTTGGTTCGGTAGCCGCTGCAACATTTAGGGCAGAGACTCGCAAGGCTGAATTGTTGTACTCTGAGTGCCGGGAGAGAAGTGATAAATGGGCTTCCGGCTCGGGCCTGGAACGAAAGGGATTCTGCTGGCTGCCTTTATGGGCAGTGGAGGGGTAGCCGGCGCCACTTGCACAGGCCCACAGGCAATGGTGGCGAAGCTCCATGCTCAACCCACATCCGAGAATGCTGTCGCTCTCGGCAACTGGTTTGCGGCCCACAATCAATTTGAATGCGCGGTCGAAACCTTCCGCGGTGCGCTGAAGGCTGACCCTCAGTCAGCTCAGCTGCACTATCTTGAAGGGCTGGCGCTCGCGGGATCTGGCCAGCCGGCAGCGGCAATTCCACCCGTACAGGACGCAATCCGTCTCCAGCCTGACGTAATCAAACCGCACCTTTTTCTTGCCACAATTTACCAGCAGTCCGGTCGTGCCACTGAAGCAGATACTCAGTGGAGGCAGGCCCTTGCCATCGATCCTCACTCCGAGATCGCATTGGAGGGTCTGAGCAGCGACCTTCTTGCTCGCAAAGACTACATCGGCGTAATTGGTCTTCTGCAGCATGCTCCCAGGACCGAGCCGCTCGCACTTCATCTCGCGGAAGCCCTTGAAGCGCTCAATTATCTCGACGGCGCTAACGACGTAATTCTCGAAGCGACAAAACTGTCTCCAAATTCTTTGCCACTAGCCAACGCCGAGTCAGTGGTCCTGATCAAGAAGCGTTCTTACCTGGAAGCCGTAAAGCTGCTGAAGTACACACTGGATCATCATCCCGGAAACCGCTTGGCCGAACTCCAGTATCTGCGCATCCTCGTAATGACCCAACATAACGACCTCGCGCGCCCCCTCGGCCTCAAGCTCCTGGCTGAGACTCCACACGACTCCGAGATCCTCTACCTGAACGGGGTCGTGGATCACGCCGTGGGAGACGATGTCAAAGCCAAGGCACACCTTGAAGAAGCCGTCGCCCAGGTTCCGGATTTCTTCTACTCCCGCTACCATCTCGGCGTTGTGCTCGTCGGTCTCCGCGAATGGAAAGAGGCCAGGGAGAACCTGGAGAAAGCCATCGCCCTTGGGGACACCGATCCCAAGGTGCACTACGAACTGGCAATGGCACTGCACGCGCTTGGGGAGAACGATCGGGCAACCGAGGAGTTGAAACAATATCAAGATCTCAAGAAGGCTGAGGCCGACAAACTGGAAGCTGCATCGCGCGCTGCCCAGGCTGACGGCGAACTCTCAGCGGGCAATCTCCAGGAGGCAATCGCGCACTATCGTGAGGCTTGCAACATAATGCCCAGCGACGGCAGCTTCAAATACCGGCTGGCTATGGCGCTCCATAAGGCAAACGATCTTGATAGTGAGCGCGCTCAACTGGAGGAGGCCGTCAAACTCGATCCCCAATTGGCCGGTGCGCAAAAAGAGCTCGGCTACCTGCTTGCGCGCAACGGCGATGCCGCCGGGGCAGTTGAGCATTTCCAGATGGCGGTCCACGCGGCCCCCGGATGGACCGATGCCTGGATCAACCTGGCTGCGGAACTGGCCGTCGAGGCGCATTTCCATGAAGCTCGCGATGCCGTGGCCATGGCCCTGCGCCTGGACCCAGGCAACACGCAGGCTCAAACGCTCAGCGATCAGTTGGCCCGTGATCCCAATGCACAACTATCTCCACCATAGAGCGCTTCCGTGGAGGCCGATGCACTGAAAGATCCGATTGCCCTCTACGACGCAAGGACACTGTGGCTTCCTGTCCCGCGATGAAGGCAGAATTGAGATATCCGCAAGATGACCATCTCACCCGACAATTCGCGCTGGACTCGGCGGAGTGTGCTGCGCACCGTTCCCGCTCTTTGCGCTTCAGCCCTTCTTTCGAGTAGATTGTCGGCTACACTTCCACCGCAAACCACGGCGTCACACAAACCATTCTCCCGATTCACTGACGTTGCCCAGAGCGCCGGCCTGACCAAGACCATGTTCTATGGCACGCCTGAGAAGGTCACGTACATCGTTGAAGAGATGGGCGGAGGTTGCGCTTTTTTTGACTATGACAACGACGGCTGGATCGACATCTTCATCGTTGGCGGCCGCAGACTTGAGGACATTCCAGCAGGCGCATCCAATCGGCTCTACAAGAACAACCGAGATGGAACCTTCACCGATGTGACCGAGAAAGCCGGTCTGATCGATGCAGGTTGGGGGGTCGGAGTCTGTGTCGGCGATTATGACAACGACGGCTATGAAGATCTATTTGTCACCTACTATGGCCAAAACAAGCTCTACCACAACAATGGTGACGGCACGTTTACCGATGTGACCGCCAAGGCCGGTCTTTTGCACGAGGGAATACGCTTCGGCTCCGGCTGCACTTTTATCGACTACAACCGTGACGGCCTGCTCGATCTGTTTGTTGCCAATTACGTCGAAATCGATTTGGCGCACGCTGCCAAGCCATCTCTGGACGTACCGAATTGCAACTACGAGGATGTAGCCGTAGCCTGCGGCCCACAAGGCCTGAAATTCCCACCTCAATTCCTCTATCGCAATAATGGCGATGGCACCTTCACCGACGTTTCAAAACAATCGGGAATCGCTTCCATTCGCGATTCCTACGGGCTCACCGCCGTCTCCTTTGACATCGATGGCGATGGCTGGCCCGATCTCTATGTCGCCTGCGACACCACGCCTAGCCTGTTGCTGCTCAACAACCACGACGGCACATTCCGCGAAGAGGGCCTCATGCGTGGTGTGGCCATCAGCCCGGATGGCCTGCCTATGTCTGGCATGGGAATTGGCGTGGGCGACTACGACCTCGATGGGCGCCTCGACCTCCTTAAGACACATTTCCAACTCCAGCCATCTGGCCTCTACCACAACAATGGCAAAGGCGAGTTCGAAGACGTAGCCATGGCGGCGGGCATTGCGGGTCAGCGACAGTACGTCAGCTGGGCTGCCGGCATCTTCGACTTCGACAACGACGGCTATCCGGACCTCTTCTGGGATACCGGCAATGTCTACGCGGAGATCGAACGTATCAATCCCAAGTTCCCCTACAGAGGACCGCGCATGCTCTTCCGCAACCGTGGCGACGGCACCTTTGCTCGCTTGGGAGACGAGGCTGGACCCGCCATTAATGCCCTTCATGTAAGTCGCGGATGCGCGTTCGGTGATTTTGACAATGATGGGGACCTGGACATCGTCATCATGAATCAGAATGAGCCGCCTTCGCTGCTGCGCAATGACGCCCCAAAGGCGAATCATTGGCTCAAGGTCAGGCTCGAGGGAACCAAGAGCAATCGCAGTGCCATCGGCGCTCTCGTCCTGGCTCGCTACGGTGGCAAGGTACAGGCCCAGGGAGTGTTGAGCCAAGCCAGCTATGTCTCCGCCAACGACCCTCGTCTCCATTTCGGCCTGGGAGCCGAGACCAAGGCCGACATTGAAGTGCATTGGCCGTCGGGAGCCGTGGAGAAATACCCAGCGCAGGATGCCAATCGCCTCATTACCATCCTTGAAGGCCATGGCATCGTTCCTGGCCGTCCCTTTACCCCCAAATAAGCTCCGAAACAGGCAAAATTCCCCCTTCGAAACCAACCATGCCGGCGAAAGAGACGGGTGTTTGAGGCTCCCAACTAAATCGTTCAAGCAGTATGAATTTTGCCTCTAAATCGTCCCTCGTACCCCGAAAGTGGCATTGCTGTAACCATCTATAAATAAACCTGTTATCAGTCATGCTGACGTCAGAGCCGTCGCGTAAAAAAAAACTGCTTGCGAGTGGCATATTCAGTGTGATAACGATATCCCGCATCAAAAAATCGATTTTCCGGTGACAGCTACTCCGGCAGACCGGGGTGGATCATGCTGCCGGGATCTAAAAACAGGAACGAATTCAGGAGGCAACACGTATATGAACACTGCTCAAAGGGCGCCATCGAGTCTAATCTCGATGCGCAACTGGATTAGGCGGATTCCATGGCTGCTGATACCAGTCTTGGTACTCTCCTTTTCGATCGCTAACGCTCAACAATTGACAGCAACTTTAAGTGGTACCGCCACCGATCAGACAGACGCCCGAATTCCGGGAGCCACTGTGATCGTGACGAACGACGCCACTGGCGACAAGCGTGACACCAAGGCCGACAGCGCTGGTTTCTTCTCGGTAGCGGCTTTGATCCCTGGCACATACACGGTGAAGGTCTCAGCCAAGGGATTTGCTTCCTGGGAGGAAACCGGGGTTCTTTTGAACCAGGGTGACTCTCGTACGCTGCCCAACATCCATCTGAAGATCAGTTCAGACGTTAACTCCGTCACCGTCGTTTCTGGAGCGGATGCGGAAGTACCGGTAGATACCGCCGAAATCAGCAGCACGCTTAACAATGAGCTGGTCGACTCTGCCGTTCTGACGGGACGCAACGCGGCCGAGCTTATCAAGCTGATGCCGGGCGTCACATTCAACAACGCAGGCGGCGCTGGATCTTCTTTCAGCAGCACAACCACAGGCACCAACAACGGTCCGGCCGGAAGCTTCTCCGCCAACGGCACGCAGCCTTACGGTTCAACGGCCGTCATTCTTGATGGTGCCAACCTCGTCGATCCGGGCAATGCCGGAACGCAGATTGCCAACATCAACCAGGACATGGTCGACAGCGTCAAGTTCCTTTCCGCCTCCTACGGCGCTGAATATGCAAAGGGCCCTGCCATTCTTGAAGCCTTTAGCAAGAGCGGCGGCCAGAAGTTCCACGGCGAAGCTTATCTCTACGCCCGCAACTCTGCGGCAGGCTACGCCAACGATTGGAACAACAAGCTCCAACAGGAGTTGCTGGAAGGACAAGAGGGCGGTTCTGCCTCGCAAATCTCAGCAGCCAACAAGGTCAATCCCCAGGACTTCTACTACATCGGCGGCAATATCGGCGGTCCGATCGCGTTCAAGGGCTTCAATCGGAACAAGGATAAGCTGTTCTTCTGGGGTGGCTACGAGAAGATGTACCAGACTCCGTTTGAGTCCGCGGTACAGATGAACGTTCCCACCGTGGCCCAGCAGGCCGGTGATTTCACCAATCCCGGCGTGCCGACCCAGGTTTACAACCGGGCGAACAACACCGGCGTCTATGTCAATTCATATGCCATGCCTTGCAATACAGACGACGGTTGGCAGGGCTGCGGCGCCGCCAATTCACCTTGGGGGGGATACGGCAACGGGAACCCTGCGAATCTGAAGTCGTTCTTCGACCCGAACGGCATCATCGCCAGCGGTATGAATCCACAACCCAACGAAACGCCATCGGTTGGCAACGGCTGGAACAACTGGTACTACACACCGCAAGAGCCGCAAAACCGTTGGGAGGCGACTGGCAAGGTCACGTACGCATTCAACGACAATAACAAGCTCTGGGGTTCCTACACCTACCAGACGGAAACGGATGAGCATCCGCTTTCGATTTGGTGGGCGCCGGAATGGACCCTTCCATATCCTGGCAAACCGAACGGAGTAGAGACCGCGAACGTATACCTTGCGAACTACACGCACGTGTTCAACGCCTCCACCACCAACGAGTTTGTCTTCTCGTATGCGAAGTTCGTCAACGACAACACGCTTTCGACTCCGGCTGCTGCCACCCCTGCTGCATTCGGCTTTCCTAACCAGAGCCTATTCTCCGGCAAGTCGCAGGACGAGATTCCAGGCTTCACTGGCGGATGGCAGGCAGGCATCACGGAAATCGGCCAACAAACATTCGATGGCGGCCTTTACGGCAAAAACTCATTCGGCAAGACAGCGAAGGTCCCCGCCATCACCGATAACTTTACCAAGATCGTCAGAACCCACTCCATCAAGGCAGGTTTCTACTGGGATAGCTCGGAGAACATCCAGTCTGACTCCAATGGACCCCCAAACGCATACTCAGGTCTGTTTGACGTAGAGAACTGGGGTTCCACGTCCACATACAATATGACCCTCGACCGCCTGATGGGCCGCAACCAGGCTTACACCGAGCGGAGCGTCATTCCCAATCCGGATATCCTTCAGCACCAGTGGTCTCTCTGGGCGCAGGATTCCTGGAAGGTCACACCAAAGGTCACAGTCAACGCTGGCCTCCGTGCTGACCACGAAGGTCAGTGGTACGACAAACTCGGCGGCACCCAAGTTTGGGATCCCGCTCTCTACAACAACACCGCCAGCGCTCCCGCCAACACCGGGCTCGTCTGGCACCAAACGCTGTCAAGCATTCCACAGTCTGGTTTTGCGAGCCAGTTGTTCCTCTACGATCCGCGCGTAGGCATTGCTTATGACCTCTTCGGCACAGGCAAGACAGTTGTTCGCGGTGGATTCGGAACCTACCGTTATCAGATCTCCAGCAACGATGCCAGCGGTTCTATGAGTGGCCCGTTGGGTGGATTCGCCTTCAACTCCAACTCCCAGAACAACGGGTTCTACGGCTACAGCATCACGGGCGGCAAGCAAGCCACATGCTCTGCACAAAATGTGGCCTGCGGCGCAAACTCGCCTGCCCCTTCATATCAACAACTCAAGGTCCCTGCGGGTCTGAATCAGAATGGCAGCACCGTCGGCGGCGCAGATGCGCTGAACGACAACAGGGTACCCTATGCCAACACCTGGAGCTTTGGCGTGGCGCAGGCTTTGCCTGGTCACACCGTCGCGCAGGTTTCTTATGTGGGCAGCAACAGCCGTAACCAATTCTTGAACGGCAACAACGGTAAAATAAGTGACCCCAACGCCGTTCCCTATGGTGCGTACTTCCTGCCCGATCCAAAGACCGGCACGTTGCAAAATCCAAGTCCCATTACCGGGACCGGGTTAACCGAGCAAGACTATCGTCCGTACAGCAACTACCAGGACATTTATGTCCTCACTCACGGCGGCTGGGCCAACTACAACTCCTTGCAGGTAGCCGCACAGAAACAATCCGGCAACCTGTTCCTGTTCACCAACTTCACCTTCGGCAAGGTCCTGGGCACCCGCGACGGTTCCACCTCCAATGGAAACGGCAACGGTACTGTGGCCAACCCGTTCGATCTGAACGCCAACTACGGACCCTTGGAGTATGACCACACCAAGACCTTCAACGTGTCGTTCAGCTACAAGCTGCCCAAGCCGATCCACAACAACGTGCTTCTAGGCGAAGCCGTGAATGGTTGGCAACTCTCCGGATACACCACCTATGAGGACGGCATACCTTACCAGTCTGGAAACCCAGCCGGGCAGGCGGTCTACAACCAGTTGAAGGATGCGAACGGTAACATTCTGCAAACCTTCACCATGCCTGACGGCCAGCAGACACAAACCATCGGGTATGCGGAATGGATTGGCTCCCCGCGGCCCGAGAACTCGCTTCAGCCCGTTCTCGTCTGCGATCCACGAAAGGGATTGCATGCGCACCAGCGCTTCAACCCCAATTGCTTCGTAGCACCCATGCCGCCTAGCGTTGGAGAGTATGGCCAGGTTGGACAGTCTGTCTGGCCGTATGTTCGCACGCCTAGTTACTTCGGCAGTGACTTGGCTATCTTCAAGGCCTTCAAGGTCACTGAAGCCCAGCGGTTCGAGGTTCGTATCTCGGCAACCAACTGGCTTAACCACCCCACGTCGGCCTTCGGTCTTAACGGCCCCTCTGATAACCAGTTGACCTTCACCGGCGTCAGCTCGAGTTCCGGCTTGGTCTATAACTCCAACACTGCAACCACCGGCATACCTCAAGCCAAGTTGGGATATCGCTGGATGCAGTTCGCAGGAAAGTACTACTTCTGAGTTAAATCGGGATAGTACAATTCGAGAGGGGGTGGCTTACCGCCACCCCCTCTTCTTTTGTATGCGCACTCCTCCGACAACCTTCAAGTTTCTACTTGCTCTGACCGCTCTGGTATGGGCCATCAGCGCCCGGTTGCCCGGCGAGGAGCAGTCATCAGCACTCATCCAATTTGAACTCCGGAAGCTTCCATTTCGCCTCGATAGCAGTGAAACTCCTGCAAGAAATGCTCCTGAATCCATGGCCGGCGGAGTCGCCGTCTTCGACTACAATGGCGACGGCCGGCCCGATATCTTCTTTACCAACGGCGCTGATATCGCCACCTTGAAGAAGTCCTCTCCCAAATACTCCAACAAGCTCTTTCGCAACGATGGAAACGGCGTCTTTACCGACGTCACGGCGCAGGCGGGACTTCAAGGAACTGGATTCGACATTGGAGCAGCAGCAGGCGATTACGACAATGATGGATTTCCTGATCTGTTTGTTGCCGGCGTTCACGGCAACACCCTGTATCACAACAATGGCAACGGAACCTTTACCGATGTAACCCACAAAGCTGGTCTGGATAAGTCGAACGATCCTGATTTCGGCCCGTTATGGTCTGAAGCCGCAGTCTGGGTCGACGTCAACAATGACGGCCTGCTCGATTTGTTCGTCGTCAATTACATGCAATGGACTTACTCTGACAAGCCGTTGTGCGTATCCCAGGGCATTGCGGACTATTGCCACCCTCGCTATTACAAAGGACAGCCCAACCAGCTCTTTCTCAACCAGGGAGATGGCACATTCAAGGATGTTTCCAAAGAGTGGGGCATTCGCGATCAGGTGGGCAAGGGAATGGGCGTGGGCATGGCCGACTACGATCTGGATGGCAAGCCGGACCTCTTTGTGACGAACGACTCTGAATATAACTTTCTGTTTCATAACATGGGGAATAAGTTTGAGGAAGTGGCCTTCCAGGCAAACGTCGCGCTGGCCGAGGATGGCGCCTTCATTTCTGGGATGGGCTTGGATTTTCGCGACTTCAATAATGACGGTTATCCGGATATCGCCTACGTCGCGCTGAAAAGCCAAACCTTCCCTCTATACAAGAACACCGGAAAAGGTGATTTTGTTGAAGTCACAGGGCCAAGCGGAATGCGAGCGCTCAGCATGAAGATGTCCGGTTTCGGCGCTGCGTTCTACGACTTTGACAACGACGGATGGAAGGATATGTTCACGACCCGGGGGCACGTTGCCTGGCATGGGCCTCCGGGAAGCACCATCAAAGAACCGAATACCGTGTTTCGCAACCTCGGCCCAAGCGGAAAGTGGGAAGCTCTCACTGATCAAGCGGGCTTCACCGACGCGACAGCCGGGCGGCATCGCGGTTGCGCCTTCGGCGATCTCGAAGGAAACGGTCGCATTGATGCAGTGACAACAGGTTTGGACATGGATGCCGAATTGTGGATGAACCGGAGTCCGCATCCCGGTCACTGGCTTGACATTGCTTTGCGTGGCGTTAAGAGCAATCGTGACGGTATTGGAGCGCGCATCAAGGTGGTGACGAAGGCAGGTGTGCAGTACAATCACCAGACTTCGAGTGTGTGCTACGCATCTTCGAGCCTGGGTCCTGTGCACTTCGGCCTCGGCGCGGAAACGGAGGCCACTACGGTGGAGATCACGTGGCCCAGCGGGATTCTGCAGAGGCTTGATAACCTGGACGCCGACCGAATCATCAAGGTTACGGAACCGGTTTCCAGTTCTTCAACAACAAAATAAGTGAATACGAAAGCAGGCGTTCTCTAATCCTTGTGCGGACCCGCTTTCTGTTGTGCCGCGTCCAGCTTCTGAACAATCTCGCGCTCTCTTTGTCCATCTTCGGGCCGGTGAAGCTTGTAATAGATTGCGGCTAGCTCAATGTGCGGATCGATCCATTTGGGGTCGTTCTTTTCCAAATCTTCCAGAGTTGCGGCGGCCTCGTCATACTTCCCCGTCATGCCGTCAAGTTTAGCCAATTCAAAGCGCGTGAGCGGATGCCCAGGTCGAAGTTGCAGTGCGCGTTCAAGCAGCGGCCTGGCTTTGTCGAACTCTCTCTGCTTGATCAGGGTCACTCCCAGGTACAGGTTGGCGGTCGCGTCCTTGGGATCCTGACGCAGGGCCGCCTCGAAGGCCGGAACGGACGCGTCTGTATCTCCCATTGCGTCGCGAGCCTGTCCCGCCATGGTGTAAAGCCCGGGAAACGACGGATCAATACCGAGGGCGGTGTCGAAGTCGGCTCGTGCCTGTGGAAACTCACTTCTTTGCATGCGCGCTGAACCGGCAATCACATACGCATCCACGGAACGGGTCACTTGCGCCGCCTTCTCCATGCGTGGAAGTCCCTCTGCTGCTCTTCCCGACTGAATCAGGGCGTAGCCGAGGACGTATTCGAAATCCATATTGGATTCCTCGCCCTGCTCCATGGGAGCAAGCAACGCCGCGGCCTCCGCTCCCTTATCCAGCTTGATGCAGGTATAGCCCAGCAGCACAGCTGTCTTTATGTCATTGGGTCTGGCCGCATGGACCGACTCAAATCCACTACGAGCATTCACCATGTCGCCTTTTTTGTAGTAAGCCAGCGCCAGGTTCAGGCGTACGGCGTTCTTATCCGGTGCCGAAGTCATTGCGCGCGTGTCTGCTTCAATGGCGGCGTCAAAGTCTCCCACCTCGGCAAGCGCTGCGCCCAGGTTAGCTTGCGCCTCGGAGAGTTTCGGGTCAAGGGCGAGAGCCTTCCGGTAGTCTTCAATCGCAGTTTTGTAATCGCCGCGCTGCTGAGCAGTGATTCCCCCGCGTAACAACTCATCCACATTGGCGGATGACTTTGATTGGGGAGCTTGCCCCACTGCGGCATGGAGACCGAGCGCAACGTACAGAATGCAAACAGTCCGCATGGCTACTAGGATAAAGCATTCGTAGCCTTCGCTACCATCTGCTGGCTGCAAGCCGTAGTACCGGCTCAATCGCGCAACATGCTATGCTGGAAGGCGCAGTTGAGGGCTCTCTATGGCTTCTCCATGGTTCTGAAGCCAAGTATCTTTACATTGGATCCGAAGCGCCTGTAATCGCGAAACTCGATCGTATTGAGCATCGCTTCATGGCGACCCTCCAGCAGGCTCACCTCCGCGCTGACCGGCATCAAGTAGTCGTGAGCGTTGATGGATACATAATCGTAGTCCACCACAACGGCGGTTGCGCGCGTTGGAAAATCCTTGGGCAAATCGTCCGCAATCAACGTAACGCGGCGAACGCTGCGGGTTGCCGCGTCGATAAACACCTTGCCATGGAAGTCCACATTGGGCTGCAGGCCGTTCGGTCCTCCCACGCTGAACGTGGAGTTCGCCTTGGCGACGCTATAATCGAAGACCTGCACTGTGCCATTTCCCAACGTGTCGGTCTCCTTCCACTTGAACTCCGCCTTCGCCGACGGCTCAAACACAGCGTCGAGAACGGCGCCGAATTCCCCAGTCGACTTGGGGCCCTTGATCGCTTCCGGGTTGGTGCTGGCAGCTGGTTTTCCATCCACTTCCAGTACCGTGCGCGATTCGTTCTGCTCGCGGTACCTCAGCAGTTCCGTAATCGTATCGCGATGCTTCCAACTCCCTCTTCCGGTTGGGTCCAGCGATCGATTGATCACTTCGACACACATGAAGTTCGGCAATCCGGTCTTGTATCCCACTGCACGCTCACGGGCGTCCGCGATCAATGCATCCGATTCCTCCTTTGTCGGTGGCGGAATCGGGTTTGTGGACGCGGCAATAGCCAGCTTGCCGCCCAGGTCCGGCGTCAAATCGATCGTGGGCCCACTCTCATCCGCGGCCGCATTGGCGCCATTTCCTGCCGTCCCGGCAACTGCATTTTCGCCCGGCTGGCCGCCTTCCACCGTGAATGATATTTCCTGGAAGCTCGTATCTCCCCCCTGGCTCATCGTCGCCTTCACCTTGTAGTCGCCAGGCGCCAGAGTCTTGGTCTGGAAGTTTGCCAAGTAGGGAACAATCGCGTCTTTCACTCCGGCCCGCAGCGGAAGAGGCGTCAGGCGCCCCGCCTTGCCGTTCCGAATCACCTGCATCTCCAGCGTCGGAGCCTCGGTGGCATGCGGGTCAGGGTGCAGAATCAGAAACAGTGAAATCGACTTGGCGTCACGCGGCACCGTTCCCGTCAGGTTCGGTATCACCTTGCCACCCTCGTAGTGCAAAGGTTCCAGCGGGTCCGCGTCTTCGTTGTAGGCGTCCATCTTGCGCACCAGCACCAGGTCGCTCATTTGAGGACCGTGCGGCACTGCGGCTATCTCAAACGGGATGCGCTCAGCGCTCATCTTTTCGCTGTTCTCATCCTTCACGGCAACTTCCAGAACATAACTTCCGGGAATCTCCATGAAATGCCGTTGCAGTGTCACCGCCAGCGACTTGTCTCGATCGAGCGACTCAAGAGCGCCGCGCCGCGCAATGTCTTCCCCAAAGTGTTCAATCACGGTACCGGCGCTGTCTTTGATCTGCGCTACAATCGCCACTCGCGCCGAGTAGAGATTCGTGTGCGTATCCTCTTTGACATCGAGTCCCGACAGCGGCACTTCCACCGCCAGCGCATTCGTGTTTCCTTCCGGCATGTCGCCAAAGCGCAGGATTGTTGCGTTGAATTTGAAGTCCGAGGGTAGTTGCGGTTGCTCCAGCCTCTTCAGCAGCGTCGCCTCAAAAGGTCGAATTCCGGTCGCCGACCCAGGCGGCAATGAGAAGTAGCCTGTTTTGGCCTGCACCTTCAGTCCTACGCGCAGCGGTTTGACGTCAATGGTCCTGAACTTTCCGTCATACTCTTGCTTCGGCGGAACATACGAGGCCTCGTAGTAGGTCGACAGATCCTCGACCATCTGCTCCAGCGGACCCTTCACGTTGACCTGAGCGTCGATATAAAGACCACCCGTATCCTTCGACAAGTCCGAAATCGGATTCTTGATGTCTCGGAATCGATTCGGGTCCTCATTGTTGCCCCGCATGAAGTCCGTCATCACGGCAACGTCTGCAGCTGGGGTCCATGTGAAGTTTCCTCCTGTTCCTAACGGTACCGAACTCTGTTGTTGTGTCGGTACATATGAAGAATAGGGCGAGGTAGCAATCGGTTGGGGGTTGTAAGCAGGCTGCCCGTTGAGCAGCGCGTTTTCCATTGACCGCTGCCCGGCAATATTCATAGCATCTAAATCGACGGTATAAATGGTGACTCCGGCCTTGGTTGCCGCGCCGGAGATCGTCTTCAACATCTCCTTCGAGCCCGAATCCAGCAGTTCGTTCAGCGTGAAATAAATGATGGCCTTTCTCTCGACAAGCTGCTGCTGCGATCGGACCAACGCCAGAATGCCGGCCAGCGATCGGTTCGCGTGCTGGTCCTGCACAATCAACTGGGCATCTTCCAGGGCTTTCAACACAGTTTGTGCTCTGGCGCGCTCCTTCAAATCCACGTGCCGGCCGGAAGCGTCCAGGCCTGTGCGCGCGACGGCGATCAGGTTCTTCTCTGCCTGCTCGGCAGCCTTCACTCTGAGAGGTTCTGCTTTATCCTGGGCGATATTTATCCCTTGGCTCAGGGTCGACGTCATTCGCGTGACGTTGCTTTCGGTAGCGACAGTGATTGCCTGCTCCACCGCCGTCCGATCCTGCGTGTAGCCCTGAAGCAAGCGCAGTCGGCCACCCAGGTCCAGGACGGAGATAGAGTAACCCGCGGGGGGCAGGACCTTCAGAATCTTTTCCGCCATCAACCTGGCGCTCTTGGCGAGAGGGCCTTCGAAACGGTCGAAGACGAATGTGACCAGGTGGCCGGAGCCCATTTCTCCCCGTACAAGGCGAAACTCGCTCAATTTTACCGGGGTACCGTTGTCCGCAATCGCAAAGTCTTCCGGCTTCAGATCGAGAACGGGCTTGTGGTGCTTGTCGTGAACCACAAGATCGAGAGATACCTCATCTACATTTGTGCTGAAATGTGGCGTCTGATCGGTGGGTACTGGGGTCGGTGGAGCTTCTGGGGTGGTTTGGCCATGAACAAAAGAAGTCAGAATGATCAAAACCAATCCCGCATAACCCCAGCCTGCAGACTTTTGTTCCGATCTGGGTCTCCAGGTTCGAGATTCATATGACTTTACGAGGAATTCCGATAACTCTCGAAACATGTCTTCCACAGCTCTCCAAAGCGGATTTCGTTGACGGCGATTCCAGAAGCGATATCCCCCGTTTCGCCGGTTTGGGACCGCTATCATGCGATCCTTATCTTTGGTTGGAATTGTATCTGGAATGTGCGTCATTACTCATTATGTTTTTTGTTTCCAGTATTAATTCCGTAACACATTCGTGTGATCCGCATACGATCCCACTTGTGTTCGAAATCCACTGTCCTTGAAGGCCTTCCCGAATTCCACATCAGACCGGGGAATTGCACCTCAACTAGAAGTTCACCGAGAAAGTCTCACGGATTTCGGCTTGTCGAGGTCAGGAACCTCCGCGATGGACAAAAAGCGCTGCTTCGTTGGTAGGTCGGACTCCGAATCAGGCCATCCAAACCGCATTTTTCCATCGAATTCCATATCGTACTTTTGCTAAAATAGAAGCAATTGATTGGCTATCCGGACGTTTCTTGACCTTCTCCTCAAGGTAAGCTCCGGAATTGCTCCTGTGTCGGTTTTGGAGCGGTCATTGGGGAGAATCGATGAGGCGGAAATTCTTAGCGGCTGCGGGTGTTTTGCTCACAACGGGGGCGGGTCTCACCGGAACGGTCCTAGCTGGGGGAAACGGGGCCGCAGTGTTCACCCTTCCTTCGGCGATCCCAGCTTATCCCATTCTTGCCTTCCTGAGACCGGTTCCAATGGAACCGCTAGCCTCACCTGATCCGTCCTTACAACCCCCTCTCACCATAGACATACCGGTCAATGGCACAATTTATCCTCCTGACATCATCCCTCCCCAGTTTGCGTGGCGCGACGACAATTCGACTGCTACCGTCTGGCGCATTGAAATCGACTTCGGCGAGCATACCCGTGCTGTGAAGGTTTGGTCGAACGGCGAGAAGATGCAGCTTGCCCCGGTCGATACCAATTTGAAGGGATATGTCCCACCGGAGCTGACCCCCGAGCAGGCAGCCGCGCACACCTGGCGCCCCGACCCAAAGACTTGGGAGGAAATCAAGAAGCACTCCGTCGAGCAGCCCGCATCAGTGACCATCACCGGCTATGCGACCCAGAAAAGCAACCAGCCTCTCTCTCACGCTCAGGCGACAATTCAGACCTCGAAAGACCCGGTCGGCGCCCCCATCTTCTATCGCGATGTTCCCCTGATTCCGCCCGATCTTGAGACCACCCAGCGCGGTGTCATCAAGCCTTTGCCCGATTCGGTTCTTCCCATGATCAAGTGGAAGCTGCGGTACATCTCCGATACCCAAAGCAAAGTCATGATGACGAATTTGCCCACCTGCGGCAACTGCCACTCCTTCTCGAGCGATGGCAAAACGATGGGGATCGACGTAGATGGGCCGGCCAACGACAAGGGCCTCTATGCCCTCGTTCCCGTCAAGAAAGTAAGCACCATCAGTAACGACTATCTTATCCACTGGAGCTCGTTTTCCGAGGAGCACGCGCAAAAGCGCTTCGGATTTATGAGTCAGGTATCGCCGGATGGGAAATACGTTGTGAACTCCATCGACGTTCCCCACGCGCATGGCACGCGCGTGCTTGACCGGCTTTATAACGGCTTCTACTCAAGCTATGGATTCGGCCAGGTCTTTTATCCTACCCGCGGAGTTCTGGCCTGGTATAGCAAAGAGACCGGCAAGCTGAACCCGCTTCCCGGCGCCGATGATCCCAACTTTGTCCAGACCTCCGCCTTCTGGAGCCCGGATGGCAAGTGGCTGGTTTTTTCGCGCGCCGCGGCCCGCGATCCCTACCCGCCGGGTTACCAGAGAGCGAACTTCGCAAACGACCCCAACGAAACGCAGATCCAATACGACCTCTACCGGATCCCATTCAATGGCGGCCAAGGCGGAGCTGCGGAGAGGATCGTTGGCGCCTCGGAAAACGGCATGAGCAACAATTTCCCCAAGGTCTCGCCCGACGGCAAGTGGATCATCTTTGTCCAGTGCAAGAACGGGCTGCTCATGCGTCCTGACAGCAAGCTCTACATCGTGCCTTTCGAGGGCGGCGTTGCGCGACCTTTGCAATCGAACCTGCCGGTTATGAACTCTTGGCACACATTCTCGCCCAATGGTCACTGGCTCGCTTTTTCATCTAAGAGCCCTTCGCTCTACACGCACCTTTATCTCACGCATATCGACAGCGAAGGCAACGCCAGTCCACCTGTCGTCGTCGAGGACGCCACAGCATCGAACCGCGCGGTCAATATTCCTGAATTCGTGAACCTCGGGTCGGAGACGATGGACCACATTGAGACTCCGGCAATCGATTTCTATCGCGAGTTCGATGCGGCTCAGCAATTGCAAGACAGCCACAAGTACGTAGAGGCGGTTCCGGCCTGGAAGCTGGCTGCAGCGAAAGATCCTGATGACGCACGCCCTTACAACAACATGGGAGTAGCGCTGGCCGCGACTGGAAAGACCACCGAGGCGATCGAGCAGTACAAAAAATCGCTCTCGATGAATAACGACAGCTCTCAGACCCACAACAACCTGGGCAGTGCCCTGGCGCAAGCCGGCAAAATGGATGATGCACTAGCTGAGATTCAAAAGGCTGTAGAACTAAATCCTGACAACGGTTCGGCGCACGTCAACCTTGGCCATATTTTTGAGGTCATGGGTGGTCATCGCCAGGAAGCCATCGATGAACTAACCAAGGGAATCGAGCTGGCTCCTAAATCGTCTGATGGCCATAACATTTACGGCGTCATCCTGGCCCGCATGGGAAAACTGGACGAGGCCATCGTCGAATTGCAGAAGGCCGTCGATCTCGCGCCGCAGTCCGCTGAATGTCGCTTTAACCTGGGTCGGGCCTTCGCAGCAAGCAACCGCTTTTCCGACGCGCTGCCACAGTTTGAGACGGCGGTCAGTATCACCGGCGGCCAGGAACCTGCGATTCTGCAAATGCTCGCAGCCATGTACTCGGAGACTGGACAGTATCAAAAGGCAGTCGAAACTGCACACCACGCGCTCGATTTAGCCATTCAGCAACAGAATGACGGCCTGGCAGAGGAACTTCGCGGAAACCTGGCGCGCTATCAACACCAGGCTGCTGCGGCTGGCGGCGCCAACCCATAGCCACACTCGCAACCCATCCGCTTACGACAGAGAACTGGCCGCGCGCGTTTCCAGCAAATCAGTCGACTTTCTTTGAAACCTCTGACGTCGTCTCGGCCCTCAGCGGCAATTGCACTTCGAATGTTCCGGTGCGGTTGTTCAACTTGTCGCGGACGGCCATTCTGATCGATGCCGCTTTCGGCGGCACATCGAGTTCCTGTTCCGCATGGAACAGTGCTTTCAACTCTCCGTTCTCATCTCCATCTGTCGAGGCCAACCCTTCGTTCAATGTGCTGTTCAGCAAGCGTCCGTCTGCATCGTAGGCCGCCGCCGCAAATTCCAGCTTCGCTGGCTTGTCCCCATCTCCTGCCAGCGCCTTCAACTGCGGGTCGAAGACCCCATACTCGATCAGGTACTTCTGCAGCTTTACCGGGGCCAACGGCTTCCGCGGACCATCTTTGTGGCGCGTGCGGAAAAACGCCGGCGAGTCCTCTAGTTGCTGCATCTGTTCGTCCGTTGCCATTACCGGCCCTCCGTCAACCTTCAGGTGGGCGCTGAACAACAGGTCGTGCAGCATGGGCGCACCGTGTTCAATGTTCGCGTACAGCGTATCTTCTGCCTTGGCGGTCACAAAGCGGGCCTGCACCGCGTCATCCTTCTGTATTGCTTGTCTTGCGTCATCCGATACCGCGTAGTAGAGATTCCGATAACTAAGCTTGTATCCGCTTTTTTTGGCGAGAGTAACTTCAACATGGCGATCGGAGCCGTCGAAATTGCTATTTGTCGGCGAATAACTCAGTGTGTAGTAACTCATGCCTGTTTCCATTGCGTTTTGAAGCGCACCGGTTACGTTGTTGTTGCTAAAGTACGCGTGCCCTCCCGTCGCCTTGGCAATGTACTCCTCTCGAAACTGATCGACTGAGGTAACCGAATAGCCTGACAGTCCCACTGTCTGGCCGGCAATACTCGCCGAACTCCCGACCGCTATATCCTCTCCCGCGCCAGTCGGACCGGGTCCTCCCATGCCTATGGGTCCGGTTGCGCCGGTCGCACCGAGGTTGTGTGGCCCAATTTCTCCCATCGACGACATATCTGGAGCGGCGTCTCCTGCGGGAGAAGAACTGTTTTCCGCGTACACTACCGCTCCCTTCAAATCCACCGGATAGATCGCAACTTGGCTGCGCATCATAGCCGCAAAGGCATCCCTCACAACGAATGCCTCCTTGTGCATTACTTCATTTCCAGAGATGGCGGCGAACACGGGTCCTTGCGGTACGGGAAACTTGTCCGATAGCCAAATCAGGTTCTTGCGTCCCGCAATTCCACCCAGATACTCGGCAATAAACTGAAGATTGGCAATTGCCGCGCCTACATCCTGCCTACCGAAATTCTCCCCGTACAAAAAGAGGGTGGGAACATGTGTTCCGGGTCCCTTCGAGGTGATCGCCGCGCGAAGCAGCGCGTGATCGCTGGTGAACCCCTGAATCAGGTGTAGTCCGTCCGCATTCACAAAAATGGCGATCCGCGTGCCCGGCATGACCTGGTCCACAAACGCCAGCAGTTGTTTGCGACAATTCGCCTGGTCTTCCGGGAAAGTATTCACCATGTCGTAGTACAGCACGTACAGTGGTCCCTGTTCCGGCTCGCGCGGCAGGTTCACGAACGTATTCGTAGGTAACGTGGGGAGTTTCTTCGGAACATAGCTGGGTAGGGAACCGTCGAAATAATCAAAGGAGAGTACATCCTGAATGTTCTTATCTTCCTTGACTACAAAGTCGTTGCGCGTGAGACCTCGTACAGGTTTCCCATCACTCTCCGTCACTACCACGTCAATTGGCACACGGCGCACCTCCAGCCGAAGTAGGGAACCCTGCTGCCCCGTGATGGAGAACTCCGGCTCGTCTTGCGGTGCGGGTTCTGTCGATGTTCCGGCTGTAGGTTGCGTCTGAGCTGTCGAAGCAAGCGGCAAGGCCAAAAGCACCGCCGCAAGAGCCATGTGTGACCTCACCATATTGCCTCCTGAATTTGCCCGTTCAAAAGGGCTCTGTCTGGGGTGCGGCACAGTCGCGAAAGCGGCTTCGACCGCTCCAGGCATTTCCCTCTGCCAGGTCTCCTGTTGCAGTGCGTGAATTCAGCGAGTCAAGAAGTGCAAGCGGTGCCGGAGTCCCTCTTGAATTGATGTCCGGTTCAACAACCGCCAGGGTGGAATCAGCAATTCTACTTCTGCGATTGCACTTGGATGTGCGTGGGGAATCGCCGCGTTCGGCACTGATTGGCTCGAATTGTACCATCCTGATTAAGCGTTGAGGGAATTGTTTCTGGTCGGTCACTGGGCCATTTAGCGATTCTGCAAGAAGGTGTCCTTAACACCCGGGGATTGTGAGGAATAGAGGTGAGGTTCTAAGATGACTTATCTCTGCTTCGACCCGGAGTTTCCCACCCAATGCCCAGTTCTAATCTGACTTTCCACTCGTTTTCATTTCGTGCGCTTCGTCTTGGATTGCTCGTCTGCATCTCCGTTTGCCCTTCTCAACTGCAAGGACAGGAACAGAAGGCTGCGCCACTTCCGGAGATGCACTGGCGTATGATCGGGCCGTTTCGCGGAGGCCGCACACGCGCCGCGACGGGGGTTCCGGGCCAGCCAAATGTCTTTTACATCGGCCAGGGCGATGGTGGAGTTTGGAAGAGTGACGACTACGGGCGAACCTGGGACCCCATCTTCGATAGCCAGACCTCGCAATCGATTGGCGCCATTGCCGTTGCCCCCTCGAACGCGAATGTTGTCTATGTAGCCAGTGGAGAAGGACTGCATCGGCCAGACCTTTCCGTCGGCAACGGAATCTATAAATCGACGGACGCGGGCAAAACGTGGCAGCACCTTGGTCTGCGCGATGGCGAGCAATTTCCAGCGCTGGCGGTCGATCCGCGCGATCCAAACAAGGTGTTTGTCGCAGTGCTCGGACATCCTTACGGCCCAAATGAAGAGCGAGGGATCTATCGCTCCACCGACGGCGGCGTGACGTGGACAAAGGTCCTCTACAAGGACGCGAACACCGGCGGATCGGACGTGGCGATCGATCCGACCAATCCTGATGTGGTGTACGCGTCAATGTGGGAGGCAACGCTGGGCCCGTGGGAGGATGCCAATACCTACGAGGGGACGAAAGGTGGCTTGTTCAAGTCAACCGATGGCGGCACCACATGGAAACAGTTGACCAAAGGGCTGCCTGATAACGTCGTGCACATCCAGGTGGCATTGTGTGCAAGCGACGAAAACCGGTTGTACACGACAGTCGCAACGAGTAAGGAAGGCGGATATGCCTCGGGCGTTGGCCTCGGCGTGTATCGGTCAGACGATGCCGGCGATAACTGGTATAAGGTGACGAATGATCCGCGGCCGGCAATGAAGATTGGCGGTGGCGACCTGCCCATTGCAAAGGTCGATCCGAAGAACCCCGACGTGGTCTACAGCGCAAGCATCGTCACCGAGCGCTCGCTCGACGGTGGCAAAACATGGATGAGCCTGCGCGGTGCACCGGGCGGTGACGACTATCAGAACCTATGGATCAACCCTGAGAATCCCAACATCATTCTCCTGGTCAGCGACCAGGGCGCGATCGTCAGCGTGAATCGCGGCGAAACGTGGAGTTCGTGGTACAACCAGCCGACAGCGCAGCTTTATCACGTTGCGGCGACCAATACATTTCCTTACCAGGTGTGCGCTGGCCAACAAGAGAGCGGCTCGGTCTGCATTTCGAGTCGCGGCAACGACGGCGAGATTACATTTCGCGAATGGCATCCGGTCGGCGTAATTGAGTACGGCTATGCGGCACCCGATCCGCTGCATCCGGAGATTGTCTTCGGAGCTGGAAGATCGGAAGTATCGAAGTACGATATGGCCACAGGCCAGGTCCAGAACGTAACGCCAATCCCCGTCCGGAACCCCGCGTATCGTGCCGACCGCACAGAGCCGATCCTGTTCTCGCCGCTCGACCCGCATGACCTCTACTACGCATCAAACGTGCTCTTTGAGACGAAAGATTACGGCAAGACCTGGATTCAGATCAGTCCGGATCTAAGCCGCGAGCACTCAGGACAGCCCGCGTCGCTGAAGCCTCTATCGGACAAGGATCAGGCAAAACGCCGCGGCGTGATTTATTCGTTTGCGGCATCATTCAAGTCTCCTGACACGCTTTGGGCGGGCACGGACGACGGCCTTGTATGGATCACGCGCGATCACGGCAAGAACTGGAAAAACATTACGCCGCCCAAGATGACGCCTTGGAGCAAGGTGACGCAGATCAGCGCGTCGCACTTCGACGACAACACAGCTTATGTGTCCGTAAGCCGCATGCGGATTGACGATATGCAGCCTTATCTCTTTCGCACCCATGATGGCGGCGTTACATGGGAGTCGATTGCCACCGGCCTTCCGGATGGTTCGCCTGTAGATACCGTGCGTGAAGACCCGGTGCGCAAGGGGCTGTTATTCGCGGGCACGGAGACGGCAGTCTTGGTATCGTTTGATTATGGCGACCACTGGCAGCCGCTTCAATTCAATTTACCGCATACTTCCATGCGTGACCTCCTCATCAACGACAACGATTTGATCGTCGCCACACATGGCCGCTCATTCTGGATCCTTGATGACATCTCGCCATTACGCCAAATTGCGGAAATGAAGGCGGACACAAGCGCATTTCTCTTCAAACCCGGTGCGGCTTATCGCGTTCGCCGCAGCACCAATCCGGACACGCCCCTGCCGAATGACGAGCCTGCAGGCGAGAATCCTCCAGACGGCGCAGTGATCGACTACGCTCTGCCCCAGGGGTTTGTCGGTCGAGTGATGCTCGAGATCCTTGATGGCGACGGCAAGTTAGTCCGCAAATATGCGAGCGACGAAAAGCCCGAATCAACCATGGAGGAGTTATCGAAGCAACTGATTCCGCTTTACTGGTTGCGTATGCCAAAGACGTTACCATCTTCCCCTGGAATGCATCGCTGGATATGGGATCTGCGCTACACTACACCGACTGCCACCAGCTATGAGTATCCAATCTCCGCGGTGCCGCACGACACGCCGCGCACGCCCCAGGGACCGCTCGCCCTTCCGGGCACCTACACAGTTCGGCTAACCGCAGCTGGTAAGGTGCTGACGGCGCCGCTCACCGTCAAGATAGATCCGCGTGTGCATGCCACACCGGCTGATCTGGAGAGCCTGTTTTCGGAGCAGAGCAAGCTGGCCCGCATGGTCACAGACAGTGCTTCCGCTTTGCTCGAAGTTCATTCCACAAAGGAGCAATTGGAGTCCTTGTCGAAGACCGCGCCGTCTCCTCTCAAAGACGCGCCCGCTTTGAGTGAAGCAATCGACAAACTCGACAAGGAGTTGGGGGAGTTACTGAGTGGGCATCCGAACTCTGGCGCCGAAGAAGCGCCGGGCCTCGATGAAGTAGCCGGAGAGTCGGCCGCGCTTTACGAGCAGGTTGGATCAGCAGATGCCGCGCCGACCGCGGTGCAATTGAAAGCGGCGGCACATGCGAACGAGGAGTTGACAGAGATCCTGAATCGTTGGAAGCATTCCAAGGAATCCTCGATTCCGGCCTTGAATCACCAGCTTGACGCGGCACATCTGCCGCTGCTGAATCTTGAACAGAAGCCGCAGAACATGCCCGAAGGCGGCGACGAAGAATAAAGATTGTCTCTGATTTGAATAATGGACGACGCATTCGTTGGGAGAGAATGAATGGGTACGATTCGTGTAACTCGTTTCAATCTTGTGTTAGCAACCTTGCTTGCCGCTTTGCATGTTGCCGCGCAGACCGTCTCGCCGCAACTCTTTAAAGACATGCGCTGGCGTCTGATTGGGCCGTTTCGCGGAGGGCGCGCAGTCGCCGTCAGTGGTGTTCCCGGCGATGGTGCGACATTTTACTTTGGTGCAGTCGATGGTGGAGTGTGGAAGACCACCGACGCCGGTACGGTGTGGAAGCCCATCTTCGATCGGCAACCGGTAGCTTCGATTGGCGCCCTTGCGGTCTCGGCTTCGCACCCCAACGTGATTTATGTCGGTACCGGTGAGTCAGACATTCGGTCCGACCTTTCATCGGGCGCTGGCGTATACAAGTCGACCGATGGCGGCGAGACATGGACATATGTGGGTTTGAAAGAAACACGGCAGATCGCAAAGATCGCAATCGATCCAACCAATCCGGATGTCGTATATGTGGGAGCGCTTGGCCATGCGTATGGCCCGAACGCCGAGCGTGGCGTCTACAAGTCCACCGACGGCGGAGCCACATGGAAGCACACGCTCGACAAAGGCTCCAGCATTGGAGCCGCAGACCTTGCCATCGCAGTCGCCAAACCGAACCGGCTCTTTGCTTCCATGTGGAATGCCCATCGCGCGCCCTGGAGCACATACGCGCCCCTCGCCGGTCCGGGAAGCGCCATCTATCAATCAACTGACAGCGGCGAAACCTGGGAGCCGTGTGTTGGTCACGGATTGCCCGATGGGCCGTGGGGTCGCTCCGGCGTGGCCGTCAGTGCGGATGGCCAGCGCGTCTACGCATTGATTGAAGCGAAGAAGTCCGGCCTGTACGTTTCTAACGATGGAGGCGCCAACTGGGCTCTTGCCAATGCCGATCCGCGTCTCACCAGTCGCGCCTGGTACTTCAGCCGCATCACCGTCGATCCCAGCGATGCCAATATCATTTACATGCCGAACGTTGCACTGATGTATTCAGTCGATGGCGGCAAGACGGTCGCCGTGCTGCGCGGCGCGCCAGGCGGCGACGACTATCACGAGCTGTGGGTCGATCCGGAGAATGGAGCCCATCTCATTCTCGGCACGGACCAGGGGACCACAATTAGTCTCAATCGTGGTAAGACCTGGTCGACTTGGTACAACCAGCCAACCGCTCAGATGTATCACGTAACCACGGACGATCAATTCCCTTACACGGTCTATGGAGCGCAGCAGGATAGCGGCAGTGCCGCAGTGTTGAGCCGCACTGATCACGGGCAGATCACGCCTCGCGATTGGTTTCCCGCGGGCGGCAGCGAGAGCGGCTACATAGCAATCGATCCCAAAAACCAGGACATCTTCTATGAGAGCGGCAGCTATGGCGTGGTCGCCCGATGGGAACGCGGAAGATCACTTTCGCAGGACGTATCTCCCTGGCCTGTTCCAATCTTCGGTACGGAGATTCAACTCCGCAAATATCGCGATCCCTGGACTCCGCCGCTCGCCTTTTCGCCCGTCGACAAAACCTCGCTCTATCTGGGAACCCAATACGTGCTGAAGACCACGGACGGTGGCCTGCATTGGGCGCAAATCAGCCCCGATCTCACCGGCTCAAAGGCTCCTCCAGCATCTGCAAAAGTAGTCGCCCCTCCCGGCAATCCATCGGCGGGCAATTCAATTGACTCCGCTACCAGGCAGGACGGACCCTCCCCTGACAACGCCATTGAGCGCGGTTACGGCACGCTAGCCACGGTCGCGCCTTCCTATGTCGACAAGGATGTGCTGTGGGCCGGGAGCGACACGGGAGTCATCTCGCTCACGCGCGACGGCGGGAAGACATGGGCCAACGTTACCCCACGTGGAATGCAACCGTGGAGCAGAGTCTCGCAGATCGATCCATCGCATTTCGACGCGGCCATCGCCTATGCCTCTGTCGAGCGCCATCGTGTAGATGATCGATCGCCGGCCACCTATCGCACCCGCGATTATGGAAAGACTTGGAAGCTCATAGCTGATGGCCTTGCAGATCCGGAGTTCGTCAATGCAGTCCGCGAAGATCCGAAGCGCAAAGGCTTGCTCTACGCAGGAACAGAGTTTGGGGTGTATTTCTCGGTGGACGATGGTGACCACTGGCAGCCGCTCCAGCTGAATCTTCCCGTGACATCTGTTCGTGATCTTGTTGTGCATGGAGACGACCTTGTAGTCGCTACACACGGCCGCTCTTTCTGGATTCTCGATGACATCACCCCTCTGCGACAGGCGGCCAAGCATGCGAACAGTGCAGTGCCGTTTCTCTACCAACCGGAAACGACCGTGCGCATCGATAACGATGGATTTCCTGGAACTCCTTTACCGCCCGAGGAGCCAACCGCGGAGAATCCACCAAATGGCGCCATCCTCGACTACTATCTCCCCACTGATTCGCAGAAAGTCACGATCAGAATTTACGATGCGCGTCACAAGCTCGTCCGGCAGTTCACTTCCGCGAAGGAGCATGAAGCGAACCATGCGTCGATACCCATCGCCGAACGCTGGTTCCCTAAGCCGCAGCAGATCGAGACATCGGCCGGCATGCATCGGCTCATCTGGAATCTCGCATGGGGAACCTCTGGCGTGGCCGAAAGCGATGAACCCGATGATGGCGAAGGTGACATTCCACGCGGTCCGCGCGTAGCGCCCGGGACCTACACTCTGGAACTGGAAGTCGACGAAAAGAAACTGCAGCCCGAATCGCTGGCCATCATGAAAGACCCTCGTTCGCCTGCAAATCAGGCAGAGTTCGATGAACAATTCGAAACCAGCTACAAGATATTCCGCGATTCACTCGCATGTCGACGTGCTCTCGCCGAAGTTGGTTCGGTAAAAGAGCAGTTAGCCAGAATTATTGCTGGTACTGGAAATGAAGAGATCGCGAAGGCCTCCAATGGATTGACTGATTCGATCAATGTCTTGGAGAAGGGAACTGATGGGACGCTAGGACTTGACGCAGCCAATCAGGAGCTGACCGCCGCGTTGAATATGGCCGAAAGTGCCGATCGCGCAATGCCAGCGCAGGGATTGACTGTATATGCCGAGGCGCGAGCAGCATCGACCCAGCGGATACAGGATTGGACCACACTGAAGAAAGGCCCAATCGATGCTCTAAATCAGGAGCTGAAGATGAAAGGCATTAAGCCCATCGCAATCGCCGAGATTGAACGTGAGGTCTACTACCTCATGACTCGCTGATCTTCGCTCAAGATATCCTTTTGCAAGGTGTTAGACTACGCCATATTTGGGAAATTTCTGACACCCCTTCCCCCGCGATAGAGTCCGCTACCGGCTTTATCGCCGAACCACTAGAGACTCGGCACATGGAGCAACAAACGAAACGCAGCTTTGAGGAGGCAGATATGTTTGCTGCAGGGGATCAGATGCAGGGGCATCGGGAGGCGGGAATGCGCGCAAAGGCGTTCTATCTTGGCTTCTTGTTTCTTGCTCTAGCCCCGGCGCTCCTTTGCGGTCAAAACTCCAACGGCGCACTTCGAGGAGCAGTCCAGGACGTCAGCGGAGCGCGCGTTGCGGGTGCTCGGGTTGTGGCGCAGGCCGCCGGTTCTTCCATGAGTCGCGCGGCAACAGCGAACAGTCAGGGAGAATTTCGTATCGAGGGATTGCTCCCCGGTTTCTATCGCATCAGCGTGACCGCCAAAGGCTTTTCCCAGGCCACGGCCGATGTTGACGTCGCTGTCAGCGTCGTTCGCGACATCAATGTCACGCTGAAGCCAGAGGCCGGACACGAGACCGTGAATGTGCAAGGCATTCCTTCCTCAATCACGGCCGAATCCATTGACACTTCGAGCGCTGTGCGTGGCGGCGTAGTCGGAAGCCAGGACCTCGGATCACTTCCACTCCCCGCACGCAGCTTTGCCAACATCGCATATCTTGTGCCTGGAACAGAGCCAGTCGAACCCTCCGATCCCACCAAGGCGCGTATCACTGCTGTCTCCACTGGTGGAAGCTCCGGCTTGAATAATGAGTTATCGGTCGACGGCGCTGACAACTCCGACGACTGGATCGGCGGATTTCTGCAGAATTTCTCGCCAGATGGCATCCAGGAATTTGCGGTACGCACTTCGAACGAGGACGCCGACACAGGCTGGACCACTGCTGGATCCGTCGTGATCACCACCAAGCGCGGCGGTAACGATTGGCATGGCGACGGGGCCTTTTACGAGCGTGCTGCTGCACTCAACGCCCGGTTCCCAATTGAGAATCCAGCAGAAACCTGCACCAACGGAATCTGCGCGCGGAATCCCAAGCAACCGTTCTCCAGGCAAAACTATGTCGGCACCCTCGGCGGTCCCATCGCAAGAAACAAGGTGTGGTTCTTTACATCCTTCGAAGCGGTTCATGAGGATGCCAGCATCGCCTACAGCCCCGCGAGCATCCAGCAATTCGAAGCGCTGAGCACCATCGCTTCTTCAGGTCTCATCCCTGGCGTACCATCCATCGCAGTTCCCGCCAATGTCCCCATCCCTTTCCGCGACTATCTCGGCACCGCGCGTTTTGACTGGTCTCAGTCTTCAAAATCGCAATGGTTTCTGCGTACATCTGAAGACACCTACCTCACCCGCAATGCCTTGGTAGAGCAAGGCACGCTGCCCTCCACTGGATTGACCACGCACAACAACTACTGGAACACAGTAATCAGCAACGCCTACACGTTCAATCCCACTTGGCTCGGCAATCTGGTTGTGGCTGCCAGCCTGTTGCACCTTACCCAAACGCGCAATTCTGACCTGGGCTTCGCGTTGGCGTTTCCTTTCAGTTCGACAGCGTTGACAATATCTGGATTCGAAACCTTCGGCGATAACCAGTTCGCCACTCCCATCACTCTTTTCCCTGACCTGCGCAACCAGGACAAATACCAGCTGCGATATGACCTGACTCATATTGCAGCAAGTCACGCTCTCAAGTTCGGCGTCGACTTTATTCACGAGCCAGTGCTCGGCGGCGCGTTTGTATCCACCGCCGAGCAATTCATCCAGTATCCGTCCAACCCTGATTGCTACATCAATCCGCCCGGACCCGACTGCGGCGGCATCGCGAGCGCGTTGCCGTACTATGATGTCTCACCGGCCTCGCAGTGCAATCCGGCGCCCAGCGCTGATTCCGGCATTACCTGCACCTACACTCCCGCGGGCGATGGCAGCTTCTCGCAAAATGTTCAACGGCTCGGCCTCTATGCAGAGGATTCCTGGCGCGTTTCGCATTACCTCACGGTTAATTACGGCCTTCGTTACCAGACTAGCTTTGGGCTCTTCGAGGATTCAGGCCGAAGCCAGCTTGAGAACAGTGCGTACATTACGATGCAGGCCTTGCAGATTCCCATCGTACCCAGCGTCCCGCACGATTACCGCAAACAAATCGCGCCTCGCCTCGGAATCGCCTATTCTCCCGGCGGCAGCGAGAAGACCGTGTTTCACGCGGGATTCGGCATGTTCTACGACGATCTCGCGCAGAACGGTTGGGCCACAGCGTTTCAGGGAGTCAACAATACAAATGCAGTCAGCGGCACATGTGTTCTAACCGGCGCTCCTGGCACATACACTCTCAGCGGTGCGGGCTGCCTGCAAGGCGGCTCTGGAAGCACAGGCAACCTTATCGGTTCGAGTTACAAGACTCCCTATGCGATTCACATCACCGGCGGTGCGCAGCATGCATTCAACCAACACTGGCTCGCCAGCGCCGACTATACACACGAGCAGGGGAACCATGGCTACCGTGCCTTCCCCTACTCCGGAGGCACGAATCTGCTCACCCCGCTCATCGCAGCAACAGATCCTGACTATGCAGCCGATCAAGCGGCCGTGGTGCCGAATGTGAATGTGTTCCAGGCGGACAACCGCTCCAGCTACAACGCGCTCATGTTGCATCTGCAAGGTAATATGCACCGCTTCAGTCTGGTTGCGAACTACCAGCTCTCAAAGGCGCAGACCTGGGGCTGCCTGCTAGGTGAACTCTTTGACTATGTCGATGGTGTTTGCACGCTGCAGAGCGGACCGCAGGCAGGGCAGCTGGATGCCTTCGGACCTGGCGATTACGGACCTTCCGGCGAAGACGTGCGCCATCGCTTTGTGCTCGCGGGTTCGGTGCATATCCCAGGTGGCTTTGAATTGAGCGGCGTTTCCCAGCTTGAAAGCGCCCGCCCCATCACTATTACCAACGCGGACAACACTGGCCGCATTTGGGTAAATGGTGCTTATACCAGTCTCGATGAATTTCGTGGAACGCCTTACCTCCAGACAGATCTGCGCGTCACACGATCTTTCAAAGTCGGTGAGCGATGGCGGATTGACCCATTTGCGGAATTCTTCAATATCTTCAATCGCAACAACCCTGGCGCGAATTACGCTGTGAATGTCTCGCAGCTTCCGGTCCCTGCAGCGCAGATGCAGCCAAATCAAAACGGCATCACGAATGTCAGCCTTATTTGCACGGTCGCCGATTGCTCTCAGACCTCGCCCATCACCAGCCTGAAGCAACTTGAGATACCTGAAGGCGCGTTGGGAGATTTCTTCGGACCGGGCACAACCGTTGGAATTCCATTTGCAGCGCAACTGGGTGCCCGCATAACCTTTTAGTCCAGATACACGTGTCCTCATCGCAATCGACAACAGCTTTTATGAAGCGCCCGTTAACGGGCTTGAGGAAAACAGGATGAAGTTTCGTTTTGCGTTTTTATCTGCGTGCTTGTTCCTCGCCGTTTCTTGCCTTGCTCAAGATGTTGACACCGCCAGTTTGCAAGCCCTTCATTGGCGCCTGATTGGTTCCTTCCGCGCAGGCCGTGTAAGCGCTGTCGCTGGCGTTCCCGACAATCCGAACGTCTACTACTTCGGCACGCCGGGGGGCGGCATTTGGAAGACCACGGACGCCGGCCATGTTTGGCAGCCCATCTTTGACAAGCAGCACGTCGCGTCCATCGGTTCGCTCGCGGTTGCACCTTCCAATTCGAAGATCATCTACGCCGGCACAGGCGAGCAAACCCCAGGCAACGGCGTCTATAAATCTCTCGACGAAGGCAACACCTGGACCCACGCCGGACTCGAAGATACTCGCTTCATCCAGGCCGTCATCGTCAATCCGCGCAACCCTGACGTACTTGTCGCCGGCGCCAACTCCATCGGAGTTTATGTCTTTTCGCGCCCCTCGCCCACCCAGACCTTCACCACCACGCGCGGTGTCTTCAAATCGGAGGACGGTGGAAAGACCTGGAAGCAGACCCTCAAGAATGACGAGACTGCGGGTGTCTTCGACCTCACAGCCGATCCTGATAACGGTCGCATCATGTACGCGTCGCTCTATATTCCTGCTTCGGGACCGCCACCGTCCGAGGGAAAGGAGGGTGGCAAAGAGGCCAATTCTCTCATCTATAAATCCACCGACGAAGGGTCCACATGGCAACCGCTTGAAGCCAAGGGACTGCCTGAAAAGGCGCGTGGCCGCTTGGGAATCATCATCGCTCCCGGCACCAAAGGACGCCGGCTCTACGCCATTATGGAACAGGGGTTCTTCCGTTCCGATGATGCCGGTGCAACGTGGACGCAATCTACCAAAGACCCGCGCATCCTGGGCAGCGGCTACTTCAGCCGCATCTTTGTAGATACAAAAACTCCCGACATTCTTTACGTCGCGCAGACCTCGCTCTATCGCTCCGTTGACGGTGGCCATACCTTCGAAGCTTATGTAGGCGCGCCCTCCGGCGACGATTTCCACGTCCTTTGGATCGATCCCAATAATCCCAGCCGATTGCTACTCGGCGTCGATCAGGGCGCTATCATCAGCGTGGATGCGGGCAAGTCATGGAGCTCCTGGTACAACCAACCGACCGGTCAGTTCTACCACGTCATCACCGATCACGCCTTTCCGTATCGCACCTATGCAGCCCAACAGGACAGCGGCACGCAGTCCGTTCCAAGCCGCAGCGACAACGGTGAAATTACTTTGTCAGATAACATCTCAGTGGGCGGATTCGAATTTTGCTTCATCGCGCCGGATCCTCTACATCCCGACTGGGTCTATTCTGGCGGCTGGTATGGCACCGTCGTTCGCTTCGATCGCAAGACCGGCCAGACTGCAACCGTCTTTGAAAAGGGCGATAAGTATCACGTAGCGCAAATGCCGCCGCTATTCTTTTCGCCCCACGATCCGCACACGCTCTATCTCGGCACCCAGTATGTGTTGAAGACCTCGGACCAAGGCAAGAGCTGGCAACCTATCAGCCCCGACCTTACTGCCGGCGAAAAAGCCTCTGAGCCTGAAGAGAATCCAGACCGTCCCCGCACTCCATCCATCGATGCTTTGGCCGCTTCCACTATCGATCCAAAATTGATGTGGGCTGCGACCACCAACCGAGTCGTCCAGGTCACGCGGGATGGCGGCGAGCATTGGCAAAAGGTCACACCGCCAGGAATCACCGCGCCGTCAGAGATCTTTTACGTTGAGCCTTCACACCATGACGCCGCCACAGCGTACCTCTCGATCGGATCCAGCCGTCAGGCCGTTCCTCCGCAAATCCTCCGCACCCATGACTTTGGCACCACCTGGCAATCCATCATCAGTGGCCTTCCTGCAAACGAGGGCGTGCGCGTAGTCCGCGAAGACCCCGTGCGTAAAGGACTTCTTTTCGCAGGAACCGATTCCTCGGTTTTCCTTTCCTATGACGACGGCGATCACTGGCATCCGCTCACACTTGATTTACCCGCCACACCGGTCACCGACATGGAGATTCACGATGATGATCTGGTCATCTCCACCTATGGTCGCAGTCTCTGGATCCTCGATAACATAAGCCCTATTCGCCAACTGACTCCGGATGTACTGACTGCGGCGGCCCATCTCTTCGTCCCCGCTCCGGCGATCCGTGTCCGCTGGGATACAAATCAAGACACGCCGTTGCCCATTGAAACACCCAGTGGAAAAAATCCCCCGGATGGCACAGCCATCGATTACTACTTGGGCTCCGCGCCGGCAGATGGAGCGATGATTACAATTCGCGATGCCGCCGGCAATGTCGTTCGCAAGTTTACCGGAACACCGAACGAGCCCAAGCTTCCTCCACCGAACGTTCCTGAGTATTGGTTCTCGACACCACAACCGGTAGATGCAACCAGCGGTCTGCACCGCTTCATCTGGAATCTTCGATACGACTCGCCCAGGGTTCTGCCCGCCGGCTACTACGGCCCCATTCTCCAATACACTGAGTACACTCTGGCCGACCACGCCATTCCGCACGAAACTCCGCGTCAGCAGCCGGAAGGTCCTCTCGTTGTGCCAGGCCAATACACAATCGAGTTGACGGCAGGCGGTCAGACATACAAGCAGCCTCTTACCGTTGACCTCGACCCGCGCGTCCATGCTAGTCAGGCGGACCTTGAAGCCCAGCTTGCGTTAGCCCACCGTATCCTGAACGGAATCGAAATCTCCTATAGCGAGTATCAGAACCAGGCCGCGTTGAAGACAGCGCTTGAAGAGAGAAAGAAGGGCAAGACGATCGATACCAAAGATCTGGAAAAGCAGATTAAGGCCGTCATAGAAGGCACCAGGACCGCACCTGGTTTCGGTCCGGTCAACCGTGACCTGACTCGTTTGCTCAACAGCGTTGAAGCGGGCGACCAGCGCCCCACTGAGCCTCAGGTTCAGGCAGTCAACGAGACCTGCGATGCACTGCTCAAAGTCATGAACCTGTGGAAGGAGCTGAATGAAAGCCTTCAAAAGCAGAACCCGCTCAACCTGCCCGTTTCTCCTGAGCCGGCTCGATCGACTTGTTCTCAATAGTGTGGAATCGGCGTATCGGTGCGTCGAGCCAGATCGAAACCGTCGCGCAGTCAAGCGCGCTGACAAGAGCCTACCGGAAGCGGCGAATCCTCAACGTGTGTCTGCCTGAGCGATAGAGGCCCATCACATAGACGGTTGCGCGCCCTTTGGTTGAGAAGATGAGCTGGCGAATTCGGAGCAGCGGCGCGCCGCTCGGAATATTCAGCAGCTTCGCGATACGGTGATCCGCATGAGTCGCATCAATCTCTTCGTCGGCGTACGCGAGTTCAATTCCGCATTCGCGCTCCAGTGCCCCAAAAAGCGAAGTCCTGTCAAGAGGTAGATCTATCAAAGACTGGAATTCCTCGGCTGATAGGTAACAAACTTCCAGCGCGACCGGCTCGTCGCCGGCTGACCGCACACGTTCGATCTTGATCAGTCTGCACGTTGGCGACAAACCTAGACGCGCCGCGATCTCCTGCTCCCTGATCACCGTGCCTGAAGACACGATTCTGGAATGTGTGGTCAGTCCCAGGCTGGCCATTTGTTCCGTATAGCTGAGCAGCTTGTTGAAGTGGATTTGGGGCGGCGCTACAAAAGTTCCCGCACCGTGGCGGCGCTCCACAATGCCTTCTTGAGCCAGATCCGCGAGTGCGTGCCGCGCGGTCATCAGGCTCACGCTGTGAATTCGGGCAAGTTCCCGCTCCGAGTCGACAACGTCACCCGGCTTCAGTTCGCCGGAGTCAATCCGCTGCCGGATCGCGCTCTGGATTCTCTTGTACGCCGGCTCTTCCTTCTGAGTGCGTATGGTGGTCACAGCTGTGCTCATAACGGGATTGATGCCGCTTTCCCAATTGCGCCTATTGATCTGCATTCAAGATACCTCAACCAAGCCGGTTGTCGAGTAAAAACTAGCTATAGAGCAGTTTGGAGGCACTCGAATGCGCTTCCTTCCCGTGTTGAGCAGTGCGGATTTGATGCGCTCCGTGCCACTCCGGTGAACATTACTCATGAGCTTTCTCCGTAGAAAGCCGATAATACTCCTTCCCTATCCGGATTTCATATGGTTGATTTCACTCGGCGAACGCGATTTTTCCACAACCGGCCTGGGCCCGACCTAAATTAACCAGTTTTTCTTCTTGACTTGCAAAATTTCTACTGCTATATAGTTCTTCACGGCCTTGCTATAGCTGCTCAAAAAGGCAACCCCATCAACTTGAACCTGTTTTCGAGGAGGAGCTCAGTGAAGCGGATAAGTCTATCGTTGTTGATTGCGGTTGGCGCCTGTACCGTCATCGGGACGCCATGTCCATCGTCTACTGCGTGGGCCCAGCAAGCAGCTGGCTCAATTACTGGCACCGTTGTGGACCCCGCCGGGTCCGCAGTTGCTAACGCCACCGTCACCGTCACCGATGTCGACCGCGGTACCACGTGGGTCACCAAGACCAGTGAATCCGGTCTCTATGAGTTTCCGCAGATCCCCGTCGGCCACGTCACAGTAAAAGTGGAAGCAGCCGGATTCCGTACCGAGGAACGCGCTTCCTTCAGCTTGATTCTCAATCAGGTTGCCCAAATGAACTTCCAAATGAAGGTCGGCAATGTGAGTGAGTTGGTCACTGTGACCTCCGCTCCGCCGCTACTGCAGACTCAATCCACCGAGGTGGGCACAGTGCTTGACACGGATGCCGTCAACAACCTTCCCTTGGCTACGCGCAACATCAACCAGTTGACGCTTTTGGCACCCGGCGTTGTCAGTCCCAACATCTTCGCATTCGAGTCGTCGCAGAACACCTTCGGCACGGGCCGCCCCTACGTCAACGGTGCTCGCGAACAGGACAACAACGCATCTCTAGACGGCATGGACATCAACCAGCCAGACAACAACGACGTTGCGTACGTAGCTAGCCCCGACGCGATCCAGGAATTCAACATCATTACCAGCAATGCGCCGGCGGATTTTGGAAACTATATCGGCGGTGTTGTGGTTGAGACACTCAAGTCCGGGACTAATCATTTCCACGGAGACGTGTTCGAGTATTTCCGCAACACCGTTCTGGACGCGAACACCTGGCAAGACAAGGCAAACGCTTCGCTGCAGCTTCCCTCTGCAAGCAATCCCAACAATTACGTTGCTACCGGGGTAACCTTACCGCGCCCCGTCCTGCAGTGGAACAATTTTGGCGGCACCGTAGGCGGGCCCATCGTCAGGGACAAGCTGTTCTTTTTTGCAGACGAGCAATCAGAGATCAATAACACACCGAGGACCGGCCAAACCAATACCCTTATTCCTACGCCGTTTCTGACTGGCAACCTCGGGCAGGTCTGCACAAACCTGGGCGCGGGTTTTGTCGGCGGTGTTTGCTCCAATCCCGCCGGCCAGCTTTACAGCCCGGTCTATCTCAGCGGACCCAATGCAGGGCAGCCCGCTCCAGTTGGCAGCCGTCAACCGTTCCCGAACAACCAGATTCCGTTGAGCAGCAAAGTCGCAGCGGCCATGGTCGCTTCTCCATTGTTTACTCAGCAGTTTGAACAACCGACTTACTACACAAGCGGCTATGTCCACAGCTACCAGGGTGATGTCAAAATCGACTGGCAGGCTTCACAGAACGATCACATTTCTGGCCGTTACACCCAGATGCACACCCTCAATGTCAGCAGTAATGGAACGAACCTGCTGACTCCGAACCTGACACGTGAATATCCGCTGAAAAACTTCGTAGGGGATTATGTCCGCACGATTACTCCGACGCTGGTCAACGACTTCCGTTTTGGTAGTCAGTTTTTCCCCGCGAACGATCAGGTTTATACCAACGCGACGAGCGCCAATCTGCCCCAGGAGTTTGGGCTTCCTGGCGTTCAGGAGTCTATTCTTCCCTCAATGACTTTCGGTTACGGGACAGTCGGAAGCACAGACGGCGTGGAGATCTTCCACGACACCACATATGAGGCAGAAGATTCACTCACCTGGACACACGGCAAGCAAACCCTGCACACGGGCTTTGAGCTCTTCCATTACATCATGAACGACGTGTATGCGGGCAACCAGGGCGCTGCCGGTTCCTTCACTTTCAACGGGCAATACACGACTCAGGGCGCAGGCGCAGGTGGCGCCGCAAACCAATTCGCGGACTTCCTGCTCGGGCTGCCGGAAAATGTTCAGCAAGGCACGCCCTTCAATTTCAACCTCGTCAATAGCTTGTTCGCAGGCTACGTGCAGGACAACATGCATGTGACCCACAACCTGACCTTGAATCTTGGCATGCGCTACGAGTTGACGACTCCTCGCGGTGACAAGAATGCAAATGCCAACGTGAACTTCAACCTGCTTACGGGAACTCCGGAGATTGGAACAAACTACAACACATACAAGGGATGGGATAACTTCCAGCCTCGTATAGGTTTCGCATACAGCCCCGATTGGGCTCCCGGAACCGTGATCCGCGGCGCTTATGACATCTCCAGTTACATGGAGGGCAACGGAGTAAACAACATGGCCGTTGTTAATCCTCCCTATGTTGAACTGCACAACGAGGTAAACAACACCCCCGCTACGATGATGTATCCGGGGACCACTCTGGATCAGGGTTATACGGCTTTCTCGGCGGCCTGCACCCCGGCTGAACTACTGGCCTTTGCTGCCAACTGCTTCGCCAGTGGCCAGGCCCACGCCACAAACCCAGCGCTTCAGCCTGCTGTCGATCAGCAGTTCAGCTTGTTTGTTCAGCACCAGTTCAAGGCCAATACCACGGCAACAATCGGCTATGTGGGCAACAAGGACGACCACATGTCCGACATCTATCTCTACAACCAGAAACAGCTCACTACTGCCGGCACTGTGATACCGGGCCCTTACATGCAACCCATTGTGACTGCCGGCGCCCAGGCTCGTTACAATGCCTCGGACGGAATCTCTCGCTACAATGCGCTTGAAGCAACTTTGTTGCAGAGAAACTATCACGGCCTCACGTTCCAGGCGAGTTACACATGGTCTAAGTGCCTCGCTAACTCGCTCGGTTACTTCGGCTCGTATGGAGACGAAGAAGGGGCAGGGGAATCGCAGACCCAGGCTACGCAGAACTTCTTCCAGAACGAGTACAACCCAATGGGCGACTACGGCAGATGCACTATCGACACTGCGCAAGAGCTTGCCGCCTACGGTGTCTACAGTCTTCCCTTCGGCAGGGGGAAGCTGTTTGCCAACAATGTCAATCATGTAGTCGATGAAGTAATCGGTGGCTGGGAGACCGCGGTTGACACCACCTTCCGCTCTGGTTTTGGGATAACCCCCTTTGCCGGTGCTTACATGGGTGATACGAATGCAAACTCCGCATCCACCCTGACCGGATCATATGAACCCCGCCCCGATTGCGTAGCCGGCCAATTGGGTTCTCAAAGCCTGCAGACAGTTCAAATAGGCGGGAGCATCGGCAGAACGAATCTCAATCCCGGTTCCGTGACCGAGGTGGCAAACGGAACCTATGGCAATTGCCAGACTGGTGCGTTGCGTGGTCCCGCCCTCAAGACCGCCGATCTCAACCTGACCAAGAGGTTCCCGGTCACCGAGAAATTCAATATGGCGCTCGCCGCGCAATTCATTAACCTGACTAACTCGCCGATCTTCAGCGTACCGGCGAGTTGGTGGGGACAGTACAGTTCGTGCAATGCTTGCAACGGTGTTCGCCAAACAGGACCGGGAGTGAACGTGGGCACCGGGAACGTAGGGCAGTTCGGACTGTTGGATGGGTCGAACCCCGGCCGCGAAGTCGAGCTCTCACTCAAACTGAACTTCTAGCCAGATGGTTTTCTGCCTCTGGAGCCCAGCCATGGCCTCCAGAGGCACCTTGCCTCAATGTTTGCGCGGCAGATACGTCCAGATCGCGGGATCCTCTTCGCCCAGCACCCAGGAGCAGAAACCCTGCAAGCCATTCTGCTTGACCAGCTCGTATCGGTCCTTGAAAGTGCGCAAGTCGGTGAAGAAGATCCATTCACGCATCTGGTCACGATAGAAATGGAAGTAGGCGCTGTGGTCCTCTGTGTCCCACTCGATTTTGCCGTTGTACGCTTCGGCAAGTTGCAGTGCATTGGGAGTACCGATGTATTCAGCAGTCGGATTTGGCTTCTCGTTGCTCGACTCGTTTTCCTTCGTGGGAGCGCCGGTATACCAGTGATATCCGTAGAGCGGAATGCCGAGCGAAAGCTTTTCTTTGGGAACAACCTTGAGTGCGTAGTTGAGATTTTGCACGGTCCAGTTCCACCCAGCCACAGGTCCGGGAACCGTCCAGCGTGTGTGCTGGTCGTAAGTCATCAGGCACACCAGGTCCACGTATTTCGCAATCGCGGCAATATCGTAGGCCCCGCGCCAATCGGTGTAAATCCACTTCGCAAATCCGCCCTCGCCAGGATAGCCGGGAGCATTGGGCACCGTGGCAATGGTCAACTGCAAACCGGCTTGGTGCATCGACTCCGCCTGTGTCTTGACGAGTTGCGTCAACAAATCGCGATCGGTCCAGTCAATGTTCTCAAAATCGAGCTGAAAGCCGGTATAGCCGTGAAGCTTGCATTCGCGAATCATGGCCCCAATCAAACTGGTCTGCGCGTCGCCATTGCTTGCCAGCGCATGAAAGTTCTTCTTGCTGAACAGAGCAACAATCGGCATCACTGCCAGCTTTTCATCTTGCGCTCGTTTGAGAACGGTAGGATTGGGACCGCCCGTCATCAGTCCGTTCTCGTCCACTTGGTACCAGGTGGGCACAAGCAGATCGATCTGCGGCGAATGCGCCAGGAAGGAGCGAATAGACTCCGGGTTGTTAGTCAGGTAAAACAGCGCCACAGGTTCCGCCGCCAGACAGGAACTTGCCGCAAGCGCGGTTATCGTCAACAGCATCAGTCGTCTCATCATTCTCCTTTGGAGTTTCGACAGGGAGTACCCGCCGTAGCGAATTGCTTGGCTCAAGACACCACCTTCTCTGTGAACTTACACCGGTCAAATTTCATAACTCACCGCGGAAACCTTTACCTCTTCAGCACTGTGGATGCCTATTTGCGCCTCAAAATGATCGACAGATGCCAATATAGTCGCTCGATGGTTGAAGGTTATATCTTTGCGGCACAGTTGCGAGAGGCGGTAGAAGGTGCTCAAATGGATTGCACACAAAAACAGTCTCTAGGTCCTCTGGAACGAGTCAACTCTCGAAGTGCGAGAGCGCACCTGCTTCGATCAGGTGTAGTTTCTTAGGCCATATCATTGATATGTCTTTAGTCAGAACATTCGAATTGGGACGCGTCTTTCAAAACATTTGTGCAATCGCAGAAATCGTAACGTTTACAGGAATCAGGGTAACAAACGTCACATCGGTAAGTTGGAAAACATCATCTCTCGGTCACGAGGCAATCGAATGGCAGGGAGCAGTTTTGGAAAGAACGGAGATTGCCCCAGGTTTTTTATGAAGAACTTTCTTTTTGAATTGTGCGCCGAGAATGTGGAGGCTGCACAGGCTGCCGAGGCTGGGGGTGCCGATCGCATTGAGCTCTGCTCGCAGCTATCCATTGGTGGTATCACGCCGGAAGCAGAACTGGTCGCCGAAACGATCGCGGCGCTCTCCATTCCCGTGCACGTTCTCATTCGTCCGCGCGGAGGAGACTTCGTTTTTTCCGCAGTCGAGTTTGCCCAGATGCGTCGTCAGGTTGAGCATGCCAAGCTTGCTGGAGCTGCGGGCGTTGCCATAGGTGTCCTGCTTCCGAACGGCCGTGTTGATGTAGAGCGCAGCCGCGAATTGGTAAGAACGGGGCACCCGATGAGCGTCACCTATCATCGTGCGTTCGACGAGACCGCCGATCTGAACCAGGCGCTAGAAGACGTGATTCAAACCGGGGCCGACTGCCTGCTGACCTCGGGTGGCGCGCCAGATGTCTTAAATGGTGCAGAGGCGATCGCGAGGTTGCACAATCAGGCGCGCGGGCGCCTCGACATCATGGCCGGTGGGGGATTGAAGCTTACCAACCTGGCCGAGGTTGTGCGGCGAACCGGAGTCTCTTATCTGCACGGATCACTGTCTAGAACCAATGGGTCGCGCCCCAGCGAAACTCAAAAGCGCACAGAACTCGGCGAAGCCAGCAAGAAATCAGAGACCAATGGGCATCTGGCTGTCAGCCGTCAGGCAATGCTTGAGGCCGATGTTCGCGAATCGATCCGGCTGCTCCGTGCGGAGATTGAGGCCAGGGAATCCTCGGCGCACGCTGCCCACTGAAGCAATATCGCGGCTCGTCGTCTGCTTCAAACCAGCAGAATGCGCGTTCCCTGCCGTTCAAAATGAGCGAGGCTTTCCGCCGTGGCGCCGGTGTCGGTAATCAAGATGTGTATCTCATTCGACGGGCAGATAAATGCCGGGCTCACCTTGCCCAGCTTGCTTGAATCCGCAGCCACAATCACCTGTTTCGACTGCTTCACCATCTTGCGGTAAACCAGCGCCTCGTCAGTTTCCAGAGTCGTCGCTCCGCGTTCCACGTCCAGGCCGGTCACGCTCAGGAACACCTTGTCCATGTAAACATCATCGAGAAACGTTAGCGCTGCGTTGCCGGTAAGCGAGAACGACCACGCCCACGGAACCACGCCGCCCGTGAGATAGGTGCGGATTCCCGGCTGGTTGCAAAGTTCCATCCCGATGTTGATGGCGTTGGTGATCACCTGGACCTTCTCGCGATGGCGCAGGCTGCGGCCGATATGCGTGGTAGTAGTGCCCGCGGTCAGACCCACCGTTTCATTCGTCTGAACCAGCTCAGCAGCAGCGAGGCCGATGCGCCGTTTCTCCTCCGCAAAACGCTGCTCGCGTGCCAAAAAAGAACTGTCATACCGGAAAGGCTCGTAGAGCAGCGGCTCCACCAGCGTTGCGCCGCCATGCGTGCGCCGAATCAAACCACGGTTTTCCAGTCGTGCAAGATCGCGCCGGATGCTTGGCGCCGAAGAACCGGCCACCGCTAGAATCTCTTCGACCGTCGCGCTTCCTACGCGCAGCAGCAGCTTGATAATCTGCTCTGAACGTTGATTCAGTGACTCTGCCATCGCACCGATTCTATCCTCTTAGTTGGCGGAATATTATATTTCGCGCAGTCTTTCCG